>DAITQM010000058.1:0-2948 GCA_036832975.1 Pseudomonadota bacterium | reverse complement strand
GCGGGTCCGTGACCTGCACCAGGTTGTCGTTGGCGTCATAGGCGTATTGGGTGATACCGCCGGTCGGGTCGGCGGTCTGGATCAGGCGCGCGCAATCCTCGATGCAGCTCCCGGCGAGCAGGTGCCCCTCGGACGCGAGGGCGCTTTGGCGTACATCGATCAGAAAACCATTTCGTTCCGCGCCGGCAACGGTGCCGGCGGTGGCATTTCCGCTCTCGACAAGCGCACCGTGATCCGCCAGATCAGCGAGCAGCTGCCGGAATACTAGCGACCATTGATTAGCGAAGCCGAAAAAGCCAACGCCCAGCGCGAACGCTGGGCGTTGAGCGTGACACGCGGGTGAAGCGGCGGATCGAGATCCGCCCTACGCGCCCGCGCTGACCCTCCGCCCTCGCTCAATACTCGAAATCCTCGCTGCACGGTTCTGGCAGTGCTGTGCAATCGATCCGGATCAATCGAGCACCGCCACCGTGACGACTCGACCATACGGCGCGCCACGATTCCTCATCGTGAACGCAGACAGACAACTCCTGCGTCACGACGCCAATACCCCCTCTGATACTGGTCGTTGCAAAAACAATGCGGGCATTCGCGTGCACTGAAGGAATCCGCTCTCCAGAGCAGTCGAGACTGCTGAAAAGCCCAGTCACACCCGGATCAGCGAACTGCTGTGCAACTGTAAGCTCAATCGTCTGAGGAACGTCCTTGTCGCAACCTTGGAGTACGGAAGCGACAAGCAGCACGGCGGCGCAGCGTTTCCAGTCCATCACAAACCGCCATTCATAAGAATGTTAGGCCAGGACTCGCCGCCGTACTCGTTCACTAGAACCCAAAATACAGCTTGCGAGAAGACGCGGCAGTTCTCACCGCCAATGACATCCCACGGACGGTTCGGCTGCCTAAGCATTGCTTGCAGCTTGGCCTTAATTTTCCGGTCTGTTTGCGAACTTGTTTTCCTGAAAAGTGGAAAATCGATCGGCCCAGACGGACTCCTGTCGACGTACACATGTCCATCGCATTCGAAGTAGCAATCCTTCTGACCCGGCTTCCTGCCGAAGCTGATGCAGTAGGCAGAACCATTCTTCTTACCAACCCCGGTGTGCGTTCCAACGCAAATACTCTGATGCATGCCGAGCCCAGACTCACTTGGATCGGCATTCTCCACCCAATAATCCAATCCCTCGGGGTCGGTGAGCATCAAAGGGCTTGACGCAACGTATGCATACGTATTGATGCCGCCGTCGAGTCCGATGGGATCGCTCTGGATGTATCGGCCCGTCGTCGGGTCATAATCCCGGAAGTAATTGTAATGCAGCCCCGTCTCCTCGTCAAAGTACTGGCCTGGGAACCGCAGGTTGAATTCAAAGGTGACTCCGTCGCCGTCTGGGTCTTCATCCGCCAGGCTCTCCCCAAACGGCTGATCCAGGCTTTCCCAGCGCCAAACTGTGGTGCCTTGGGAGTTTATCACGGCCCGCGGGGTAGTCAGGTGGTCTGTATGGATGGCATAAACTTGACCGCTTTGGATCACACCGATCGGCATGTTTCCCAGCCACAGATATTGCGCCACAGCCGTGCCGTTTGCCGCGTATTCGCCGAGCAATTGGCTGCTTTCACTGTAGATGAACAACCGATCGGTGAGCGGGCCGGAAAAGACATTGCCTGATTTCCGGACGCGCTCGCCACCGTGATTATACACAATCCAGGACTGTCATGATTCTGTCCATCGATTCGTGACCATCGATCCGAGCATCAATCCAGGTGAGCCCGCCTGCGCCAGTTGTACAGCGTGGCTTCCGAAATCCCTTCCTCGGTAGCCGCCTCATGGAAACTACGGCTGTGCTGTGGTCAAAGCTTGGCCAATATCGCTTTTCTACGTTCTTCCGAGTACGTCACTGTCAGCTCCCTGTCCGCTCCCTCTTAGAGACGATTCTAAAGAAAGGCGATAACTATCCTGGCTGAGGAGCCCTTTTCGTCCCAGATCTGTGAAGAAAAAACGAGTGAGCTGTCGAGATAGTGGGGCAGAGTTGCCTGTTGGGTTGTTGTCGGAGTGATCGTGATTGTCCTAGATTGGCATTGATATCGACCGCATCAGGAAATAACTGCTAAGAATGGCCGCTTACCTTGCTTTCATACAACTATCTATTTTCCAATCTACAAAGCTGACAAAATAGCCGGCCATTAATTCTTTATCTTTTTTAAATTCATAAATCAAGACGAAATCAACTATTTTTAACGTGTTTCCAGAAATAACCCCAGGTATGCTTATTGATATTACAGAATCTAAACATCGAGTTAGCTCGTTTGCACTTTTAATTGATCTCTTTATAGCCAGCAGTTTTTGAGAAATATCAATCCATAATTCGTCGTATCGACGATCTAGTTCCTGTAATAAATTTAACTGCTTTGAAGTTGGCCCATTTTCAGTTGCTCTTATATGAAGACGTAACTTCTCTGTCGAGCTGACAGCTTTCCTAAATGGAATTTCGCCAGTCCAAGAATCTATGTTATATTTTAAATTGTCTAATTTCATATTAATAATAGTCAATGTTGTAGTTTGTTTACACTTGTAGTCAGAAATTCCAGTAATCACATCTAACGGCGCCACTACCTGTAATCGCAATATCGGGCCAAGTACCACCATTTCGCACACATTGATCCCTACAGACACCACATCTACTATCACTAGTGTTGCTGCCAGGCAAACTTTGCAGTGGTGTATCGAGGCATCTTGTAAAATGTTCCTGACAATCTTCTCGTTCATCATCATCATCTAGACAGTTGTCAGAAAAATCATTCCTAAACGAGTTATTGAGCGTATCAAATAATCGCTTTGCAGCATCTTTACAACTTTGAATTACTGCACAACCTGCAATGAGAATTCCACCACCAACCAATACCCCGGCAGCGGCTACATTTTCTCCTTTGGGATCAGAGTTGATAATTGGATT
>DAITQM010000057.1:0-3227 GCA_036832975.1 Pseudomonadota bacterium | reverse complement strand
GTGCCGCCAGCTTGGGCGAGAAACCGGGCGCGTCACCATATGTGAATTCGCTTTTTTCGGCTAATAGCGTTATAACTATATGATATTATTGTAAATTATATGCAATCGAGTAAAATTTATGCAACTATTGGGTTAACTCCGGCAACCGGCGAGCCGTTGATTGGGGTCATTGTCGCACTATTCCAGTTGATCCTGGGCGTGCTCCTGGTTTTCGGGGGGCGCGCCATGGTCAATGGTCTGAGGCGTTTGCGCTATGCCGATTGAACCCCGCCCGGCCGGATCGCTGTACAGGCATGCAAGACGAAAATAATGCCACTTCCGACACCCTGTTTGCCGCGGCGGCGACCGCCCACCGCGACGGCCGGCTGGCGGTGGCGCTTGCGGCGTACCAGAAAATTCTCGACCAGGATCCGGCCTATGTTCCGGCGTCGATCAACCTCGGTCAGCTCCACCGCCGTCTCGGCCGGGTCGATCTGGCCGTCGCTTGCTATCAGCGCGCCGTCGAGCAGGGGGGCGACGACGCGGCTTTGTGGTTCAATTTCGCTAATGCCTTGCGCGATACCGGGAGCGACCGCGAAGCGCTGGCGGCTTATGACCGGTCGTTGTCGCACACTCCGCAGATGGCCGAGGCGCACCTCGGCCGCGCTGTCGTTCTGCGCCGCCTGGGACGTCCAGCGGAGGCATCGGCCGCGGCGCACGCGGCGCTCGAGCGCAATTCCGCCCTGTGGCGGGCGTGGAGCGAGATCGGCGAGTTGCAACTGGCGGCCGGCGATACGGCCGCCGGCCGCCGGGCGCTCGACCGGGCGTTGCAGCTCAATCCGCAAGCGCTGGAACTGCTCACCCGGATTGCGGCGCTCGATTGGCAGGCCGGCCGGCATGGCCCGGCGATCGATCTGCTGCGCCGCGCCGCCAACTTGTATCCGCAGCGCACCGATGTCAAAGTCAATATTGCGGTTTGCCTGAGCGAAGCCTGGCAGCTTGCCGAGGCGTTGTCGTACTGCAATGAGGCATTGGCGCTAAAACCGGATCACACAGGCGCCCTGCTGACGGCGGGGAAGATCCATGTTTATCGCGGCGAAATCGCCGCCGGCCGCGACTTTATCGAACGCGCTCGCGCGGCGAACGATAATGAGGAGACGCGCCGCAGCCTGGCTTTCGCGGCGCTCTACGATGACCGCTTAAGTGCCGGCGAAGTCGCCGCTGTGCAGCGCAGCATCGTCGCCGATTGGCCGGTCGCGCCGTCGCCGCGCCCGGTACGCCCGCGCGGCGAGCGGTTGACGCTGGCCTATCTTAGCCCCGATCTGCACGGCGATCACCCGGTGGCGCAGTTCATGGCGCCGCTTTTCGCGGCGCACGACCGGCGGTGTTTCAAGATCGTCGTCCTGCACGCCCATTCCGCTGAGGACGAGGTATCGAACCGACTGCGGGCGGATTGCGACGAATGGCGGAATGTCGCCGCTCTCGACGACGAAGCGCTCGCCGCCTTGTGCCGCACTATCGGCGTCGATATTCTGATCGATCTCGCCGGCCATACCGCGCATTCCCGATTGAAAGTCTTTGGCCGCCGGCCGGCGCCGTTACAGGCCGCTTTTCTGGGTTTTCCGTTCACCACCGGCTACGCCGCGGTCGATTACCTGATCGCCGACGACGTCGTCTGCCCGCCGCCGCAGGCGGATCTGTACCGCGAGCGTCTGCTTTACCTGCCGCATTGCGTATTCTGCACTCCCGGTCTCGGGCCTTTACCCGATCCCGAGCGCCATGCCGGGCGCGAATTCGTTTTCGCCAATTTCGGCAACCTGTCCAAGTATTCTCCATCGTGTCTAAAGCGATGGGCGAGGGTGCTCGACGCCGTCCCGGAAAGTCGGATGCTGCTCAAAGCCGGCGGCCTGGGCGATACGACCACGGCAGCTCGGATCGTCGAACGCTTCGCCGAACTCGGCATCGACAGCCGGCGTTTAATGATCGAGGGGCCGAGCCCGTTCCGCTACATGCTCGCCGCCTACCGCAGGGTCGATGCGATCCTCGATACCCAGCCGTACAACGGCGGCACGACCACCTTCCACGCCCTGGCGATGGGCGTGCCGGTAGTGACGCTGCCCGGCGAGGCGTTCTATAGCCGCATGGGTGCCGGTATCCTCAGCGCACTCGGACGGCGCGATTGGATCGCCGAAAACGAAGACGACTATGTCGCCATTGCCGCCCGGCTGACAGGCGAAACCGGCCGGCTCCGCGCCGCCCGCGCCGACCTTCGCCGGCAATTGCAGCACAGCCCGCTCGGTGACCACGCCGCCTATGTCGCGGCGTTCGAGAATCTACTGAGCACGGCATATCACGAAATGGATACCCAATAGTTGCATAAATTATGCTCGATTTGCTTGGGCAATCTTGCCCTCGCCCTTCGGGCCCGCTGCGCGGTTAAAATTGCGTTCCAGACGCATTTGTCAGGGAAACGGACAAGCTGCACTCGCCAGCTTGGGCGAGAATCCCGGGAACTTATGCAACAATCGGGTTGAGCTGGTCGTGCTGTTAGCACAGAATCGAAGACAGAATAATCGAGATAGAGAGTTGAAAGAGCATTGAGAACAGTCATGATTGATATATGTCAATTTTTATATACCATCGCCAAAATAACTCCAAAAATGTAATTCCCCTATTGACAACCACTCGATGATCTGGTATTTTTTCCCAGAATGGGGGTTTTCCGGAAATTATTGAACCTCCGCTTGGTCATGCCCAATGCATCCGAGCAGTACGCTAACGTTTGTCTGAGAGGGATTTTCAAAGCAGTCTTGACCAAATTAGAGTGAAACAACCTTCCTTATTCATGGGGAAATGCAGATGAGAATTCATTCAGGACTGAGAGCAGCAGTACTCATTGTGCTCCTCGGTTTAATGCTCATGCCGACGATACCCGATGCCGATGCGATCGAATGGGAAAAATCATATTGTTTCCCATCCAGCAATAATGCTGAAATTAACTGCAAAGGTACATTGGCAGAAGCTGAAGCGCACATGCGTGAGGTGATGTCATCTAATCCGTCGATACATCTCTTCGAGCGTATGCCAGAAGAAGACGGGTTTGATGCCAATGGAAATAAGCTTAGCTTGGCATACGGCGTTCCTGATGCGTTCGCAGTGGCTACATCGCCACATCTTATTTTTACAAACAACACCACTGCTGTCCCATAAACTTTCACGCGAATACAAAGGCTTTCTGTAGACTCGGC
>DAITQM010000056.1:0-3234 GCA_036832975.1 Pseudomonadota bacterium | reverse complement strand
GAGTCTACAGAAAGCCTTTGTATTCGCGTGAAAGTTTATGGGACAGCAGTGAGTTGTAACGACCAGCTCGTGCTGAACGCGGCACGATGATCGGCGATCCGGCAGTCCCCAGGGCCTGCCGGATGATCGGCGGCGGTGTTGATTACTTCAACCCAATTGTTGCATAGATTCCCGGAATTCTCGGTCAAGCTGGCGAGTGCAGCTTGTCCGATTCCCCGACAAACCGTAGTAATTCTACGGTTCGAGGGGAAGCGGACAAGATGTGCCGCCAGCTTGGGCGAGAAACCGGGCGCGTCACCTTATGTGAATTCGTTTTTCTGGCTAATAGCGTTATCACTCTATGGTTTTATAGTGAATTTGATAAAACCGAGCAAAATTTATGCAACTATTGGGTTGACTTCATCCAGGCGGCGAGCGCTTTGCCGTAGTGCGCTTTTTTCGCCTGGCACAGTTCGACCCTTTCGAGTGTCGCGGCGAGGGCCCGCGGCCCGCCGCCGAGGGCGGTGATTTTCGGGGCGAAGAAGTCTTCGATTTCCCGGCGTTTTTCCGCCGTGCAAAAACCGGCGGTCAATTGCGCGACGTTGCCCTGACGCCAGTGCGGGATGCGTTCGAGCAGGGCGTCGATGTGGGTCTGCAACCATTGCCAGGCGGCGTCGCGGGTGGCCGGCTGACCGAATTGCCGGGCGATCAATTGAATCGCTTCGTTGTTGCGCACTTTGTCCGAGAGGGCCAGGTCGCGGACTTTGCCGGCCAGTTCAGCGTCGGTCACGGCGCCGAGCGCGGCAATCAAGCGGTTGCGCAACGCCGGATCGCGAGCCGCGCCGAGCATGGCTTCGAGCCGGGGGTAAAGCGCCGCGCCGGCCAGGCGCAGCGCCCGGGCCAGCGCCGTATCCATGACCCCGAGGTTGATCGCCAGGTCGGGGTCGTCTGGATGGTTGAGATAGGCCGCTGCCCACTGCAATAATTTCGTATCGTAGGCGTTGCTATCTAAGGTTAGCGTTTGGAACGCCAACAGCTCGCTTTGCAGTGCGGCGAGTTGGTAATCGTCCTGCGCGGCAAGGCCCAGGCGTTCGAGCTGACCGTCGTAAATTGTCAGGAGCGAACGCTTGAGGGCAGCGGATGTATCCGGCTCGCTCAGGTTTTCGACCAGGTCGTCCAGTGTATTGACCGGCAGACTGGCGACGTAATGGTTGGGTTGATCGGCGACTTTACCGATGCCGTCGATAAAGGTCGAAAATTCGATTTTGCCGGCCTCGAACGCGGCGACCAGGCTGTCGGCCAGCGACATCTGTTCGCCCGGCGGCAAGTCGGGCAGGGCGGCGATCAGTGCCGGCCAGGCCCCGCCGTTCAGGTGCCAACGGTAATAGCCGGCGCCTTCGGCGTTGGGTATCACCGCCGCCGGGCAGGCGTCCGGCAGTTCCCAGCGCGCTTCGGGTTCGGTGAGCAGGCGGCAGTCGGGCGCGCCGGCGAGTGTCCGCAGGCAGACCGGGATGATCCACTGCGCTGCGGTCGGCGCTTTGCTGCCGAGCGGCAGATAGCGTTTCTGACTAATATTGAGCGTAGATGTTTCCGCGCCGCATTCGATGCCGACCTCGAGGTGCGGCACGCCGGGCTGTGAGATGAACGAGCGGAAGGCGGCGGCGACGGTGTCGCGTTCCTCGGGTTTGGCGGCGCGGCTGAGGGCGGTGATGAAATCGTCGGCCCCGGCGTTGCCCCAGGCGTACTTTTCGAGGTAATCGTGGATCGCGCGGCGGTACGGCTCGCGGCCGAGGTAGCTTTCGAACATCGACAGTACGCCGCCGCCTTTGCTGTAGGTAATGGCGTCGAAGGCCGAAGCGATATCGTGGTTGCTGAGGATCGGCTGGCGGATCTGGCGGGCGCTTTGCAGGCTGTCGACGGCCATCGCGCCGAGCGCCCGGGCTTTCAGATCGAGCCGGAAGCCGGCATGCGGATCGCGGCGGTCGAGCGCCGTCGCCCCCATCCAGGTGGCGAAAGCTTCATTGAGCCAGATGTCGTCCCACCAGTAGGGCGTGACCAGGTTGCCGAACCATTGGTGCGCCAGTTCGTGGGCATGGACGCTTTCATAACGGCGGATCTGTTCCGCCGTGGCGTGCCCGTCGAGCAGCAGCAAACCCTCGCGGTAAGTGATGGCGCCGGCGTTTTCCATCGCCCCGGCGGCGAAATCGGGCACCGCCAGTACGTCAAGCTTGGCGTAAGGGTAGGGGATATTGAAATAGCCTTCGAGGGCATGGACGATCGACGGCGTCTGGTCCAGGGCATAGGCCAGATCGGCGCCCTTGCCTTGGGCGGCAACGGCGCGCAGCGGCACTTCGCCGGCCGGCGACGGCGGCACGGCGGCCAGTGCCGCGGCGACGTCGCGCGGGTCGTGCGCTTCGAGATAACGCCAAAGCGCCGGGTAGCCGCGGTTGAGGTGCGGGCCCGTGGCCACGTCGAACGGCCCGACGGCGAAGGCGACAAGATAGGTGGGCAAAGGTTCGGTGCGGGCGAAAACGTGCGTCAACGTTCCGTCACCGTTGTCTTCGACCGCGGTTTCGGGGGCGTTGGCGATCGCGGTGTTGGCCGCCGGGGTTGTGATGCGGACGGTATAGGGCGTTTTGAAACCGGGCTCGTCGAACCCGGGGAACGCCAGCCTGGCCGAGATTGCCTCGAACTGGGTGAAAGCGTAGGGAATCTCGTTTTCCACCACTTTGTATAAGCCTTCGAGTGCCTGGTCGAACGGCGCGCTGTAGTCGATGACCAGCGTCGCCGCGCCGGGGCCGTAGGCGGTGTCGAGGTCGATGCGCGCCACCCCGTCGTCGTTGACCTGCCGCCAGGCGCCGGCGATGGTCTGGCCGTCGGCGGTCTGCAATGCGGCATGCTCGACGGCCAGCCGGTTGCCGTGCAGCCAGAGCAGGCTGCGGCACTCGGCGAAATCGAGCGTGATCTGCGTTTGTCCGGTGAAACGATCGGCGGCGGGGTCGATCGTCAACCGTAAGTCGTATTCGACCGGCACGACACTGTGCGGCAGCCGGCCAACGGGGATTTCTTCGGCGGCCGGCGCCGGCACGGCCGGTTCATTCGCACCGTGGCAGGCGGCGAGGAGCAGCGGCGCCGCAAG
This sequence comes from Pseudomonadota bacterium, assembly GCA_036832975.1. Classification (GTDB taxonomy): domain Bacteria; phylum Pseudomonadota; class Gammaproteobacteria; order Xanthomonadales; family Wenzhouxiangellaceae; genus DAITQM01. The sequence goes on along the minus strand of DAITQM010000056.1, from coordinate 116 downwards.
TGCGGCACAGGTCAGCAGCTTGTGTCCAAGGTTGCATCGATTGTGCATGAGGGTTCCTTATATGGGTTAACCCAATTGTTGCATAGATTCCCGGAATTCTCGGTCAAGCTGGCGAG
>DAITQM010000055.1:0-3250 GCA_036832975.1 Pseudomonadota bacterium | reverse complement strand
CGAGTCTACAGAAAGCCTTTGTATTCGCGTGAAAGTTTATGGGACAGCAGTGACCAAAAATGGTTCACATAACCTTAAAACTCACCTGCGCCGAAGGCGTCCGGTGCAGTACCTGGTTGGGCATCTTTTCTGAGATTTTCATACATAACTTCAGTAATCTCCACATCCGCAAAGAATCCACCGTCCCATAGACGGCCTTTTGTTCCAACCTCTATATTGCCGTAGAACAACTGAGGAGCAATCGCTGAACACTGGACCATAGCTCGATCATTTTCTTCGTATCTCCCTGATTCCTGAAACCACATCCCCACCGTATTCAATCCTTCGACCCCATCCATTTCCACCGGAACCCTTCGATGATGATCTTCACCGACGCCAAACCACTTACGTCTATTTTCTCCATACTCTTTGAAATGAAACCGTATCTCCATATTAAAGTGAACGGGAGTTTTCATTTCATTATGCCTCTCGCAGTAGGAACGCCCGTTACCGGGAGCCCCCTGCACAGACCCGGACGTGCAGTTTTCCCGCATCCGGTTCCTCGGTTGTACTCGCCTTCGCGACGAACGCGTTGTTATACAAAGGCCACATGCTCACGCCGCTTCTCAGTTGTCCGGGGTAAAGCCACTTTCAACTTCTCCAGAGCTGCACTGAACTGTGCCCAGTTAAAGCTGCTCCGCTTCCCACCTCGCCGATTGAGCCATTTGAATGCGCACTGAATCGTCCAGGAGTAGAAGCAGTACAGCGACTGTTCATTGCTCCGCAGTCCGAAGTAGTTGTCGTGTCCCATCAGTTTACGGTTCAATTCCAGTATAATCTGGCGCCCCCGCAGATGACGGTTCGACCGGATCCACGCCTTCATCCGCCGCTTGACGCTTTGCAGCTTCTTGCGCGCCGTGCGCTTCATGACCCTCGCTCTCCTCTCCAGTCCAGGCGCCAGTATAACTCGAAGCCAAGTGTCATGACTCCGCACTCCACCACAGGTCCAAGACTCGATACGGGTGGGGGGCTAACCATTACCCGACAGGGACTTTCACCCTGCAAGATACGACGAGCTTGCTCGGCGCGACAACGCTCAGCATCAGCGGCGGCGCGCAGCGCCGTCCGATGCATGCTGTTGTTAGACGGCCTTAGCCTTCGCACCGCGGAGTATCTTCATGTACGATTTCTCAGACGCTCGGTTGTCCCACGTCCCCTTGATGAACTCGCGAAGACTGGGCATGTCTTTCTCGATTGTCGTCTGCCAGAGGTTGGGACTGTACTCAAATACGCGGAGCATATTGTCGACGTCAAACAACGGGCCAGTGCCCTGGGCCTTGATGAGCACGACCGGCTTGTCCTCGGCCATCCGCACGCCCAGTTCAAACATCACGTTGGGGTTGTGCTCGGTCAGGTCAGCAATCACGAGGTCGGCCTCAATGAGATCGTTGATGATGGTCGACTGAATCAGGTCGCTTCCTTGCCGGTTGGCCGTCCTTACGGTGAACTGCGACGCCTTTGCGGCTGGCGTGATAAGGCTCCGCAGAACTTCCGCGAAAAAACCAAAAGGATGCTTTGCGTCGCGCTCTACGAACGGCATGATCACGAACGCCGTAAGCTTCGAGGCTCCACCAGCCTCGGCCAAGGTCACCGTGTCGGGGGTGGTTAGAGTGGCCGCGTCGACTTCGATGTCCGCGCCTGAAGCGGGGATACCGGACGTGATCCCGAGGTACTGACAGTTCTCGCGGAACGTCCGCGAGAATTCTTCGTGAGTGTCGGGTGCCAGATCGAATTCCTTCTGGAGAGTGTTTCCGAGATACTTCATCTCCGGAAGGTTGCTGCCCTTGTAGTACTCAAGGACACGCTTGAAGACATCGATGGCGAGGAAGGCCCGCATCTTCAGGGCCTTCTCGGCCTCTGGATTGGGCGCGTAGACCAACTCTCGACCCAGGTCGGTGAGTGCAATCTTCTCAGCAGCGTTTGTACCGATGGTTAGGCCGTGATCCCTGGAAGCTGCCGTGAGGTAGAAAAAGGCGTTACCGCCGGTGCCCGCTCCGATTGCCTTCCGAATCTCCTCCGGCTCCCACGGATTACCACCGTTATGGTCCTTGATCGCATAGGAAATCTTGAGTGCTTCTTCGAGAGTGGTCCGTGGGAACGGCCAACGCACTCGGGACTTCTTATCGCTGCTCCTCTTCGTCGTGCTCGCACTCTTCTTCGCCATGATGTCCTCCGATATGCGTTCGGCTATCTCGGCCGTCTAACGTTGGAATTCAGCCGCCGCCGAAGGCGGTCGGCTGCAATGACTCGTTGAACGAAGCCGCTCCGCGGCAGAAAACCCCATTCATTCTGTGCAATCCTTGACCGGCGCCCAATCGGGGCGCGTTTTCAAGGAGTTTACCACCATGAACAAATCCGAGCAAAAACGGTTCGACGAACTGTACCTGAAACACCTTCGGTCCCTGAAATTGCAGGGCATGAGCGACAAGACCATCGAGGCCTATGCCCGCGGTGCGGCGGATTTCGGCTTGGTTCGATTGCTGCCCGGATCGTCTGGAACTCGAACAGTTGGGTGGCCAATTGTCGCCGGGTCGGGCGTGGCGAGAACGCCAAAAAGCTGCTCGGACTGGTGCAGCCCAAACCCACCTGTCCCGACTGCGGCAGCCCCATGCATATCACATTGATTATTCGCCGGCACTGGCAACCCGGATAGACCACCGAGGCACGACACCACCCGTGGCTCGCTTGACATGGTGAATGCGGAACCAGCCATGACAAAAAGCGCCTGACCGCGCCGGCTTGACAACAAGCCAACGGCCGCGCTCGGCCTGAGAAAACACAACGCATCAAAACCCGCGACTGCTCGCCTCAAAGCAAACCGATTTGTTTGCTTCTATAAAGAACCCCTCTTCGTCACGACCGGGCTTGTTCAACTACCGGTTAAGATCGTGGCTCGCTGCGCTCGCACGATCTATTGAACCTTGCGGAAATCGTGAACAAACGTGGAAGCCGCGGGAGCGGCTTCAGCTGCGATTCCACAGGGTTTAGCGGCTACAGCCGCTCCAACATCCATTCGTGATTTATGCAAGTCTCAATAACCTTATTCGTTATGCACCGGCTCCCTTCCAATCTCTGGGATGGTTAATTCCGTCCATGACTCGGACAGGCTCAAGCTCAAACGGATTGTCCACTCCGTCTAGACAGCCGATATTGAAGCTCACTGCTGTCCCATAAACTTTCACGCGAATACAAAGGCTTTCTGTAGACTCGG
>DAITQM010000054.1:0-3316 GCA_036832975.1 Pseudomonadota bacterium | reverse complement strand
AGGAAGGCCGCCGCTTGATTAGGCAATGCCCATACACCAGACTTGACAGTAGCTCAAGGAAGAGAACGGCAATCCCAAATACAGTAACCCTCTAGCGCAAATTCAAGACCAAATAGGTGCTAGGGTTATTGTTTTTTATTTAAGTGATGTGGCTTTGGTCGAAAAAGAGATTGAAGATTATTATCGACCGATTGAGAAACAAGACTTAGTGCCCGAATCTGACAGTGAATTTGGGTATGTGGGCAAGCACTATGTGCTTTTACTCCCAGAAGATGTAATCGATGATGATGTCGATAGAAAAAAGGTTCCCAAATTTTTTGAATTACAAATAAAAACTCTTTTTCAACACGCGTGGAGCGAGGCAAATCATGATTTGGGGTATAAACCAGGCCAAGAACTTACCAGTAATCAGAAAAGAAAGTTAGCCTTCACTGCGGCGCAGGCTTGGGGGGCTGACCAAATATTTTATGAATTGCAGAGTGATCTAAGTGCATAACAATCGCAAGCACTCGAAACAATTTTCCGCTGCGCACAAAATTGTCCGGTGTTGCGGGCGTTATGCAGCGGAGGAAGTAGATCCTTGAAGATCAATCCGATACACAAAGCATCCTGCCATTGCGGGGCAGTGCAGCTGGAACGTAAGCGATCATTCCCGGCCGTACTTCCCACGTTCCAAATTACCCGGTAACCTGTCGTCCTGTATTTATGACAGGAGGATTGGGCATGAGTGTAACCGGAAAGCGGTGGATTCGGCGTTCGGTGGTCGATTGGCGTGGGATTTTTGCGCGGCAGGGGGCGAGTGGTCTTGGTCAGGCGGCCTTTTGCGCGCGGGAGGGGATTGCGCCGAGTACGTTTGCGCTGTGGAAGAAGCGGTTGGCGGCTGATCGGGGTACAGACGGAAGATTGGTTCCGGCGGTTGCGCCGTGGATCGAACTGGGGTCGTCCGGGAAACAAGAGCACGGCTGGACGATCGAGTTGGAGTTGGGCGGCGGGGTGTGCCTGCGCTTGCGGCGCGGGGTTGAATGATGTTTTTTCCGGAGGGCCGGGTGCGGGTGTGGTTGTATGGTCCGGCGACGGATATGCGCAAGCAGTTTGACGGGCTGGCGGCCTTGGCGAAGCAGCAGATGAGCGAGGATCCGCTGGCCGGGCATTTGTTTGTTTTTGTCAACCGCCGGTTGACGCAGGTCAAGGTGTTGTATTTTGATGGTGACGGGTATTGTCTGTGGAGCAAGCGGCTGGAGCGGGGGCGGTTTCGTGTAGTGCCGGAGCGCGGTGCGAAGCAGGCATTGAGTATGACTGATCTACGCTTATTGCTGGCCGGGATCGAGGTCGATCGGGTGCGCCGTTACAAACGATTTCAGCGCCCGGAGGGTTGTCATATTCCGCAATCGGTGCTAAAATACGCGCATGAATTCTCGTCCGGACAGCGCCCCTCATGATGCCGCTTCTTATGATACCGAGTTTGTCGAACGTTTGATTGCGGACCATGCGGCGCTGGAACAGACCGTTCATTCGCTGCGCGAGCGTCTGGCGCAGATCACGCAACACTATGAATGGCTGAAGCGCCAGTTGTTCGGGCGCAAATCCGAGAAGCGGCTGGTCGGGGACAATCCGGACCAAGGTCTTTTGTTCAGTGCGCTGCCCAAGCCCGAGGCACCGGTAGCGACCGAGGAAATCACATACCGCCGCCGGCGGCACAAAGACCGCCTGGCGGCGGTGACCGACACGGGATTGCGCTTTGGTCCGGATGTGCCGGTCGAGACGATCGAGGTGTCGAGCCCCGAGAGCGAAGCGATTCCGCCCGAGCACCGCGAGGTGGTAGGCGAGAAGGTCAGCCACCGTCTGGCGCGGCGGGCGAGCTATGTGGTGCTCAAGTACGTGCGTCTGGTGGTCAAAGACAAGCGCGATGAGGCGATCCATACGCCGCCGGCGCCGGCCAACATCCTGGATCAGAGCATTGTCGATGTCAGCTTTTTGGCCGGCATGCTGGTCGACAAGTTCTGCTATCACCTGCCGCTGTACCGCCAGCACCAGCAGTTGCAGCAAGTTGGGATCACGCTGGCGCGGGCGACGCTGACGCAGTGGGTGCAGCGGTCGATCGAGTTGCTGGCGCCCCTCTATGAGGCGCAACTGAGGCACCAACTGCAAAGCCGGGTGCTGGCCATGGACGAGACGCCGATCCGGGCCGGGCCGAGTCACAAAACCAAAGGCAAGATGCACCAGGGCTGGTATTGGCCGATCTATGGCCAAGACGATGAAGTCAGCTTCATCTACTCGCCGACGCGCGGCGCGGAGGTGGTCAAAAAAGCCCTCGGCGAGCACTTCAAAGGCGTGCTGCTGACCGACGGTTATGCCGCCTACCGACAATACGCCGCCCATCGTCCGGAAGTGACGGCGGCCAACTGCTGGGCGCACACCCGCCGGCAGTTCGAGCGGGCCAAGGACATTGAACCGGGCGCCGCCGGCGAAGCACTGGAGATCATCGGCGCAATGTACCGCATCGAGAGCGAGATTCGCGAGCGATCCCTGACCGGCGAGGCCAAGCTGACGCTGCGGCAGACCCAAAGCGCGCCGCTCGTTGCCGAGTTCTGGCGCTGGTGCGACCGGCAGTGCCAGCGGCCGGACCTGGTGCCGACGAACCCTCTGGCCAAAGCGCTGAAATACGCTTTGCAACGAGTCGAAGAACTGAACGTCTTTCTCGGCGAACCGGATGTGCCGATCGACACCAACCATCTCGAACGCGCCCTGCGCCCGATTCCGATGGGCCGGAAGAACTGGTTGTTCTGCTGGACCGAACTCGGCGCCCGGCACGTCGGCATCATCCAAAGCCTGATGACCACCTGCCGCCTGCACAGCGTCAACCCGGACACTTACCTCGTCGATGTCCTCCAGCGCATCAGCCAACACCCGGCCAACAAAGTCGAAGACCTCACCCCCCGAGTCTGGAAACAAACATTCGCCGCCAACCCCCTATTGTCCGATATCGACCGCATCAGAAAATAACGGCGTAGAATAACCGCTTACGCTGGAACTGACCCTACCCAATGGGCTCGTAGACCCACGCCATTGCACTTGTTCAATGTGCCGTCGCAGGGGGGCGATCGTCGCCTCAGTTCCACTCTCCGGGCTGAGAATCCTTCAAGGCGAGGAGCACCTGACGCTGTACCAGTTCAATACGAAGACTGCGAAGCACTACTTCTGCTCACTCTGCGGCATTTACACGCACCACCAGCGCCGATCCAATCCGGAAGAATTTAGCTTCAATCACTGCTGTCCCATAAACAGTTGAAAAAGATGGCCTGATTTCAACCCGTTT
>DAITQM010000053.1:0-3827 GCA_036832975.1 Pseudomonadota bacterium | reverse complement strand
CAACGGCGAGGTAAATCCCGTGCTTCGGCCAAACACCACATAGCTGCGCCCGGAAAAACCGCCGTTGGGGTAGGCGCCCGAAGCGCCGACGATCAGATCGTCAATGCCGTCGCCATTGACATCGCCGGCGGCCGCGACCGAACGGCCGGAACCATCGCCCACCACCTCGCCGTCGAGCTTAAAGCCGTTCGTGCCATCGAGATCGGATAGCGGCAACGGCGAGGTAAATCCCGTGCTTCGGCCGAACACCACATAGCTGCGCCCGGAATTATAGTTGCCGTTGGAGTCGGCAAACAGAGCGCCGACGATCAGATCGTCAATGCCGTCGCTATTGAGATCGCCGGCGGCCGCGACCGAAACACCGGAATTATCGCCCGCCGCCTCGCCGTCGAGCTTGAAGCCGTTGGTGCCATCGAGCGCGCTGAGCTGGACCACCGGCGGGAAGGCTTGCGCCTGGGCGCTGCCGGCAATGCCGCCGCTGAGCAGCGCGGCCGAGACCGCCAAGGCCAGCGCGGTTCGTTCATGCGCTCGTCCGCGCTTTCGTCCACTCCCTCGTTCAACCCCCTGGCCGCCGCGGCGGCAACGGCGGCCCGTGGCGCGGCCGGCCGGCCTGTGCGCTGCACGCAGACAGGTGGCGCTGGATGGGCTGGATGACAACGAATTGGACATGACGAACGCTCCTGTTGTGCTTGTACTTTCTACATTCACGGCACGACGCAACACATCACTAGCAGGCTGTTGAAAAACAGCCTGCTAATCCGGGCCACGGATGGCCCGGCGAAATCAGGCGCTCCTTAGCGGCTGATTTCGGGAGCGCAGCGAAAGTCGCGCCTTTCGCAAGCGACGTTGAAAAACGCCAGGATGGCGCTTTCAACAACCTGCTAATCTCCCACACGAAGTGCCGCATCCATGGCCGCGATAACGATCGCCGAAGGCCGTCGTTGAACAGCGTCAGCGTCAGCGTCAAGAAAGTATAAGCGCTGCATTTCCCGATGACCACCGGTGGCGGTGGGATTGGGTATGATGAGATTTTGCTGCAGCGAGCGGGCGCGATGATGGGCGGCGATATGAGATTGGCTTTTGGGTTGTGGCGGAGGTCGGCCGGCGCCCGGTTCCTGGCCGGGGTTTTACCCGGGGTTTTACATTGGGTTTTGCCGGCGACGCTGGTGTTCATCGTGGCCGGCTGTCAGACGCCGCCGCCGAAACCGCCGCCCTCGGAGCCGCCGCCGAAGACCACCCCGCCACCTGAAACTGCGCGGACCGCGCCATCGAAACAGGAGACCGAACAGCAGGCCCAAGACCGGAAGCAGGAGCAAGAGCAAGAGCTAGAGCAGGCCCAGCAGGCCGAAGCGCAACCTGAAGCGTCGGCGCCGCCAGCGGAAACGCCGGAACACGCTGCCCCACCGGAACAGGCGGCGGCCCAACAACCCGCCGCAGCGGCGGGTGCGGAAGCCGGCACCGCGCAGGCATCTCCCGCGTCATCTATCGAGGCGTTGCGCACCGCGGCGCTGCAAGCGAAAGCGGCGCAGCAGGCCGCGGCCGAAGCCGAAGCGGCGCGTGCTGCGGCCGAAACGGCGGCCACCGCAATGCCACAAGGATCGCCGCAAACCGGAGTGTCGGAGCCGGCGACTGGAAGCGAATCGCCGCAGGGCGGTCCACCACCGGCGCCGGGGGCCGAGACCGAAGAGAACCGCTCGCCGCCGGCCGGGTCGGCCGAATCCGCCGCGGCGAAGACAACGATGGTTCAGACCACGGAGGAACAGGCGGCAATGGCGCGGACCGCTATCGCGCAAGCCGCGATCGCCCAGGCGGCGGCCGAGCGTGCCGAGCAGGCGGCGGGGCAGGCCAAGCAAGCCGCAACGCAAGCGGCACGCGAGGCGGCTTATGCCGCCGATGCCGGGCGGATGGCGGCGGCAGCCGAGGCGGCCCGTCTGGCGGCACAAAAGTCAGCGGCCGCCGCCCAGGAACTGGCCCGCCAGGCGGCGGGAACCGAAACGGCCCATTCAGGCTCAAAGCAGCCGGACTCCGCTCTCCAGGCGCAAAGCGAAGCCGAACTGGCGCGCCGTTATCTGGAATCGCTCGACCGCTTCGATGCTCGTCTGGCCCGCGAACGTGAGGCCGCGCAACAAGCTGCGCAACAGGGCGGCGGTATGGCCGGCGTGGCGCTCGGTAGCGACCCGGAAACGGGCGCACCATCCGCCGCCGGCGGCGAACGCCGCGGCCCAGGCCGCCAGGGTTCGATCGGCAGCGGCGGCGGCGGTCGTTTCTCGGCGCCACCGGGCACTCCCACCGGCAGCGATGACGATATCGTCGCCCGCCAACTGCGCGAGGCGGCCGAAAACGAGACCGACCCGGAGTTGCGCGCCAAACTGTGGGAAGAATATCGTGCTTACAAAAATGCCCAACGCTGAACAGCGCCCGACCGCCGGCCGCACCGCGATTTTATTGCTGCCGGCGCTGCTCTTCGCCGGCTGCGCCGCGGCGCCGCGCACCGCGGAAAACGAAGCCGCGCCGCCGCTCACCCCCCTGCAACGGGCGACGACCGAACTACCGCCGGCCGATGTGCTCAATGTCAACATTCGGGTCTTCGCTGCCGACGTGCCGAAGGATTCGGACTACCCCGATCTCGAAGCGGTGTTTGCCGATATCCGGCAGGCCGAAGCGCGTTACATGCCCTACCAATTGCGCCGTGTCCTGGAGGCATCGGGCCAATGGGGTGACGTCCGTGTCGTGCCGGACGCCATGCCGTCGTCCGAACTCGAAATCGCCGGCCGCATCATCGACTCGAACGGCGAGGTATTGAAACTGCACATCACTGCCATCGATGCCACCGGCCATATCTGGCTCGACCGCGACTACGAAGCACCAGCGCACCCCGCCGATTACGCCGACCCCCGGGCGGCGCCCGAAACGCCGTTCCTCGACGTCTACCACCGGATCGCCAACGACCTGGTCCGCCAGCGGGCGCGGCTCCCCGCCGCCGATAAACAAGAGATCCAGCAGGTCGCCGAACTCAAGTTCGCGGCGTTGCTGGCGCCGGAACATTACGCACCCTATCTGCAAGAACGTGGCGGCATTACACACGTTAAACGGTTGCCTGGCGCAGACGACCCGCTCGGCGGCGAAATCGCGCTGGCCGCCGAACGCGATGCGCGGCTGATCGACGTGCTCGACCAGTACTACCGCGATTTTTATCAGCAGATGCAGTCGCCTTATGCGCAATACCGGGCCGAGAGTTATCGCGAATTGCAGGATCTGCACGAAATCCGCCGCCAGGCGCAAAGCCGCAAGGCGATCGGCATTCTGGCGATCATCGGCGGCCTGGTCGGAGCGGCGAAATCCAACAGCAGCGCTGGACAAGTTGCCTCGACCGCCGCGATTATCGGCGGTGCTTACGCCTTGTCGAGCGGGATCGACAAAGGCCGGCAGCAGAACATTCATGTCGAGTCGCTGCGCGAGATGGCCCGTTCGTTGAGCATTGAAGTTGAGCCACAAACGCTGGAACTGCAGGACCGCACGGTACGCCTGAGCGGTTCGGCCGAGGAGCAATACCGCGAATGGCGCGAGTTGCTCGCCCAGATCGCCGAAGCGGACGGGCCACCGCCGGCCGCCGACACCGCCCGCGCCGCGCCCGATGACGAACCGCCGGGATTGGTCCCTTGACGGATTCGGGCGGGCCGCACCAGCCGTATACCATCCGGCCGGCGAAATACCGGCCGCCGGAGGCCGGCCCCCCGCCGCGGCACAAGACCCCACCCCCGGGGCAGCCCCCGCCCCCCCCCCCCCCCCCCCCCCCCCCCCCCCCCCCCCCCCCCCCCCCACCCCCC
>DAITQM010000052.1:0-4736 GCA_036832975.1 Pseudomonadota bacterium | reverse complement strand
CTTCGTATCGCATGCGCGGAGTATAGCATATTTGTTCCTTAAGTTAGCGCCTATGTCCTAACCTTCCCCCGCAAGCGGGGGACAAGGCGGTGTGAAAGGAATCAATTTCAATAGTACGGCAGCAGGTAAGGCAAGGTGGGCGGGGCGGCGGTCGGGTTCTGTCGCAGATGCGCGCGCCATTCGCCGATAAAGCGGAACAGGCCCGACTGCCACATACCGGGGCAGCGGTCGAGTAGCGCCGCGGCCGTTTCAGGCTCGCCGCCGGCGGCGAGCAACCGGGCGCGGGCGATCACCACCGGACAATAATCGGCCAACGGCGTGCCGTTCAACGCGGCGAGCAAGGAGGCGGGAGTGTCGAGATCGCCTTGGGTGCTTAAAAGCCAGATCAGGTTGGCGATCAGATGCGCCTTGACCCGACTGGCCGGCGTGCCCTCATCGACGGCGGCACGCAGAATCCCGGCCGCTTCTTCGCCTCCCGAACCGCCGCCGTAGGCTAATTCAGCCCGGGCCAGCGCGATCCTGTGTCGCAGTTCGACCGAGACGGCCGGCCAGGCGAGTTGCCCGGCCCAGGCGGCCGCGGTATCGGGTGGGACATCGATACCTGGCTGCGCCGCCAGGTGGATCTGATAGAGACGGACCTCCATTAGGCCCGGCTCGGACGGCGCTGCCGCCGGCGACAGCAGACGGCTCATCGCGACCCACGCATTACCCGCGACACCTGTGTAGAACTTGACCACCGCATCGAGCCCCAGACAGGCAAAGGGCCTGCCACCGACCTGCCAGTACGGCAAAGTTGCAGCACGGACCTGCTCGACCCACGGTGCAGTATCTGCGGCCCGGCGCGCGGCGGCGGTCAAATCGCCGGCGGCCAGTGCGGCGCTGCCCTGGCCGGCCAGCAGGCAAAGGTGGACCGCCGGTTCGTCGATATCGGCCAGGACCTGCGCGGCGCCGGCAAAATCGGCGGCAGCGGCGGATAAGCGGCCCTGCGCCAGCAACGTCCGGGCCCGCAGCAACCGCGAGCGGCCGTCGAGAATCCGGTCACCCAGCGCCGCGGCCAGTGTCAAGGCGCGGCCGCTCAGCTCTTCGGCTTGCAGGTATTCCCCCCGTTCGAGATGCAGATCACCTTCGCGCAGATACGTTTCGGCGATGTCCGGCAGGCGGTTGCTGCGCCGGAAATGTTCGCGCGCCGCGTTGAGAGAAGCGATCGCCGCTTCGCTTGCCCCGCGCGCCGCGTGCAGCGACGCCCAGGCCAGTTGCAAATAGGCCGCATCGTCCGGCACCGGGGTGCCGTGCCGCTCGCGATCGACCAGCATGGACTCAGCCTCGTCGGCTCTCCCGAGCCAAGTCAGCGCCTCGGCGGCCAGCGCCGTAGCGTACACGCGGTACGGCGGCGAGTCGGTGGCCGCCACCCGCTCGGCGGCGGCGCGCGCCGCTTCGGCATTGCCGAGCGCCAGTTCGGTTTCGGCGTACAGCAATTGGCCCGGCATAAAGTCCGGACGCATCTCGAACAGCGCCGTCAATTCCCCCTCGGCACGCCGCCAGCGATGGGCGTTCACCGCGTAGAGCGCGCTGATGTAACGCATCCTTTCATCGACTGCCAAGCGATCGACACCGGCCGCGGTGACATCGAGTGACAATCCTTCACTGGATGCCGCGATGTTCAAGGCCAGTTCGATGAGCGCGTCGTAGGAATTGGCCGAACGGACCGTCATTGTCATCGTGTTCCGGTCGGGGGCCAGCAAGCGGGCTTGTAAAACGTAAGCTTTCCCTTCGCGCCACAACACCGGGGCCACGACCCGGTCGGCACCGAGTTGCGCGGCCAGGCGCAACAATTCGTCATCGCCGGCGGCACCATCCGTGTTGAGGCCGACCGCGGCGGCGGTATCGAGCACGTCCAGCCGGCTGACGCGGGTCACCACCTCGCGGATCAGCGACACCCCGCCGTAGCGCATCCAGGACAACAAATCGCCACCGCCGCTGATCTGGATCGGGAGGATCACCAGCATCGCCGCCGATGTTGGCGGTGGTGCAGCCGCCGGCTCCGCCACACCGGCTTGTTCCGGCAAGCGGCTCGGCCAGGTCACGATTACCAGGATAAAAATGCCTAACAGGGCGATGAACGACAAGGGCCAAAGCCGCGGCAAGAGCCGTTCCTGATAGGGCGGTACCAACGACACACTTTGGTGTTTGCCCTCACCATGATCGCCGCTGCGCTGTTCGGCCACCCGCCAGGCGAAGCGGTAGCCGATACCGCGGATGTTCTCGATCACCTCCCCCGCCTCGCCTTCGGCCTCCAGCGCGCGACGCAGCTTCATCACGCACTGCGCAATCGCCGATTCGCTGGTGAATTCATGCCCCCACAAGTGTTTTCGAATCTCGTCGCGGCCGACGACGCGGTGCCGGTTGGTGACCAACAGCAATAACAGCTCGTAAACCTTATTTTCGATTTCGACCGCCTCGCCGTTACGCAACAGGCGATACAACGCCGTATCGATCCGGAAAGGACCGAAATCGTAAACCGCTGCGTCCTCGCTCATAGGCACGTCCACCAAACCCAGTACAACATTAGCCGATACCAGGTCGAAAGCGGGTTTTCCTTATCTCGACGGCGATCAGGCGGCGCTCCCGATCGAATCAACGGGCGCCGCACCGCTCGCCGGCTGGTCTGCTCTTTGCTCGTCAACCGCCGGCGCCATGTTTTTAGGAGGGATGCGCCGGCGGAGCAACGAGCGGGCGGTGATCAGCGAAAGCGCCAAGCTTGAGGATGATCGAGCCTACTTACGCATGAAAGTCATCCACCGCCAGCAAGTAACATACTCCCATCCGGGACGCGCTGCAAGCCGGAGCCGGTAACAGGTGGCGGGCTGCGATCAATCCAAACGCCGATAGCGGATGCGGTGCGGCTGGTCGGCCTCCCCGCCCAGGCGGCGCCGGCGGTCGGCTTCGTATTCCTGGTAATTGCCCGTGAAATACACCCCCTGCCCATCGTCTTCGAAGGCCAGAATATGGGTCGCGATCCGGTCGAGGAACCAGCGGTCGTGCGAGATGACCAGCGCCGTGCCCGGCCAGGCGAGCAGCGCTTCTTCGAGGGCCCGCAGGGTCTCGACGTCGAGGTCGTTGGTCGGCTCGTCGAGCAGCAACAAATTGCCGCCGGCTTGCAGCACTTTGGCGAGGTGCAGCCGATTGCGTTCGCCGCCGGACAGATCGCCGACCCGTTTTTGCTGATCGGCGCCCTTGAAATTGAAACGGCCGGCCCAGGCGCGCGACGGAATCTCGTAACCATTAACGGTGAGCAGATCGGCGCCGCCGGAGATCTCCTCCCAAACGGTCTTGTCCGGATCGAGTCCGGCGCGGCTCTGGTTGACGTAGGCCAGCTTGACGCTCGTCCCGAGGCGCAGCGTGCCGCGGTCCGGCTGCTCTTCCCCGGCGATCAGCCGAAACAGCGTTGTCTTGCCGGCGCCGTTGGCGCCGATGATGCCGACGATGGCTCCCGGCGGCACCTTGAAACTCAAGCCGTCAAACAATACCCGCTCGCCGTAGGATTTGCCGATGCCGTCGGCATCGAGGACTAGATCGCCGAGGCGCGGTCCGGGCGGGATATACAGCTCGTTGGTCTCGTTGCGTTTTTGAAATTCGCGCGACTGCATCTCCTCGAACTGTCTGAGCCGGGCCTTGCTCTTCGCCTGCCGCCCCTTGGCGCCCTGCCGGACCCATTCGAGTTCGTGTTGGATCGAACGGCGGTGCGCCGCTTCCTCGCGCGCTTCCTGTGCCAGACGTTGCTCTTTTTGTTCGAGCCACGACGAATAATTACCCTGCCACGGAATACCATAACCGCGGTCGAGTTCGAGGATCCAGCCAGCGACATTGTCGAGAAAATAGCGGTCGTGGGTCACGGCGACGACCGTGCCGGGAAAATCGGCCAGATAGTGTTCGAGCCAGGCCACCGATTCGGCGTCGAGGTGGTTGGTCGGCTCGTCGAGCAGCAGCATATCGGGGGCCGAAAGCAACAACCGACAAAGCGCCACACGGCGCCGCTCGCCGCCCGACAGGCGCGCCACGTTGGCGTCCCACGGTGGCAGGCGCAGCGCGTCAGCGGCGCGTTCGAGTTTTTGTTCGAGCTGGTGGGCGTCGGCGTGCAGCAGGCGGTTTTCGAGTGTCGCCTGCTCGGCCGCCAGTGCATCGAAATCGGCGTCCGGTTCGGCATAGGCGGCATAGATTTCCTCGAGACGTTTTTCGGCACCGCGAATTTCGGCCAGCGCCTCCTCGACGTTGCCGCGCACGTCCTTGGCCGGGTCGAGGGCCGGCTCCTGCGGCAGATAGCCGATCTTGATCCCCGGCAGCGGCCGGGCTTCGCCGTCGAACTCGGTATCGATACCGGCCATGATGCGCAGCAACGACGATTTACCGGCGCCGTTCAGGCCCAGCAGGCCGATTTTCGCTCCCGGAAAAAACGACAGCGAAATATCCTTGATGATCGTGCGCCTGGGCGGCACCGTCTTGCTCACCTTGAGCATGGTGTAAACGTATTGGCTCATGGAAACTCGGCAGGAAAAGCTGCGAAAAGAACCGCCCGGCGGAGCGGGCGGCGAGGGTTATTTTACCCGATCCGGGATGATCCCGGAATCATTCATCCGGTCCTTCAGACGCCTGCGGCCGGCAAGAGACGTGCCCCCTGCCGGATGTTAACCCAATTGTTGCATAGATTCCCGGAATTCTCGGTCAAGCTGGCGAGTGCA
>DAITQM010000051.1:0-5016 GCA_036832975.1 Pseudomonadota bacterium | reverse complement strand
ACCAGACGGGTTGAAATCAGGCCTACTTTTTCAGCTGTTTATGGGACAGCAGTGAAAAAGCTTAAAGGGAAAATTTGAAAACGATCAGGAACGAGCAATGTTATTTAAAAATGGTCCAATATCATTGGAGGACACCCGTCTTTCGAACCAGCTTCTTGAAATGTGTAATAGCCGAGTCACTGATCGGCTAAATAAATAACGGAAAAGCAAAGCCTGCCTAATGGATCGGGCTTAGCTGGAATCTATGCAACGATTGGGAGCAAGCTCTTCCTGGAACGGGTTGCCGCTCGCGAGCGGTTCGCATATAACGTAGCTTGGCGCGGCTCTACCTGGAAAAGTCCCCTGCTGTGCCGGAGGATTGTGACCCCGCCGAATCACGAGCCTTTGAGTTCGCGGTCGATTTCATAGCGTTTGGAGGTTAGGTAGGCTTCCATGCGTTGCAATCGCATTTCCAGTTCACGGAAACGGTGGCGGATTTCGCCGAAGGTATTTTTGGGTTCGATCGTCGTTTTGCGCCAGAAGGTTTCTTCTTCCGGGGTGGCGTATAGATCGCGCGGCTTGACCGGCAGAATGAGGCACAAAATGATGTAGCCGGTGATGACGAACGGGGTGAACGGGAATGCGGCGATCAGCGTCACCAGCCGAACGGCGCGCCGGTTAAGGCCGAAGTAGTCGGCGATGCCCGAGCAGACGCCGCACAGGATGCGATCGTCGTGGTTGCGGTACAAACGGTGCGGGTTGATCCGGTCGCCGGGAGCGGGGCGGTCGTGACGGTGGTTCATGAGTGGCGCCTCCAATCGGGCGTCTCGGCGTCGAGGATGCGTTCGAGGTTGTGGATGCGGTCCTCCATGCGCCGCGACGACTCCCACAGTTCGCTCAGCATTTTTTCGTCTTCGCTCGACAAACCGCGGTTGGCGCGCATTTTGGAGATGTAATGGAAGACAATCCAAATCGGCGCGACGACGGTCAGGAAGATGATGCCGAAAACTTCGCTCATCGTTTACTCCTTCGCCGGCGAGGCCGGCGTGCGGCTTTTAGCTAAGCGGGCTTTGAGGGCGGCCAGTTCGTCGGCCACTTTGTCCTCGTCGGCCAGTCGGGCGAGTTCTTCGCCGGCGACGTTGCGGCGGCCGAGTTCCAGCGCCTCGGATTCGGCTTCGAGGTGTTCGATCCGCCGTTCGGCCGATTCGAATTTGAACAGCATATCGTCGATTTTCTCGGTGTGGACCTGGCGCCGTGCCTTCAACTGGGTGCCGGCGTGCCGCTGGCGCAGGACCAGCGTGCGCTGGCGGGCCTTGGCGTCGGCCAGCTTGGCCTGCAAGCGGGCGATGTCCTCGTCGAAACGCTGCTGTTGTTCTTCGAGATGGTGGCATTCGGCGGCGATCGCCGTGCAGCGTTCGGCGAGCGCTGCTTTTTCCAGCAAAGCGGCCTTGGCCAGATCCTCGCGTTCTTTGCGCAGCGCGAGTTCGGCTTTGCCTGCCCATTCGCCCTGCTCCTGTTCGAGGC
This sequence comes from Pseudomonadota bacterium, assembly GCA_036832975.1. Taxonomy (GTDB): domain Bacteria; phylum Pseudomonadota; class Gammaproteobacteria; order Xanthomonadales; family Wenzhouxiangellaceae; genus DAITQM01. Next base: position 3,513 of record DAITQM010000051.1, on the reverse strand, counting down.
GGGCCAGGTGGCGGCTGCGCTCTTTGCGGTCGGCGATGCACTTGGCGGCCGCCGAACGCAGTTCGACCAGCGTGTCCTCCATTTCCTGAATCATCAGGCGAATGATTTTTTCCGGATCCTCGGCCTTTTCGAGCAGGGCATTGAGGTTGGCATTGATAATGTCCGACAGTCTGGAAAAGATGCCCATCGCGATCTCCTGGTGATAGTTGAGTGTCGCCCTGGTCGATGCAGCGGTTGTGCCAATCGCCACGTGGGGCGCGGCGGGCCTTGTGCGGCGGGGGTTGCGGCGCTTTGTCGAGCACCGGCCCGGTGCCCGTCGCCGCAGCCGACCCGGCGCTTTGCCCCGAACATTGGCGAATCCTGCCAGATCGGCCCGCAGCGGCCCAGGAACCCGTCAGACGCGCTTGGGTCTGACTACCGCCCGCCCGTGCGGCGCACCCGATGGCGCCGGAAAGGGCGATCACGTTACACTATGTAGGATGTCCATCCGGCGGCAGTCCGGCGGATGGCGACCCGCTCGATAGCGTGATTCAACCCCAATACAGGCCGCGGCGCGGGCTGCAACCGCCTGCGGTATACAAGGTTTCCGGAGGAGCCCGAATGACTCGTCACAATCTGTTTCTGCTGTCGCTGATGCTGTTGGCCGGACCGGCCCTGGCGCAGCAGTCCGCCGATGCCCTGGCCGACAAGAGCAAGCTGAGTTACGCCGTCGGTTACGACATGGGCATGAACCTCAAGCGGCAGAATATCGACCTCGATGTCGACCAACTGATCCGCGCCATTCGCGATACCTTCAGCGAGGCCGAGCCGAGTGTGCCGCGCGAGGAGATGGCGACCATCCTGAGTGCTCTACAGCAGAAGATCCGGGCCGAACAGCTCGAGCGCTTCAAGCAGCTTTCCGAAGAGAACCAGCGCAAATCCAACGCCTTTCTCGCCGACAACGCCCAAAAGTCCGGCGTCGTCTCGCTGCCGAGCGGCGTGCAGTACCGGGTGATCGAAGAAGGCGAGGGGGCACGTCCGAAGCTGGCCGATGCGGTGAGCATTCATTTCCGCGGCTCGAAGATGGACGGCTGGGAATTCGACAGCACCTTCGCCCGCGCCCAGCCGGAGATCTTCAAAATCGAAGACATCACCGTCCCGGGCTGGCAGGAAGTGCTGCCTTTGATGCGTGAAGGGGCCACCTGGCGTGTCTACCTGCCGCCGGAGATGGCCTTCGGGGCGCGCGGCAACCCGCCGATCGGGCCCAACGAGGCGGTGATCTTCGAACTCAAACTGGTGCAGATCAATCCGCCGGAAGCCAAGCAGGCACAAAGCGGCGGATGATCTGATGCCGGCCGCCGCCGCGTTATCGGAAGCTGCGGGCGGGTTGTCACCGTGCGTCGGAGTGTGCCGGCTCGAAGCGGACGGTTATTGTCTCGGCTGCTGGCGTCACAGTGATGAAATCACCGCCTGGGCCGGCTTGAGCGTCGCTTCCCGTCGCCGGATCATCAGCGAGTTGCCCGCTCGCTGGGTTGCCGGTTCCGCCCGGTGGTGCACCCATCTTGCCCCGACGCTGCACCCGCTGGATCAGCCGCTTTCGACACTGCCGCTGCATGCCCCGCCGGTGCCGGAGGTGAATGACCGGCGGCGACCGGCGGCGGTGCTGGTGCCGCTGGTATTGACGCCCGAGCCGGGCATATTGTTGACCGTTCGGCAAGCGGACTTGCCGCACCATGCCGGACAGGTCGCATTCCCGGGAGGTAGCGCCGAAATGGGCGATGCCGGGGCGGTGGCCACCGCCTTGCGCGAGGCCGAGGAGGAAATCGGGTTGCCGGCCGAGCAAGTGCGGCCGCTCGGCTATCTCGACCGGATCGAGACCCTTTCTGGATTCAGGTTGACGCCGGTTGTCGGACTGGTCGAGACTCTGCCGGAACTTCGCCTCGCCGCCGCCGAAGTCGCTGCGGCCTTTGTTTTACCGCTGAAAACCCTGTTCGAGCACAGTGCGTTTACCAACCGCGATCACGTCAGCGGCGGTTGCCATTACCGCTTGCCGGAATTGCACTACCAGAACTGGCGGATCTGGGGGGCGAGCGCGCTGATTCTGGCCGAGTTTCGCGGTCGTTTCGCCGCGGCCGGCTTGACTTCGGCGTGAGTGCCGCCGGGCGGCACGTCGATCGGCGATGAGCGCGTCGCGTTTCAGCGGTCGCTGGCCGCTGCTCGAACAGGGGTTGTTGAATCCCACACTCGATCTCGCGCCCTACGCCGCTGAATTCCAGAACCGCGGCGTGGTGCAGATCCCCGGGATACTGCGCCCTGATATCGCCGATTTGCTGTTTTCTACCCTGGAGCACGAAGTGCCGTGGTCCCTGGCCTATCGCGACGCCGGCGGCAATCGCCGACAGCCACTGGCCGCCGGGCAGACCCCGAGCAATGACGGTGCGGCCCGGCTCGATGACGCACGGCGCGACGAAGAAATCTTCGCCATCGCCCGCGCCGGCCGTTTCCAGTTCCGGTACCGCACTTATATGCTGGTTTCGTCGTACTTGGATCCCAAGTCCCGGCCGCTGCCGCTGCACCGGTGGCTCGAACTGATCAACCGGGGCGACTGGTTGGCGGCCATGCGCCGGATCACCGGCGAGGCCGGCGTGGCGCGCCTCGACGGTCAGGCCACCTGTTACCGGGCCGGCGATTTTTTGACCCGCCACGACGACGCCGAGAGCGACGACAGCATCCGTTATGCCGCCTATGTGCTCAGCCTGACCCGCGATTGGCGGGCCGATTGGGGCGGGCTGTTGCAAATGCTGGGCCCGGACGGCGCCGTCACCGAGACCCTGCTGCCGCGCTTCAACTGCCTGAATCTGTTCCGCACCCCGCGGCTGCACTGCGTCTCGCCGGTGGCGCCGTACGTCACCGTGCCGCGCTATGCGATCACCGGCTGGCTGATGCCGCTGGCCCGGCCGCCGGCCTGAGCGGCCGGATCCGCGTTGGGTGTGGCCCGATTTTGTTCGATTTGGACCAGGCTCGTTCTTGACTCCCCTGCCGGTTTTGAGAGATAATGGCAAGCTCCCTGCGCGGAGGGGTACCCAAGCGGCCAACGGGGGCAGACTGTAAATCTGCTGGTTCTACCTTCGGAGGTTCGAATCCTCCCCCCTCCACCAACTGGAGACTGGAGACTGGAAAGAAAATAGGGCACGCGGCAAGCCACCCACTGGCGCCGGCTCGATTCGATTTTCCAGTCTCCAGTTTCTAGTTGCTAGCCGCGGGTGTAGTTCAATGGTAGAACCTCAGCCTTCCAAGCTGATGATGGCGGTTCGATCCCGCTCACCCGCTCCAGTTCGCTGGCGCTGATCGGAGTCCGGATGCCCGCATAGCTCAGTGGTAGAGCACTCCCTTGGTAAGGGAGAGGTCACTGGTTCAAGTCCAGTTGTGGGCACCATCTTACACCGTTTTTTTTCGCATTCATCGTGGAGTCGATTCGATGGCCAAAGCAAAATTTGAACGCACCAAGCCGCACGTGAACGTGGGGACGATCGG
>DAITQM010000050.1:0-5039 GCA_036832975.1 Pseudomonadota bacterium | reverse complement strand
AACGGGTTGAAATCAGGCCATCTTTTTCAACTGTTTATGGGACAGCAGTGAATCCGGGTACGAAACAGGCGGCGATGAAGCAGAAACAGCCGATCGAGGACAGTCACGATAACCCCGACAACGACCCAACAGGCCACTCTGCCGCCCTACCTCGGCAGGTCACTCGACAGGTCACTCGTTCTTTCTTCAGAAAACGGGGACGAAAGGGATAGTGAAAGCGTAGAAAAACACCTGGCGATCATGGCGCTGTGGCGTTGCTGACGTGATCGACCACCGGGCAGCGCTGGCCCGGGGTCATCGTTTAGGAGCAATGTGTTGGGGCAACAGACCGGGCTTGATCCCGCCCGCTCATCCCACAGCTAAGTCTGCATCAACGCCAGCCGCCGGGCGCTGCCGATGCCCTTCAGCCAGCGTTGTTCCAGTTCTTGGGCTTTGATCTTGAGGTTGCCCAGCAAACCGATCATTCGCCAGTAGCGGCTGCCAATGCCTTGCACCTGCCACAGCCACTGGCGGTCATTCAGATGCACCCGGCGCAGTACTTTTACGCTTGATGGGCCGGCAGGCTGGCGGCCGGCGGGTTTGGGTTGGTTGCCCTTGTGCACCTGCTCCCCGGTCCACGCTGCCAGGGCCAGGTATTCTCTGGTGCTGCACGGCAGTACCCCTGCCGGGGCCGGGCCGGCGATCGGGGCGAGCGGTGCTTTTAAGGTCTCGGGCTCGGCTTCGGCTCCTTTCAGGCGCCGTTGCGCCGCGGTATGGTCGGATTCGATCAGGCTCGGGGCCATACCGGCGCGTTGCGGGTTGAGATCGACATAGGCCATGGCGGCCAGGACGGCGGCTTCATCCAGTAGGGCCTGGCACTGGAAGCGGCTTTCCCAAAAGTGCCCCTGGCGCTCGTCTTCGCGATTGGCGCGGCGGGCGATCGGCTCGTTCAAGCGGCGCATGAACCAGCTCAGACTGCCCAGCCGCCGGCGCACCTCGGCCAGCCGATCCGGATGGGCCAATAGCGCCTGGTAGCGGGCTTCGGTGGCCGCTTCATCCACCTTGCCGCTCCGACGGGCCGGGTAGAGCCGGACCCAACGGCGGGCGATCTCCTCGTCCGACCAGCGCTCGGCGAGATGGGGATCGACCCGGACGATGACGTGGTAGTGGTTGCTCATCACCGCGTAGCTGAAGACGGCGACGGCGAAGATCTCGGCCAGTTCGAGCAGGCGATCTTCGATCCAGGCACGGCGGTAGTCGAGGTCGCGGCCGCTGAGCGGCTCACGGCCGCACAGCCAGGCCTGGCGAACGCAGCGCGAGATGCAGTGGTAGAAGCCCGGCTGGCCGGGGGTGACGATATGAGCGCGCGGGTAGGTCATGGGGGCATGGTGCCGGAGCTGCTGGCGCGGCGGTATCGGTCCAGGGCGCGTCAACGTGTCGGCCGGGGCCGACGAGGGTTGTCAGCGGCGGCTGACAGAGTCGTGACCAGAATCATGACTGACTGGATCGTCGGTCCTGGATCGTCGTTCCGGACGCGCCCGGCCGCCTGTGCCAGTACGGCAGACAAGCGGACGCGGGAACCTAATCAAACCTTGACGTCTTAGCGTCTTGGTGATCGATTTTATTATCTAATATATATCAGATAGTTACTGTTTATTTCTTATGTAAAATATAGGTTTATTCCAAGCGACTCAGCTTCTGTTCAAACCCTCATTTGACCTTTTGCCCGCGCCTGAGGCGCGGGCAAAAGGGGGCCATCTCACCTGGCTTTGAACGTCTTCGCCTGCCCGGGGGCGGCGTCGTTCTGGAACAGCCACAATACCTGCCCGCTCGCAGCGGGGCTGACAGTCTGGGCAGTACCGGGGGCCAAGGCGAATGACGGGTTGTCGAGCCCGATTTCAGCGGCCAGATCCACACTCCCCTCCTGCACGTCGAAACTACCGTTGCGCACGTCGAAGGTGACGAGTTGATAAGCGAAATCGGTATCGCCCGGCGGCAGGAAGCCCAGAGGCAGATCGAACGCATCGTGGATGAAGAACGGCAGAACACCGCTCTGATCGTTCAAATCGCCGTCGGCGATAAACAGCAGGAATCCGCCGCCGGGTCCGAAAACAGCGGTCGCCACCTGGCCGCTCGGATCGCCGCCTTGCAGCAGGCCGAGATCCGCCGCCACCAGCGTGGTTTCGAACACCCCGTCATCGTCGGCGTCGATGTTGATATCGAACTCGAGGTCGGACATGCTCTCCCACGGCCGTTCGGTGGCAACACCGAACAGAACCAGCGGGTTGCCACTGCCGTCGTCCGCGGTACGAAAACCGAACTGGTCGATGGCGTTGGCGGTGTTGTTGAGCAGCAAACCATCGCTGCCGATCAGCGTGAATCCCTGGGCCGGCCCCAAGGCACCGCCCGAGTTGAACACCCGGATGCCGTTGCGGCCGGCGGCCGAGACGATCATCCGCGAAGCCGGATCGACCACGCCGTGATAACCGACACGCAACTGATCGGTGCCGTCGTCGAACAGGAACCAGCCGTCCACCTCGGTTTGCGAAAAAGCGCCTTGATCGAACGGTGCGGCGCTGGCGTCCATCTGCAACTGGAGCGGTACGGTCCGTGCCGCATGCGGACCGAGCGTGATTTGACTGCCGCCCAGGATGCGGACGGTCACACCGGGCAGCGTCTGGCCGGTCACCTGGCTGGCTGTAAAACGCCGCACCTCGCCGGACAGGTTGTGCAGGCGGATCTGGGCATTGGATACCCCGGTAGAGGCCGGGTTGACGCGCCCGAAAGCGACACCGCCGGGTTCGGCGTAACTGGTGAGAAAGGCCGAACGGTCAGCGCGTATCACACCGCTGCCCTGACGGGCGACCGGGAACGGCTGCGTGGCGCCGGCCACCCCATCGATATATGAAGTTACCGCCCCGTTCTGAACCAGGGCTTTGATCGCCGCCGGTTCGAGCGCGGGATGCAACTGGCGGAGCAGCGCCGTCAGGCCGGAAACGTGCGGCGCCGAGAACGAAGTGCCGCTCGAGGTAATCGCCCCATCGCCGCTGCCGAAACCGGTCGAAACGATGCTCTGCCCCGGCGCCGTGACATCGGGTTTGAAAGTCGAACCGCCGTGGCCCGGCCCGCGCGATGAAAACCCAGCGATCGTATCGGCCACGGCATCATTGGGTACTAGCACCAGTGAACCGTTCACCGTTTCGCCCCCCGCCACAGTGGCGTTGAGCAGATCGCCGTCAGTGAAGCTGATCATCACGCCGGGAATCGTAATCGGCCCACTCAGGCCGCCCATCACAATCGGCGCGATTCGATCCGGCGCCGTACCGTCGTTATAGACGACAATCGCTATTGCGCCGGCGGATTGGGCGTTCAAATACTTGGTATTGAAAGTGCAGGCGCCGCGGATAATCAATGCCAGTTGCCCGGTGATATCGGCGGCATTGGTGAGCGGCGTGCAGCCATCGAGCGGCGCACCGGGCACGACGTCGCCGGACAGCGGGCCGGTTGCGGCGAGCAGCACCGGGCCGGCGCCTTCGACGGCGCCGAAATTGCCGGCGATCTCGGGCGGCGCGGCGATTTGCAGTTCCGGGGTCAGGCGGTTACCGGGAATGGATGCGGCGACCGAAATCGCCCGCGGCGCCACCGCCGGCGAACCGGTGACATAAGGCACATCACCGCTGTTGCCGGCCGAAGCGACGACGATCATCCCCAAAGCCGCGGCGTTCTCGGCGGCCAGCGCCGAGGGCGAAGCAGGATCGCCGAGCGGCGAGCCCAGGCTCATGTTGATGATGTCGAGCCGGTCGTCGAGCGCGCCGTCCTGGTTCGGATCGAGGGCGCGGTCGATCGCATCGGCCACGACGTTGGTCGAACCGCTGGCGCCGAACACCTTGAGCGCATACAGTTTAGCCATAGGCGCAACACCTGGTCCGACAAAAGCCGTACCGACGCCGGCGATCGCACCGGCGACGTGGCTGCCGTGGAAATTTTCGTCGAGCGGATCGGGATCGGGCAGCGGCGTATTGTTCGCCGGATCGGAAGCGTCAAAGGCGGTACCGACGAAGTCGAAGCCGCCGATCACCTTGGCGGTCGGAAAACTGTCCGGCTCGACGATGTTCGGGTCGTCGGCGGCGAAATCAGCCGGGTTGCCCGTGCCTTCAAAATTGGCATGGTAATAATCGATGCCGGTGTCGATCACACCGACCGTGACCCCCTCGCCGCGCACGCCCAGTGTGTTCCACACCTCGGGCGCACCGATCCAGGGCACGCTGTCGGCCAGATCGGGTAGGTAATGCACCACACGGCTGACCGAGCGTACGCCTGCAATCCGCAATATCTCGTTGATTTGCACCGGCGTCGCTTTGACCCGCATGCCATTGACCGCGACTTTCAGCGAAGCGTCGATTTTGACGTCCAGCGCTTGCAGTTTGCCGCGCATCGTGTTGTGCACCGCGCCAAGACGTTGAAAGTGAGCAATCTGGGCGCTGCGGCCGGGCGGCGTTCGCCCCGCTTCGCGCTCGGCGAGCACTTGTTCGGCGACGGAAGGATCGGTGAAGCGGACGAACACATCGAGCAGTTGATCGCGGCGGCCGGCGAAAGTATTGTCCGGCGATAAAGAAACGTGTTCCAGCGAAACCGGTTCGCGGTTCGGCAATTCCCCCTTGAGGGAATTCTGTGCTACAGCAAATGAGGTGACGGCGGCAAGTGCCAGCAGTGCCGGCAGCTTGCGGACGGTGGAATCGATCATCCTGGGAGCGGTACTCATCCTGTGTACCTCCATACTGTCCCGTTGAGGCGGATCCAGGGAAAGATCCGGATAACGCGGTCCGCACATACGAATAATGCCGCAGACCGCAGCCTGTGCCGGGGATGGAAGCAGCGCCGCCATCCATGCGGCACGGCGTTCGATTCTACTCCTTTCCAACAAAGGATACCACTGGTAACGCCCTATGATCTTTTAACATCGTGCTAACGGTAGACGCGGATAATTACAGAGATAATTTCGTGCATTAACCCAATTGTTGCATAGATTCCCGGAATTCTCGGTCAAGCTGGCGAGTGCA
>DAITQM010000049.1:0-5054 GCA_036832975.1 Pseudomonadota bacterium | reverse complement strand
GATAACTCAATTGTACCAAACGGGTTGAAATCAGGCCATCTTTTTCAACTGTTTATGGGACAGCAGTGGGATCCGATAATTCGGAACGAGCTTGTATAAGTTGTTGTGTATCCGGCTCGCGGACCGTGGTGCACAACCGCATTAACCGATCCAGGTTGTCAATTCGGCTGGGGGCTTTGGCAATAAGGTTCCGGTAAGCTTCCTCCATCGCATACCGCGAAGTCAAAATTTCACAATCGGCCAACTCAAACAACAAGACCAACGCTCTGGACGTTGTGCCTTCCCGGTAAGCCGCCGAAAACAGGATGTTCGCATCCAGGAAAATTTTCACTTACGCGGTCTTTTTTTGTGTTGCGCTGCAACCTGTTTTTCAACTTTATCTAGCAAGCTCTCCGGGACTGCATTGGCCTCCTCGAATTCCTTGATGCGCTCATCCGTATAGATTTCGATAGGGTATACACCCGCCGGGCGCAGTAGAATTCCGCCGTTCTCAGTGGTGCTGACCAAAAGCGGCGCCTCCTCCCGGATGCCGATTTTTCGCAACACGTTTTTGGGGATGGTGAGCTGTCCCTTTTTTCCCAGCTTGACAAGTTCCATAACCGCTTCCGATGATTTCACACGATGGTCAGTATATCAGAAATCCGGAAACCCGGATTCCGGTATATCACTAGAAACTAGCAGGCTGTTGAAAAACAGCCTGCTAATCCGGGCCACGGATGGCCCGGCGAAATCAGGCGCTGCTCAGTGGCTGATTTCGGGAGCGCAGCGCAAGTCGCGCCTTTCGCAAGCGACGTTGAAAAACGCCAGGATGGCGTTTTTCAACAACCTGCTAGAAATCGAAGTCAGAGAAAGGAGACACCCATCGTTTTCTTGGCGGCGCTGTTTGAGGACAACAACGCCACGGGCGTCGACGGCGACCAAGTTGACAACTCGGCGCCGTTGCTTGTGGAGGGCGTGGTCGTGGCCGGTGCCGATCGGGACGATGGTGTAGTAACGGATGACGGCTGTACGGGCCTGATGTCAGTGCTCACCTGCCTGCCGGCAGGTCCACGTTACTCCACGGCTGCGAGAATTTCTTTCCCCTGGCATTTCAGCGCGGCGTTCAGCGCGGTGATAGCTTTAACGACTAAGGGATCATCCGCGGGCAGGGTCTTTTGGCGGATCGCCAGCGCTTCGCGCAGCAGCGGTTCCGCCTGATCCGGGCGATTCAACGCCACCAGGGCGCGGCCCAGGCCGACCAGGCTCCAGGCGAGGTGGGGATGTTCATCCGGCAAGACCTTGCGGCGGATGGCGAGCGCCTGGCGGTATTCGCGTTCCGCGCCGGCGTCATTGCCCATATCCAGCAACATGGAACCCAGGTCGTTATGGACGACCGCGACCTCCGGGTGCTCATCGCCGAGTTGTCCGCGCATGCGTTCCAGAGCGTCGCGGGACAAGGCCGCAGCTTCCGCGTACGCGCCGGTTTTCTGGCGCGCAATGGCCAGATTGTGGATGGCATGAGCGACGTGAACGTGGTCCGGCCGCAAGGCGCTTTTGCGTATGGCCAACGCTTCTTCCAACAAAGGGACCGCCTCCGCCGCGCGGCCGTAGTCTTTATACATCATCCCCAGGTTGGTGAGCGTCTGGGCGATGTCGGGATGATCGGCGGCGAGCAGCGTGCGGCGCATGGTCAGCGCCTCCCGGAACAGGGGTTCCGCCCTTTCGGGTTTGCCGCTCAAATAATGCAACAAGCCCGTGTTGTTGAGAATCGTCGCGGTGCGGGGGCTGCCGGGTACGCGCCAGTCTTGTGCGTCGAGCGTGCGGCGAATGGCCACCGCTTGTTCCAGACGTTCCAGCGCCTGGTCGTAACGGCCCAGCCGGAAATACGCCGATCCTACGTCGTTCAGGCGTTCGGCCACCAGCTCCGAGGCGGGATCGGCGTGGGCGCGGGCAACCGCCAGCGCCTGTTCCAGAAGCGCCAGGCCCGCCGCGGCCTTCCCGATCCGGCCGAGGGTGCGGCCGAGCTTGGCCATGGCTTCGGCCGCCACCCGGCGCGAAGCATCGTCATCGTGGCCTTCGAGTAGCCCCAGCGCTTCGCGGAAGACCGTTTCGGCATCGGCGAAGGCGCCGTTGGCGTGATGGTTTTCGGCTACGGCGGTCAGCGCGCGCGCCACCTCGCGCGGCGGCGAATCGAGCAGGCCGCGATGGATCGCCAGCGCTTCCCCAAACAGGTCTCCCGCTTGTTCGTAATCGCCCAGGCGCTGATAGGTGCGCCCCATGACCGTAAGAAAATCGGCCTGCACCGCCGCATTGGCGGGCGTCGCGGCCAATTGACCGACGCCCCGGTCCAGCAATTCGCGCGCTGTCAGATCTTCGCCGCGCGCATATTCCGGATCGGCGCTGGTGAAGACCCCCTCCATAAATCCGGCCAATTGCCGCGCCTTGTCGCGCTCGCGCTGGAAACGATCCGCCTGGTAGCTTGACCAGGCGGCGAACCCGACGAGAACGGCGACGAACGCGGCGATCAGGCCGGCCGCGAGCCGGTTGCGCCGTAAAAACTTGCCGATACGGTAGCCGACGCGGTCTCCCCGCGCCAGCACGGGCAGGCCGGCGAGATGGCGGCGCACATCGTCGGCCAGCGCCTCGACCGAGGCGTAGCGGCGTTCGGGCTCCTTGCGCAGGGCGGTCAGGACGATGCCGTCGAGATCGCCGCGTAGCCGCCGGCCGAACCGGCTCTCTACCACCGCTGAGGGGCGGGCCGGTTCGGTCTCATAAACGATCCGGTCCACTTCGCCTGGAGTCTTTCCCTCCAGCGTGTAAGAGCGCCGGCCGGTCAGGAGTTCGTACAACAGCAGGCCGAGTTGGTAAACATCCGTTTGCGTCGTCACCGGCTCGCCACGAATCTGCTCCGGACTGGCATACTCGGGGGTGGCGAACCTGAGCAGCGTTTGGGTGGCGGGCGTCGTGCCGCGGTCCGCTTCGAGGACTTTGGCGATGCCGAAGTCGAGGAGCTTCACCTCTCCGTCCGCCGCGACGAAGACGTTGGACGGCTTGAGGTCGCAATGGACGACGAGATTGCGGTGCGCATACTGGATCGCGCGGCAGACCGATTCGAACAGGCGCAAGCGCTCTGCGATCTCCAAGGCGTTTTCGTCGCAGTAGGACGTGATCGGGATGCCCCGGACGTACTCCATCACGAAGTACGGAAGCCCATCGTCGCTCGCCCCGCCGTCGAGGAGCCGCGCGATGTGGGGGTGCTCCAAGCGGGCCAGGATCCGCCGCTCGCGCAGAAAGAGCGAGAGGATCGCGTCGCAATCCATCCCGCGCTTGATCAGCTTGAGCGCCACGCGCTGCTCGAACTGGCCGTCGGCGCGCTCGGCCAGCCACACCGATCCCGTCCCGCCCCGGCCGATCTCCTCCAAGAGCCGGTAGCGCCCGACCATGTCGCCAGGCGCGCGGCCCGATTCGGTCAGCTCGGCAAGGTATGGCGCCGCGAACTCGGCGGCGGGAGTCTCGAGGAACGCGTCGGCGGCGGCGTGACCCGCCAGCAGCGCTTCGATCTCCGCACGCAGAGCGGGATCATCCGCGCAGAGCGACTCGACCACCGCGCTGCGCTCAGCGGCAGGTGCCTTGAGAGCCGCTTCGAGCGCCACCTCGATCCGCCGCCAGCGGTGCGCTTCGTCGCCATCCGGCGGGTGGCCGCCGCTCATGCCGCCAGCTCCCGATACAACCACGCCTTGGCCTTCTGCCAGTCGAGCTTGACAGTCGTCGGCCCGACGTCCAGCGCCGTGGCGGTTTCTTCGATCGTCAGGCCGCCGAAGAAACGGAGTTCCACCGTCCGGGCCAGCCGCGGGCTTTGTTTGGCGAGCCGTTCCATCGCCTCATCGAGCGCGATGATCCACTCCGAGCGCTCCGCCGCGAGCGGCGGCGCTTCGTCGAGGCTCAGACGAATCCGGCCGCCGCCCCGTTTCGAAGCTTTGTAAGTCCGCGCGTAGGAAACCAGGGTGCGGCGCATCGCCGTCGCCGCCACCGCCAGGAAGTGGGCGCGGTTCTGCCAGTCGACCTGCTCGATGTCGAGGAGCTTGAGATAGGACTCGTTGACCAGCGCGGCGGTCGAGAGGTCGTGCCGGTCCGCCTCCCCGCGCAGGGCGCGATGAGCCCTGAGGCGCAGGTCGTCGTACACCAGCGCGAACAGAGCGTCGTAGGCCGAACGATCGCCCCGCCGCCACGCGGCGAGCAGTACGGTGGCTTCGAACGGTTGCACAGCGTCTCCTGGAGTCCCCAATTGGGTTGATTCGATGCGACAGCTTGATGGAACCCTTATGAGATTGCCGCGAAGCGACCGGGGAGTCAAGAAGGCCGGCGCCACGGAACCGACCAATTCGGCCGCGGATTGCGCCTTAAGGTTCAGGAGCGAAGAAATGGTGAATGTCCACACTTTCCTCGTTTGGAGTCATAGGGCCACATCTCAAGCGCGGGCTTGGCACTCAGTATGCCAGAGACCGCGCGAATCGTCACGCACGGCGTGTAAAAAATGGGGAATCAGATGATCTGTAAATCAAGCGAGATAAATAATTTAACTTTTCCCGGTGCGCGGGGACGCATCCCAATGCGTAACGGCGCCGGCTCTGTCTGCCGGAGAAGTAGGCGCAAGACCCTGGCGCGGGCGGTTTCCGCGGCCCTGGCGATCGGCCTGGCCGCGCCGGCGGGGGCGGGTTTTCCGGCCACCGTGCAGCTTTCCAGCCTGGACGGGACCAATGGTTTTATGCTCGACGGCGAGACGGCGAGCGATTTTTCTGGCCGCTCGGTCAGCGCCGCCGGCGATGTCAATGGCGACGGCCTCGACGATCTGATCATCGGCGCGTATTTTGCCGATCCCAACGGCAATAGTAAGTCGGGGCGCAGCTACGTGGTGTTCGGTCGCACCAGCGGTTTTTCCGCGCAGTTCCCGCTCTCGACGCTCGACGGCAGCAACGGCTTCAAACTCGACGGCGAGGCGGCCTATGATCGTTCCGGCAAATCGGTCGCGGCCGCCGGCGATCTCAATGGCGACGGCCTCGACGATCTGATCGTCG
>DAITQM010000048.1:0-5075 GCA_036832975.1 Pseudomonadota bacterium | reverse complement strand
GGGGGAAGGTATAAATGATATTTCTCCGCTTGCGGGGGAAGGTATAAATGATATTCCCCTCCCCCGCTTGCGGGGGAGGGTTGGGGAGGGGGTTTTATACGCCAGGCTCTATAATCCTCATTTCAAGCCTCGCCTCAGGATTTGAGTGCCCCGTATAGACCGCGTTCAAAGATCACCTTGATCGCCGGGTCGGGCAGCAGAAACGACACATCGGCGCGGCGCGCGATCCGGGCCCGGATATCCGACGAAGCGATCGCCAGTTGGGTCACCATCAGAGGCAGCACCAGCCCGGCTGGCGTGGCGCTGAGCGCTTCGGGTCCGGCTGCGGTCCGCTGCTCTAAAAAAGCGGCGAGGTCCGGCGCGTAACGCGGCGGGTTCTCTGGCCGGGTCATCACGACAAGATGTGCCACGGCCAATAGATCGGGCCAACGGTGCCAGCGGTCGAGGGCATTGGCCGCATCCTGCCCGACGATCAGTGCCAACGGCGCAGCCGGTCCGATTTCCCGGCGGATTTCGTCCAGCGTATCGGCCATATAGGATGGCCCCGGGCGATGGATTTCGCGCTCGTCGAGATGTAGTTCGGCGTGCCCCACAAGCGCGGCGCGGAGCAAAGCCAGACGTTCGGCGCCGCCGGCCACCGGTGCTGGACGATGCGGTGGATAGCCGGCCGGCACAAAGCGGAAATCATCGCAGTTAAGCGCTGCGCGGACTTCGACAGCGGCCCGCAAATGTCCGTAATGCACCGGATCGAACGTGCCACCGTAAATTGCGGTCAACGCCGTCGAGCCAGTGGTCATAGGGTGGTCATGGAACGGCAGTCAGCGGGGGTAAGCGGTCCGGCCATGACGGTCAAAACGGCCGGAGCACTCGAGGATCAGGCGGTCGAGCGCGATGGCGAAATCACCCCTTTCCTGGCCTTTAGCCAGGCGATCGAGACCGGCCAGCGCCCCTAGCGCGCGCTGCGCGCCGCCCGGCCCCAGGCGTTCGGCGGCGCGGCGTAACGGTCCCTGGCGCGCCGGCCAGATCCGCAGGTCGGCGAACGCCTTTTGGATGCCTTCGCGGGCCGCCAGTTGTTGCCATTGGACGAGCAGCGAACATTCCCGGGCCAGGGCGGCGACGACCAGCGGCCGGGCCAGCGCCGCGCGTTCAAGGCCAGCGGCGATGCGCAAGGCACTGGCCGCATCGCCGTTGAGGATCGCCTCGGCCAGCCGGAAAGCGTCGTAACTGGCGCTGTCGGCGACCGCGGCGTTGACTTGTTCGAATTCGAGCTGCCCGGGGCCGTAAAGGAGCAGCAGTTTGTCGATTTCCTGCGCCGCAGCCAGCAGGTTGCCTTCGACCCGTTCGGCGAGCAGCGCGACCGCGGCCGGCGGCGCCGACAAACGGCGGCCGGCCAGGCGGCGGCGAATCCATTCCGGCAGTTTTTCCGGCTTGACTTGCCAGCACGGGACATAGACGCCGGCCGCGGCGGCCGCCTTGGCCCACGCCGTGCGCTCGAGTTCGAGGTTCCATTCTTCGATATCGAGCAGCAAAATGTCGTCGTGGCCGGCGGCCAGCCAGTCGCCGACCGCCTTGGCGCCATCGCGCCCGATCTTGCCCGACGGCAGGCGGACTTCGAGCAATTTGCGGCTGGAAAACAGCGAACGGTCGGCGGCCCGGGCTGCCAGTTCGTCCCACGAAAAATGTCGATCGGCGTCGATCGGCTGCCGTTCGCCGACGCCCTGGGTGGCCAGAAATTGGCGGATGGCCCGCCGCGCCTCGTCGCGTAACAGCAATTCCGGGCCGGCGATCAACCAAAGCGGGGCCGGCGGCGGGCTCAAGGCCTGGTGCAGGGTGTCGGGAAAGACCTTCACCGGCGGTCAGCCGCCGATCCTGAGCGCCTCGAGCCGGCGGAGCACCTCGCTGACCATCGAGGTTTGCATTTCTTTGCGCAAGAACTCTTCCTCGCGCGTCGCGGCCAGGATTTCCTGCTCGTCGAAGCTGTAATCGCGGAACAGTTCGACGTGGCGTTGCGTGGACAGCGGTTTACCGGCGGCATCCTGCAACTGGAAATCGACGTAATACGTCAGCCGGAACTCGCTGGTTCTGGCCGTGCCGGAAAACGACGCCGCGGTGCGGACAAACTGTTCGCGGTTGATCCGCAAGATCGCCGTCGCCTGGCTGGTATCTTCGGTTACGACGACCTCGTTGGCGGCCAGCATCCTTTCGAGGGCGCGGCCGAATTCACCGTAGCGGTCCGGCATCGCGAGGTAGGTCCGCGCCATCTGCGGCGGCAGATCGGCGGTGCCGCGTAATTGAAAGCCGCAGGCGGCCAGCAGCCACACCATTCCGCCTAAGGCGCCATAGAGCATCGCCGTTTTCATCGTCACACCACCAGGTTCAGCAGTTTATCAGGCACCAGGATCACTTTACGCGGTTCGCGGCCGGCGAGGTGGCGCGCCACGTTCGGCGCCTCGCGGGCCAGCGCGACGAGATCGTCGCGGCCGGCGCCGGGCGCGCACTCGACCTGACCGCGGACCTTGCCGTTGACCTGGACGGCGATCGTCACCCGCTCGCGGGCCAGCGCGCGGTCATCGACGACCGGCCAGCCAGCCGCCTCCAGTGCGGATTCATGGCCGAGCGCTGGCCACAAAGTCTCAGCCAGGTGCGGCGTGAACGGCGCGATCAGGCGGACCACCGCCGACCAGGCTTCGTGGCGCAGGGCGAGTGCGGCGGGCCCGGCGGTATCGTAGCGCAACAACTCGTTGATCAGTTCCATCAGCGCCGCGACCGCGGTGTTGAAGGCCAGCCGGCGGGCGATGTCGTCGCCGACCTTGGCGATGGTTTCGTGCAGTTTGCGGCGCAGGGTGCGGCCGGCCTCGTCGAGCGTGCCCGCCGCTGCGTCGGGCGGCGCCGATCGTTGCCATTCGTCGCGATGGCGGGCGACGCCGTGCCACAAGCGGCGCAAAAAACGCCACGCGCCTTCCACCCCGCTTTCCGACCATTCGAGACTCTGGTCGGCGGGCGCCGCGAACATCGAGAACAGACGCAACGTATCGACCCCGTAACGCACGATCAGGGCTTCGGGATCGATGCCATTGTTGCGCGATTTCGACATCTTTTCGATGCCGCCGACGGCCACCGGCCGGCCGTCGGCGCGGGCCCGGGCGCCGGTGATCCGGCCGCGCTCGTCGCGTTCGATTTCGACCTCGGACGAATTGAACCAGGTCCGCCCGCCGCCATCCTCGTCGCGGTAAAACGTCTCGGCGACGACCATGCCCTGGCACAACAGGCGCACGGCCGGCTCGGCGCTGTGCACGTAACCGAGATCGCGCAGCAGTTTGTGAAAGAAGCGGAAATACATCAGATGCAAGATCGCATGTTCGATGCCGCCGATGTACTGATCGACCGGCAGCCAATGATCGGCGCGCCGATCGACGATATCGGCGGCGCCCGGACAGCAGTAGCGGGCGTAATACCAGCTCGATTCCATGAACGTATCGAACGTGTCGGTTTCGCGTTCGGCCGGGCCGCCGCAGCGCGGGCAGGTCGTTTGCCGCCACGTCGGATCGGTTTTCAGCGGCGAGGTATGGCCGACGAACTCGACCGCTTCGGGCAGCACCACCGGCAAGTCGTCCTCCGGCACCGGCACGTCACCACAGCGCGGGCATAGTATCATCGGGATCGGGCAGCCCCAGTAACGCTGGCGGCTGACGCCCCAATCGCGCAGCCGGTAGTGCACCGTGTGTTCGGCTCGTCGGCCGAGCAATTCGGCGACTTTTTCGCAGGCGGCTCGATATCCAAGTCCGTCAAGCGCTCCGGAAGACATGACCTGCATGCCGGGGTGGTCTTTGTCGGCGTACCAGTCCTGCCAGCGTTCCGGGTCGAAGGTCTCGCCCGGCACGGCGATGACCTGCCGGATCGGCAAGCCATAGCGCCGGGCGAACTCGAAATCGCGCGCGTCATGACCCGGCACGGCCATCACCGCACCGGTGCCGTAACTCAGCAGCACGAAGTTCGCGACCCATACCGGCAAAGGCTCGCCGTTTAACGGGTGGCGCACGAAAAAACCGCTCGGTACGCCTTGTTTTTCTTGTTTTTCAAAATCGGCGGCGGCGGTGCCGCCCTGGCGGCAGGCGGCGATGAAACGCCCCACCTCGGGATCGTGCGCGGCGGCGGCCGCGGCCAGCGGATGATCGGCGGCGACCGCCAGGTAAGTCGCGCCGTACAGCGTATCGGGCCGCGTGGTGAAGACTTCGATCTCGTCGCTGGCCGCCGGCCGGTCGTGATCGGCGAGCAGCGCAAAGCGGATGGTCCAGCCGTCCGAGCGCCCGATCCAGTGGCGCTGCATGGTTTTTACCGACTCCGGCCAGCCGTCGAGCTGGTCCAGCCCGTCGAGCAGTTCCTGGGCGTAAGCGGTGATTTTCAAAAACCACTGCGGGATGCGGCGTTTTTCGACCGGCGCCCCGGAGCGCCAGCCGCGCCCGTCGATCACCTGTTCGTTAGCTAAAACCGTCTGATCGACCGGATCCCAGTTGACTTCGGCGGCGCGGCGATAAACCAGCCCTTTTTCGAACAATCTGACGAACAGCCGTTGTTCGTGGACGTAGTATTCGGGGTCGCAGGTGGCGAATTCGCGCGACCAGTCGATGGCCAGGCCGAGCGCCTGCAATTGGCGGCGCATGTGGGCGATATTGGCTCGCGTCCAGGTGCCGGGCGCCGTGCGGTGCTTGATTGCGGCATTTTCGGCGGGCAGGCCGAACGCATCCCAGCCCATCGGTTGCAGCACGTTCTTGCCGTTCAACCGCCAGTAACGGGCGATCACATCGCCGATCGTGTAATTGCGCACGTGCCCCATGTGCAGTGCGCCGCTCGGATAAGGCAGCATCGACAGGCAGTAAAACGTGGGGCGCGGGTCGTCCTCCCGCGCTTCGTAGGCCCCGGATTCCAACCAGCGGCGCTGGCATACGGGCTCGATCGCGTGGGGCTCGTAGTGTTCGTGCATTGCAAACCGTTCGGCCGGTCTTCGGAAACGGGTTATTCTACCCAATAGTTGCATAGATTCCCGGAATTCTCGGTCAAGCTGGCGAGTGCAGCTT
>DAITQM010000047.1:0-5466 GCA_036832975.1 Pseudomonadota bacterium | reverse complement strand
CAAACGGGTTGAAATCAGGCCATCTTTTTCAACTGTTTATGGGACAGCAGTGATCCCATTCAAAATGAACCGCGCAGTGCGGGAACTCAATGGGTGACATGGGATGGCCGCGATCCAAACGGTGAGATTATTGTTGGAACCGTTAATCTGTTTTTTGATCCGCCTATCCTGATCAGGGAAAATGCCATTTTCGTCAGTGGCGGTGCGCCGGAAATAACGGGGCTTGGTGCAATACCGAATATCGAAGTGAAGTCTGACCCCTATCTGATTACGCACAGTTACGACCAGATCTCCGAAATCGTATACCGGATCGATCAGGAATCGTCCGTAACCGTTAAGCTGTTGCCGCCAGGCGTGTACGATCCCGCAAGTCCCGTGGCGATCACTTTGATTGATCGGCAACTGCAACAAGCGGTTGATGCCGGCGGAATGCCCGTCGATCATGGCGTCGAGTGGTTGGGTTACTTACCGCCGGATTCGAACAACATCCTGACCGAAGGCGAAGGAGTTTTTACATTTGCAATCGAAGCGGAAAGTTCGGTCACCGGCTTGACCGGACTCTATCGGGGTACTTTGCAAATTCGCAGATGAGTAGGCAATGATGAATCGAAGATTGTTCCAAGTTCTTGTTTATCAGGCAGCTCTGATATGCGCCGTATCGGCTAACGCCGATTATGATGATATCGCATACTTGAAATTAACTGATGGCTATTGGCAAGTCTGGGTCATGGACCGTTCCGGTGAAAGCCAGCGCCAGATTACGCGCAGCGCGTCCGATAAAACCCGCATATCCTGGTATCCGGATGGCCGGAGTTTACTGGTCAACAACGCCGATGGCAGGGTATGGAAAGCCGCCATCGAATCTGGAGAGGAGCAGGCCATTGCATTGCCATTGACCGGTATGCTGGATGCCGTGCTGTCACCCGATGGCTCAACGATCTGTTTTTCACTCAGTACCGGTGACAGCGTGGACAACAATAATTTATGGCTGGTGAATGCGGTAACCGGGAAAAACGAACGAATACTCACGCGTATGCCCCACTTGCAGCATGAGCCGGCCTGGGGACCGGATGGGAAATATATTTATTTCCTTTCCGGCCGGGGCGGTCAGGTCCACGATATCTGGAAAGTCGAGGTAACGGACGGCGTCACCGAGCAATTGACAGTGAACGACTTGTATCACTTCGATGTTGCGGTTTCTATTCACGGCGATTTGGCCTACTCGTCCAATCGTACCGGAAACTACGAAATCTGGGTCTGGGCTCACGACGGCGAGCCGCGCCAAGTGACTAACCATCCGGCGTTGGATGCACGGCCTACTTGGGCATTGGATGGAACCGCACTGGCGTTCGAATCCACGAGGAACGGCGTGCAGGCAATCTG
Organism: Pseudomonadota bacterium; assembly: GCA_036832975.1. Taxonomy (GTDB): domain Bacteria; phylum Pseudomonadota; class Gammaproteobacteria; order Xanthomonadales; family Wenzhouxiangellaceae; genus DAITQM01. The sequence continues at coordinate 4,083 of DAITQM010000047.1, read as the reverse complement.
GCTTCTCCATCCGGAAACCGGACAGTTGACACAGTTGACGAAGAATGACGAAGCAGTTCGTTACCCGGTCTGGCGGCAAGGAGATCGATGATGCAACGATTCCCCACAATACTGGCCGTCGCGTTGCTTTCTACAGCAGGTTTCAGCAGGTCGGATGATCTCACGATCAGCCAAGTGCAGATCGACAGAACCCAATTCAATCCGTCAATCGGCGAACGCGTAGCGGTGCAGTTTACGATTAACCGGCCGGCCGCCTTTACGTTGCGCTGGTTTGACGGTCGCGATTATATGGTGCGTGAAATTCGATCCGATGGTACGCTGTCTGCCGGCGCTCATCGCCTGGCCTGGGATGGCCGGGACCAGGCGGGCCGGCTTGTGCCCGGCGAAGCGTATCGCTATGCGTTATCGGCGCGGGACGAATCCGGATTGGCGGCGCGCTATGACCTGACGGAGCGCACACGCGGTTCGGAAGTGCAGGTGCACCAGGTTTCGTGGGATCCGGAAAAGAAAATGATCCGGTATCGTTTACCGCGCACGGCGCGGGTCAATATCCGCGTGGGATTGGCGAATAACGGCCCGTTGATGGACACGATTATCGACTGGGTCCCCCGGCCGGCGGGCGATCAGGAAGAACCTTGGGATGGTTGGGATGCATCCAATGTGCTGGATTTATCACATCATCCGCGGTTGGAGATCGCTGTAAATGCCTTTGCCTTGGGCGATAACGCCGTAATCGCCGGCAACAACCCATCCCGCATTGCCGTCATTGAGGATATGTCGTGGCCGGTCGTGCACCGTGAAACAGCGGCACAACAACCCAAGCGAATGTACTACCACAGCCAGCAGTCGTTGCAGGAACGCGGCGATGTCCAAATTCTGCTTGAACTCCCGACCAGCGGGAAAAAGACGGAACAAGGCGATCCGATTATATCGGGCGTAGTGCCGGTACGGCTGGACGTGGCGCCACAAGATCGCCAGCGCGCACTCGAGCGGCGCTTCGAGCCGGTGTTTTTCGTCGACGGCACGTTTACTTTCGAAAACGAAGTGGGTTTTCTGCCCACGACCTGGCTGTGGGATACCGCCAAAGTCAATGAAGGCATTCACTACGTAACCGCGAATCTACGCGGTTATGAAGGCAATTTCGGCATGGCGACCGTACGCGTCGTAGTCGTCCGGGAGGAAATAAAATGATTGATGCTGCAATAACTCCGTCATACCCGCATAAGCGCAGGCTAAGCCGCGGGGCCGGTTTGTCGCAGGCAAGAAGGCCCAAGGTGTGCCGTTGTGCGTGGGTATCCAGTTTGTTGTTTGTTGCGCATTGCTTTCTGTACGCCTGGCTTTTCGTAGCAGAATCTGGCGAAACGCGCGCAGCGGGAAACGCAAGCGATCAAATTGCCGTTCTGATGACACAAGGAAATTACGCCCAAGCAATGTACGCCCTGGCAAGAATAGACCCGAAATACCGTACGGGAGTAGAAACACTGCAATTGGCCGCTTGTTTCCACATGCTGCGGCGCTACGACGAGGCATTACAAACGCTGGATGCACTGAATCCTGAGCTACAACAGGAGTTGGATGCAAATTTATTGCGTGCCGATATTTATTACGCATTGTCGCTGTGGGAGGAAACGGCTAAGGTGCTCACTGAGGCAGCGCAGGCATTTCCCGACAACCCGGATATCGTTCTCAGGATGGCACAAGTACGCGAGGCCATGGGCGACAAAATTGGTGCTGAAGCAGCTTATCAAACGTACGCACGTATTCAGGCCGCCACGACGGGGAGGGATTAAACGATGAATGTCAAGTCTTGGATTTGGATTCTGGTCTTGTTGCTTTGCTGCTCCGGCGCCGCGGCGCACGATTTTGGCGGTACCACCAATCCGGATACACCGGAGATCGATGATGAACCTGAGGACGATCCCTGCAAGCAGATGTGCTGTACCAACGGCGGCGGCGCCGGTAAGCCTGTCATGCTCCTCGACGGCGGTGAAAATTACCTGGTCACCGATCTAACGCTTGGCATCAACTACCCCATCGCCTTGCAGCGCAAATACGACAGCCAGGCCACCTACGACAGCCCCTTGGGCTATGGCTGGGCTTTTTTGCACGACCGGCGGATTTTCGAATATCCGGACGGTTCGGTGACCTTGCGCCGGGGTTGCGGTACCCGGGCGCACTTTGAACCGGCGGGTGGGGCCTTCGTGACCCCGCGCGACAGCGTGCAGGGCACGCTGACACGCTTTGCCGACGGCAGCTACGACTTCCGTTATTACAATGGCTTCGTGGACCGCTTCGACGCCGAGGGCCGCCTCATCGGAGCAGAGAACCGCGAAGGTTGGCAGAACGAGTTCCTTTACGATGCCCGCGGCAAACTGCCTTTGGTGGGCACTTCAAAATTCGCCGTCAACCCCGATCAGCCGACAACCGTGGCCTACGTGTACCGGGTCACCCGCATCCAGCAGCGTAGCCCGGACGGCGCCTTGACCGGCTTTTTCGTGGATTTCGAATACAACGAAGCCACCGGCCGTTTAATCCGCGCCACGACCAGTGACGGCCGCGTGGCTGAATACGAACACGACGTTTTCGCCGGCCTGACCCGCGGCAATCTGACCCGGGTGCACGGCCTGGATAATCTGTCCATGACCTACGACTACCAGGATCCCAACGATCCCCACAACCTGACCCATATCCAGGATGCCGATACCGCCGCACCGGTCGTCAATACCTACGACGCTCAGGACCGGGTGACGACACAAGTCCAGGGGGCCAGCGAGCTGAACTTCGCTTATCCGCAACCACGCGCGGTCAGCACCGTAACTAGATTGATCAAGGACAATCTCGGCAACCTGCTGCACACCGCCGTCACCACCTACGAATTCGACGAAGCCGGATATCTCGCCAAGGTCATCGACGCAGAAGGCAACGAAACCCGGCATTTCTACGATGCCAACAAGAACCGCGAGCGGACCGAACTGTGGCAAAACGGCGCAACCGGCCTCACCCTATTAAAAACCACCGCCTGGACTTACGTTCCCGACGGTAATGTCGCCAGCGAGACCGTCATGTTGGACAGCGGCGAAATCCTCACCCGCACATGGACCTACGATTCCGGCTGGGTCTCCAGCCAACAGTCGGTCTCCAGTGCCGCACCTAAGAAGATTTTCCGGACGGAATACTCTTTTATTCGCGACGCCCAGGGTGTGCCGCTTAGGATCAGCGAAGTCAAACAAATCGGCGCATCCGGCACGACGCGGGTGACCACCACTGAATATTGTTCCACCACCGAAATCGGCCAGCCCGGTTCCGAGTGCCCGTTCGAGGGCTTGGTCAAAGCGATCGACGGTCCGCGCACCGATGTGGCCGACATCACGACGTTTTCCTATTACACCGCAACGGATATCTCCGGCTGCGGCCTGGCCGACGGCCCGTGCCATCAGCGCGGCCAACTTCGAGCCACCACCAATGCCCTCGATCAGACCACTGAATTTTTGCGCTACAACCTGGCCGGCGATGTCCTGCGCAGCCGTGACGCCAACGGCCTGGTGACCGATTTCGAATACCACTCGCGCCGCTGGCTGACCGCGACCAAAGTGCGCGGCGACGATCCCGCAACCGAGGCCGACGACCTGATCACCCGCCAGGACTATGATGCCGCCGGCAATCTGCTCCGCCGCACCGCGCCGGACGGCTCGTTCGTGGCATTCACCTATGACGCCCGCCACCGCCTGAGCGGCATCAACGACAACCTCGGCAACCAGATCGACTATAGCCTCGATTCCGAAGGCAACAGGCTCAAGGAAGAAAACTTCGATCCCGCCGGCGCGCTGAAACGCACTTTGTCGCGGGGCTTCGACGCCCTGAACCGCCTCGCCGCCCAGCTTACCGCCGCGGGCGAAGCCACCGTCTTCGATTACGACGCCGCGGGCAACCTCACCGCCCAGCAGGATCCGATCCCGGGCCTCAATCCCGCCCTCAATCAATACGACGACCGCGACCGCCTGATCCAGACCGCCGACCCGACCGGCGGCATCACCCAATACGCCTATGACGCCAACGACAACCTGGTGCAGGTCACGGACCCGC
>DAITQM010000046.1:0-5672 GCA_036832975.1 Pseudomonadota bacterium | reverse complement strand
CATTGATATCGCCGGCGGCCGCGACCGAAAAGCCGGAACGATCTAACGCCGCCTCACCGTCGAGCTTAAAGCCGTTGGTGCCATTGAGCGCGGATAGCAGCAACGGCGAAGTAAAGCCCGTGCTTCGGCCGAACACCACATAGCTGCGCCCGGAACGGTCGCCGTTGGGGTCGGCGTACAGAGCGCCGACAATCAGATCGTCAAGGCCGTCGCCATTGATATCGCCGGCGGCCGCGACCGAATAGCCGGAACGATCGCCCGCCGCCTCGCCGTCGAGCTTGAAGCCATTGCTGCCATCGAGCCCCGAGAGCTGCACGACCGGCGGGAAGGTCTGAGCCGGCACGTCGACCGCCACCGCGCCGAGCAACGCGGCGGAGACCGCCAGACTCAAGGCCCGCCGCCGGGCGTGCTGGTTGGATGGCCGGTTGGATTTCCGGGTGGTACGAACCGGATCGAAGGTGAGCAGGGTGCTTCCCCGGCTTTGATCTGCCCAAAATGACATTGCGAACTCTCCCGTGTTTTCGGTAACGGCTTGACCGCACCGGCCTCGATTGCCGAATGCGGTGCCTTAGTAGGAGTGAATTCGCGGGCCAAAACATCACGCCGGGGTTCAATCGTGAGTCAGATCGACCACCCACGAAGCGAGTTCATGGCCTGTAGCAGCATCGACCAGCGAGATGCGGCGTCTCCCCGTGCCGATTCCGGGTGCGGCAAGCTCGAGTTCGACGTATGCGTAGGGCCCGGTGAGCCGTGCCGGGCCGGGTTGCGCCTCGGCCAGAATGCGGCCGTCACTGGTCGAGATCCGTAACCGCCGGGACCGGTCGGCTGGATCTGTGACTTCAGCCTGGATCCGTACGGTTTCGGCACCGGCCGGAATCCGGATCAGCGGCAATGGGTCACCGCGCATCTGCTCGTCGGCCAGACTGATCACCACGACCCGCGAATCGCTCCACGGCGCAGGCCAATCAGTCATCACGATCAACAACAGCGCCAGCCCGGTCAGGCTCGCGGCGGCGAGTGGCCAGTGCCGCAGCAAGCTGCCGCGTTCTATCGGTCGGAGGCGCTGCAACGTCCGGGCGAAGCGCAGGCGTCGATGATCGGCGGGCGTGATCAGCAGCCGTTGTTCGACACGGTGCCGCTCGCGGCGGGACAGTCTTCCGGCGGCATAATCATCGATCAGGTCATTCTCGATATCGGCCAGCCGCTCGGCCAGGTCGGTCTCGAACAACAAGGCTTCCAGTGCCTCGGCCTGGCCCGGATTCAGTTCGCCGAGCAGCCAGCGTCTGAGCAACGCATCGTGCAGAGCGGGTTGATGGTCGATTTCGTCGCGTTTCATGGGCATCCTAGTGTGGTATCCGTCTGGCGCGCAGATCTCCTCGATGTCCTAGTGTGTGTATGACGATCAGGTTTCATCATGCGATGAATCATCTTCCAGCATGGTGCTCACACAGCACTCCAGCGTCTGGCGCAGGCGCAGGGCACGGTTGCGCAGTGCATTGAGACTAATGCCGAGCCCTTTGGCGAGCCGGCGGCGCGCCATGATTCGCCGCCGGCCGGTGGACGCACCGTAATAGTCGAGCAGCAGTTTGCGCGCGGCCGGATCGAGTCGATCCAGACACCGATCCAGAGCGGCGAATAGCGCTTCTTCGCGCCGGCGTTCGTCTTCGTCTTCGCCTTCCGGCATGGCCGCCTTGCCGGCCCGCGCGGCGCGCGCCTCGTCGGCCAGGGCTTCGAACTGGACGTTGCGCGCGATGCCGTGGACGTAAGCGGCCGGATGTTCGATCTCGAGTTCGCCTAAGCGAATCGCTAAGCGGTCCAGTGCAATATCGGCCAGTTCCTCGGCTCGCCAGGGCAGGTGCAGTCGAAAATACCGGATCAGTTGGGCGCGCAGCCGTTCATAGACGACCACCGGCGGCTCACCGTCACGCCCCAGACGATCGAGCAGGCGCGCAAACCGGTCTGCGAACTCCGGCGAGGTTGCGGTCGGCCTTAGCATGAGCGCGGTCCGGCACTCATCGCCAGTCGCCTTGCAGCACAAACCCGGCCCAATAGACCGGCTCGCGCCAGCGCGGGTTGCCCGCCATCATTTGTTGCGTGCGCTGGAGTGCCTCGGCCGCACCGACACGCTGCACGAGCAGGAACTGATAGAAATGCCGCATGAACTCGGCACTGGCGTGGTCTTTGGTCGGCCACAGGCTGGCCAGCACGCGCCGCGCGCCGGCATGCTGGAAGGCGCGTGCCAGGCTGAACACTCCTTCGGCGCCCGGGGCGGGCCCGGCTGCAGTATCGCAGGCGCTCAGCACCACGAGGTCGCTGGCCAGATGCAGGCGATAAATATCGGCGACGCGCAGCATGCCGTCGATTCCCCGGCCGGCGCGATCGTAGCCCGACAGAGCGATGGCGGCCAACTCCGGACGGCTCATGTCCAGTCGAGCGTGGGCGGCGAAATGAAGCACGGCGGTCTGACTCCAGTCCGACTCCAGCATCTGCATTCGGGTAGCGGCAAAGCCGCCGAACAGCTCGCCCCGGTCCGCTCCGGCCGCGTGCAGAATCCACTCCGCTTCGCGCGCGGCGAAGCGCAGCCGCTCGAACCCGCCACGCTTCGGAGACGACGCCCTCGTACCACCTACCGGATCAACCGCTGATCCGGCGTGCCCGAAGCGCTCGTCATCGCGCGTGTAGACCGGATCGGCGACGACCGCGATGTTGTCGCCGGATATCGGCGGGGCGAACTCGCGCAAGCCCCTGAGCGCCGCCACCGAAGGCAGTTCAACCAACGCCTGCTGATCCAACAAGCGGCCGCGCCCAGTTTCCAGCAGGCCGAACGGCACGAGTTGCAGCGCGCCATCGGCAACGATCGCGAGCGTACCGTCTGGCAGGCGATCGGCGAGCGGCGCGATCAACAACGCACCCAGTTCCTGCGCTGCATGGGTGACCGCCGACTCGCGCCGGCCGGCCTGTGCCGCGCGTCCGGCAAAGTCCAGCTTCGCGACAGGCGGCGCGCGGGCCAGCAGCGCATCGCGCAAGTTCGCGGCCAGCGCTTCGACCTGATGGCGCGCCGGCAGCAAGTGCATCTCCGTGCCGTTGGTGGTAATCAACCATAGCGCACCCCGCGTTGGGCCCAGCCAGATCACTAAAAGCGCGCTGTTCGGGTCAAGTAGACCGTGCGCTGCGTCGAGACCGATCGGTTCGGGTCGAACCAACTCGACATAACGCGGTACGGCGGCGCGCAGGCGGCCGCGAATTTCATCCAGCGCGCGACGCGCTCGATCCAGACGGGCCAGCGTGGATTCACCCGGCGTATGTTCGTGCGCCCACGCCGCAACCCGCACCTCATCTTCCGCGGCCGCCTCCGCGGCCAGCAGTTCAGCCGGTACCACGGCGCGCAAATCGATGCGGCGTTCAGCGAATTGATCGCGCAGTTCGGCGGCCCGGGCCCGCTCTACGGCCGCGAACGCTGCCTGCCCGTATCCTGCTTCCGGGGCGTCGGCGCGGCCCTCGAGTTCCAGTAAAAGGTCGATGTAAAGATCATACAGATCCCGGCGATTGGAGAAATACAGGGTACGGAGACCGGGCTGGACGATCCCCATGCGCTGCTCCTCGACCCGTTCCAGCGCCTGCTCCAGTTCGGCGCGCGCCTGTTCGAGCTGGCCGGTGACACGCAATATCCGCGCCAGGCTGGCGCGCGCCAGGATTTCACCGCTGACATCGCGGCTCGTCTGAAATGACTTAAGCGCCCGCCGGTAAGCTTGACCGGCCGCCTCCGGATCGCTACCGCCGGCGTTGTCACCCAGTGCCAGTTCGCTGTAGGCGTAGACATCGACATCACCGCCTTCATTGGCTAAAGTACGCGCGGCGACCAATTCAGATTGGGCAGTGCCGGCGTCACCGGCCAGCAGGGCCGCGCGACCGAGACCCAGCCGCGCATGGGCCTGGATCGAACGCAACGCATCGGCTTCACCCACCGCCAGCGCCGCGCGGAAAGCGACGGCCGCCTGGCCCGGCATGCCGGCCGTGAGATCCGCTTCACCTTCCGTGACCCAACTCTCGGCCAGGCCGTAACGCTGGCCGAGTGCTTCCCAAACCCGGCGTGAAGCGGCCAGCGCCGCACGCGTGTTTACCAAGTCGCCGATACGCGAATAAATAATGCCGATATCGTTGTGTACCTGCGCTTCGACCATCGGGTAGGGCGTCTCGCTCAGCGCCTCGAGTGTCGCGCGGTAAGCCGTCAGCGCCGGTCCCAACTCGCCGCGGGCCAACAGAATCGAGGCCAGCGCCTCGCGGCTGAACACGATGCCCGGCTGGTCATCGACGCGCTCGGCGAGTTCTAACGCGAAGCCGGCGGTTTCCAGTGCATGGGCCGTTGCACCGAGTTCACGCTCGACGACGGCCAGATTGCCCGCGACAATCCCTTGGAAGCGATGGTCACCGGTAGCCCGATAACGCGCCAGTGCCTCACGATGAGCGGCGGTCGCGGCTTCAAGGTCACCCAGATAGCCGAGCGACGAACCCAATGTGCGCCAAGCCGCCGCGCTTTCGGCCAGTTGGGTCGAATCGTCGTCCGCCCCGCAGCGATGCGCCAGCGCAGCCCGTGCCGCATCGCGCGCTTTAATGTATTGCCCCAATTCGAAATAAGCGCGTGCCAGGCCGGTCCGCGCCAGCAGCATCCCGCAGTCATCACCGGCGCTGGTGAAGCGGTCGAGCGCGGTCATGAAAGCGCCGGTGATCGCGTCATCGGCGGCCGGCGCCGTGCCTTTGGCGAGAGCGCGTCGCGCCAGCTCGGCATCCCGGAACGCCGCCTCTCCCGCGGCCCGCGCGAGATCGGCTGGCGTGGTGACCTGTTCCGTGCCCGCCCGGATGTGGGTCGACGCCGGACTTCCGGCCCGGGCCGAGGTCAACGCCAGCGTCCATTCCGACTGTGACGAGGTCGCGGCATTGAGGGTCAGACCAACCGTGCCGAAACGTCCCGACTGCGAATAAAACGGCGCCCACACACCTGTGCCGGTCCCGCTCACGGTCAGGCGGACCGGAGCCTCGTCCTGCACCAGCACCAGCCGCACACTGTGACCGGCCGCAACCGCCAGCCGCAGCCGAATCGTCTCGTCTACGGCCGGCGCCAGTGCCACCTCATTGCCCGGTTGCAGTTCAACGGGTGTCGGATCGGCAGCGGATGCACTGCTCATGGCCAGCACCAGCCACCCGGCCCGAAATAACCCATGCCATCCGAGAACACGAGTCCCTCGCCAGCCGGATCGGCCAACCCATGGCAACGGACAATGGCTTCTCAGCGCAATGGGCATGGCCGACGATGCTCGCCTCCTCGTGTTTATCTGAAGTATAGCGATCATTCCAGGCCTGCGGTGGGCTGTCGGTTGAGCGCCGGAGCTTGCGCACACGATCGCTCTTTCGGTATGAAAATCTCGTGTTTCTGCGAGATTCGCTCAACCACCATGTTTGATACTGATTGTATGCAAGCGCTCCGCATCACACCAGGTTTATCCTCCGTAAACGGACAAACGAGAAAATCGCCATAAATCGACGTATCGTAGTCGAGATGTTTACTCAGGCACTGAGGAAGGCCTTCTCCTTCCGCGGATACGCCCAAGATACGTTTGGTACCTACAATCCAAAGCCGAACACCAGGTGTTCCGTTTACGACGTTGACACGACCA
>DAITQM010000045.1:0-9332 GCA_036832975.1 Pseudomonadota bacterium | reverse complement strand
CTGCACTCGCCAGCTTGACCGAGAATTCCGGGAATCTATGCAACAATTGGGTAGACCCACCGCCACGCCGCCGCTGCCGCCGGCCGAGGCCGAGGCCGGCCAGCGCCGCCGGCTGAGGCGGATGAAACAAGTGCCGCTCGTGCTGCTGGCGATCATGGTCGCCTTGCTGGCCGGTGCCCATGTTGTCCCGTTCACCGGCCGCGAATGGCTGATCGCTTTCGCCGAGGCGGCGCTGGTCGGGGCGCTGGCCGATTGGTTCGCGGTGACGGCGCTGTTTCAACACCCGCTCGGCCTGCCGATCCCGCACACGGCGATCGTCCCGCAGCGCAAAAACGAAATCGGCGCCAGCCTGGCGCGTTTTGTCGCCGATCATTTTCTGGTTGCCGAAGCGCTCGGCCCGCGGGTCGAGGAGCTGGCTGCGGCGCGCCGGCTTGCCGGCTGGCTCGAACGCGCCGAATCGCGCACCTTGATCGCCGGCTATCTGGTTTCCTGGTGCGCCTGGTTGGCCCGGACGATCGACGATGTGGTCTTTCGCCGATTCATGACCCGCTTCACCGACGAATTTCTCGACGACCGCCAGATTGCCACTGCCGCCGGCGATTTGCTCGAATTCTTCATCGCTCAGCGCCGGCACCAGGCGCTGCTCAGCCTGTTGCTGAGCGAAGGCCGGGCGGCGTTGGAGCGCCACCGGGGGGCGATCCGCGGGCGCATTCGGCAAGGCGGTCCGTGGTGGTTGCCGGGGTTCATCGACGATCGGATCGTCGTTCGGATGTTCGAGCGGATCGATCGCCTGCTCGCCGAAATGGCGGACGACCCGGAACACGAGCTGCGGCAGCGTTACCACGAACAAGTGCTCGACCTGGTCGCCGCCCTGCGCGCCGGCCGGCACGACGGGCGGCTCGCCCGCCTGCGCCGCGAGGGTCTGCGCCACCCGCTCGTACTCGCCTGGATTGAGGATCTGCGCAGCAGTCTCAGTGCCGCACTGAGCGCGGCCGCCACCGATTCGGCCCACCCCCTCCGCCGGCGTTTCGAGGACGGCTTGGCGCTGGTCGCCGCCGAGTTGCAACGCGACACGGCGATGCAAGCGTTGTTCGACCGTTGGGTCGGCGAGGCGCTGATCGCGGTGATCGACCGCCACCGTTACGCCATCGCCCGGCTGATCAGCGACACGGTCGCCGGCTGGGATACGACCGAAACCAGCCGCCGCGTTGAATTGGCGATCGGTTACGACCTGCAGTACATCCGGATCAACGGCACCGTGGTCGGTGGCCTGGCCGGTCTGGCGATCTATGGTGCGACCCGGCTGTTCGGCGGGTGATAGCGATCATTGTCATTCCGGAAACGTTCGCCGCTCGACTGGTGCGGGAATGATCGGGGGTCAGGAACGAAGCGCGCCTACTGGCCTTTGAGCACCATCGCTTCGTAGCCGGCGCGTTCGAGGCGCAGGCGCATCTGTTCAGTTTCGCGGGCGTTGGTCAGCGGCCCGATCCGGACGCGGTGCCAGGTGGCGTCGTTGACGGTCACTTGCTGCAAGGCGGCCTGGATGCCGAGCAGCGCCAGCCGCGCCTTCAAGCTTTCGGCATCCGCCGCGCGGCGGAACGAGCCGACCTGGAGGAAGTAGGGGCCGTTCGCCGTATCCCGCTCCTGGCGCGCCGCACGCTGGCGGATTTCCTGGCGCGGGATCACGACTTCCATTTCCGGCAACACGTTGTAAAAATCGAATTCCGGTGTGCTTTGCGTTTCCGCGCCGGCTGCCGGGGGGGCGATTTCGGCCTCGTCGTCCGCCGCGCCGGGCGCCACCGCCACAGGCCGCGGTGGAATGACCCCGGTGAACCAGGCGAATGTGGCGAGCGCCAGGCCGGCGATCACGCCGGCGCTGAACCAGCGGCCGCCGCCGCTCTCGCGGCGCGCCTGGCGCGGTGCAGGGCGGCGCGCCATTACATGCGCTCCGGGGCGCCGACCCCGATCAATGCCAGCCCGCCGGCGATGACTTGGCGGATCGCGGCGAGCAGGTTGAGGCGGGCGTTGCGCAGCGCCTCGTCATCGACCAGGATCTGGTGGCGCGTGTAGAAGCCGTGCAGGGCGGCAGCCAGTTCTTGCAGGTAATGGGCGACGAGGTGCGGTTCGCGCTGTGCCGCGGCGGCGGCGAGAACCTCGGGGTAGCGCGTGAGCAGCATGCACAGGGCGCGTTCTTCGCTTTCGACCAGCCGTTCGATGGCCGCCCGGCCGATCGCCTGGTTGTGCCGCATGTCTTGTTCGTCGAGCATCCGGAAAATGCTGGCAATCCGGGCGTGGGCATACTGGATGTAATAAACCGGATTTTCGTTGCTCGTCGATTTGGCGAGATCGAGGTCGAAGTCCAGGTGCTGATCGTGCGAGCGCATGATGTAGAAAAACCGCGCCGCGTCCTTGCCGACTTCCTCGCGCAACTGCCTGAGCGTGACGAATTCCCCGGCGCGGGTGGACATCTGGACCCGCCGGCCGCCGCGGTAGAGCACGGCAAACTGCACGAGGATGATTTCGAGGCGCTCCGGATCTTCGCCGAGGCCGCGGGCCACCGCTTTCAGGCGCGGGGCGTAACCGTGATGGTCGGCGCCGAAGACGTAGAGCGCTCGGCTGAAGCCGCGTTGCAGCTTGTTCATCAGGTAGGCGATATCGGAAGCGAAGTACGTGGCGCGGCCGTTTTCCCGGACCACGACCCGGTCTTTTTCGTCGCCGAGGGCGCTGGCCCTGAACCACAGCGCCCCGTCTTGGCGATAAAGGTGGCCGGCGGCGTCCAGTTTGGCGATCGCCGCGGCGATCGCCCCGCTTTTTTCGAGCGAGCTCTCGGCGAACCATTCGTCGAAGGTGACCCCGAATTCCGCCAGGTCGGCTGCGATTTCGGCGCGCATCGCAGTCAGCGCGGTAGCGAAGCAGGCGCGGTAGCCGGGCGCGCCGAGCAACTGCTGGGCGCGGGCGATCAAGGCGTCGATGTGTTTTTCCTTGTCACCGCCTTCGGCTTCGTCCGGCGGCAGACCGTCATACACCGCAAAGCGGTTGTGGCGCAGTTCGTCGCCCTGTTCCTTGCGCAGCGTGCGGGCGATGTCGTAGACATATTCGCCGCGGTAGCCGTTGGCCGGGAAGGGCACGCTTTCGCCGCTGAGTTCGAGGTAACGCAGCCATACGGAGACTGCCAGAATGTCCATCTGCCGGCCGTTGTCGTTGACGTAGTATTCCTTGTGGACCGTCGCTCCATCGGCGGCGAGCAGCGCAGCAAGGCTGGCGCCGTAAGCTGCGCCGCGGCCGTGCCCGACGTGCAGTGGGCCGTTGGGGTTGGCCGAGACGAACTCGACGGTGATGCGCCGTTCCGGGTCGGCGGGCTTGATGCCGTAAGCCGGGCCGGCTTCGAGCACATCCTCGATAACGTGGCGCAGCGAATCTTCCGCGACGCGGAAGTTGATGAACCCCGGTGGCGCGACTTCCACCCCGGCGATATGGCGCGACTCGGGCAATTCGGCGACGATCGCCTCGGCCAGTTCGAGCGGTTTCATCCCGACGGCACGGGCCAGCACGAGTGCCGCGTTGGTGGCGTAATCGCCGTGTTCGGGCTGCCGTGGGCGGTCGATCTGGACAGTGAAATCGCCTTCGAAAGACAGGCGGTCGTCCCGCCGCAGGTGCTCCAGGGCCTGCACAACGAGTTCTTCGAGGTGGCGTTTCATCGACAGAATACGACTTTGCGGGACGAACTTTTTATTTTACCATTCACCCGGCCGGCACCGTGACTGACCTCGCCGTGGCGAGACGAGTCGGGCGTTCACCCTCATCCCCGCTCGTCTGATCGGTGCCAGTAACGATTCACATCACATGTGGATAACCTTGTGGACGACGAGCCGAAAACCACCCCGAGGCCGGATGCCGGGTTGCGGCGGAGCCCATTGAGCAGTTTTTTATCATTTATTTTTTCTATAAAAATCAATAGGTTATAGATGGTTTATCCAGTAGTCTCTGGACAATCCGCGCCACTTTACTGTTTTTTCATACGGCCGAACGGCCTGTTGAAAAAATGGGCCTGCGAAACCCCGGGCCGGTCGGGCACAGGCTGCGCCCGTGCGCTGCAGGGCCGTTGATGCGGCGCGCTTTTGGCAACCTCAGACCCGTGCTCGGCACCGGCGTCTGGATCGACCCCAGCGCCCAGGTCATCGGCGATGTGACCTTGGGCGACGACGTCTCGATCTGGCCGCTCGCCGTCGTGCGCGGCGACATTCACCGTATCGCGATCGGTCGGGGCAGCAACATCCAGGACGGCAGCGTCTTGCACGTGACGCACGACGGGGAATTTTCGCCGGGCGGGTTCCCGTTGCAGGTCGGCGAGGATGTGACCGTCGGTCACCGTGTTGTGTTGCACGGTTGCACGGTCGGCGCCTTGTGTCTGATCGGCATGGGGGCGGTGGTGATGGACGGCGCCGAGATCGGCGACGAAACTCTGATCGCCGCCGGCAGCGTCGTCGCGCCGGGATCACGCATCCCCGGCGGCAGCCTGTGGCGCGGCGTGCCGGCTCGCCCGGTGCGGGCGCTGAACGGTGAGGAGCGCCGCCGTCTGGCGTATTCGGCCCGCTATTACATCGAATTGAAACGCCGTTACGAGAGCGCCGGGTGATGGCCGCCGGTGGCGCCGGGTGGTTGTTCGCGGCCCTGTTCGCGGCGCTTCTGTTGGGTTATCCGGTCGCCTTGACCCTGGCTGGGGTGGCCCTGCTTGCGGCGCTGGTTGGCTGGTGGGCGGGCGTCTTCGACCCGGCTTTCCTCAGCGCTCTGCCGAACCGGGTTTTCGGCATCATGACCAACGAGACGCTCCTCGCTGTGCCGCTGTTCATCCTGATGGGTGTCGTGCTGGAGCGGGCGCGGCTGGCCGAGGATCTGCTGCACGACGCCGCGGCGCTGTTCCGCGGTCTGCCGGGCGGCATGGCTCTGGCCGTGGTCATCGTCGGCGCACTGCTCGCTGCCAGTTCGGGTATCGTCGGCACCACGGTCGTGACGATGGGGCTGCTCGCATTGCCTGTCATGCTGCGCCGGGGCTACCCGGCCTCGGTCGCCGGCGGCACGATCTGCGCCGCCGGCACGCTCGGCCAACTGATCCCGCCGTCGATCGCCCTGGTGCTGCTCGGCGACGTGCTGGGCAACGCTTATCAGGAAGCGCAACTGGCGAGCGGCGTGTTCAGCCCGCGCGCTGTATCGGTCGGGGATCTGTTCGCCGGGGCGCTGCTGCCCGGTTTGCTGCTGGTCGCGTTGTATATCGCTTTTTTACTCTGGCGGTTCAAGGACGGCGCGTTGGCGCCGCCGCCGCCCCCCGGCGAGCCCGGTCACCGTTGGCGCCATCTGTGGCGCCTGGCCGGCGGGCCGCTGCTGTTGATGCTGGCGGTCCTCGGTTCCATCCTCGGCGGCATTGCGACTCCGACCGAGGCGGCGGCGGTCGGGGCGTTCGGTGCGGTGCTGCTCGCCGCCCTGCGCCGCCGGCTCAGTCTTGGCCTGATCTGGCAGGCGGCGCAGCGCAGCGTCCGGATCAGCAGCATGGTGTTCATGATCCTGATCGGCGCGGCACTGTTTTCGCTGGTCTTTCGCGGTTTCGGCGGCGACCAGGAGGTGAGGGCGGCGCTCACCGGCCTGCCCGGCGGCGAGTACGGCGCCTTGCTGCTCGTGATGGCCGCCGTTTTCGTCCTCGGCTTCGCCCTCGATTTCATCGAAATCATCTACGTCGTCGTCCCGATCGTCGGCCCGCCTCTGATGATGCTCGGCGTCGACCCGCTGTGGCTCGGCGTGCTGCTCGCCGTCAACCTCCAAACTTCTTTCCTGACCCCGCCGTTCGGCTTTGCGCTGTTCTATCTGCGCGGTGTCGCCCCACCCGATTTCTCGAGCCGCGCCCTGTACCGCGGCGTCGCGCCGTTCATCGCCCTGCAACTGGCGCTGTTATTGCTGCTGTTGTTCTTCCCGGCCCTGGCGACCTGGCTGCCGGGCGTTCTAGCAGGCAGTTGAAAACAGCCTGCTAATTTCAACAACCTGCTAGACGGCTGAGGAGAGCCCAGCCGGCTGGCGGGCGCTCGGTGCGCTTCGCCAGCGCCGGATTTTGCCGGTCCGGCCGGGCGCGGCCCGCACTCGTCCGACAGGCTCCTAGACCTTGACAGGCAAAAGTCCGTTCTTTACAATTCCCGTTCTTCGGCAGAGCGGGCAGCCGCTCTGTCGTTTGTTTTCTTCAGGATCTTTAAAAAATGGCGACAGTCAATCAGCTCGTGCGCAAGCCGAGGCGGCCGAAGGTATTCAAGAGCACCGTGCCGGCGCTCGAATCCTGCCCGCAAAAACGCGGGGTGTGCACGCGCGTCTATACCACGACCCCGAAAAAGCCGAACTCGGCGCTGCGCAAGGTGGCCCGCGTCCGGTTGACCAACGGTTTCGAGGTGACGAGCTACATCGGCGGTGAAGGCCATAACCTGCAAGAGCACTCGGTGGTGCTGATCCGCGGCGGCCGCGTCAAGGATCTGCCGGGTGTGCGCTACCACACCGTGCGCGGCAGCCTCGACACCGCCGGCGTTGGCGACCGTCGTAAAGGGCGCTCCAAATACGGCGCCAAGCGGCCGAAGAACAAGTGACAGGGTGATCCCAGATGTCCCGCAGAAGCTCCAATTATTCCCGCCCGATCCTGCCGGATCCGAAATTCGGCAGCGAGATGATCAGCCGCTTCATCAATATGGTGATGAAAAAAGGCAAGAAAGGCGTGGCCGAACGCATCGTTTACGGCGCGATTTCGGAGATCGGTGAGAAGTTTCCCGAAGAGCCATTGACTGTCGTCGAAAAGGCGCTCGACCAGGTCGCGCCCATGGTCGAGGTCAAGTCGCGCCGCGTCGGCGGCGCCACTTACCAGGTGCCGGTCGAGGTGCGCGCCAAGCGCCGCACGACTCTGGCCATGCGCTGGATTATCGACGCCGCACGCCACCGCGGCGAAAAAAGCATGCCCAAACGCCTCGCCGGCGAACTGCTCGACGCTGCCGAGCAGCGCGGCGCGGCGGTCAAAAAGCGCGAAGACACCCACCGCATGGCCGAGGCCAACAAGGCCTTTGCCCACTATCGCTGGTAAGCAGACAGGAACGCACCCGTGGCACGCAAGACCACCATCGAGCGCTATCGCAACATCGGCATCATGGCCCACATCGATGCCGGCAAGACGACGACCACCGAGCGCATCCTGTTCTACACCGGCGTTTCGCACAAGCTGGGCGAAGTGCACGACGGCACCGCGGTGATGGATTGGATGGAGCAGGAGCAGGAGCGCGGCATCACCATCACGTCGGCGGCGACCACTTGTTTCTGGTCGGGGATGGACAAGCAGTTTCCCGAGCACCGGATCAACATCATCGACACCCCGGGCCACGTCGATTTCACGATCGAAGTCGAGCGCAGCCTGCGCGTGCTGGACAGCGCGGTCGCCGTGTTTTGCGCCGTCGGCGGCGTCGAGCCGCAGTCCGAGACGGTCTGGCGCCAGGCCAACAAGTATCAGGTGCCGCGCCTGGCCTTCGTCAACAAGATGGACCGCGCCGGGGCCAATTTCCAGCGCGTCGTCAAGCAGATTCGCGACCGCCTGGGCGCCAACGCCGTGCCGATCCAACTGCCGATCGGCGCCGAAGAGCATTTCGCCGGCGTCATCGATTTGATCGGCCGGCGCGCCATCTATTGGAACGTCGACAACATGGGGATGACTTACGAGGAGAAAGAGATCCCCGAAGCGATGCGCGCCGAGGCCGATAAAGCCCGCGAATTCATGATCGAGGCGGCCGCCGAGCAGTGCGACGAGCTGATGGAAAAATACCTCGGCGACGGCGAACTGAGCGTCGAGGAAATCAAGCGCGGCCTGCGCGCCGGCGTGCTGGCCAACCGTCTGGTGCCCTGCCTGTGCGGCAGCGCCTTCAAGAACAAAGGTGTACAGGCGATGCTCGATGCCGTCATCGAGCTGATGCCGTCGCCGGTCGATGTGCCGCCGATCCGCGGCATGCTCGAAGACGACAGCGAAGGCCACCGCCGCAGTTCCGACGACGAGCCGTTCGCGGCGCTGGCTTTCAAGATCGCGACCGATCCTTTTGTCGGCAGCCTGACCTTCATCCGCGTGTATTCCGGGGTCTTCAGCTCTGGCGACACGGTCTTCAACCCGGTCAAGGGCAAGAAAGAACGCGTCGGGCGCATCTTGCAGATGCACGCCAACACGCGTGAGGAACTCAAGGAAGTCAGAGCCGGCGACATCGCTGCCGCGGTCGGCCTCAAAGACGTGACCACCGGCGACACGCTATGCAGCCCGTCGCACGTGATCACTCTGGAACGCATGGAATTTCCCGAGCCGGTCATCTCGGTCGCCGTCGAGCCGAAGACCAAAAGCGACCAGGAAAAGATGGGCCTGGCGCTCAGCAAACTGGCCCAGGAGGATCCGTCGTTTCGCGTTCGCACCGACGAGGAATCGGGGCAGACCATCATTTCCGGCATGGGCGAGTTGCACCTCGAGATCATCGTCGACCGGATGAAGCGCGAATTCAAGGTCGAAGCCAACGTCGGCAAACCGCAGGTCGCTTACCGTGAAACGATTCGCAAGGCGGTCGAGGCCGAAGGCAAGTTCGTCCGCCAGTCGGGCGGCCGCGGCCAGTACGGCCACGTCAAGATCAAACTCGAGCCGACCGGCGAGGGTAACGGTTACGAATTCGAAAACGCCATCGTCGGCGGTGTCGTACCGAAGGAATACATCGCGCCGGTCGACAAAGGTATCCGCGAGGCGATGCAGAACGGCATCATTGCCGGTTACCCGGTCGTCGATTGCAAGGCGACCTTGTTCGACGGCTCGTATCACGAAGTCGATTCCTCCGAAATGGCGTTCAAGATCGCCGGCTCGATGGCCTTCAAGGAGGCCTGCCGGAAGGCCGATCCGGTGCTGCTCGAACCGATCATGAAGGTCGAAGTGGTGACCCCGGAAGAGTACATGGGCGACGTGATGGGCGACCTGAACCGCCGGCGCGGCATGGTCCAGGGCATGGAGGACGCGCCGGCCGGCAAGATCGTGCGGGCCAATGTGCCGCTTGCCGAAATGTTCGGCTACGCCACCGATCTGCGCTCGCAGACCCAGGGGCGCGCGACTTACGCGATGGAGTTTTCGCACTACGCCGAGGCGCCGAGCAGCGTGGCGCAGGATATCGTCAAAAAAAGCGCCTGACCGGCAGCCGCCGGACGGGAGCGTTTGAACCTGAACCGTATCTGTGAATAGAGGTAAACAACGTGGCCAAAGCAAAATTTGAACGCACCAAGCCGCACGTGAACGTGGGGACGATCGG
>DAITQM010000044.1:0-9940 GCA_036832975.1 Pseudomonadota bacterium | reverse complement strand
AGCTGCACTCGCCAGCTTGACCGAGAATTCCGGGAATCTATGCAACAATTGGGTTGACCGCCGGCAGCCTGCGGCCGTGAATAACCCGACGGGTGAATTCGATCTGATCGAGCAGATCGCCGCGCGTTTGGGGCCGCGGCGCGCCGATACCGTCCTCGGCATCGGCGACGACGCGGCGCTGATTGCCACGCCGGGCCGCCTGGCGGTTGCCACCGACACGTTGAACGAGGGCGTACATTATCCCCCCTGGATACGACCCGCCGACCTCGGCTGGAAAGCGCTGGCGGTCAACCTCAGCGATCTCGCGGCGCTGGGCGCCGAACCGGCCTGGGCGCTGCTGAATCTGACGCTGCCGGCCGCCGACCCTCACTGGCTCGCCGGATTCCTCAGCGGCTTCGCCCGCCTGGCGCGGTATTACAACGTCGATCTGATCGGTGGCGATACGACGCGCGGCCCGTCCAGCGTGACGGTGACGGTTCTCGGCCGGGCACCGGCGCGGCCGTTGACCCGGCGCGGCGCCCGGCCCGGTGATCGGGTGGTGGTCAGCGGGCCGCTCGGCGATGCGGCGGCGGCCTGGCGATTGCTGAACGCCGGCGCGACTTGCCCGGCGGCGCTGAGTCGCCGCCTGTTCAGACCACGGCCGCGGCTGGCTGTCGGGGCGGCGTTGGCCGGCATCGCTTCCGCCGGGATCGATGTCTCGGACGGTCTGCTTGCCGACCTCGGCCATCTGCTCACCGCTGATCGCCTGGGGGCGCGCCTCGAGCTGGCGGCGCTGCCGGTCTCGCCGGCGCTCGCCGCGCTCGCCTGGCCGGATACCGAACGATGGACCGCGCAATGCACCGGCGGCGAGGATTATGAACTGTGTTTGACCGTCGCGGCCGACCGCCTGGCGGCGGCCGCCGCACAGGCCGCAGCCGCCGGTGTCCGGTTGACCCCGATCGGCACGATCACCCGCCCGCCGGGGATCGTCTGTGTGACCCCGGAGGGCGGCGAGTGGCGGGCCCCGGATTCAGGCTATGATCATTACATTTCATCTTGAACGACCAGAGGAGTGCGACTTCAATGTTTTATCGAGTGCCATGGATGTCAACGTTCAGCGCCACCTTATTGCTCGCGGCGTGCGCCACCGCGCCCGGCACGGAGCGCCAGCGCGGCGATCTCCGGGACGATGCCGAGCAGAAGGTGGCCCTGGCGAAAGAAAAAGACGAGAGTCTCGCCGCTTTGTTCGGCAGTGCGGCCGGTTATGCGGTGTTTCCGAAAGTCGGCAAAGGGGCGATCGGTGTCGGCGGCGCCTACGGCCGCGGTGTGGTTTACGAACACGGCCAGCAGATCGGTTACACCGACCTCAGCCAGGCGACGATCGGTTTCCAGCTCGGCGGGCAGGCGTATACGGAAATCCTGTTTTTCGAAGATCTGGCCGCGCTGAACCGTTTCCGTCAGGGCAATCTCGCCTTCAGTTCGCAGGCCACCGCGGTGGCGTTGTATTCGGGCGCCGGAGCCAACGCCAAATTCGAGAATGGGGTTGCGGTGTTCACGATGGACGAGAGCGGCTTGATGTTCGAGGCGGCGGTCGGCGGCCAGAAATTCAGCTACCAGGCTTTCGGCGAGTGAACGATCGGGTCAACCCGGCAACCGGCGGGTGAGGTGAGCGGGAGGCGGCCGGCGGCGGTGCTGCGCACACCGTCCGGGATGCTCGCCCTCGGCTTCGGCGCGGGCTTGAGCCCGGTAGCGCCCGGCACCGCCGGGTCGCTCGCCGCACTGCCGTTGGCCTTCCTGCTCAAGCATTTGAGTTGGCCGTGGTATGGGGCGGCTTTGCTGGCTGCGGTCGGGGTCGGCATTGTCGTTTGCGAGCGCGCCGGGCGGGCGCTGGGGGTGGCCGATCACCGGGCGATCGTCTGGGACGAATTCTGCGGCCTGTGGCTGGCTTTGGCCTTGGTGCCGAACCGCTGGCCGTGGCTGGTCGCCGGGTTTGTGCTGTTTCGGTTGTTCGATATCGCCAAACCCTGGCCCGCCGGTTCGATCGACCGGCGCTGTAAAAACGGCGCCGGGGTGGTGCTCGACGACCTGGCCGCCGGGCTATGGACGCTGCTCGTGCTCGCCGTGATCGGCGTTTGGATTTAACAGGTTGTTGAAAAAGGGCTCTCCTGCCCTTTTTCAAGTCGCGAGTCCGGTACATGCCCGGACTCGCTCTCGTTCGGTTATTCCGGACTACAACGCATCGTCGCCTTCTTCGCCGGTGCGGATGCGTACCGCCCGGTCGAGCGGCAGCACGAACACCTTGCCGTCGCCGATGCGCCCCGAGGCGGCGGTGTGGACGATGGTTTCGACGACCGCCTCGGCCTGCTCGTCGGGCACCGCGATTTCGAGTTTAAGCTTGGGCAGGAAATCGACGACATATTCGGCGCCGCGGTACAATTCGGTATGGCCTTTTTGCCGGCCGAAGCCTTTGACTTCGGTGACCGTCATGCCTTGGACGCCGGCCCCGGCGAGTGCTTCGCGGACGTCATCGAGCTTGAACGGTTTGATGATCGCAACGATCCATTTCATCGCGGCTGGGTCCCAGGAAAGAGGCGGCTGGCAATGTAGCACAATGGGCCATTCACAGCAGCGCGCTTGAGGAGGACGACATGGTTGACTTTCGCAATATCGACGATCTGGCCCACAAACTCGGCGAGAAGCTGCCGGACAGCGTGCGCGCCGTGCGCGAGGACGTGGAGCAGCAGTTCCGCGCCGTCCTGAAAAGCGGCCTCGAAAAGCTCGAACTCGTCACCCGCGAGGAATTCGATGCCCAACGCGCCGTGCTGGCCCGCACCCGCGAGCGGTTGGAAGAACTGGAAAAGCGCCTCGCCGACATGGAAGAGCGCGATATCGCGCCGTGATCGCCTCGGCCTGATCCTGTCAGCGGCGGCTGACAGCACGCGTCGGCCGGCGCCTACAAACCGGCGCGACCAATGCCGATCCCCGGCCGGCCGGCGGTGCTCTATGCTGCCGGCTGTTGCCACTTCACGCCGCCGCGCCGATGAGTCTTGCCATTGTCCACAGCCGTGCTGCCGAAGGCATCCATGCGCCGCCGGTGACCGTCGAAGTGCATCTTGCCGGCGGCCTGCCGGGCTTGTCGCTGGTCGGCCTGCCCGAGACCGCGGTCAAGGAGAGCCGCGACCGGGTGCGCGCCGCGCTGCAAAATGCCGGCTATGAATTTCCCCCGCGGCGCATCACCGTCTCACTGGCCCCGGCCGATCTGCCCAAGGAGGGCGGTCGCTTCGACCTGCCGATCGCGATCGGCATCCTCGCCGCCTCACAGCAGGTTGCAGCGCACGGTTTGAGCGGTCTCGAACTGCTCGGCGAATTGTCGCTGAGCGGTGAAGTGCGGCCGGTCGGCGGGGTTTTCACCGCCTCGTGGGCGGCGCGTGACGCCGGGCGGACATTGATCGTCGCCCCCGGCGACGGGCCGGAAGCGGCGTTGATCGAAGGCGCCGACGTCCGAATCGCCGAGCGCCTGTTGTCGGTTTGCGAACAGTTGAACGGCATTTTGCCGTTGCCAAAAGCCGCTTGCCCGCCGCCGGCCGGGGTCGGGGCGGGCCCGGATCTGGCCGATGTCTCCGGCCAGCAGCACGCCCGCCGGGCGCTCGAAATCGCCGCCGCCGGCGGTCACCACCTGCTGTTGATCGGCCCGCCGGGCACCGGTAAAACCATGCTGGCCAGCCGCCTGCCGGCGATTCTGCCGCCGCTGACCGAAGCCGAGGCGCTGGAAGCGGCGGCGATCGCCTCGCTCAGCCGCCAGGGCCTCGATCCGGGCGAGTGGCGTACCCGCCGCTTCCGCGCTCCGCACCATACCGCCTCGGCGGTGGCGCTGGTTGGCGGCAGCGGCCGGCCACGGCCCGGAGAAATCTCGCTCGCTCATCACGGCGTGCTATTTTTAGACGAGTTACCAGAATTTTCCCGGCATGTGCTCGAAGTCCTCCGCGAACCGCTCGAAGCGGGCTCGATTTCGATTGCGCGCGCCGCGCGCCAGGTTGAATTTCCGGCGCGCTTCCAAATGGTCGCGGCGATGAACCCGTGTCCGTGCGGCTACGCCGGCGATCCTTCCGGCCAGTGCCATTGCAGCCCGGAGCAGATCCGGCGATATCGGTCCAGGATCTCGGGCCCTCTGCTCGATCGCCTCGATCTCATCGTCGAAGTGCCACGCCAGCCGGTGCGCCTGCTCAACGGCCATGCCGCAGGCGGGGCGGAGAACAGCGCCGCAGTGCGGACCCGGGTAGTCGCCGCGCGCGACCGGCAGATCGCCCGCGCCGGCCGGCCCAATGCCCAGCTCGATGAACGGCAGTTGCAGCGCCACTGCCGGCTCGCCGCCGGCGGCGAGGCCTTGTTCGAGCAGGCACTCAGCCGCTTGCGCTTGTCGGCCCGCGGCGTCCACCGCGTTCTGCGCGTCGCGCGCACCATCGCCGACCTGGCCGGTAGCGACAACATCGCCACCGAACACGTCGGCGAAGCGCTTGGCTACCGGCGCATCGATCTGCATTGACGCCATAGCAGTGGGCCGCACGACCGCCCGGCAGACGCCGGAGGACGTTCAGGCCGATGCGGGGCGGGTGCTCGCCGGCGGCCGGAGACGGTGCAGAGAATGGCGTAACAAACCCAGGCTCACCACGGCCTGCAGCGCGACCGAAGCCACCGAGAGCGCCCACAGGTGGCGCAGTTCGAATCCCGGGTGCCCGGCCAACACCACGCCGGGGACAACGAAGGTCAGCAGCCGCGTCCCATTACTGAACAGCGGCGGCAGGGTGTTGCCCAGGGCCTGAAAGATGCCTGAGCAGGTAAAGATCAAACCCGAAGCAATGAAATTCCACGAGATGATCCGCAGGAATTCGCCGCCGACGGCGATGACCCCGGCTTCGGTCGTGAAAACGCCGATCAGCATGGCCGGCCGCCATTGGCTGAAAGCGGTCAGCAGCAGCATAATGAGCGTGATCACGACCGCGCTGCTGCGGAACGTGGCCGTCACCCGGTCGAAACGGCCGGCGCTGAAGTTCTGGCCGGCGACCGGGCCGGTAGCGAAGGCGATGGCCATCGCCGGCAGAAATATCGCCTGCATCACCCGCATACCGATGCCGAACCCGGCTTGGGCTTCGGAACCGAAACCGCGAATCAGCCAGTAAATCACCGTCAAATAGACGAACATCAAGGCGAACTCGCCGCCGGGCGGCAGGCCGATGCGCAAAATCCGCCGCCATACATCGAACCTGAGGGCCCACAGCCGCCGGTTAAAACCGACGTAACGTTCCAGCTTCAGGAAATAAAGCGCCATCAGCGCGGTGCCGATGGCGACCGCCAAAGTCGAGGCCAGTCCGGCGCCGGCGACGCCCATGGGTTTGCCGGTACCCCAACCGGCGATCAGCACTGGCGCCAGAATGACGTTCAAAATGACGGTGCTCATCTGCACCAGCATGGTCGGTTTGGCGATCCCGGTGCCGCGCAGTGCGGCGCCCATCGCGGCGATCACGAATTGCAGCGCCAGCGCCGGCAAAAACCAGTAAAGATATCGCGTGCCCGCCGCGGCGGTCGCCGCGTCGGCGGCGAGGTGCGCGGTAAAACGGCCGCCCAGGCTGTAGCCGGCGAGCATAGTGAGCAGCGCGCCGCAGACGGCGAGAGTCAGACTCTGGTTGAAAACGACATTCGCTTCGTCGCGGTCCTTGCGGCCGGTGGCGTGCGCGATGGATGCCATCGTCCCGACGTTCAACACCTGGGTCAGAGCCATGATGATGAACTGGGCGTTGCCCGCCGCCGCGACGCCGGCGATCGCCTCGTCGCCTAAACCGGCGACAAAATAAAGGTCAACCAGCAGGTAGAGCGTTTGAAAGAACATACCGGCCACGATTGGCCCGGCGAGCAGCAGGATATGGCGGGTGATGGACCCGGTGGTCAGATCGTGCATAGCAGTTTTTATACTTCAATCAACGCCCAGCGCCGCCGCCGCCAGGTCCAGGCGAAGACCAGCGCCTGGCCGAGGCGGTAGCCGGCTTGCGCGATCCACACGGCGAGCAGCCCGCCGCCGAGCGTCACGCCGGCGACGTAGGCCAGCGGCAGAAAGAAGACCCATTGGCCGAGCAGCGAGATGACCATGGCCCGCCAGGTGGCGCCGGCGCCGTGCAGGGCGTTCATCAACACCATGCCGGCGGTGTCGAAAGCGATGATCGCGGCGGACAGCAACAGCGGCAGATAGGCCAGTTCGAGCGTCGCCGGGTCGTGCAGAAAGATCGCCAGGATCGGCCGGGCCAGCACCAGCAACAGACCGGCGACCGCCAGATTAATCAGAAACACCAGCCGGGCCGCGTCCCAGCCCCAGCATTCGGCGTCGTCGATCTCTTTACGCCCCAGTGCATTGCCGACCATGCTGGCCGCGGCGATACCGAAACCCATTGCCGGCAGGATCACCACCAGACCGAGGGTCATCAGAACGTTGGCGGCGGCGACTTCGGCCGTCCCGATGCGGCCTAAAATCCAGATCAGCACCAGAAGACCGCCGGAAAAGAACAGTTGCTGGCCGCTGGCCGGCAGCGACAACCGGATCTGGCGTGCCAGTTCGCGGCGCCGCGGCAAGCCGCGGAAAAACCCGTGGTCGCGGGCGTGGCGCCAGGCGAAAAGCAGATAGATCGCACTGCCGGTGTAAATCGAAATCGTTGTCGCCCAGGCGGCGCCGGACACGCCGAGCGCCGGGGCGCCGAGGTGGCCGAAGATCAACACCCAGTTCAGAAAGATGTTCAGCGAGTGCATGATGAGCAGCGTCGTGAAGTACAGGCGCGTCATATGCACCGCACTCCAATAGCCGCGAAAAGCGAAATTCATGCCGACGGCGGCGATCGCCAAAAGCCGGATCTGCACGTACGGCGTGCCGGCCTCGAGCACGGCGGGATCGGGATTGAGCATCGGCATCACGGTCGGGGCCAGCGAAATCAACAGCGTGCTGAGCGGTACGCCGATCAGCAAGGCCAGCAAAAGCCCGCCGTTCAGGGCGATCGCCGTTTCGCTGTCGCGTCCTTCGCCCAGGCGGCGCGCGGCGATCGCCTGCACGCCGCTGGCCAGACCGAGCACCGCGGCCAGCGCCAGGTAATTGGCGAAGCTGCCGACGCCGGTCGCCGCCAGCGCCACGTCGCCGAGGCGGCTGACCATGCCGATATCGACCAGATTCAGAATATTCTGCGACAGCATGCCGCCGATGATCGGCAGGGCGATGGTCAGCAGTCGCCGCCGGCGTTCGCGCGGTATCGCCAGATGCTGTAAAACGGCGACGTTGAAATTCACGCCGCGACGCCGACCGGGTTCGCCGTCACCTCACGGGTGGCGGCAAAGCGTAATTCCGGCCAGCGCTCCACCGTTAAATCCAGGTTCACCCGGCTGGGCGCCAGATAAACCAATTCACCGGCGCCGTCGAGTGCAAGCTGCGCTTCGGCCTTGCCGCGGAATTCGGCGAGTTTCGCCGGCGCGCCGTCTACCCAGCGGGCGGTCGTGATATTGATCGGCTCAAAGACGGCATCGACGTTGTACTCGTCGCGTAGGCGATGGGCGACGACGTCGAACTGCAAAGTGCCGACGGCGCCCAAGATCAGATCGTTACCGGCGAGCGGCCGGAAGAACTGTGTCGCTCCTTCCTCGGAGAGCTGTTGCAGGCCTTTTTGCAGTTGTTTTCCTTTCAGCGGATCGCGCAGCCGGGCGCGGCGAAAAATCTCCGGTGCGAAGTGCGGGATGCCGCCAAAAGCCAAACGCTCGCCGAGCGTCAAAGTATCGCCGATGCGCAGCACGCCGTGGGTTTGCAGGCCGATGATATCGCCGGCATAAGCGCTCAGCGCCGCTTCCCGTTCGCGGGCCAGAAAGACCAGCGCCCCGGCGGCGCGCAGTTCCTTGCCGCTTGGCACGTGGAACAGCTTCATTCCCGGTTCGAAACGGCCCGAACAGAGGCGGACGAATGCCACACGGTCGCGGTGCTGGGGGTCCATGTTCGCCTGGATCTTGAAAACAAAACCGCTGAACGCGGTCTCGTCCGGCTCGACGACCCGGGTTCTGGCGTCACGCGCCCCCGGCGGCGGCGCACTCTCGACAAAATGGTCGAGTAGCGCGGTGACACCGAAATTGTTGATCGCCGAGCCGAAGAACACCGGCGTCTGGCGGCCGGCGAGGTAGGCATCGCGCTCGACAGCGTGGCTGGCGCCGCGCACCAGTTCGATCTCGGCGCGCAGTTCGTCAGCCTGCGAGCCGAGGCGGCGGTCCACTTCCGGCGAATCGAGCCCGGCGATCGCATCGGCCGGCTTGGCGAGAAAATTGCGACCGCTTTCGTAGAGCAACACCCGGTCGGCGAGCAGGTGGTAGACACCGCGCAGCCGCTTGCCCATGCCGATCGGCCAGGTGACCGGGGCGCATTGGATGCGCAGGATTTTTTCGATCTCGTCGAGCAGTTCCAACGGCTCGCGGCCTTCGCGGTCGAGCTTGTTGATGAAGGTCATGATCGGCGTCGCCCGCATCCGGCAGACCTCCATCAGCTTGATCGTCCGTTCCTCGACACCCTTGGCGCAGTCGATCACCATCAGCGCCGAATCGACCGCGGTCAGCGTGCGGTACGTGTCCTCGGAAAAATCGGCGTGGCCGGGGGTGTCGAGCAGGTTGACGACGCGGCCGCGATACGGAAACTGCATCACCGACGAGGTGATCGAAATGCCGCGCTCGCGCTCCATCGCCATCCAGTCCGAAGTCGCGTGGCGGCCGGCTTTGCGTGCCTTGATCGAGCCGGCCAGTTGGATCGCGCCGCCGTAGAGCAACAGCTTTTCGGTCAGCGTCGTCTTGCCGGCATCGGGATGCGAAATGATGGCAAACGTGCGGCGGCGGGCGATTTCGTCGCGTAAATCGGTGCTCATGCGCTGGGGAATCCAAAAAAACGGGGGCACACCGGGGAGGTCGCGGCGCGCCGATCGGAACGACTCATTTTATCAGGGGCGGCCGTTCCAGAGCGCCGTCGAGCACCGGCGGATCAAATCGCTTCCGGGCAGCAATTTTTTGTCCGCCGGCGGCGGAAATTGATGAAATGGCCGAGCGCCAGCGTCGCGCCGCTCGCCGAGGTCAGGACTTTCTCGCCGCTCGGGCCCAAGAGGTCGTGCCCGAACAGCGCCGCGAACACCAGGCCGAGAATCCCGAGGCTGCCGAACAGCACCATCGCCAGGCTGTGGTGGCGGCGCCAGCCGACGGCGAACGCGGCCAGCGCCAGCGGCAAGATCAGCACTAAAAGCCCAAGGTGGAACCAGCGATCACCGGCCAGCCCGCCGAGCAGCACCGGCGAGAGGCTGACCGCCAGTGGCAACAGCGTGCAGTGCACCAGACAGACCCCACCCAAACCGATCCCGGTCAGGTCGGTCAACCCGGAAAAGCCGCCGTGGCGAGCGGGCCGGCGGGTGACAGCAGAGGGCGCATCGGACATTGCGGCGGAAATCCTGAAAAACTACATTATAACATTACATCAACAAGGCTGTGGGACAATGGCCGGCGTCCGATGAAATCCGTCATGTGAAATCAATCCTCGCAGGTGCCGGTCTATCAACCAGGCGGTGCTTGTCGCCGGCGCACATTCCCAGAGATGTCCGATCGCAATCGACATCAAGGAATCCAGCATGCCTGATCTCCAGCTCCAGACTACCCGCCCGCTGCTACAGCGGGCGGTTGCAGCGGTCATTTTGCCATCGCTGAAATCGATTACACGATCTAAAAAGCACATCATTTTGTGTAATGGAGCTTGCATTTTATTCATTTCCTTCGCTGTGTTATTTACCGGATGCGCTGCCAATAAAATAAATGATGCTTCCGCGGATCGGCAGATTGAACGCGTAAAGCAAACCAATATCAAGGAACACTGCTGTCCCATAAACTTTCACGCGAATACAAAGGCTTTCTGTAGACTCGG
>DAITQM010000043.1:0-10638 GCA_036832975.1 Pseudomonadota bacterium | reverse complement strand
CAAACGGGTTGAAATCAGGCCATCTTTTTCAACTGTTTATGGGACAGCAGTGATTTCCGGTATTAGTTTTTTGAATGCAGCGCGTTCAGTAGAAATCCGCAAATCATCGACATCGGCTTCTGTGCTCCAGATGCTGGAATTCTTGCTCTCTTTTGCAGTTGCCTCGCTTACACCATAAAGATACTCGGTACGAACATCGAAGAAAGCGGCAGACACCGTTGTCGTCACAGTTACGTCCTTGTTCTTGAGCAGACCAAGGGAAATCACATTTAGAGGAGCATAACTTTGCGCGCCAACGTGAAAGGACGTATCAAATGTATAAATGAGAAGGATATCAGCCTTGAGACGCGCTGATCCTTCGCGAAGCGACTTTAAAGAATCGAGATGCGTTGGAAGGAGGATGCGATTAAGAGGTGCAACGCCAGACACTTCAGGTAATTTCGCTATGGATTCGAAGTCATTTTCTGATTCAACATCTCTCGTCGTTACGACACTGTAGCGGCCGCTGCCATAACTGTCGTTTTGCAGGGAACGGTAGCCTGAGGCTTGTACCCTGGCAACCGATAAATTTACGGGAAATTGAGCGGCAGGTTGCTTAGAAAGAAGTTCATTTATATCTGCCTCAGAAAGGTTGCTAAGCTGAACGCTACCACCCGGAGTCGTATACGACGCGCAGCCCGCTAAAGAAATAAGTGCCACTACAATAGTCTTTCTTAGTACATTCATTAAAGCACCTTGTTATGCCTGATGACATTTAACGTCCAATATCGACAGCGGCCAAGAAATGCAACAAAAACTGCAGTGCGGTTCCGCGCCCTGCCGTTCTTAGATTCGTTATCAACGTGTTAATAAGCCGGCCACACCAAGAACAATGAACACGGCTGGAATGATGAAAAGAAGTCCCCAAAATTTGTTCATGGTATCCACCTAACTGCGATTATACTCCAAACGAAATTCTGATTAATGGATTAATGCAGGTTCCGTAACCCATGAATGACATGCCCTTGAATAAAGAGCGTAAGTCCTTGATTACGCTAATGAAATTGAAAGTCGCATCATGAGGTTCAAGGCTAGTGTGGTGTGCTTCGGCGCACGCGCCGGGGAAGCATGGGGGCCGTCAAGCGCTGGTGATCACGGCGATTAGCAGGCTGTTGAAAAACAGCCTGCTAATCCAGGCCACGGATGGCCCGGCGAAATCAGGCGCTCCTTAGCGGCTGATTTCGGGAGCGCAGCGAAAGTCGCGCCTTTCGCAAGCGACGTTGAAAAACGCCAGGATGGCGTTTTTCAACAACCTGTTAAATCGGTCGCGGTGCGGTAACGGTGCGTTCGTTTGTAGTGTTGCCGGTATTGAGTGTACCGGCCGGCTCGAAGAGCATGACTTGGACTTCTTCGGCGGCGACCGGCCGATGTTCGACGCCGTGCGGGACGACGATGAACTCACCTTGGTCGAGACGGATGACGCGGTCGCGCAGGTGCAGTTCGAAACTGCCGGCGACGACCAGGAACATTTCGTCCTCGTTTTCGTGATGGTGCCAGTCGAAGGCGCCCTTAAATTTGACCAGTTTGACCTGCTGGCCGTTAAGTTCGCCGGCGACGCGCGGCTCCCAGTGATGGTGGATGTGGGCGAATTTTTCCGCCAGGTTGATTTTGTCCATTGCTTATCCCGCCGGTGGTTCAGCTGCTTGGCTCGTGCCGCTATTATAGGCGCGCTGCCCGTCTGGGATCTGTTGGGGTGCTTTGCCTTGTAACTTTTCCCGCAGTGCGGCGTCTTTTCTTTATACCGGCTTGCGGAGGTTGGAAAAACGAGGGTGGCTGTTCAAAAAGTGAAGGGTACGTCTGCTGATCTGGCGCTTTCCGAATCGGCGATGGATGCCGTCTCTGGGGCCGCAGTGCAGGGTGGTGAGGGGGCCGGCGATATTGGCTGGTTGCACCGCGCCTGGGTGACGACGCAGGTGGTGCGTCATTACCGTGTGGTTTATCGGTTCGCGAACACGCTGCTGCGCGATCGTGCGGCCGCCGAGGACGTGGTCCAGGAGTGCTTTCTCCGGCTGTGCCGGCAGGTGACGCTGCCTGATGCGCCGCGCGCCTGGCTGCTTTGCGTGGCGCGCAATTTGAGTCTCGACCGGTTGCGCCGCAAAGGCCCGGTCGAATTCGATTCGGAGTTGCTCGCGGTGTTGCCGGAGCAAGCCGCGCCCGAACCACCAGAAGGTTTTGACGAGGCCCGGCTCGCGTCCTTACCATCGGCGGTGGCCAGGCTCGTCGAACCGCAGCGCAGCCTGGTCCATCTCTTTTATCATGAGGGCTTGAGCGGTGCCGAGTGCGCCGCGGTTACCGGGCTCAATCCGAATCAGGTCAAGGTCTATCTGCATCGGGCGCGCCGCGCGCTCCGCCAGGCGTTGGAGGCCGTGAGATGAATCGTAATGACAACGCGGTTTCTAAATTGGAAACCGCACTTCGCCGTTTACCCCGCAGCAGAGCACCGGCCGGTCTGTTGTTCAGGTTGCTCAGGGCGCTGTGGCCTGCAATCCGGATGCCGCAAAGGCGCGTTTTATGGCCCGCGGCGCTGGCCGCCTTGTCGGCGGTGGCGATCATTCCCTGGCTACGCGATGAGGCACCTCCTGCGCCCAACCTTGCAACAGCGCCTTCACCGGGCGCGCTCGACAGCGCTGCAGGAGAATTGGCACAGGCCTTCACGTACTTACACGATGCCGCGGCATTGAGCAGCCGTGAAATCGACCGGACTGTGGTCGGTCCGTTGGCGGCGAGTTTTGAACTTGCCCGGCGGGCGAGTCCCGGCGTCGATCATGAGCCTGTAACCAATTCTTTATTCCGGGCGTCTGATCAACAAGCCGGTCGTGATCGTTCCGGCTGATGGCGGTGGAATGATTGCCCCCATCCTGGCCCTCCCCCACGCGCGCGGGGGAGGGGGTTTGGATCAGCGCTTCGTTGTAGGCAAATTTTCCTTGGAGAGAAATTGAGGTGTTCAAGATGAAAACGCGATGGCTGTTCAGTTTGCTGTTGTTGATGTCCGCGCCCTATGCCCTGGGGCAAAGCGCAGGCGCGACGACTGCGCCCGGTTATTTCGATTTTGATTCGGTGATCGGTTCCGGTCTTAAGCCTAAAGTGCAGATCAATCTTGAAGAGGCCATGATCGGCTTTTTGCGCGCCGCGGCGGCGGCGAAGAAACCGGAGGCGGCAAGTGTCCTCGATGGAATCACCAACGTCCGGGTTTATGTCTTCGAGGATCTGGACGAGAAAACGGTGGGCGATTTCCGCAACCGGATCGACTTGGCGGCCGGCGAACTTGAAAAGAAGGCGTGGCAGCGCGTCGTCTACGTCGAAGACGAGGGTTCGAAGGTGCGGGTTTACGGTCTGCCGTCCGGCGCCAAGATGGCCGGCCTGACGGTCATGATCAGCGGTGATAGCGCCGAAGCAGTTTTCATCAACATTGTCGGCGATATCGATCCGGTCAATCTCGGCCGCGTCGCTGGGGCGCTCGGCGTCGGTGGCCTGATTGGAGATCTGGGTGATATCGGGATGCCCGCTGCGGAAACGACTGCCCAGGAAAAGACAGAAGATGCCGGATGACAGCTAGTCGCGACTGGCAGGTGACGGCCGGCAGTTCAATGATAGGAAACGCCGCTTGCGCGGCGTTTCCGATTTAACGTAACGCCGGTGGTTACAAATCGACCGTCAATCGCACGAACCAGCGGCCGCCGTCGAAGCCGAACGGCGAGGTGCGATTGTATTCGTTGGGGCAATTTCGTGCTGCGGCCGACTGAGCGCGAGGCGGCCGGATCGAACCGGATGGCGTCTTTTGCCCTGATCCGGCGGGGAGGAGGTGCCCGCAGCCAGCCGAGTCCGGTAACCGTTTGACACCTGACGGGCGAACAGGATCCAGAGCGCGGCGAGCAGGGCGTTGAACAGCGAAAACCCGGCGATGCCCCAACCGAGAACTTGGCTCCCGAGATGGATGATCAGCACTTGCAGTAAGTCGCCGATGCGCCAGAACAGGGTGTCGATCGTGCTTTTGCCTTCGAACTTTTCGCGGTAGCCGGCGGGCAGAAACCACGCGTGGCGCGTGGTGTTCATGATCGAATAATCGACGCCGTTCTCGATGACTTTGAACAGATAAATGAGCGTGAACACCGGGAAGACACCGGCCAGGGCGTAGCCGGCCAGCGCCAGTACCGGCAGTATCATGCTCGCTGTGCCGGGTCCATACCGCCTGAACAAGCGGCTGACGACAAACAATTGCAGTATAAATCCGAGCATTGTAATCCACACGGTATAGCGGGCGTAATAGCGGCCGATCATCAATTGCCGCGCCACGGCGTCGCTGGTCGCCGCATCGACCCGTTGCACAATGCTTTCGGCCAGTACGTACTCACCCGTGGTATTGACGATGTTGAGAATGACGACGTAAGCGGCGATGGTGAGCAGATAACGGTTGCATATCACCAGCCCCAGTCCGCCGATCGGCTGCAGGCGCCCGTTTTCCGGCACCGCCGGCAATGGGTTGCGTGAGGCTGCCGGCAGTGACCGCCCGGCTCTGGTGGGGAGTGCGATCGTGGCGAGCAGGAGGAGCGATCCGAGCCCCAGCAACGACTCGATGCCTGATTTGTCGAGCAAAGCGGAAGTCAATTCCGCGCCGGCGATACCGCCCAGGCTGGCGGCGGCCAGAAACAGCGGGAACAATCTGTTCCCGGACTCGACGTTGAGTGCAGAAGTGGCGAAGGCCCAGAAATGTGCAATCAT
Source organism: Pseudomonadota bacterium (assembly GCA_036832975.1). GTDB lineage: Bacteria > Pseudomonadota > Gammaproteobacteria > Xanthomonadales > Wenzhouxiangellaceae > DAITQM01. The sequence continues at coordinate 5,880 of DAITQM010000043.1, read as the reverse complement.
CGCCACACCATAAACCGCTGTCCAAATGTAATAGGGATAACCGATGTCGTAACCGGCGCGGAGCAGCGGGATAAATGCCGCACCGCTGGCGGAAAAAATGATCGCCAGCACGGCCAGCAAGTGGCGCCGTTTCAGACGCTTGAAGAGCAGACTGTAAACCGGCATCAGCAGAAAAAGGATGATCGCCGCCATCGCTGTAGCATTGGATTTTGCCACCGCGCTGTTGGCCGTCAGCAGCAACGGTTCGCGAACGGTCTTGAAAATATAAAACGAGCCAACGACCAAAAAACCATAGAGCGAGAACAGTGCGATCGCCCGCCCTTCGCCCGGGGCGATGGTCGTAAAAAGATTCAAAAATCGTTCGCCTGCATTCAAGCCATCCGGGTAGTGTCTGTCGGCGAGTGATCGGCTTTCAGCCGTTGGTTTCATCTATTCGTGAGATCCTGTGTTGCACGCGAACGGGGCGATCGGCGGTCCTGTATATCGACCGCCAAAACGCCGTCGAGCATGCAGATGAGCTGCTTTTTGTCGAAAAATAGATGTTTTCCATGGCCCGGATGAAGCGCCTGACCGCCCCTGCGGTGCGATGGTGTTTTTGGACACTGCTTGTTATTCGTCCGTGGGCTATGGCGGCGGATATCGACAGCGACGCCGGCGTCGCGCCGAGCGCAGGCCATGCCGATCCGGCGGAATTCGCCGCCTGGATTGCGGAGATGAAAAGCGCCCGCCGCGGGCCGTTTCAAGGCATACGCTGGTTTTGCGCCGATGGAACCGTACTGCCCGCGCAGGCGGCCTGTGGCGAGCACGGCCGCGGCCGCCAGCACGGCCTGTGGTCGGAACGCACCGTGCTACTGCGCCAGGCCGGTTATACGATCGGCAATGTGCTCGCCGCGCTGGACGTTGAGGCCGCGGCTCGCGATTCCGATCCGCTCGGCCCCCTGCCGTTTATCCTCCTCGAACGATACCTGATCGCCGTCGATGACGGCTGGATATTACGCCGCGCCCGTTACTATCGCGGGGCGTTTCAAATCGAAGGCGAGCAACGTCAGGCGCGGGCGCTGCTCGAACATCTAGTTGCGGACCGTGACGTGCTCGAGCGGCGATTCCTACCGGCCATCGAGATCGCCCGCCGCCTGCCGCTCAATCTCGGCAACGATGCACTGCTTGCCGAAATCCGTAACCGAGCGACCGCCATCGAGGCAATGGATCCCGAATTCGAGACCTTACGCAATAAACTGCACAGCCAGATCGATGCCGGTGACGCGGACCGGGTCCGCGCCTTCCGCGCGGCGTTGCCAGCGGGCGCAACCGAGCTGCGCGATGCGCTTCAGCCACTGGCGGAGATGCTCTCCAGGCTCCACGATCGGGATACGCTGCGCGCCAGGCTGAGCGAGTTCGCGGCACGTTTTGGCAAGCCACAATTGCAGGCGCTGGCCCAGCAGCTTAACGCCGGACCCACGGCGCGACAGCGTTTTCTGTTGCTCGGCGACTTGGCCACGATGTTGCGCGGCCTGCTGGACGATATGCCGAACTCGCGTTTGACCTTGATTTCCATGCTGACCCAAGTCGAGCAACTGGCATTTATCACCGGCGGACAAATCACCGATGACGAACTGGCGGTTTGCAGCCGCCGCGAATTGCTGGCCTTGGCGCGGCAAGGCGCCAGAATTTTATATGGCAGCGGGTTATTGACCGACGAAGAACTGGCGGCGAGCGAAACGGCGTTACGCCCGCTGGTCGAGCGCCCGGCACCGCCGATCACGCTGGCGGAATACCGCCGTCTGTTGACCGATCTCTCGCGCCTGCCGCTATTGGCCGAGCGGCGAGTCAAATTCTTCTTCGCTCCAGCGGCCGCTAAGCTGGCTGAAATCGAACCGCTGGCCGATGGTTTTATCAACGATCGCTTGCGCGGCTCGGTTTTACAGGCCTATGCCGATATTCTGGCGCACTTGCAGGCCGATGTGGCCGAACTCAGCGGCATCCGTCACGAAATGTTCGGTACAGCGGTTAACGCCGGACTCAGGGCGTTGAACCCTGGCCGTGCGACGGGCGTGCTGCATACGCCGGCCTCCTGGGCCGCCGCCGGCGATCGGGACGAGGCGATTTTGATTGTCGCCGAGACGACCGCCGACGTGCCGCCGGTCGCTGGATTGATCACCGCCTTCGAAGGCAACCGCTTGTCGCACGTGCAGCTACTCGCCGCCAACCTGGGTGTGCCGAATATCGTCGCCGATGTAGCGCATTTGAATCGCCTTACAGATCATGTCGGCGAGCGGGTCACGTTGCGGGTCAGTCCGGGTGGGGTAATCGTGCTGGAATCGAGCAGCGAGGCGGCGAAGATGCTGTCGCCAACGCCGGAAGCTGCGGTCGTTGCGATCCGCATCCCGATCGATAAACTCGATCTCGATCAGCGCCTGCCATTGACGCTCGAGCAATTGAGCGCTGCCGATTCCGGTGTGATCGCCGGTCCCAAGGCGGCGAAGGTCGCGGAATTGGCAGACCGATACCCGGGCCGGGTGGCGCCGGGTATTGTGCTGCCGTTTGGGGTTTTCCGAGCGGTTCTCGACCGCCCGCGGCCGGACGGCGTAACGTGGTTCGATTGGCTGCGGGCGCAATACACCGCCGCGCGCCGGCTCGCAGATGACGCAAGGCGGGATACCGAACGTGCGTTTCTCGGCGAGTTGCGCGATTATTTGAGTAGCGCGGCGCTCGATGCCGATCTCGAATCCCGTCTGCGGCAAATGCTGCGCGCGCAATTCGGTCCCGATGGCGGCTATGGCGTTTTTGTCCGCAGCGATACCAACGTCGAGGACCTCCCCGGTTTTATCGGCGCCGGGCTCAACCTGACGGTGCCCAATGTCGTCGGTGAAGCAGCGATCATCGACGCCATCCGCCGCGTCTGGGCATCACCGTTTACCGAACGGGCCTTCGGTTGGCGTCAGGGCCGCATGGATTTACCCGAACACGTCTATGTTTCGGTCCTGGTGCAGCGCTCGGTGCCGGCCGACGTATCCGGAGTCATGGTGACGGCCGATATGTTCGGTCGCCAATCCGGCGGTTTGTCCATCGTGGTCAACGAGGGTGTCGGTGGCGGTGTCGAGGGCCAGGCCGCCGAATCCTGGCTGCTGCTGGTACCCGACGGGCAACGGAAATTAATGAGCAGTGCCGCGGCGCCGTGGAAACGGATTTTGTTGCCGGCCGGCGGCTTGCGGTGGGTTCCGGCGAGCGGTGCATCGCGCTTGTTGAGCGATACGCAGTTGGCGGAGTTGGTCGAATTCAGCCGCGGTATCGGAACGTGGTTCGCGGGCGCGGACGCAACGGACGAGGCGCCGGTCGCCGATATCGAATTCGGCTATCACAACGGCCGTTTAATGTTGTTTCAGATCAGGCCCTATGTCGCTTCCGCCGATGCGCTGCACGATCCGGAGCTGATCGCGCTCGATCGGGCGTTGATCGCCGGCGATAAGCAGACGGTCGATTTAGCGGTTTCGCCCAGGGCGGCGCGTGTCGAGTTAGCCGGTGAGTGAACCTTGTCGTGATGAACGGGTGGTCCGGCTGCTCGGTGGTGTGTTATTGCTGATTGGCAGCGTTCAGGCCGCCGCTTATCCGATCGACGGTTACCCGCAAACCGGCATTCGACGTCTCGAATATTACCGTCTTGCAGCGCAAGGTGAAATCGAGGGCAAGGAATTGTATCGTGGGGCGCTTCAGCCGCTGGCCGAGGTCCGGCCGCGCTTGGTCGGGCAGTGGATGGCGGCCTGGCCGGCGCCGGACTCGGCGGTCAGCGCGCGGCTCGCCACTCTGCCCGCTTCCGAACCGCACAATTACGGCATCGCGCTGCTCGATTTGACCGATCCGGCGCAGCCGGTTTACGCCGAACACAACGGCGGCTTTCGCGACAACGTCGGCAGCGTCGGCAAGTTAATGGTGGCGTTGTCCCTCTTTCAATGTCTGGCCGATATCTATCCTGACGATATCGAGGCGCGGCGGCGCGTGCTGCGCGACACGTGGATCGTGGCCGACGACTATATCGAACGCGACCATCATCCGGTGCCGTTCTTCAATCGCGAAAGCCGGCTGTGGAAAAAACGCGCTTTACGTCTTGGCGATGGCGCCAGCCTGTACGAATATCTCGACTGGATGTTGTCGGCCAGTTCAAACGCTGCGGCGGCGATGGTGCAAAAGCAGGTATTGCTGCTCGCGCATTTTGGCCGCGATTATCCGGTCAGCGCGGCGCGCGCCGCGGCCTGGCTGAGTGTGACGCCGAAAAAAGAGCTGGGCGAGCGGTTCCAGCACCTGATGACAGCGCCGCTGGTCGCCCACGGATTCGATACGCAGCAACTGCGGCAAGGCAGTTTTTTCACGCGCCGCGGCCAACAGCGGGTGCCGGGGACGACCAGCTATGGCACGCCGCGGCAATTGATCCGCTATTTATATCTTCTGGAGACGGGCCGTTTGGTGGACGATTTTTCCAGTACCGAAATCAAACGCATGCTGTACATGACCGAGCGGCGCATCCGTTATGCATCGCATCCGGCGTTGTATCCGGATGCGGTGTATTTCAAGTCCGGCTCGCTCTATGCGTGCGTGCCTGAAGAGGGGTTACGCTGCGGCAAGTACATGGGCAACAAACGCAATCTGCTCGCTTCGGTGGCAATGATCGAGGCACCCGCCGGGGAACGGCGTTTTCATTATCTGGTCGTGGTGCAATCGAACGTGCTGCGCGTCAATTCGGCGGTGGCCCATCAGACGTTAGGACTGCGCGTCCAGCGACTCGTCGAAGCGTTGCATCCCGAACTGGCCACGGCGATTCCGCCGAACGCGACCTGGGAGGCGCCGGTTGAATAGGTCGTTTACTTTCTTCCCCCTCCCTATAACCCTCCCCTTCAATCGGGGGTTAGGGAGGGGTGTTGGATCACGATTGACGCAAGGTTATAGCGTGTCGATCACGTTATTCATCGCGACTATGAGCTTTTCCAACAGACGACCGCCGTCGCTTGCATGGCACAGGGCGACGGCGATGTATTTGCGGCCGTCGGGCCGTTCGATCAGCGCGCCGTCGGCGTGGTAATCGCGCCAGGTGCCTGACTTGCGGTAGATGCGGGCCTGGGGCTCGACGTTTTGCAGGCCCTTGACGAACTTGTGCGCGATGCCCGGCCGGGCGAGCAGATCCTTCATGATCGGGCAGTATTCGGCGGCGACCAATTGGTCGCTTTCCAGAAGATAAAAAAAGCGCGCCACTTGCAAGCCGGTGGCACCGTGCGACAAATGCTTCAGCGGGTCGCGGTGCGTGGCCGGCACCGGCGAGTACGGTTTGCCGACCCACAAACCGCCGCCGTGTTCGGGGTCGTAGAATCGGTAGCGCTCGTCTTCGAGCGTGCTGATCAGGTTTTCGACGCCGACTTTATCGTACAGCGCGGTCGCCGCCTCGTTCGACGAATAGCGGATCATCGCCTCGAGTTCGCGGCGCGTCGTCTCGTCGAGCCGCATTTCGCCTTTTTCGATCTGTTCGAACACGCCGAGCATAATGGCGATTTTCGGCAGGCTGGCGGCGTAAAACATCGCATCGCCGTTGAAGTGGGCGAGCCGCGGTTTGTCGAGGTCGGTGATATCGACCAGCGTGACGGATAGTTCGCCGCGGCGGATCAACTGCAAGGAACGAACGTCCAGGTGGTGCAGCAGTTCGGCCTGCAACTGCGGGTCGCTGGCCGACGGGAACGCCTGGGCAAGCGCCGGCCGATCGATCGGCAGTGCCAGGAAAGAAAAGATCAGGCCCAGATAACAAGAACGCACGCGCGGCTCCCGAACGAAGATCGGTTCATTTAACCCAATAGTTGCATAAATTTTGCTCGATTTACTCGGGCAATCCTGCCCTCGCCC
>DAITQM010000042.1:3429-13135 GCA_036832975.1 Pseudomonadota bacterium | reverse complement strand
CCGAGTCTACAGAAAGCCTTTGTATTCGCGTGAAAGTTTATGGGACAGCAGTGATATTCCGTATATATCTGTTTTGGAAAATGCCCAAGCTGATTTATCTGTCACAGAGAATAAGATGATACAATGGTTCACTTCCCTTCTTAGGGCTTGTGAAAATTGAAAAACCTCTTTCTTGAAATCTGCAGAAAATTCATCGGTATTGTCTAAATGTATGATTGGGAGCCGTTTCCTATTTATCACGATATCCCTGAGCATACGACGAAGGTATCCTTCGCGGTCCGTCTCGACCTTTTCATCTAGATACTCTCCAAATTTTTCTTTGAACGCTTGTTTGTCTCGTTCATACAACTGAGAATCAACACCTTTGCGCCTACGTTCATATTCGGTAAAGTATAATCCTTGTAGGTCATCCCACGATGGTGAGCCTGATGGTTGGTAAAGCTGCTTTTCGAGGGCCGAAATCAATACCTCAGTGAGCCAGTTTATGACGCGTTCTTCATTTCCAGAAGAGTCAAGGCAATTCACTCGGACTACTACGCACTGGCGTCGAAGCACGGGTGAAAGAGTTTTTCGGAAAAATCGCTCTAGGAATGTTGTCTTTCCCGATCCGGTGGGGCCGACGATGAATACAGTTTGACCACTTTCAACACTAACCGCGCTTTCAATCAGTGCATTAAGTTCTATGTCAACATCCTTTTCCGGAGGTGAGATGTTTCCCAAGACGTTAGCTGTAATCTTCTCCAGTGACAGATCTGCCACGCGGCTTTCTCGCGTTTCTACAAAGCAATCGACAAGCATTTCGGCATCCTTCTGGCCAGTAAGTCGGCTGAAGAATGATGCGAAAACCTGATCTAAGTCGAAAGCTAAGTCGCTCTTACGTTGTATTCTAACTTCCTCTTCAGGAATTGGGGCTTTGGGTGATTGTGAAAGAAAGTTTCTGTTGTTGTGAATTTCATCAAATCGAGCATTGTAAATCTTTTTATTGGCGCATTCTTTGGAAAGAAGTTCATAAAAAGTGGCGAAATCGTTAGCTAGTGCATCTATGCTAGGGAATACGAAAGCATCCTTGGATTTAAAATTTGATCCAGGCGTAAAAGTTTTAAAAATTATCCATTTTGTTCCATCGGTTAGCGCTGCTACTGTGATACCGTTAGGCGATGCGTAACAAGCAGCTTGATCAATGCCATCTTGTGACTTCACAAGAAGAGGGCCAGACAATTTGAGATGTCTTAACTTTGAAGTTTCAGCGGTATCTATTGTCATTTCGCCGAGGCGTTTTGCCTCAAGAAGAAACACGGGGGCGCCGTTATCAGAAATAATGAAGTCTGAGTAACCGTTATCATGTTTGCGTTCGGCACTAAGGTCGCTATGCCTCCACCCAAGTACATCAGTTAGAAGTCGCAGTATGATTTGAATTTTTGCGTCTTCTTCGGTTTGTATGTTGCCAATATTCTCTCGAATCTCCGCAGAAATTTTAGTAAATACGTCAAATGCTTTATCCGAGCTCATGATGTAGCTCCTTAATACGTGTCTTCTGATTGTATATGAATCACCATAACAATGGGCGTCAAATCACGGAATAGAAATTTCTCTCAGGGGCTTTGCCCCTCGCGCACGCAAGGCATCCAAACGTCTCCCTGGCAAGCGCGTGGGCCCTCGTTCGGAGCCTCCTTGCGCTTGCTACCCCCATCCTCTCCGGAGGGCAGGGTTGCAGGAGCAACCCTTATCAATTTTCAGGGGGAAGATTCCTTATAATCATATATCAAGAAGTCAGCAACTGATGCGGCCAAGGACAGGGGAAGGTGCTGCTGCCCCCCTTCCTGGCCTTCCCCCGCAAGCGGGGGAAGGGAAAATTGGCTCACTCCCGTGCGAGCGGGGGAGAGATCGTGAGAGTGTGGTTTTTGCCGTTTATGGGGTGGGAGGAGCGTGTGTTTTCCCCCTTCCTAACCTTCCCCCGCAAGCGGGGAGACAAGAGGCGGATTGCCGCAAGCGGGGGGACAAGGCGGGTTCCCGCAAGCGGGGGAAGGATCGAGTGAGTGTTGATGGGGGGAGAAATGGCTGGGGGGTTGCGGGCGGCGGGGGAGTGGGTTGTTATGGTTGGGGTTGGCTGTGTTCCTGGTATTCGACGCGGCGGGTGATGCCGCAGACGAGTTCGTAGGGGATCATGCCGGCGGCGGCGGCGACTTCTTCTACGGGTAGTGCGCCGCCCCAGAGCAGGACTTCGTCGCCGACTTCGGCTGGGATATCGTCAGGCAGGGCGATGGCGATCATGTCCATCGATACATGGCCGGCGAGTTCGGCGCGCCGGCCGTTGACGAGGACTGGAACGCCGCTCGGCAGCCGGCGGGAATAGCCGTCGCCGTAGCCGATGGCCGCGATGCCGAGGCGCGTCGGGCGAGCGGCGCGCCACGCGGCGCCGTAGCCGACGGCCTCGCCGGCGGCCAGGTTGTGGACGGCGATCAGGCGGCTGTGCAGCGACATGACGGGTTTGAGAGCGATGCGTTGCACCGGCTTGGCCGCCGGGCAGTTGGACAATGGCGAGATGCCGTAAAGCAAAAGCCCCGGGCGCACCCAGTCGAGGCGGGTTTCAGGAAAGTTCAGCAAGGCGGCCGAATTGGCCAGGGTCCGCGGCCCGGGCAGGCCGGCAAAAGTCTGCCGGAAGGATGCGATCTGTTGGGCATTTTGCGGGTGCGCCGGCTGGTCGGCGCAGGCTAAATGGCTCATCAGGCCGATGGCCGCGATGCCGGGGTGGCGGTTGAGATCTTCCCAGGCCGGCCGGACCGCGGCGGCCGGCAGGCCGAGGCGGTGCATGCCGGTATCCGATTTTAGCCATATGCGGCCGAATGTCATGTTGCGCTGTGCCTGGAGCGCGGCGACTTGGGCCGGGTGGTGGACGACGACGTCGAAGCGCTGGGCGGCGATCTCCGGCAGTTCGAGCGGCTCGTGGAAGCCTTCGAGCAGCAGCACCGGGGTTGACAACCCCGCGGCGCGGATGGCCAGCGCTTCGTCGAGGGTGGCAACGGCGAACATGTCGGCGTCGCGCAGGACGCGAGCGACGCGCAGCAGGCCGTGGCCGTAGGCATCGGCCTTGATTACCGCGATCACCCGGCTGGGTGAGGCGAGGCGGCAGACCGCGGCGAAGTTATGGGCTAGCGCTGCGAGGTCGAGGCGGGCGATGGTGCCGCGGCTCACGGCGCGGCGGGCACGTACGGCGGCGGGATGCCGGCGTAACTGTCGTCGGCGAGATTGATGAAGCGCAGGTATTCGCCTTGGAACAACAGCTCGATCATCCCGGTCGCGCCGTGGCGGTGTTTGCCGATAATGATTTCGGCCCGCCCCTTCTTCGGCGAGTCTTCGTTATAGACCTCGTCGCGATAGATGAACAAGATCAGATCGCTGTCCTGCTCGATGGCCCCCGATTCGCGCAAGTCGGCCATCACCGGGCGTTTGTTGGGGCGCTGTTCCAGGCTGCGGTTGAGCTGCGAGAGCGCCAGCACCGGAACGTGCAGTTCTTTGGCCAGCGCTTTCAGCGACCGCGAAATCTCGCTGATTTCGGTCGCGCGGTTTTCGCGCGAATCGGGCACTTGCATCAATTGTAGATAATCGACGACGATCAGGCCGATATCGTGCTCGCGCTTGAGCCGGCGCGCCCGGGCGCGCAGCTCGCCGGGTGACAGCGCGGCGCTTTCGTCGATGAAGATGCGCGAATCCTGCAGCATGTTCATGCCCGAGGTCAGCTTGCCCCAATCGTCGTCCTCGAGCCGGCCGCTGCGCAGCCGGGACTGGCCGATCTGGCCGAGCGACGAGAGCATGCGCATGACCAGTTGCTGCGCCGACATTTCCATGCTGAAGATCGCCACCGGCAGTTTCTTGCGCACCGCGGCGTTTTCCGCGATGTTCATGGCGAACGTCGTCTTGCCCATCGCCGGGCGGCCGGCGATGATGACCAGGTCGCCGGGCTGCAAACCGTCGGTCATCCGGTCGAGGTCGTGGAACCAGGTGCGCAGGCCGGTGAACTCGCCGTCCCGGCCATGCAGTTCTTCGATCCGCTTGAAGACCGAAGTCAGCGCTTCCTGGATGTCGATGAATTGGCTGCGTTTGCGGCTGTTCTGGTCGGCGATCTGGTAAATCAGGCGCTCGGCCTGTTCCAGCATGACCGCGGCGTCGCGGCCGTTGGCGCGGTATGCCTCGCCGGCGATCTCGCTGCCGACGTCGATCAGTTGGCGCAGCACCGAACGGTCGCGGACGATCTCGGCGTATGCGCGGACATTGGCGGCGCTGCCGACGCTGTTGGTCAGTTCGATCAGATAGGTGCCGCCGGCGATGCGTCCGAGGTCGCCGCGCCGGTCGAACCATTCGCTGACCGTGATCGCATCGACCGGTTTGCCACCCACATGCAGGTCGCGGACGGCGCGGAATATCAGCCGGTGATCTTCGCGATAGAAATCGCCCTCGCCGACCCGATCGGCGATCTGGTCGAATGCGCGGGCACTGATCATCAGGCCGCCGAGCAGGGCCTGCTCGGCCTCGATCGAATGCGGCGGCACTTTGACCTGGGCCGCGGCGGAACGGGCGGGATCAGGGACCGCAGACATGCCATCGCCCCCGCTTCGGGGTCGTTGCCGGCGGGCGCGGGCGGCGTTTACTCGACGCCGCGCACCTGGACTTTGATGGTCGTTTCGACATCGGCATGGAGCTGGATCGCCACCTCGAACTCGCCGGTCAGCCTGAGCGGGCCGGCGCCCAGCAGAACTTCGTGGCGCGCCACCGGTTGGCCCATCTCGGTCAGACGATCGGCGATTTCACGCGCCCCGATCGAACCGTACAAGCGCCCTTCGGGGCTGACGTTGACCTCGAATTCGAGGTGCACGTCGGCCAGCGCCGCCCGCCGCGCTTCGGCGGCGGCCAGCTTGTCGTCCGCCGCTTTTTCCAATTCCGCCCGCTGCGCCTCGAACGATTCGATATTGGCCGGTGTCGCGGGCACGGCTTTGCCTTGCGGCAACAGGAAATTGCGGCCGAAGCCGGCACGCACTTTGACTCGGTCGCCGAGGGCGCCAAGGTTCGCCACTTTTTCCAGCAAAATGACTTCCATCAGGCGACTCCTCAGTGACTGTCAGTGTACGGTAATAGCGCCAGGAAGCGGGCCCGCTTGATCGCCGTCGCCAACTGCCGCTGGTAACGGGCGCTGGTGCCGGTGATCCGGCTGGGTACGACCTTGCCGCTTTCGCTGACGAACTGACGCAGCAGATTCAGATCCTTGTAATCGACCGTATCGATGCCTTCGGCGGTGAATTTGCAGAACTTGCGTCGTTTGATATGTCGGGGCATGGTTATTCCTCCTCTCCGGCGCTGCCGAAATCGGCCTCGTCGTAGGTCTCTTCGTCATCGCTGCCGCCGGCGTCTGGCGCGGCGCTGTCGTCCGTTTCGTCTGCGGCGCCCTGTTCGTCATCGGCGACGGCCCGCGACGCCTTGCGCGCGCGCTGGTTTTCCTCTTCGCGGGCGCGCATGATCATCGACGCTTCGGTGACGGCATCGGCTTTGCGCACCGTCAGATGGCGCAACACGGCATCGTTGAAACGGAAGACGTCCTCGAGTTCGCGCAGCGTCTCGCCGTCGCACTCGATGTTCATCAGCACGTAATGGGCTTTGGCGACTTTGCCGATCGGATAGGCGGTCTGCCGCCGGCCCCAGTCCTCGAGCCGGTGGATGACCCCGCCCTTGCCGGTCACCAGACCGCGGTAGCGTTCGATCATGCCGCCGACCTGCTCGCTCTGGTCGGGATGGACCAGAAAAACGATTTCGTAATGACGCATATTGACTCCTTATGGATTCGGAGCGCCGGCCGTGCCGGCACCCGCAAAGCCTCCCGCCAAGACGCGGTGAGGCAAGGACCGCGGCCGCCGGAACGGCCGCGAGCCGCGCATTATACCGCAGAGCGGGTTTCGGCCGGCGGGGGCCAGAGGTAGCAGCTTACGCCGATCTGCCCGCCGTTTCGGCGGCGCGCCACAAGTACCAACTGGCGATCGAGCGCCAGGGGGCCCAGCAGGCGCCCAGGGTTTCGATGTCGCGCGGTTTGGGGAGCTGGCGGAGGCGGTGGAGGCGTTGCAGCCCTTTCTGGATGCCGTAGTCGGTGGCCGGCAGGATGTCGGGGCGGCCGAGATTGAAGATCAGCAGCATCTGCACGGTCCACGGGCCGATGCCGCGGACGGCGGTCAGGCGGTCGATGATCTCGTCGTCGGGCATCGCCTGGAGGCGGGCGGCGCCGGGCACGGTGCGGTCGAGGACGCGGCCGGCGAGGTCGAGGATGGACAGCGCTTTGTTGCGCGACAGGCCGGCGGTGCGCAACGTCGCTTCATCGAGGTCGAGTGTGCGGCGGGCGGTCGGCCGGCGGCGGGGATAGAGGGCGGCGAAACGGCCGTAGATGGTCGCCGCTGCCTTGCCGCTCAATTGCTGATAGACGATCGATTCGGCCAATGCCTGGAAGGGGCTCGCCACCCCGGTCGGCTGCAACAGGCAGGGGCCGTGGCGGCGGATAAAGGCGCCGAGTTTGGGGTCGGAACGGCCGAGGGCGCGAATCGCGCCCTCGGCCTGCCAGCGGTTCAATGCTCCCTCACGGCGCGCCGTTCAGGGCTGGTCATGGAAGTCGTTGGTCAGCCACAGCGGTAACTGGTTGCTGAACAGCGGACTGAAAAAGATCCCGCTGCGCCCGCCGGGGATGACTTCCAGACGTTCGCCGCCGGGGCGCATTTCGGCGACGAAGCGGCGGGCCGGCCCGGCGCTGAACATGAACTCGTTGAGGCCGTCGGCGCGCGAACTGTGGCGCGACGCATCGACCGCTTCGTACCCGCCGGCGCGCGGGATGCCCGGCAGGCCGGGGGCGAAGTCGGTGAAGCCGCCGCCGTTCGGAATGTTGAACGGATCGACACCGAGCGGGTGATCGAACACGATGCGGTGCAAGCGGCCCCAACGGTAATCGTCCTGATTCGTCGATTGGGCGAAGGCCGGCGCGAATTCCTCGGAAGCGAGCAGATCGAGTGCATCTTGCAGGCTTTTCAGAATGATCACGTCACGCGCATCTTCCGGGGTCGGGGCACCGGGGACGTTGAAGAACGGAATGCCGGAGGCGCCGGCGCCCCGGGTCTGGGCGAAATTGCGCAATTGATAAGTGAGCGCGTGATAGACGGCCCGTTCGTCGGGTAGAAAGTCGCCAAGACCGATGGCGCTCAGCGTGCCGTCGAGCGTGTTTTTGATGATCTGCCCGCGCCAGACGGAAAAGATCGTGGCGTTGATGCTGGCGGCGATCTCGGCGGCGCTCGGCGCCGGCAACGCGGCGGGGTTGTCGCCCGGATCGTAACCCGATTGGATGCCGGTCGGTGTGCTCGCGTCCCAGGTCGCGAAGCGGGCCGCCGCCTGCTGCAAGCGCGGATCGGCGGCGAACTGCGCGAGGCCCTGCCAGGCACCGGGGGTCGCGGCGTTGTTGAATGCCTGGACGATCATCGGGCTCAGGACTTCGGCGTCTCGCAATTGGTTGTTGGCCTGCAAGACGATCATGTCGTCGAGCGTCACGTTGCCGGCGCCGGTCAATTGTTCGAGCACACGGTCGATGCGGCCCATCCGATACGAGACGTAACCGAAGTTCAGGTAATACAAGCCGCCGCCGGGGCGCACCTGGTTCAACGCGTTGTTGTCGAGGCTGGTGCCGATCGGATCGTTGTTGGCGGTTGCGACGTAGCCGCGGGCCGGGTTGATCAACTTCGGCATCTCGTCCCACGGCAGGATCTCGAATGGCACGGCCTGCTGCGCCTGCGGGTTGTCGACCGGCAGCCATTCGTGGTTCAAGGTGCCGGTACCGTCGCGGATCAGCCACGGCGGCCGGCCGCCGTCGGCGGTCATCTGGTTTTGCAGATCGGCGCGCAGCGGCATTTCGCCGCTGGTGAAGTGCGCGATGTTGCCGGCGTTGTCGGCATAAATGAAATTCTGCGAACCGATGTCGAACCATTGCAGCGCGTCTTCGAATTCGGCGAGCGTCGACGCTTTGTTGATCAGCCGAAACGACACCAACTCGAAGGTCGGCCCCCAGCCGGCGTATTGCACGCTGATCGCGGTGCCGTTGGCTGAATCGACATCGACGATCGGGCCGTTGTTGCGGCGCGGCACGACAAAGGTGACGCCGCCGGCGTCGAGCGGCACTGCGGCGCGGACCAGGTTGTTGGCGGTGCCGTCGCCCGGGGAGTTGACGAAAAAGCTCTGAAAGATGATCTGCAAAGGTTCGGACTGACCCTGGAAGATAGTGGCCACCGGCAGGCCCAGGTTGTTGGCCTGGAACTGTTCCTGGTAGACGTCGGTGACGTCCATCGGGTTGACCGTCGAACCCCAGCAGAAATTCGCCGTGCAGCCCTGGACGATGCCCGGGATACCGGCGAAAGCGACGCCGCTGATCGTAAAGCCGCCGGCGCCGGTGACCGTCAGGCGCTCTTCGACGAAAATCGACGGTGTATCGAGGCTGAGATGCGGATCGTTGGCGATCAGCGGTGCGCCGCTCGCGGTTTTCGAACCGGAGACGGCCCATGAGTTAGAGCCGGCGCCCTGCTTGGCCGGGTCGAGAGCGCGATCGAAAAACGGGATGCCGGCGATCTTTTGCCGGTAGCGCTCGGCCTGCGCGGCAAGCGCCGGATCGATCTCGCCGAGCGGCACCTCCAGTGCGACCTCGGCCACGCCCTTGCCGCTCGCGGCCGGCGCCTGGCCACCCGCCGCGGCACCGACACCACCGATGCTGGTTAAAAACCCGGGCATCGAAATGCGGTCGTCGGGCGGCTGGGCGCGGTGCGTATCCTCGGCGAACAGCGCCGCGCCGTTGAAGCCGCCGATCTGGCCGGCCGTTTGGTAGGCCGTGGCGTTGATCGTGAAATCGATGTCGCTAAGATCGAACGACAACTGGAAGGTCAGCACCTTGCCGATCACCAGACTGTCGAGCGGTGACCAATCGGGGACGCTGGTCAGTTCCAGGGCGCTGTACTCCGGGGGCAGCGGATTGCCGGCGAGAAACGCATTGACGCCGTCAGCGTAGGCCTTGAGCCAGCCGCGGGTATCGTCGTCGAGCGCCACCCAGGTGGCCAAGGCGGCGCGGGCAATGCCCAGCGTGCGCAGTTGCACGTCGCTGGCCAGACCCGGCGAGCCGACCAGTTCGGCGACCCGGCCGCTGGCGGCGCGGCGGTTGAAATCCATCTGAAAGAAGCGGTCGCGGGCGTGCAGATAGCCCTGCGCCCGGGCGCCGTCGAATTCGGTGGTCGCCGAGATCCGTGGATTGCCGAAGGCATCGGAGGTGAAACTGATCGGCCCGTTTTGTCCCGGAATCGTCAAAGCGGTCTGGGCACCGGCGATGGACGGTACGATCGCCGCCCAGGCCAGCGCCGCGGAACGAAGTGCAGTGTATATGACTCGCATGGAAAGCCTCCTTATAGGTGTTGTGAAGGCCTTGCCGGAGAAAACGCGGTTTGTCCCATATCAGGCCGCGGCGGGCGGCAAAGCCGGCACGCTGGATTATGGCACGAAGTGCAAGACGAGTTGCCGCTTGCGGGGAAGTCGCCGTTTATTCACCCTCCCCCGCTTGCGGGGGAGGGCGGGGAGGGGGAAATCCAATTCGACTATCGTGGGGCCCGACAAACAAAAAAACACCAAACGGGGGGAGGGGAGAAGAAAAAAAAAA
>DAITQM010000042.1:0-3419 GCA_036832975.1 Pseudomonadota bacterium | reverse complement strand
TTTTTTTTTTTTTGCGTGTTGTTTTCTCTTCTCTTTTCTCCCCCCCGCGCGGGTGGGGGTTGTTTGGGGTCGTCCCCCCAATCCAATTCGACTATCGTGCCCCCTTCCTAACCTTCCCCCGCAAGCGGGGGAAGGGACAGATTACTTAACCTTCCCCGCAAGCGGGGGACAAGACGGGTTCCCGCTTGCGGGGGACGAGGGGATGAGTTCCCGCAAGCGGGGGGCAAGGCAGGTTGCCGCTAGCGGGGGGAATGACGGAAGCGAATTATTATTTATCGGTTTGTTCAGCCGGCGATTTCAGCATGTCTTCCAGGTGCTTGGCCCAGGCGTTGTACTTGTATTCCGGTATCTGGTAATACCAGCCCTGGTGCCGGGCCTTTAACGCGGCGGCTTCGGCCACCGGGTCGGGCGGCGGTGGGGCCTTATCCGGCTGGGTTTTATCCGACTCGGCGGCGGCCGCTATGCTGTTTTCCGCGGTGTCGGCCGTTCCATCTGCGGCGGCGGTTTCGGTAGCGGCCGCAGTGCTGTTTTCCGCGCTGCCGGCCGGCGGCGCTGTTGGTTCGGCGTTGGCGTCGATCGCCAGCCAGTACATCTCGTCCTGTTTGTCCAGCGCCAGTTCGATGTTCAGACCTTCCTCGGTGACGAACAGCAGCGTGACATCGGCGCCGAAATCGGGATCATCGGCGCGCGGCTGGACATCGTCGATCAACACCTTGACCAGCGAATTGGGCAGGGCGTTGACCGCCCACTGGCTCGACAGTTCGCGCCCGGCCGGCAGGTTGACGAGTTCGAAATTGGTCGGGTCATCGGGCTGGCGCCGGGCATGGACCAGCTCGCCGTCAGCGTGGCGGATGATGACTTCATTGATCCGGCCGGCGGCGATATCGAGCACTTCTTTTTGCAACCAGTCGCCGATCTGTTGCGGGGCCTCGAACAAACCCGAGACGGCATAGGCTTGCGCCTCGCCCGGACGCCGGACGTAACGGCCGGTGCCGGCGTTGTTGGCTTTGCCGATGATCAACGCCGGACCGGCTGCGCCTTCCGGGCCGGGATCGAGGGTAGCCTGAACGCCGCCGGCATCTTCGGCCGCGACGTCCTCGACGCCGAGTTGCGGGTAACGCTCGGCGATCGCCGTTTTCGGCTCGACGATGGTCGCCTCGGCGAAATCGGCAAGCAGGCGGCGGACTTTGTCCCAATCGGCCGGGTAGCCGGCGCGCTCGGCGACGCCCCAGGCCGTCTGGCCGCGCTCAAGCGTGACCCGGGTTTTGGCACCGGCACCGGTCAACGTGATTTGAGTCACATCGTTGATGGTTGCCGCCAGGTCCGGGAACAGGCGGGCGTTCGTCCCGACGCGGTCATGGGGCAAAATCCCGCGCGCCGTCCACCAGGCGACGCCGATCGCGGCCAGGCTCACCGCCAGCAAGATCAGAAATGTCCGCTGTTTCATCAGCCCTGCCCTCCCGCGGCGCGCGCCGGACGATGCCGCCAGCGGCGGGTGAAATAAATTCCGCCGAAGATCGCGACGATAAACGGGATCAATCCGATATTGATCCCCTTCAACACGTTGCCGAGCACCCGGATATCGCGGTTCAGGTCGCTGCGCACTTTGCGCAGTTCGCGGCGCACTTCGAGCTTACGGTCGATAAAGCGCTGCACTTCGGCTTTCTGCGCTTCGCTGAGGACGGTTAGATCACCGTCGCTGCGCGTCTGCTGCAGCGCGGTCAGCTTGCGTTCGGTTTCGTCGAGTTCCTGCTCGAGCTGTTCTTCGGTGTCGCGGAAGCGGGTTTCGGCCGCGACTCGGAGATTTTCGACCAGCGTGAACGGCCTGAGCGCCAACTCGCGCGGCCGGATCGAGATCAGATCGGCGTTGCCGAGCAGGTTTTCGGCGGCGTTGAGCAGAAGGTCGCCGTTGCCGGCGAACGGATTGAGCAGCGTCTGGCCGAAGAAGTTCTGGCGCTGTACCCAATAGGCATCGGCCAGCAGATCGCTGTCGGCGATGACGATCGCGTCGAGCCGGCCACTGGTCAAAGGCTCGCCGGCGAGCGGCGAATCGTCCGGCTTGCCGTCGGGAAAGGCGCTTTTGACCTCGCCGCCGAGGCGCGCCGCCAGCACGTGGATCTGCTGGTCGGGATGAAAGCCTTCGAGCAGAGAACGTGGATTGCCCAGCGCTTGCAAGCGGGTGACCGGCAACGGCGCGGCGTTGGCGCTGGTCCACAACAGAGGCGTGAAGTCGAGCGTGGCCTCGGCGGCCGCTTGCAATTCACCGGCACTGGCCAAGTTGACGCTGTTCAGATTGGCGGTGACGATGTCATCGCCGGCGATCGCCTCGTTATCGAGACCGAGGATCGCGATATGGCGCGCCGTGCCCTGGGCGCCCATGTTGACTTCCAGGCCGTAGCGCAGATCGGCGATGAAGTGCTCCTGATCGTATTTCACGCCCCAGGCTTTGAACAGACGCGGCAGATCGGAACTGCCGCCGATCGGCGGCATTCCGGGATAAGGCGCCTCGGCGCCTTGCTCGGTGTACGGATCGACGAAGACCAGGAGCCGGCCGCCAGCCAGCGCGAACTGGTCGATCGTATATTCCATCGCCGCGCTGAGATCTTTGGGATGGACGAGAATCAACGCTGCGAGGTCTTCCGGCAGCGCCGGCACCGTCGGGTCGACGGTCACGACTTCGTAGAACTCGCGCAACTGTTCGAACGCGGTGAGTCCCGGCCGGCTGCGCTGCGTCGCCGGGTCGAAGCCGGCATCGAGCGAGATCGAACTCAGAACGCCGATCCTGGGCTTTTTCGCCTGGTCCAAGCGATAAATCAGCCGCGCCAAGTCGTATTCGAGGAAACGCTCGCGGTTGGGATGGAAAAAGGGGATCACTTCCAGCCCATCGACGGCGTTGGTACCGGCCAGGCCGAAATAAAAACTGTCGCCGTCGCCGACCGGGACGGATTGCAAACCGTAACTCGCCGCTTGGTCCTCTTCTTCGGAAAACGGCGCGACGTTGATGAAACTGACCTCCAAACGGTCGCCGGCGCGCGCCCGGAACTCGTTCAACAAATCGCGCACCCGCTGGTAATAGGCCCGGATCGGGACGAGTTGCGGCGATTCGCTGCTCAGTTGTTCCGAATAAAACAGCCGCATGTGCAACGGCTCCTGCAAGCCGGCCAGGATATGGCGCGTGCCCGTGCTGATCGTATACAGCTTGTGCTCGGTCAGATCGAGGCGGACGCCGCGCAGCGTGAAAGTGCTGAGCATGGCGAGGGCCAGAAAGAGCAGGGCCAGCAGGGCGAGCGACGACCAGGAATAAAAATGGCTGTCTAGGGCGGAGAAGATATTAGGCGTTTTCCGGTTCATGGAATAGGTCCTTTACCCAATAGTTGCATAAATTTTGCTCGACTTCATCAAATTCACCATGAAATCAT
>DAITQM010000041.1:0-14025 GCA_036832975.1 Pseudomonadota bacterium | reverse complement strand
CCAAACGGGTTGAAATCAGGCCATCTTTTTCAACTGTTTATGGGACAGCAGTGAAGCATAGTATAAAAAGCATAAATGGCCGATTTAATGATTTCAAGCGGTATCCGCAGCCGTGCCACGCTGAGGTTGGCCCCTGTTGCCGCCCCGCTGCAGACCGAATCTCATCCGATTCCCCCCTGTCGTGGCCAATCGAATACCCCTCCAACCCCGTTCTTGCCGGCCCTGGCCTGTCCCGGCGCGAGCGGCACCGGGTCGCGCCCGGGCAAAGCGCTGCCGGAAGTTGGTTTTCCGCTGTTCTGTGCAGCAAACACCCTCGCCCTGCAGTCCTGTTTGTGAAAGCACGCAGACAGGCAGTGCCCGGCTTTCCGGCCACAGGCCGGGGAGGTTTTTGCTGTCGAGATGATTCAGGATCCGCTCGATCACCGGCGGGTCTTCAACGCAGGCGAGAGCGATGGGGCGGTTTGCCGAAGGCAAGAAGCCCCCCTGAGCGAAGCCGTTGCGCGTGCAGGCAATGACCTGGACCGTGCCGCCGCAAACTGGGCAGGTCTCTACATCAATCTTGAACGAGCCGATTCAGGACAGTCGTGACTCAGTCGTCACACCGCGCCGCTGACCAGTCCCGTCGGCCCCGGCCTACACGTAGACGCACCCTGGGCCGATACCGCCGCGGCAGCAAATCCGGCACCATGTCCCCATGACGTACCCCCGTGCCCATATCGTCACCCCCGGCCAGCCGGGCTTTTACCACTGCATCGCGCGCTGCGTCCGCCAGGACTGGCTGTGCGGCCGCGAGCCGCTCAGCGGCTGCGACCAGTCCAGTCCAGTCCAGTCCTTGCCCATAAACCGCTCTTGATGTAAAATTCTCGCTCTTTGGTTGGGCAATTCAAGGTCTGGATGATGTACGCGGTGATCAGAAGCGGTGGCAAGCAGTACCGGGTTGCGCCCGGCGATGTGTTGCGCGTCGAGAAGCTGCCGGTCGAGGCCGGGCAGACGGTAGAGATTGACGAGGTGCTGATGGTCGGCGACGACGGCGAAAGCCGGGTCGGCGAGCCGTTGCTCGCCGGCGTTAAGGTGTCGGCCGAGGTCGTCGGCCATGGCCGCGGTGACAAGGTGCATATCCTGAAATTCCGCCGCCGCAAGCACCATATGAAGCGCCAGGGGCACCGGCAGTACTACACGGCGCTCAAAATCACCGGCATCCAGGGCTGAGGAGCGACTAGAGATGGCACACAAGAAAGCAGGGGGCAGCACTCGTAACGGCCGCGATTCGAACCCCAAATACCTGGGCGTCAAGCGCTACGGCGGCGAACAGGTGGCGGCCGGCAATATCCTGGTCCGCCAGCGCGGCACGCGCTTTCACGCCGGCGACAATGTCGGTGTGGGCCGCGACCATACGCTGTTTGCGCTGGCCGACGGCAAAGTCGCGTTCCGTTTCGGCGGGGCGCGCAAACGCCAATACGTCAGCGTCGTCAGCGACTGACGCCCCGCCCTGCGGTACGGGTGCCGCCCCGCGGCGCACCGGCCGACCTCCCGCCCACCGCCACCGCGCGGCGTCTTGCCGCCGGCGCGAGGTTAGATCTCAATGAAATTTGTCGACGAGGCCACGGTCCGGGTCATCGCCGGTTCCGGCGGAGCCGGCAGCGCCAGTTTCCGGCGCGAGAAATTCATCCCGTTCGGCGGCCCGGACGGCGGTGACGGCGGCCGCGGCGGGCATATCGATCTGATCGCCGATTCCGGCCTCAACACGCTGGTCGATTTCCGCCACGCACGGCTGTTCCGGGCGGCGAACGGCACACCCGGCCGGGGCCGGCAGATGACCGGGGCGAGCGGCGCCGACATCGAGATCCGGGTGCCGGTCGGGACCATCGTCACCGATGCCGACAGCGGCGAATGGCTCGGCGACCTGACCGCCCCCGGCGAGAGACTGCGCGTCGCCCACGGCGGCCGTGGCGGTCTCGGCAACCTACATTTCAAATCCTCGACCAACCGCGCCCCGCGCCAGTTCACGCCCGGCACAGCCGGTGAAGAGCGGAATCTCAAGTTCGAACTCAAACTGCTGGCCGACGTCGGCCTGCTCGGCCTACCGAACGCCGGCAAATCGACGCTGGTCAGCCGCCTGTCGGCGGCCCGGCCGAAAATCGCCGATTATCCCTTCACGACACTGCACCCGGCGCTCGGCGTGGTCCGCCTCGGTCCCGACGAAAGTTTCGTCATCGCCGACATCCCGGGGATCATTTCCGGCGCGGCGCAAGGTGCCGGGCTGGGGTTGCGCTTTCTGCGCCACCTTGACCGGACACGCTTGTTGTTGCACCTGGTCGCCCTCGAACCGGAGGCCACGCCCGAGTCGCTGGTCGCCCAGATCAGAGCAGTGGCCGGCGAACTGAACGAGTACCGGGCCGAACTGGCGGCGCGGCCGCGCTGGCTGGTGTTCACCAAGGCCGATTTGCGGCCGCCTGAAGCGGCACGCGAACTGGCTCGGGAAACCGTCGAGGCATTGGGTTGGGCGGGTCCGTGGACTGTGATCTCGGCACCCGAAGGGACTGGTCTCAAGGCCCTCGCCGGGGAGGTTCACCAGGCGCTCGGCCACTTACCGACCGCCCGCTTGCCGGGCGAACCGGCAAGCGATCAAGATGCCGGCGAGACCGCCGCGGATCACTCCGGCGCAAACCACTCAAGCGCCGGCGTGGATGATCCGAATCGATAGGATGAGATAACGCTCCTTACCCTGACGCCCGACAGCTCCCGCCGCCCCGACCGCGGATGGTGCACAGGGAAATCTTCATGGTCCGGGTTGGTGGCAAGCCCGCGCGGTGCCACCGGGCTGAATCAGGCCAAAGCCCGGATATGGCGGTTAAGGCGGGATTTTTGTCGATCGGCCTTGTTACGATGGATCAGGCCCTTGCTGACGGCGTTGTCGATGACCGGCACGGCCTGGCGAAACGCGGCGCTCGCGGCTTCGCGGTCGCCGGCGGCGATCGCCCGGGTGACAAGACGAAGCGAAGTGCGCAACGCCGAACGTTGTGCCATGTTGGCGCTGCGGCGATGCGTCGCCTGGCGGGCCCTTTTACGGGCGGATGCGATATTGGCCACAAAATCTCCTGAAAACTGAGCGCGGCACCGGAAGCACCGCACGGGGTATCGAGAGTAAATGCAATCGGTTATTTTCGCAATTTTATCGGACGAGGTCAATCACCCGTGTCGGGCTTGACACCGGACCACCCCGGCCCACAGGGCCTGCGGCATCGATTGTTGAAATCGACCGCCAACGTCGGGGCGGCGACGTTGCTGTCGCGCCTGAGCGGCCTGGGGCGCGATCTGGTGATCGCCCGGGTGTTCGGCGCCGGCGCCGCGACAGACGCGTTTTTTGTCGCTTTCCGGATTCCCAATTTCCTGCGCCGGCTGTTTGCCGAAGGGTCGTTCGCGCTCGCTTTCGTGCCGCTCCTCGCCGAATATCGGGCCCGCGGCGATCGTGCCGCGCTGCGCGACTTGCTCGACGCGACGAGCGGCGTATTGCTCGCCGCGCTGCTGCTGATCACCGCCGCGGCGATGCTCGGCGCGCGTTACGTGATCATGGTATTCGCGCCAGGATTTATCGACGATCCGCAGCAATGGCGCTTAGCCGGCGACCTTTTGCGCCTGACGTTTCCGTACCTGCTGCTGATCTCGCTGACGGCGCTGGCCGCCGGCATCTTGAACACCTTCGGCCGTTTTTTCCTGCCGGCGTTGACGCCGGTGCTGCTCAATCTGTCACTGATCGCGGCGGCGCTCGCGGCGCACGCCTGGTTCACAATCCCAGTCACCGCCCTGGCCGCCGGGGTGGCGGTGGCCGGAGCGTTGCAGTTGGCGTTTCTGATGCCGTCCTTGATCCGCCTTGGTCTTCTGCCGCGGCCGCGCTGGCGCCCAGGGCACGAAGGGGTGCGGCGCATCCTGCGCCTGATGCTGCCGACGTTGTTCGGTTCATCGGTGGCGCAGATCAACCTGCTGATCGACACGCTGCTCGCCTCGCTGCTGTTGACCGGCAGCGTGTCATGGCTGTACTACGCCGACCGCCTGCTCGAATTCCCGATCGGCGTGTTCGGCGTCGCCCTGGCGACGGTCACGCTGCCGGCCTTGGCCCGCCACCACGCCAATGGCGAAATGGAACACGGGCGCCGAACGCTGGCCTGGGGCATCCGCTGGGTCTGGGTCATCGGCCTGCCGGCGGCCTTCGGCCTCGGGCTGCTGGCCGAACGAATCTTGACCGCGCTGTTCGCCTACGGCGAATTTTCAGCGCCCGACGCGGCGTTATCGGCCTGGGCGGTGATCGCCTACGCCCCCGGCCTGCCGGCCTTTCTGCTGATCAAGTCGCTGGCGCCGGCGTATTACGCCAGGCAGGACACCCAAACGCCGGTCAAGATCGCGGTCGCCGCGCTACTCGCCAATATGGTGCTCAACCTCGCCTTTTTGGCCCTCGGGCTTGGGCTGTTCACGACCCCGGCCGACGGCTCGCTGCTCCACCGGCTCGGTACAACGCCCGGCCTGCACGCCGCGCTGGCCCTGGCGAGCAGCTCCAGCGCCTGGCTCAACGCCGGCTTGTTGTGGCGCGGCCTCGAGCGCCGCGGCTTGACGCCCGAGGCCCGTGGTTTGGCATGGGTTTTCGCCCGCGCCGGCGCCGCCAGCCTGGTCATGGCCGCCGGTCTGACCTGGGCCACCCCACAGTTCGCCGGCTGGTTTCAAGCCGGCGCGGCGTGGCGCATCGGGGCGCTCGCTGTTCTCGTCGCCGGCGGCGCCCTGCTCTACCTCTCCGCCGCGCGACTGTTCGGACTCAGACCCGCCGATCTGCGTGAACCGGACTGATCGTTTCGGTTTGATCTTCTTTTCCGGCGAGAGCGAGTCCGGGCATGTACCGGACTCGCGACTTGAAAAAGGGCAGGAGAGCCCTTTTTCAACAACCTGTTAATCAGATTCGTTTGGGACGGCACCGGATAATCTGGGATAATGCGCGCCGCAATGCGCTTTTTCCGAGATTTTTCCGCCCGCCCGGGTCCTCATCCGACAATCGTTATCGGGGCATTCGATGGCCTGCACCGCGGCCACCTTGCGCTGTTGCGGGCTGCCGCCACAAGCGGCGGGCCGTGGGCGATGCTTTGTTTCGAGCCGCTGCCCAAGGAGTATTTTCTCGGGGCAAAAAGCCCGAACACTGAATGGCCACCACGGTTGACGACCGCCGTTGAACGCCTGCGCCTGATGGCCGACGGTACGTTGCCGGCGCCCGATACCGTCTGGCAGTTGCGCTTCAACCACGCTCTGGCGGCGCTCGAAGCGGAGGCATTCGTGGCCACAATCCTGGTTTCGGCGCTCGGCGTCCGGCAGGTGATCGTCGGCGAAGATTTTCGGTTCGGCCGCGGCCGGATCGGCGATGTCGCGCTGCTCGCCACCCTCGGCCGGCGGCACGGTTTTACCGTCGAAGCCGTACCGATGGTGCTGGAAAACGGCATCCGGATCAGCAGTTCGCGCGTTCGTGCCACACTCGCCGCGGGCGATCTGGATGGCGCCAGGCGCCTGCTCGGCCGGCCGTTCGACTATACCGGCCGGGTCAGCCGAGGGCTCGGTATGGGCCGCCGGCTGGGTTTTGCCACCGCCAATTTTTCGCTGCACCGCCGGCGTTTGCCGCTGGCCGGCATCTTCGCGGTTCGCGTCCGGCCGGCCGGCGGCGGACCCTGGTATGACGGCGTGGCCAGCGCCGGCGTTCGGCCGACGCTGGGTGACGGCGGCCAGCCGCTTTTGGAAGTCCACCTTTTCGATTACGATGGCGACCTTTACGGCCGGCGCCTGACCGTCCGCTTTATCGCCCGTTTGCGCGACGAGCAGCGCTTCGACGACCTTGAAGCGATGACCCGACAAATGGCGCTGGACGCGGCCGCGGCCCGCGCCGCGCTCGCCGCCTGTCAATAAAAATCACCGGACCATGGACTACAAGAACACGATCAACCTGCCGCGCACGGATTTTCCGATGAAAGCCGCGCTCGCCGAACGCGAACCGGCCATGCTCGAACGTTGGCAGCGGGAGGATTTATATGCCCGCCTGATGGCCGCCGGCGAGGGCCGGCCGCGCTTTGTGCTGCACGACGGCCCACCGTACGCCAACGGCGACATTCATCTCGGCCATGCACTGAACAAGATTCTGAAAGACATCGTCGTGCGCTCGCGCTGGCTGGCGGGTTACCAGGCGCCTTATGTGCCGGGCTGGGACTGCCACGGACTGCCGATCGAACACCAGATCGAAAAATCCCGCGGCAAGGTGACCGCCGGTACCGACCGCCGCGCCTTCCGCGCCGCGTGCCGCGCCTATGCCGCGTCGCAGATCGACTTGCAGCGCACCGGTTTCCTTCGCCTCGGCGGGCTCGGCGACTGGTTCCATCCCTATATCACGATGGACCTGCGCTACGAAGCCGACATGCTCCGGGCGCTGGCTGTGATCATCGAGCGCGGCCACCTGGTGCGCGGCGTCAAGCCGGTGCACTGGTGTTTCGATTGCGCCTCGGCGTTGGCCGAGGCGGAGATCGAATATCGCGACAAGCTCTCGCCGGCGGTCGATGTGCTGTTCCCGGCCCTCGACCCCGCCGCGCTGGCGGCCCGCTTTACGACCGAAAGCATCCCTGGCGCCCGGTGCGGCGTTGCTATCTGGACCACCACGCCGTGGACCCTGCCCGCCAACCGCGCGGTCGCGGTTCATCCCGATATCGATTATGCGCTGTATCACATCCGGCTGAACGGCGAAGACCGGCAGGTCGTGCTCGCCGCCGATCTTGCCGCGGCATGTCTCGCCCGCTGGGGAGCCGAACGACTGGCGGTTTCCGCAACCGTCCCCGGCCGGGCATTCGCCGCCCTCGAACTCGAACATCCTTTCGAGACGCAACCGGTGCCGGTGATCCTCGGCGAACACGTCACCACCGAACAAGGCACCGGCCTGGTCCATACCGCGCCCGGCCACGGCGAAGAGGATTTCCTCGCCGGGCAGGCCAATGGTTTAGAAATCTACAACCCGGTCGGTCCCAACGGCCGCTTCCTGCCCGCTACACCCCTCGTCGCCGGCTTGCCGATCTGGGAGGCCAACAGCACCATCGAGGAAGATCTCGCCGCCCGCGGCCGGTTGCTGCACAGCGCCGAGTTCACCCACAGCTATCCGCATTGCTGGCGGCACAAAAGCCCGACCGCCTTCCGCACGACGCCACAATGGTTTATCGCACTCGATCGGATGGGGCTCAGGCAGACCGCGCTCGGGGCGATCGAAAAGGTCGGCTGGGTGCCGGCCTGGGGCGAACAGCGCATCGCCGGCATGATCGCCAACCGCCCCGATTGGTGCATCTCCCGGCAGCGGCTGTGGGGCGTGCCGCTGCCGTTTTATCTGTCGCGCCGCGATCAGACGCTGCACCCAAAGACCCCGGCGCTGGTCCGCCGCTTCGCCGAGATCGTCGAGAGCGAAGGCGTCGATGCCTGGTACGACGATGCCATCGACCAGCGGCTCGGCGTCGATACGGCCGACTGGGAACGGAGCACCGACATTCTCGATGTCTGGTTCGATTCCGGCGTCTCGCACTACTGCGTCTTGGAACAACGCCCCGAACTCGGCGCCCCGGCCGATCTCTACCTGGAAGGTTCGGACCAGCACCGCGGCTGGTTTCATTCTTCGCTGCTCACCGCCGCGGCGATGTACGGTCGAGCGCCTTACCGCCAGGTGCTGACCCACGGCTTTACAGTCGATAGCGAAGGGCGCAAGATGAGCAAGTCGCTCGGCAACGTCATTCCGCCGCAGGAGATCATCGCCAAACTCGGCGCCGACATCCTCCGGCTGTGGGTTGCGGCGACCGATTACACGCAGGAAATGACGCTGTCCAACGAAATTCTCGAGCGCATCGCCGACGCCTACCGCCGGATGCGCAACACGGCGCGTTACCTGCTCGGCAACCTCGACGGTTTCGACCCCGAAAGCGACCGGCTGCCGGCCGCCGAACTGCTGCCGCTCGATCGCTGGGCGCTGGACTTGACCGCCACCGTACAAGCCGAAGTCACCGCCGCCTATGACGAGTACCGGTACCTCGACATCTACCAGCGGGTCCACCATTTCTGCAATATCGAAATGGGCGCCTTTTATCTTGATGTGCTCAAAGACCGGCTGTACACAATGCCGCGGCGCGCGCCCGGCCGGCGTTCGGCGCAGACCGCGCTGTACCATATCGCCGAAGCGCTATGCCGCTGGCTGGCGCCGATCCTGCCGTTCACGGCCGAGGAAATCTGGCAACACCTGCCCGGCCATCGCCCACCGTCGGTGATGATGGCGGTGTGGTACGAGGATCTCCCGCCGCCGCTCGCCGACGGGGAAAAAAGCCGTTGGCAACGCCTGCTCGCGGTGCGCGAAGCGGTCAGCGGGGCGCTCGAAGCGGCGCGCCGCGCGGGGCAGGTGCGTGGCGCGCTGGCTGCTGAAGTGACGATCGCGGCGGCCGAACCTGATTATTCCACACTCGTCGAATTCGGCGACGAACTGCGCTTTTTGCTGCTCACCGGCGATGTCACCGTCAGGCCGCTGGCAGCGGATGAAGCCGCCGCCGAGACCCAGCGCGAAGGCAAGATCGCCGTCACGGTCGCCGCCACCGCCAAAGCCAAGTGCATCCGCTGCTGGCACCACCGCGCCGACGTCGGCGCCGATCCGGCACACCCCGAAATCTGCGCCCGCTGCGTCGGCAATCTGGCCGGCGGCGAACAACGGCGCTGGGGGTGAATGATTTGCGGCATAATAGGACCGATTCCGTCCGCATTGACTCTCATTCGAACTCCTGTTCAATATGATCGCCATCAGTGACCGCGCCCAACACCATTTCCACCGCATGCTGGAGCGTGAAAAGCTGCCCGACCTCGGCTTGCGCCTGGCCGTCGAGCACCCGGGGACGCCGCGCGCCGCATGTCAATTGACGTTTTGCCTGCCAGCCGAATCGCTGCCGGACGATGTCGTCGAAACCTTCGCCGGCTTCGCTCTTTATATTGCGCAAAGCGCCGTTCCCTGGCTGCACAAAGCCGAGATCGACTGGCAAGACACCGCCACCGGCGGTGAACTGACGATCAAAGCTCCGGGCTTGAAAGGCAAGGCGCCGGCCGCTGACGCGCCGCTGGCCGAGCGCGTGCGCTGGGTGCTCGAACAGGAAATCAATCCGCGGATCGCCGCCCACGGCGGCCGCGTAGTGCTCGAAGCGATCACCGCAGAAAATGCCGCCGTACTGCGCTTCGGCGGCGGCTGCCACGGCTGCCGGCAGGTGGACGTGACATTGAAATTCGGCGTCGAAAAAACCCTGCGCGAAAAAATCCCCGATCTCGCCGCAGTCATCGACGCCACCGATCACGCCCAAGGCGAAAACCCCTACTACCGCTGAAGCAGGCAACAAGATGGTGTGCTCATGAAAGAGTGGCTAAACCGATTTTCACCGAATCTTGTCGAGCAAGCCGTGGCCTGGGGCGGTCGAATACTGATCGCCGGCATCATTCTACTGGCCGGCTGGTGGCTGGCCCGGCGCCTCAGCCGCGCCCTGCAGAACCTGCTGCGCCGTCGCCGCCTCGACAATATCCTGGTTTCTTTTCTCGGCAATCTGCTCTACATCGCCCTGGCGCTCGCCGTCCTGATCGCCGCACTCGATCAACTCGGCATCAAGACGACCTCGTTGCTCGCCCTGCTCGGCGCCGCCGGCCTGGCAATCGGCCTGGCCTTGAAAGATTCGCTCGGCAACCTCGCCTCGGGCGTCATGCTGGTCGCACTTCGGCCCTTCGGCGACGGCGACTTCATCGAAGCCGCCGGGGTCTCAGGCACCGTGTGTCGGGTCGGTCTGTTCAGCACCGTGCTCTTGACCCCCGACCGGCGTGAAATCGTCATCCCCAACGCCACGATCACCGCCGCATCCATTGTCAATTACACCGCGCATGCGAACCGCCGCATCGACTTGGTCATCGGTGTCAGCTATAGCGATAACCTAAAGCTCGCCCGCGACACGATCGCCGCCACGCTCGCCGCACACCCCAAAGTGCTGAAAGAACCCGAACCGCAGGTCATGATCCTCGACCTCGCCGACAGCAGCGTCAATATCGCCGCCCGCCCGTGGGTTGCACTCGACGATTACTGGACGGTACGCGGCGAACTGCTCGAACAAATCAAAACCGCGCTCGAATCCGCCGGCTGCTCGATCCCGTTTCCGCAGCGCGATATCCACTTGGAGAAGGTCTGAATCAACGATTGGGTCAAGTGCGCCAGCGCAAGCCGAGTTCGGTGCTGTAGCCGACGGCGCGGCTTTCGAGCGCCCCGTCGGGGCCGATCACGTAGTAGGTCGGGAAGGCGCGGATGTGGTAGTCGCCGATAACCTTGCGGTCACCGAGCAAGATGGGGACTTGTATATCGTGTCGGCGTTGAAAGGCCTGTACTTCTTCAAGATCGGAATAGCTCAGCGCCACCATGTAAATCGCGAGATCATCGGCGCGGCGCGCCCGGCGCAGTGCATTGATGTTGGGGGCGGAAAGATTACAGACGTGGCACCAGGGCGCGAAGAAATAAACGAGCCGGGTTTTGCCCCGGCTTTCTTCCAAGTCGTGCACCGAGCCGTCGAGCGCGGTGAGATGGAACGGCGGTGCCAATTGACCGTCGCTTGGCAGCAGGTGGCGCGACTGCCAGACGTTGATCCCCCAGAACAGCAGAACCAGCACCGCAACGTCGAAGCCCAGGGCCAACCAGTAGCGCCGGCGCAGGGCCTGCCAGACGATGAATGGTTTGCGCCACCAGGAGAACGGTTGGAGTTTTATCTCCGCCATAACGTCCAATCCAGATTTTGATCCGGGTCGAAGACCCGTTTTTCAACCTTTCCATTGCATACGACAACCCCTTCAGCGGCCAGCCGGTACCGCCGCGACGGCCTGCCAGATCCGTTGCCTACGCAGATCCCAGGACACCGGCATCAGCCCTTTTCGATATGGCCGATCACGGCGTCGGCGAAACCGCTGGTCGAAACCTCGCGCGCCCCGGCCAGTTGCCGGGCGAAATCGTAGGTCACGATCTTCTCGCCGACGGTCTTTTCGAAAGCGCGCTCGATCAACTGCCCGACTTCGTTCCAGCCGATATACTCGAACATCATCACGCCGCTGAACAGCAGCGAACTCGGGTTGACCTTGTCGAGGTTGGCGTATTTCGGCGCCGTCCCATGCGTCGCCTCGAACACCGCGACATGGTCGGCTATGTTTGCACCCGGCGCGATGCCCATGCCGCCGACCTCAGCGGCGATCGCATCGGAAAGGTAATCGCCGTTCAGGTTCATCGTCGCCAGCACGTCGAACTCGGCCGGTCTGAGCAGCATGTGCTGAAAGGTGATATCGGCGATGCGATCCTTGATCACGACTTTGCCGGCGGGCGCCTTACCGTTGTGTTTGGCCCACAACTCGTCCTCGGTGATCGTCCGCTCGCCGAACTCTTCGGCGGCGACTTCATAGCCCCACTGACGGAACGCGCCCTCGGTGTATTTCATGATGTTGCCTTTGTGGACCAGGGTCACGCTGTGCCGCTCGTGGTCGATGGCGTACTGGATCGCTTTACGGATCAAGCGTTTGCTGCCGAAAGGCGAGATCGGTTTGATGCCGAGACCGGCGTCGGGAAAGAACTCGGCGCCCATCTCGTCGCGCAGGAACTTGGCGAGCTTGGCGTTTTCCGCCGTGCCGCTGGCGTATTCGATGCCGGCGTAAACATCCTCGGTGTTTTCGCGAAAAATCACGACGTCGATTTCTTCGGGCTTTTTCAACGGCGAGGGTACGCCGCTGTAATATTTGACCGGCCGGACGCAAGCGTACAAGTCGAGCACCTGGCGCAGTGTAACGTTCAACGAACGGAAACCGCCGCCGACCGGCGTGGTCAGCGGGCCCTTGATCGCGACGATCAAATCCCCGATCGCGTCCTTGGTCTCGTCCGGAAAATAATTGCCGTCATACAGGCCGCCGGCCTTTTCGCCGAGAAAAAGCTCCACCCATTCCACCTTGCGGCGGCCGCCGTATGCCTTGGCCACCGCCGCGTCCCAGATGCGCAGCGCGGCGCGCGTGATGTCCGGACCGATGCCGTCCCCTTCGACGTAGCCCAAAAGCGGCCGGTTGGTGACGACGAGACGGTCATCGGCGATGCGGATTTTGTCGCCCGCCTCGGGCAGGCGGATGTGGCGGTAGCTCATCGGAAAATTTCCTTGATTTGATTAGAAAAAATATGAACGACTCGTTTTCGGTGGGGTCGGTCGTGGTGGCAGGGTTGTATTGCGGCGGCATCGGGGGTGGCATAACGCACGCTTGACGGCATTTGCGGCATTATATCAGCCTCATTGTTGCATCCATCCATCCCGGACCCGATGACCGCAGACTTCCCGCCCTATGACCGCCGCCACGCCGACCGGGTTTTCCGGTGGAGTCTTTTGCTCGCCGCGGCGGTACACGGCTTGCTGCTCTACCGCTGGCCGATCTGGGAACGGACAACGACCTCGTCGCCCCCGCCCGCGGTGCTGGAAGTGACCCTGGCATCCGCCCCGCGACCACCCACCCCGGAATCTGCCACCGCGCCGCCGGCAGCACAACCCGACTGGCAACCCCCTGCCCCGCCGATGCAGACGCCGCACCCTGCAGCGCCCGCCACCACGACGGCGCCGCTGCCGGCGACGGCTCCGGCACCGCCGGCCAAGCAACTTCGCCGGCGTTTTTTGCAAGCCGTCAGGGTATCGCCGTGGCATCTGACCGAGCCGCCCGATAGCCAGCGAGACGAGCCTACGATCTACCACCGGCCAATGGTGCCGGCCAACGCCGGTTGGATGAGCCCGCTATTGCCCGCCGTCGCCCCCGCACTCGATCTCTGGCATGCCGCGGACGGCACAGTGCACAAAATTGTCGTTGCGGCAAACGGCGAACGGTACTGCGGCCGAGGCCAGGCGCTCAACCCACTCGAACCATTCCACGCGTTGCCGATGCTATGGCACGATTGCGGCACCGCACGCGGAGCACCGGCGCCCGCCGGCGACCCTTGGCAACGGCCGGCGCCGCAGCCAGTTGCAACGGCGACGGCACCGCGATGAACTGGATGCGCCACAACCACACCCTGCACTACACCTACCGCACCGCACGGCGCATCGCGATCGGCGTGATCGGCGCGACGATCGTGTTACTCGGCGTGCTCATGCTGCTGACCCCGGGACCGGGCGTGCTGTTGATCCTCGGCGGACTCGCCGTGCTCGGCATGGAGTTCGCGTGGGCGAGGTTATGGCTGCGCAAACTCAAAAGAACGCTACGCAACAACCTGCCGGGAAACAGAAAATCCGGATCTCATGGAAGCTCTGAATAACATAGATCCTGAATTTCTCAGAGCACGGTAAGTGAAAAACGTGGTTTTCACTTTCCTTCATTTTCGATGAGTGACACTCATTGAAAATGGCGTCACATCCCTTTGTCGCGGCAGGCTCAGCGCGGTGCAGTTGCGCTTCCTGACGATGCCGGTGTGGCGTTTTTGTCCACCGCCGATTGGGCGCTGCCCGCGGCCGGGGCGGGTTTATCCTCGCTCTTTTGCTTTTTGTCGGCGGCGGCGTCGCTTGCCGCATCGGGTTTCGCTCCACCGCCGGCCTCGCCGGCCAGATGGCGTTTGCCGCTTTGTTTGAAATCGGTTTCGTACCAACCGCCGCCCTTCAAGCGGAAGCCAGCGGGCGAGACCAGCCGTTTCAGCTCCGACCGGCCACACGACGGACAATCGGTCAGCGGCGGGGCATCGATTTTCTGCAACTGCTCGGTATGCGCGTGACAGGCCGCGCAAGCATATTCATAGATCGGCACGGTCATCCTCCGGGTGGTCTCGAACGGGTTCAATGTGCGGGCAGCGTAGACGAATTTCGAGGGCCGGGTGAAACCCGATCGGTAGGGCGCGCTACAATCCCCTACCGGCGCCATCCGTTCCGATCCCGGATCGATTTAATATTTTACATAAATTAAATCATGTATCTATAT
>DAITQM010000040.1:0-14373 GCA_036832975.1 Pseudomonadota bacterium | reverse complement strand
GAGTCTACAGAAAGCCTTTGTATTCGCGTGAAAGTTTATGGGACAGCAGTGATGTCAAGCATAAAGAACACTGGCTGACAGTGAAGTACTCGGAGGAGCGTAGACAAGCGATATTGGCCAAACTTTGTCTGCCGCATAACAGCTTAATCCCGTGAGGTGGCCGCCGCGCAAGGTATCTCGGAGGCGACGCTATATCACTGGCGCGAACAGGCTCGTGAGCGCGGTGAGCTGTATCCGGATGCCGGGGGCGATCCCGAAAGCTGTACGGCTCGGGACAAGTTCGCGGCTGTGCTGGGGACGGCCGCGCAGAATGGATAGGTACGCTCGGAATACTGCCTCAGGCGCGGCCTGTATCCGGAACAATTAGCTGCCTGGCGCCGGGCCTGCGAGCAGGCCGACGACTGGGCCGAGCAAGGCCGCAGCCATCGCCGGCAACAAATAAATGCCGCTACCGATGACGTCGTTGATCGACAGGCCGACGATCTGCCAGCGACTGACCGCTCTAACAGGTTGTTGAAAAACGCCATCCTGGCGTTTTTCAACGTCGCTTGCGAAAGGCGCGACTTTCGCTGCGCTCCCGAAATCAGCCGCTAAGGAGCGCCTGATTTCACCGGGCCATCCGTGGCCCGGATTAGCAGGCTGTTTTTCAACAGCCTGCTAATCAAGCCCGGCCCGCCGTCCTTCCCGGCCGGATGATCCGCCGCGGATGCGCAGCGTTGCCGCATCGCCTTCACCCCGGCCGGGTGCGCGGCAACCATAACTGCGCGCGTGCGCCGCTCGTGCCGTCTTCCCGCGCTTCGAGCGTCAACCAGCCGTCGTGCAACTCGGCGATGCGTCGGGCCAATAGCAGGCCAATGCCGCTGCCGCCCGGCTTAGTGGTAAAGAACGGCACGAACAAGTTCTCAGAATCGGGCGGGCCGGGGCCGTTGTCGAGCACTTCGATCAAAACCCCGGAACCGTTCGGCCGCCAGGAGAGTTGCACGCGACCGCCAGCCGCATCCACTGCATCGGCGGCGTTTTTGATCAGATTGATCAAAGCCTGTTCCAACTGGTCGGGATCGGCGTCGATGGTGAGCGGCGGGCTTGACAATTCGACAGCAACGCGGGTTTCCAGGCTGGCGGCACGGGCCGCCAGTTCAGCGAGAGCCACCGGTTGGAGGCACGGCTCGGGCAGTCTGGCCAGGGCCGCGTAACCGCCGACAAACCGGCCGAGTGACCGCGCCCGGCCGGCGATCAATGCCAGGCCATCGCGTAATTCTTCTTTGCCCAACTGTGGTTCGCCGGCGTCGAGCGCCGCACCTAAAGTTTCGGCAATCGACTGAATCGGCGCCAGCGAGTTGTTGATTTCATGCCCGAGCACGCGGACCAGACGCTGCCAGGCCTCACGCCGTTCTTCGCGCAGCACGCCGCTGACCTCGGCGAGCACCAGTAGTTCGTGCGGCCGTCCGGCGATGCGAAACGGCCGGCGGCCGATGGAATAGCGCCCGCCGCCACCGGGAAACCTGAGTGTGGCGACCGCCGGCGGAGAGTGCAATAAAAGCGCGTCGAGGCCCAGCGCCGCGGCCTTAAGGCCGGAGGTCAACGGTGTACCCAGCAGTTTTTCGGCGGCCGGGTTGGCCATCTTCAGCCGCTGGCCGTCATCGAAGGCGAAGATCGGCAAGTCGATTTCCTCCAGCACCTTGTGCAGCAGTGCGGTCGATTCCTGCTCGTGCCGGGCGTGATCGCGCAACGTATCGGCTAAAAGATTGATCTCGCGGGCCAACTCGCCGAGTACCCCGCGGCGATCGCCGCGGGCGCGCAAGGCAAAGTCTTCCCGGCGCAGTGCTTCAAGGATGCTCGCTAGACTGCGCAGCGGAGCGAAAAGATTCCGCCGCTGGCGCCAAAAATAGACGCCAAACAACAAGGCGGCCAGCGGCCATAACAGCCACAATAACGAATCCAGCGGCGCGCCCGAAATAAGCCACTGCGTCAACCACAGGCCGAGAACGATCGCTCCGCCGGCGATCGACTTCGCGAGCAGGCGACTTTCCAACGACCCGAAGCGCATCGCGAGGCTACGGCGCAATGCCGTATTTATCGAGACGCCGATAGAGCGCGCTGCGGCTCAGCCCGAGCAGTTGTGCCGCTTCATCAACCTGCCCCTGGCAACGGTCGAGAGCGTTGCGGATGATGGCCTGTTCGGCATCGGCCAGCGTGGCGAATTCGTTGACGCCGCCCGGCGGCTTGCTGCTCTGGCCCTGCAGCGCAAGGTCCGTGGGAACGATTGCATCACTCCGGGCGAGCAAGATCGCGCGTTCGATGGCGTGCATCAATTCGCGCACGTTGCCCGGCCAGTCATAGCTCTGCAACGCGGCGATCGCCTCCGGCGTCAAATGGGCATTGCGCCCGTAGCGCCGGTTCAGGCGGGCGAGAAAATGTTCGGCCAGCAGCGGGATATCGCTCCCCCGATCGCGGAGCGGCGGGACGACGAGTTCGACAGTGTTGAGGCGGAAGTAAAGATCACGGCGGAAGTTGCCGGCGGCGACCAGGGCGGGCAAGTCAGCGTTGGTCGCCGCGACGATGCGCACATCGGCGTGCCGTGTTCGCGCCTCGCCCAACCGTTCGAAGCGGCCGCTTTCCAAAACATGCAGCAGCTTGGCCTGCTGTGCCGGAGGCAGATTGGCGACCTCATCCAAAAACAGCGTACCGCCGTCGGCCAGCTCGAAACGACCGGGGCGTGCCTCGCGGGCGTCGGTGAAGGCGCCGCGCGCGTGCCCGAACATTTCGCTTTCGAACAGGTGTTCGGGAACGCTGCCCATATTGACCGCGACGAACGGCCCGTCGGCGCGCGATGACCAGCGGTGCAGACATTCGGCCATCAAGGTCTTGCCGGTGCCGTTCTCGCCGCGCAGCAATACGGTGGCCGGAGCCGGCGCGACTTTCTGCAACTGGGCGATAAAATCGCGTATCGCCGGTGCGTCACCGATCAAAGCGTCCTGCGTGCGGTCGTCGCGTTCAAGACTGGCGAGCGCCCGGTAGCGGCGTATGCCGGCGCGGGCCTGCGCGCTGTCCAGTTGCGTTCGTATGATGGTTAAAAGGCGCGTGTTGTCCCAGGGTTTTTCGATGAAATCCACCGCTCCGGCGCGCATCGCCGCCACCGCCAGTTCCACCGAACCCCAGGCGGTCATCGCGACCATCGGCAGATCCGGCTGCGCCGCCCGCACTTGGGAGATGATTTCCAGACCTTCGCGGCCCGATGTCGTATCGCGGCTGTAATTCATATCGAGCAGCGCCAAGGCGATATCACCCCCCCCTCCAACCGCCGCTGCTATTTCCTGCGGATTGGCGGCCAGCGCGACGTTGTAGCCCTCGTGCCGCAGCAGCAGTCTGAGCGCTTCGCGAATGTCACGCTGGTCGTCGGCGACCAGCAAAGTCGTTGCCGTACTCGATTCGGTCTCAGTCATAGCGTAATGTTACCGCCGGATCGACCCGCGTGGCCCGCCATGCCGGCAGGGCGCAGGCACTGAACGCGATCACGGAGATCAACGGGTTCTTGATCAGCGACCGCGTTGCCTGTTTGATGTCCTGCCAAAGGCTGTTCATTCTCTCACCTCATCGTTCGGCTCCAGCCAGCCGTCCAGCCAGTATTCGCCCTCGAAACCGCCATCCAACATCCCCAGCACGTTCAACAGCGACGTTTTACCGGAGCCGCTCGGACCCATCACCGAGATGAACTCCCCCGGCTCGATCTCCAGGTTGATATTGCGCAACACCCAGGTGCGGCCCGCCTTGATCGGATAGCTGCGCTGTACGTTGTTCAGTCGAATCAGCGAATTATTCATAACGCAACGCCTTCATCGGCGCGATCCGCACGGCACGGAAGGCCGGAACCAGCACGGCCACTACCATCACAATGGTGATCGCCAGTAGCACCGCGGTCCACAGTAGCGGATTGGTCGGCGAAATAGCATATAAACGTTCGGCGACCAGCCTGGCACCCAGCAAACCGCCGGCCAAGCCCAATGCCATACCGAGCGGCATCAGCCATAGCGCGCTTTTCAGCACCAGTGCGAGCACATGTCCGGCCGTGGCGCCCATGGCCTTGCGCATACCGAATTCGGCGGTACGCTCCGCTACCTGGTAAGATTGCAACGCATACAGGCCATAAAACACCAATATCAGCGCTAATCCCGCAAAGATCGCCAACAGCGCCAGTTGCGGTTCGCGGTCGCGAACCGTGCGGAGTACCAGAGTGTCCATGGCGGCGATAAACCCAGACCGATCCTCGCCCAGTTCTTCGGTGATCGCGCTGCGTATCGGATTGACCAGCGATTTTGGCGGCACACGACTGCGCACCAAAAGCTGCACCTGACTTAGCGGCTCCGGCAAATACGTGTAGACCGTCGGCGTACTCAGCTCCTCTCCGGGAGACATGTGGCGCACCGAATCCACCACACCGACGATGGAGACCGGCTGGTAACTGCTTGGGCCGTTGGCAAGGCCGAATCGTTTGCCCAATGCGTCGCCGCCCATGTACTTATCGGCGAACAAGCGATCAACGAGAACGTTCTGTACTGCTCCGGCGTTCTGTACTGCTCCGGCGATTTGCGCTTCTCCGGCTCGATCTTCGGCGCCAAACGTACGGCCCTGAAGCAATTTGATGCCGGCAACCGTGAAGTAATCCGGCCCGACGTCGCGCGGCCGAGCCGGCACTTGGTTATCTACCGCCTCGGAGTTCAGCGAGATGGAGGACAACATCTCCATGCGCCCAAACGGCACGACAGACGCCCAACTGACGCTTTCTACACCCGGCAGGCCACGTAGGCGCTCCGCCACGCTCGCCACACGCTGATCCGGTTGCGGCAATTCCTGTTCGGCTGACAAAATCTGAGCCGCCAGCAGCCTCTCCCGCGCAAACCCAAGATCCTCACGCAAGAGATTGATCCAACTCATCAGCAACAGTCCCAATACGACCAGTAGACTGCATGCAATGCCGACCTGCCCGATCATCAACGCTTGGCGCAAGCGGGCGCCCCGCCCCCGCGCCGCAACGCCCCCGCCGGTGAGAAACCGCACACTGGTCCAAGACATGCCCCGTACCTGCCACGCCAGCGCAATCAGGACCGGCACAGCGCTGACCAGGATCAGAATCACACCGATCAGCGCAGTCGATCCGCTCAACGTGATCAGCAGCGGACCGTTTTTCTGTATGACGTCAAGCGCATACAACAGCCGCATGCCGTCGCCAGCGACCAGCAGCGCCAACAGCAGGCCGGGTACGGCGAGCA
The DNA here is from genome assembly GCA_036832975.1 of Pseudomonadota bacterium. Lineage (GTDB taxonomy): Bacteria > Pseudomonadota > Gammaproteobacteria > Xanthomonadales > Wenzhouxiangellaceae > DAITQM01. Next base: position 9,106 of record DAITQM010000040.1, on the reverse strand, counting down.
AGGCATATTCCAGCGCGGCGCCAACCAGTGCCAAATGCCGGCCGCCACCCAATGCTGACTGAATCGCCAGTTCATGACCGCGGCCCAGCCAGCGCGCCAGCCACAGGCCGGCAATGTTTAACAACGAGGCCACCAGCACCAACGCGAGCGCAACGCCCAGAATCCACAATCCCTCTCTCTGCCCCGCCGTCCACAGCTCGCGGAGCGGCCTGACGCGGAATTCCGCTTCCAGCATCCTGGTGATGACCGTACTTATGCGTTCGTCCCGTTCAAAACGGGCGCCCAGCCGTTCTTGCACCAACTCCGCCGTTGCTCTGTTCCCCACTCGCCCGATGACGGTCAGATTGCCGAACTGACTGACGTTCTCGGGTCCGAGCACATCATCGCCTAGTTCCATTGGTAGCCACACCTGGGTGCTACTTTCCGGCAGCGCAAAATACTCGGGCACAATGCCGATAATGCGTGCCACGCCTTCTTTCATATCCAGTCTTTGACCGACCGCATCCGCACTGCCCCCATAAGCGTCGCGCCACAGGCGTTCGCTGATCAAGGCCACGGGTTCGGCGCCGGGACGAACGTCCGCATCAGTGAGCGATCGCCCTTTGACCGGCGTCACACCCAGAACCGCGAACAAGTGCTGATCCAGGCGCGCGGCGCGCACGCTGCCGCCTTCCCGCAGGCGTAAATCGAATGCTTGATCGACAATCCCCAATTCACCAAACGCGCCGTCCCGGTTTAGTTCGTCCACCAACGCCGCCGACAGACCCATATCGAATCCGAACTTATTGGCATAGACACTCAGTGTGACCAATTCATCGGGCTGTCGATACGGCAACGGCTTGGCAAACAGTGTATAACCCGCGGTGGCGACCGCCGCCAGACCGCCGATGCTTACCGCCAATAACACGATGACACTCAGCGAAAAACCGGGCGCGCGCGCCAGCCTGCGTGCCGCGTGGAAAGTTTCAAGCATTATGCTGTAGTTCATGTTATTTCCTCTAAGTTTTTTTCGTGCCAAGCGAGGATAGGGAATTATTCATACCGTAACGCCTCCATCGGATCGATTTGCAGCGCCCGGCGAAGCGGCACCAGGCTGGCGGCCAACGCGGCTGCCGCAATGACGAATATCACCACTGTGAACACGGGCCAATCGTAGCCTCGGGTCTGCATCAATGGATCAGCGAGCAGACCTGACCAAGGCAGCCCGAGGGCGATTCCGATGGTCAGCCCGATCCCGAGTTGCCCTGCGGTATGCGCAACCGTGGCACGTACGATGCCGCCGCGGCCGGCGCCGACGGCACGGCGGATTCCGATTTCGCGGGTCCGTTGTGCGACGGCAAATGCCAACACGCCATACAGCCCAGCGGCGGCCAGCAGCAAGGCCAGCAATCCAATACTGCTGAAGACCTGTGTTAGCACCACAGGGCCGATACGGGCTATACGCAGCCCCTGTTGCTGGGTGCGCGACTCGTACACCGGGATATCCGCATCCTCGGCATGAACCGCGGCCGTCAGTCGCGGCGCAAAAACAGCGGCGTCGCCGAGCGTGCGGATCGCGAGGGTGGCCCACCGCACAGGATGTTGGCGCAACGGCAACAGAAAACTCGGCATGGCATAATCGTTTTCGTCGCCCAGATTCAAGGCGGCAGTGATACCAACCACGGTCAAAGACTGTGCGTCCTCGCGCTGCGGATTAAGGCGCAGTTGGTGCCCAAGCGGATCGCGTCCGGGCCACAGTCGTTCAGCCAACCGTTGGTCGATGATGACCACTGGCTCGCTATCGGCTCGGTCACGCTCATCGAAATTCCGACCGGCAATCAACGGGATGTCATAGGTATCAAGAAAGTGTTCATCAACGCGCCCCTGCGTGGCTTGCAGAAAACTATCCGCCGGTCCGGCTTCACCTTCCGCCGCCAGCAGTTCGTGACCGTTGTAGCGCACTCCAGGCACCGCGGTCGCCACGGATGCTGCTGCTACTCCGGGAATCGCATTCAGACGCGCAGCTAATCGCCCGTACAGCGCGATGCGATCTCCGCTTGATGGGTATTGACCGGGGTAAAGTTCAATTCGGGCGGTCAGGATACGCGCTGGATCGGCGCGGCTGCCGAGATCCAGCGTTGCCAGCGCTTGCAGTCCCTTGGCAAAGGTCATCGCGGCGATCAGCAAGATCATCGTTAACGCAATTTCCGCGGTCACCAAGCCGCGCATCATGCGGGCAAAACTACCCGGCGAACCTTTGTCGCCATCGCGCAAGGCCGTATGCGGCATATCCGATGCGACTTCCAGCGCAGGCCAAAGTCCGGCTGCTAGGGTGGTGATCAGTGCCGCGGCCAAACCGAATCCGAGCATCCTCGTGTCGACTCCTAGATTCACGTAATAGGCCGGCGTCAGTTCATTGGTCAGCAATAAATCGAGCAGCCAGCGGCCACCGAATTCGGCCAACAGCAGGCCGGTGACGGTCGCCGTTATGCTGAGGATCAGGACCTCGAATAACAGCGTTCTCAACAACAGGCCGCGGTGCGCGCCCAGCACGCTGCGTAACGCCAACTCACGCCGGCGGGTTTGCGCGCGGGCCAATAGCAGATTGCCGACGTTGACACAGGCGATCAACAGCACCATCAAACCGGTGGCGAACATCATCCACAGGTAACGGCGAGTGGTTGGATCGGCAAACCGCTCACTGAGCGGCACCGCCATCAATCGGCGATGATCACGCTGACCTTGCAATCGAGAGCCCAGATTTTGTGCGATCGCGTCCAATTCCGCTTGCGCCTCAGTCGGCGACACCGCCGGTTTAAGCAAACCAACCACCTGGCTTTCCCGCCAGTCATCCCTGGCCAGTCTGCGCGGTAACCAGATTTCGCCGACCCGGGGAAACGCGAAGCCACTCGGCAGCACGGCGATGACCGTGGCCGTCTCGCCATTGACTTGAATCCCGCGGCCGATGATTTTTGTGTCGGCGCCGAAATCATTGCGCCAGGTCTGCTCCCCGAGCATCACGGTCAACGGCGCGCCCGGTTGATCGTCGGCCGGCGCGAAATCACGCCCCCTTATCGGCTTGACACCGAGCAGATCGAGCAGGCCATGACTCACCGCAACGCCGGCGTAGTGCCGTAAGCCGTGTCCCGGGGACAGCCTCAAGTTGGCATCGATTTCCGCATAAGCGGCAATGGGTTCTATTCCGCTCAGTGCCTCTTCCACCAGCAGAAAATCAGCGCCGGTCAGACTGCCCACGCTCCTGCTACCGGTGCGCGAGTGACCAACGGCAACCAACCGCTCGGCATGCGGAAACGGCAGCGGCTCAAGCACGATGCCATTCACGATACCGAGCGTGAACAGCATCGCGCCCAAGCCCAATGACAGAATGCCGATCGAAAGCGCCGTGTGAGCCGGCCGGGTCAACAGCCCGCGCCAGGCATTGCGTAATTCTTCGACTATCATCACCTGAACCTCGAAAAATTCCTTTGTTTCATGGTGTGTTGACCCGAACCGATTATTGCATTACAATGTAATGCATGCAGAAGACTGAGGTATATACTTGGCGGCTCACTCCGGTGACCAAGGCGGCCCTGGAAGAGGCGGCGCGCCGGCAAAACCGATCGGTCGCCGATCTGCTCGAAGAGATCGTCACCGAAAGCCTGAGCGCGGCGGGCCGGGACTCGGATACGGAAGCCGAGCGGCAACGCTTGTTGCACGCCCGCGCGGCGCGCTTTGCGGGGTGCATATCCGGTTCCGATCCGAGGCGGAGCGAGCGTGCGCGGCGGCTCGTTCGCGAACGCTTGCGCAAGCACAAAGACCGTGCGCATTAGAGCGCTGGCGGATACGGGCGCGCTCCTGGCGTATCTCGATCGCGCCGATCGCTGGCACGAGCGCTGCCGCGCCGCGTTCGCCGATCTGCGACTGCCGCTGGTCACGACGGAAGCCGTATTGACCGAGCTGTTCCACCTGGTGGCTGACAACCCCCACGAAACGGACGTTGCCTGGGCTTTCGTCCGCTCGGGCGCGGTCACCGTCCTCTCCATCACGGACCACGACCTGCCCGACGTGGAGGCGCTGATGCAAAAATACCGCGACCGGCCGATGGACTTCGCGGACGCCACGCTCGTACACCTCGCGCAACGCGAATCGCTATCGACCGTTTTCACTGTTGACCACAACGATTTCGAGACATACCGCATCGGCGGGCGCAAGCGGTTTCGCATCCTGCCTGCGCGGTACTGAACTCCTTCCAGTATCCGGCAACGGCCTTGCACCGACATACCGCAACGCCTCCATCGGCTGCACCCGGGCGGCGCGATGCGCCGGGAAGCATCCCAGACTGAGACAAATCCGCTGCATCGTCCGGGACGAATCGGCAGTTGAACCTTGGACAATTCCGCAGCATAATTCGTCCATGGAATTGCTGACTCGAGCCATACGGACACGCGTCCAGGAAGCGCTTTCCGATACACCTGTCGTCGTGATCAACGGAGCGCGGCAGGTCGGCAAGACGACGCTCGTGCAATCCCTGCCGTATCGGGGCACGAGTGAATTCGTCACGCTCGACGACCCTGCCAGCCGCGAAGCGGCACAACTGGACCCACGCGCCTTTGTCGATCGGCTGGTCAACACCCTCGTGATCGACGAGGTCCAACTCGTCCCCACCTTGTTCCGTGCGATCAAGGCGGAAGTCGATCGAGACCGCCGGCCGGGGCGATTCCTGCTCACCGGATCGTCGCGACTCCTGGTGGCACCCGACATGGCGAATGCCCTCGTGGGACGGGTTGAGACGCTGGAGTTGTGGCCGTTTTCTCAAGGCGAACTGGCCGGCACTACCGACCGCTTTGTTGACCGGCTGTTCGATGCGCCGCGCGAGCTGGTTCGAAGCGGGGAGGTCAACCGGCGCCAACTGATCGATCGCATCCTTACCGGCGGCTTTCCCGAAGCGGTTCGTCGCGTACCGGCGCGGCGCCTCCGCTGGTTCGATGACTACGCCACCACCGCCACCCGAAGCGTGATCCGCGAGCTCGCCGCAATCGAGCGCCTGGCCGAGCTGCCCCGGCTTTTGCGGCTGTGTGCGGCCCGTACCGCTACCGAACTCAACGTCACCAATGTGGCCAACGCCTTCGGTGTACCGGCTCGCACGACCGATGGTTACCTGGCGCTCCTGGCGACTGCGTTCCTCGTCCACCTCGTTCCCGCCTGGTCGGCAAATCTGAGCAGCAAGGTCGTTCGGCGTCCCAAGCTGATGCTGGCCGACAGCGGACTCGCCGCGCATTTGGTGCAGGCCACCCGCACAACCGTCGAGAAACCGGGGGGACCGCTGGGTCAGTTGCTCGAAACCTTCGTCATAAATGAGATACGCAAGCAGTTGACGTGGTCGGAGCACCGCCCGTCGCTGTGGCACTTTCGGGACCGCGGCGGCGCCGAGGTCGATCTGCTCCTCGAGCACCCCGATGGACGGATCGTCGGGATCGAGGTGAAGGCGACGAGCACGCCTGGAGCAGCGGATTTGCACGGCCTGCGCTTCCTCGCCGACCGCTTGGGTAAGCGTTTCCACTTCGGGGTACTGTTGAGCGCCGCTCCCGAAGCCACGCCGTTCGGCCCCCGGATGGCAGCGCTGCCCGTGAGCAGCTTGTGGTCTTGACGCCGCACGAGTGCACCCGTGGCCCTTGATCAGATCTGAATCGAGATCATTCATACCGCAACGCCTCCATCGGCTGCACCCGGGCGGCGCGGCGGGCCGGCAGCCAGCCGGCGGCAAGGGCGACCAAAGCCAGCAGCAGCAAGGTTATGGTGATGACCTTTGCATTCACGGCGCTCATCTCGAACAACAACGTTTGCGCGGCGCGCCCTGCGCCAAGGGCGATCGCCAGGCCGATCATGCCGCCGATCAAAGCCATAACGCCGACCTGGCCGAGCACCATGCGCTGCAAGCGGCCGGCGCCGGCGCCGAGGGCCGAGCGCAGGCCGATTTCGCGCGTTCGATCGGTCAGGGTGTAAGATAAAACGCCGTACAGGCCGAGAGCCGCGAGTAAGGTGGCCAGCGCTGCGAACGACCCCGCTAAGACGCTGACAAAGCGATCCAAAAAGACATTGTCGCGGACCTGTTGAGGCAGGGTTTTCAAATTTTCGACCGGCAACTGAGGATCGAACCGGCTTACGATACGCCGGATCGATCCGTAAACCTGTTCAGCAGCCAGCTCGGAACGAACATAAAAAGTCAGAAACCCGAGCGTCTCGTTCTGACGGTACGGCGTGAAGTACTGCGGCGGAATCTCGTCTCTGACGTTGTTGTACTTGGCATCCCCGACCCAGCCGACAATTTCGATACCGAGGCTTTCTTCCCCGCCGACCGCCATCCGTTTGCCGACGGGATTGCCGCCGAGGTTGAATTTTTTTACGAACGCCTGGTTGACGATCGCCACTTTAGGCCGGTCCAGCGCATCGGCCGGGGCGAACTCGCGGCCGGCGAGCAGGGGGATGCCGAGCGTATTAAAAAATCCCGGTCCGATCTGGTTGGAACGCGAATTGTCGTCCGTATCCGGCGTTTTCTCGAAGCCTTCGACCGACACGCTGCTACCCGAACTGCTGTTGGCCAACAGCGGGACCATCGACGAGGTCACTGTGGCGGTGCCCGGTTCCGCCGCCAGCGCCTCTTCGAGACGGGCGAATAGCTGGGCGGATTGTTCGGGACTGTAGCCATTCAGCTCCGGCGACACCGAAAACATCGTGATCCGGTCGGCTCGCAAGCCGAGATCGGTCCGGCTGACATTGAGCAAACTTTGGATAAACAATCCGGCAAGCGCGAGCAAGCCCGTCGCCAATGCGATCTGGGCCGTGACCAGGGTCGTTCTGAGCCGTGCCGCCGAGCGCCCGCCTCCGGCGCGTCCGCCCTGGCCTTTGAGCACACTGCCCAGCGTCGGGCCGGTCGTGTGAAAGGCCGGATAGAGCCCGAACAGCAACAACGCGCCGAGCGTGACGCCACCGGCGAAGAGCAGTATGGACGGCTGCAAACGGGTATCGATACCCACGCCGGTCAGGATATCGGCCGGCAACAAGGCGATCATGGCGCGCAGCACTCCGCCCGCGGTCAGCACACCAGCCAAGCCACCGGCCGCGGCAAGCAGCCCGGCCTCGGTCATCTGCTCAATCATCAAGCGCCGGCGCCCGGCGCCCAGCGCCAGACGTACCGCCATGTCTCCGGCGCGCGACGCCGCCCGGGCCAGCAACAGGTTGGCGATATTTGCTGCAGCGATCAGCAATACCAACAGGGTGACCGCCAGCAGCATCGTCAACGGAACACGCGCTTCGTCAGGCACAAAGCTTTGGCCGCGCGCGCCGGGTTCCACGGTGATTTCCCGGGCCCGGAACCGGGCCATCGTCGCCTCGCTCATGCCTTCCTGCTGCGGCGTTTCGATATCGTTGATGATCGCGCGGTAGGGGACGTTGATCGCGGCCCGGACTGCATCCGGCGTGATCCCGTCGTTCATGCGTCCGAACAGATACAGCCAATAACTTTTGCGATCGTCGGCATCGTTACGGATGCCGGGCTGCATCAGCCAGCGCAACGTCACCGGCACGAAGACCCGCGGCCGGACGCCGATCGTCGTGCCATCGAAGCCCGCCGGCGCGACGCCGATAATCGTCAACGACTGGCCATTGATGATCAATGTCCGATTCAGTACCTGAAGATCGCCGCCGAACTCGCGCTGCCACCAGGCATGACTGAGCACCGCAACCGGGCCATCGCCGACGATTTGATCATCGCGTTGATCGATCAGCCGGCCGGCGGCCGGCGTCAAGCCGAGTACCGAAAAATAATCGCCGGAAACGAGTAATGCCTCTTCGTTCACGGTGCGCCCATCGAAAGCGATATTGGCGCTGAAATCCCGATGCGCGGCAATCCCCGCCAATGGCGGTAAAGACAACTTTTCGAGATCGCGAAACAACGGATAACTGAATACCTGCTCGCAATCGCCGGCGATGCTGCACGTGGTCGAGCCCCATTTCGGGCCCGGCGCGCCGAAATTGACCAGGCGTTCGGGCTCAGGCACCGGCAAAGGTTGCAGCAGCAACTGATGAAACAGCGAAAACACGGCGGTGTTGGCGCCGATGCCGAGCGCCAGGGTGATAATTACGACAGCACTAAAACCTGGCGCTGTTCGCAAATGGCGCAAACTGTAACGCAAATTTTGTAACAGCAAGCCGCCCATGTTTATTCTCTTTCTTCTTCGCCGGCGATTGCCAATCGCGCGTGCAGGTCTACTCGCTGCGCCCGGCTTTGGGCGATCTGCGCCGCCAGCCGTTCTTCCTCCTCGTGGCGCAGCCGATGCAGCGTTTCTTCGTCGACAATCTGACCGTCGAACATGTGGATTTTGCGTCCGGCGAAATCGGCATAGCGTGGATCGTGCGTGACCATACAAATGGTGGCCCCGCCGGCGTGCAGTTCAGCGAGCAGGGCCATCACCGCTTCGCCGTTTTTCGAATCGAGATTGCCGGTCGGCTCATCGGCGAGCAGGATGGCAGGCGCGCCGACCAGCGCGCGGGCCACGGCAACGCGCTGCTGCTGGCCGCCGGAAAGCTGCGATGGATAATGATTCAAGCGGTGCGCCATACCGACTTTCTCGAGCGCGTGCAGAGCGCGATCGCGACGCTCCTTGCGGCCGACGCCGTTACGGTAAGTCAGCGGCAATTCGACGTTTTCGAGCACCGTTAGGTCGCCGATCAGGTTGAATGCTTGAAAAATAAACCCGATCTCGCGGTTGCGAATGCGGGCCCGCTGGTTGGCACCGATCTCCTCGACCGCCGTGCCGTTGAGCACGTACCGCCCGGCGGTCGGCGTATCGAGCAGCCCGAGCAGCGACAACAAGGTCGATTTGCCGCACCCCGATGGTCCCGATATCGAAACGTATTCACCCTGGTCGATCGTCAGATGAATTCCGGCCAGCGCATGCGTTTCAACTTCATCGGCATAAAAGACCTTGCGAATATCTTCCATCTGAATCAGTGCTTGTGATGTGCTCATGGCATTACCTGTAAGTTTTAAGTAAGGAAATCGAATGGCGCGACCGTTAACCCAATTGTTGCATAAGTTCCCGGAATTCTCGGTCAAGCTGGCGAGTGC
>DAITQM010000039.1:0-14971 GCA_036832975.1 Pseudomonadota bacterium | reverse complement strand
TCCAGTCATACCTCATAGTATAACCTATGTGGCTTTACTTATGCATGTATTAATAAGTGGCCCATTTCCGGATTTCCAACGGTATCCGTGGCCGTGGCACGCTGACGTTAGAGCCCGTCTGCAGCCCGCTGCAGCCTAAATCTCTCCCGATTTCCCCCTGTCGTGGCAATCGAACGGAGAAGCACCCGAATTTCCCGGCATTGGCCAGTCACGGCACGAGCGGCACCAGGCCACGCCCTGGTAAATCGCGGCCGAGAGTCGATTTTCGCAGTTCACTGAAGCAAGCCGAAAGACCGGGCCGGAGGCGCCCGGCTGTCCGGCCACAGACCAGGTAGATTCTTGCCGGCCAGATGATTCAGGATCCGCTGGATGACCGGCGGGTCTTCGATGCTGGCGATGACCTTGACGGCGCCACCGCACTTTGGGCACGTTTCCACATCGACTTGAAATACGCGCTTGAGGCGTTGTGCCCAGCGCATCGCCGCCTGTCGCTCGGCCGGCGTGCGGTCCTCTTCTCGCGCCGGCTTGGTGGGCGTGGCGCCTCGGCCCCGGCGGGCCGGCGTGATTCGGGCCCGATGGGGACTATTGGGTGCGAACACCCCGTGGAAGCGGGTTAAATTCAGTCGCGGCGGTGGCACCAGTGCAGCCAGCCGCGCGATGAAATCCAGCGGCTCGAAGATCACGTCGCGGTAGAACGGCCGCGTCTGGCAGCACGAAGACGGCACGACGGCGGCTAAGCCAATCTCATCGAGCCCGGCGCCAAATACCGCTGACCGGTGTCCACGCATGGCATCGACAATTCCGCACCGATAGGGGCTTGTAAGAAAAAAATCAGCCTATCATCAGGTTGCCATCATATACGGCGGTGAGGTATCGGATAAAACAATTGCACCTTCGAATCGGAGAACGATCACCGTGACCTTCAGGCTTGTCGTGCTTGTCGTCTGTCTTCCCCTCACCGGTGAAGTCGTGTTTGCCGGTGACGTGCCGCTGCTCGGCGAAACGGTAATGCTCGACCCTGCCGGCACAGGGGGCGACACTTTCGGTTCCGCGGTGGCTATCGACCACTCGACCGCCGTCGTGGGAGCACCGACCGCTGTTGTCGGCAACGCCAGACCCGGATCAGCGAGCGTCTTTGTGCGCGCGGGCGGGACCTGGACGATGACTACAACCTTGTCCGCAATCGACGGCTCGGATGCCGACGGGTTCGGACAAAGCGTTGCAGTATCGGGCGATACCATCGTGATCGGCGCGCCGAAAGCGGACATTGATTTTGTGCCGGACCAGGGCGCGGCCTACGTGTTCGCACGCGATCCGGGGACAGGACTCTGGTTCGAACAGGCGAAGCTGACCGCATTCGACGGCGTCGGCGGCGACGAATTCGGCCGCAGCGTGGCCATTGACGGTGACTTGATCGTCGTCGGAAGCGATCTGATTTCCGTCGATGGGGAAGACCTGCGCGGCGCGGCCTACGTCCATCGCTGGTCCGATTTATCGAACTCCTGGGTCCAGGAAGCCAAGTTGATCGCGCCGGATGGCAACGCGATAGACTCATTCGGCATTGGCGTCTCGGTTTCCGGAGACACGATCGCGGTAGGGTCGCCGGGTAGCGATGCCGCATTCCAGGATCAGGGCGCGGTGTACGTGTTCCAGTTCAACCCATCGTTCGGTCAGTGGTTCTGGCTAGGCAGACTGCTCGCTCCCGACGCCGGGCAATCGGACAATCTTTCATTCAGGAACGGAATATCGATTCACCGCGACATCATCATCGCCGGTGCCGTCGACAATGGAAATATCGGCGCGGCGTACGTATTCCGACGCCAGTTCATCAATGCCCAGCAAGTTGTCTGGATCTTCGAAGCCAAGCTGACGCCGATGGACGGTCAAACCAGCGATCAGTTCGGATTCAGCATATCGCAAACCGGCGGCAGCGCTTTGATTGGCGCCCCGCGCGCCGACGACGGCGCAGTGCTGGATCGGGGCGCCGGCTACTTCTTCACCCGATCGCATAACGGTCAGTGGACATTTCGCCAGAAACTTGTACCGGCCGAAGGCGCGGCGTTCGATCTTGCTGGCTGGAGCACTGCGCTGTCGGGGACAGCGGCACTGCTCGGCATGCCGTTTGCCGACCCGAACGGCGCAACGAGCCAGGGTTTGGTCGCGGCATGGTCATGCGGAGACTTGATCTTCTCCGACGGCGCCGAGGAATTCAACGGGTGTGGATTGTGAAACGCACAGCCCGTGAATACCGCCGAACGCACGCTGCCCTGCGGTTCGCGGCGATCATGCTGATGGTTTCCGGAGGTGGCAGCGCGCAAATGGCCGGCGGCGAGTTCGAGATTCGCGAAGCCGCGGCGACGGCCGGCGGCGGGTGGGCGGCACAGGCGGATTTCGAGCTTCATGGCAGTGTCGGCCAGGCCCACGTCAACGCATCATCGGGCGGGTCTTTTCAACTCTTCGCCGGCCTCTGGACGCCGGACGAAAGCGACTTCGTTTTCCGTGACTCCTGGGAGAACTGAAGCATGACTTCAATCCGCATCTTCATGTTCATATTGTTGACTTCGGGATGGGCCGTGGCTCAGGATACGGCGTTTACCTACCAGGGAAAACTGCTGCAATCCGGTCAACCGGCAGACGGCCTGTTCGACTTCGAATTTGCGCTGTTCGATACTCTGGCGGCTGGAAGCCCATTGGCGCTTGAAGATTTTCAGGAAGATATCCAGGTACGTCAGGGCGCATTTTCAGTGACACTGGACTTCGGTTCCGCGATACGATCCGACACCCAACTTTTTCTCCAGATCCGGGTCCGGCCGGACGGCATCGGCCCTCTTGTATTGCTGGAACCGCGCCAGCAAATCGCGGCCGCACCGCGTTCGATCAGTACGGACTTCACGCAACCCGATAGCGTGGATTCGGTCAGCGTCATCAACGGCAGCATCATCGGCAGCGACATCGCTCCGGGTAGCGTAACTTCAACCCACATCGGCCCGGGAGCTGTCGGCACGAGTGAAATCATGGCCGGGGCTGTTGGCGCCACAGAAATCGCCAACAACTCCATCGATTCAACGAAAATTTTGCAAGGGACGTTACGATTCGAAGATACCGATACCAACTCGATTCAGCGCCGGATAGGCATGGATTGCCCGTCCAACTCCGCGATACGCCGCGTATTTTCCGATGGAACGGTGACTTGTGACCCGGACAGCGGATTGACTTCGATTCCTTCAGTGAATGTGTACAGCGCGTTTGTGGAAAATGGCGGTGTCGAAATTACCGATATGGATTTTTTCGGATCACACCTTTGCGTTCTATCACTGGTCAGGATGCGAGATGTGGATGGTTCCTCGGAAGAGGCATTGTGCCTGGTGAACAACGATGGCTTCCGATGGAAACTGCAGGCCCGGACTACGACCGGAAATGACGCCGATGTGGATTGCCAGGCGACTTGCTTTCCGCTCAATCTTCAATAGCCGCTTCCATCTGCGAACTCAAGGATTGGCGATGCTGTGGAAACATCCTCCAGAACCGCTTCGAAAACCTTCCTGAACGCCGTTCGCTCTCGATATTCGCGCCACAATGGATCGTTCCAGGCCTGCCAGTATTCACGCCAGCCACGGGCGTAGGCATTTTCCAGCGCTTTGGCCGCCCCGTCCGGGTTTCCGGCCAGAAGCTCCAGGATCGCCGAGCGATAATACAGCTTGGGGTACTCTGCGCCGTTTTCGCGAAGCTCGTGCATTGCCGCGGCGCATTGCTCGACAATGGCATCGGCCGCTGCTGCATCACCCGCCCGACGCAGCGCAAAAGCCAGGTACAGCCGCGCACCGGGCTCCATGAACGCGTTGCACGCCAGCGCCTCACTGCCGTTCCACTGTTCGGCCGATTCGATAACCTGCATGAAGTCGTCGTCGATCAACGCCCGAATGAACTGCCAACGCGACAATACCCTTTCCTGTCTGAACCGGTCGTCTGGATAATCCTGTCGCGACAGCAATGTGTCGATGGCGACCAGATCATTGCGTGCGAGGTGGAGAGTGAACAGCTTGGACAGCAGATCGGGATTACCGGGATCTACCGTCCAGGCGTCATCGAACTGCGCCCGGGCCCGTTCGAAATCCCCGAGTTGAAGATAAGCCGCGCCCAGCTCGGTCAATAGAGCAGCATTGCCCGAATCACGCTCCAGACCTTGTCGCGACCAGAATATCGATTCATCAGCTCTGCCGTAGATTCGCTGCCAGCCTGCCAGCATGCGATAGGTCGCGATGTTGGCCGGATCGATGGCCTGTGCTCTTTGCAGATAGGAGAATCCGGCATCCAGCTGGCCGCGCAAAAGCAAATTGCCACCAAAATTGCGGGTCAGCCCAGCGTCCATCGGGTCAAGTTGCCAGGCCGCGCGATAGACTTCCGCTGCGTCACGGAATCGGTTCTGATAGACCAGAGAAAGCCCCAGCCAGACTTGAGCGTTCAAGTAGTTGGGATTCCGTCCAGTCGCAATCCGCAGCGGCGCTTCGGCTTCGGCATACTCGTTTCGGCACAGATGTAGCAGCCCGCGAGAAGCATGCGCTTCGGCCAGATCAGGGTCGAGCTCCAGCGCACGACTGATTGCCTCCTCGGCCGCGCGAGTCGCGACTTCACGCTCGAATGTGCCGGACCAGATCCCCAGGCTCCAGGCATCCGCCAGACCGGTATGGGCGCGTGCATAATCAGGGTCGAGTTCCAGAGATTCTCGAAACAGCCTCATGGCTTCCTCCAGCGCACCGTCATCCGATCCGGAAAGCCGGATCCGGCCGCGGAGGTACTTGTCGTAGGCGCCATAGTTCTCGATTAATTCGCTGGGCAATTCCGGGATCTGACTGGATCCTTGCCAATCCAGTGCAGCCAGAACCTGCCGGGAAATATCGCTTTGCAAACGCAGTGGATCTTCTGTGGAACGATTGAATTCGCCGGACCAGGCGTGAAAGCCGTCCGCCTCGATAAGTTGGACAGTCACGCGTCGTTCATCACTGCCTTGCCTGAGACTGCCCTCAACGAGAAAGTCCACGCCCAAGCTTTCGGCGATTTCACTGACCTCGATGGATTTGTCCTTGAAAAAGAACGACGACGTGCGGGCGGCCACGCGTAACCCCGGCACGTTGGCAAGGTCATGCGAAAGCTGCTCGGTAAGTCCATCGGCAACCGCATCCAGGGCGGAGTCGCCGGTAAGGTTCAAAAATGGCAGGACAGCAATGGAGACAGCAGACGCATTCGGTCCGGTCGACTCCATGCGGTCGACGACACTCAATAATGCCCAGACTGCAATTGACAGAGAAACCAAAACAAGTGCAATTCGTGGTAGCGGCTGGGAGAACCACCGGGATTTTTGAGACGGACCACCGACATTGCCCTGTGCGCCCTCGGTATGATTCCCTACCGGGACGACTGGAAGTCTGAGTCGATAGCCGCGCTTGCGTACCGTTTCAATTGGCGGTCGGTCGTTCGGCCCGTCAAGCAGCGATAGCAGTGCCAGGCGCAATTGATAGATGCAACGTGTCAGCGCATCGTCGGTCACGACCCTTCCCGGCCACACCGCATCTTCCAGATCACGTCTGGCAAGGACTTCGCCGCTCGCCGCGGCGAGAGCAATCAGGACATCCATGACGCGCGGTTCAAGATGAACCTGATCCCCCTTCGGTCCCACAAGCACACAGCGATCCGGGCACACGCGGATCGGGCCAATGAAGAAATTCTTACGGGCCATGCTGTCTTGCGTACGATCGGGCTGTGCCGGGTCTTGCATGATCGATCACCATAATTTGCCACCAGAATCTGGTCTGGTGGCCTCGCCGTAATGTCAGTATACCGCCATGCCCTGCTGCAATCTCTGAACGAACTTTTGGTATCAGATGTACTCGCAAAGCGCCCGGAGCGCCGTTGTCCATGGCAGCAGGGCATTGCGCTTCCTGGAGGGAAACTTGGCGACCGGCTTGAACGCGTTTAACAGGCTGTTGAAAAACAGCCTGTTAATCCGGGCCACGGATGGCCCGGCGAAATCAGGCGCTCCTTAGCGGCTGATTTCGGGAGCGCAGCGCAAGTCGCGCCTTTCGCAAGCGACGTTGAAAAACGCCAGGATGGCGTTTTTCAACAACCTGTTAAGGGACCAAGCATGGGAACGGCGGAGTATAGGAATTTAAGCGCCCTATTTCCTGATCTCAAATGGTATCCACGGCCGAGCCATGCCGTAGTCTGGTGCGAATTTGAATCGTCCTTCGCCGGATTTCGCCCTGTCTAAGTCAATCTAGCCCGGGCGGGGCGCGGCTTGGAGTCGGTTTTCTGCGGTTCAGCGAGGTAAGCCGGCGCGCAACGGCAGGCCGGCGGGTCCAAAGACGTTGCGCCCAGCGAATCGTCGCCAGTTACTATTGGGTATACGTGCCCGGCATTTCGCTGTGTGGATCGTGGCGAAGGGCGTCGCTCGGGCGCCGACACGCCCTGGGCGGCGGCAAGTTGCGACAGGGAATTGAGTCGATCCAATCCGGCTTGATAAACTCTATAATATAGAGTACTCTATTAACTCAATTCCACACAAAGGTCGGAATCATGCTCAAGCCTCTGTTCATCGCGTTCCTCGCGCTCGTGACCGTGTGCGCCTCCAACCGGGCGTCGGCCCAGGCCGGGCCATCCCCCGAAGTGCGCATGGCCGCCCAGCGCGAGGCCATGGCCCGGTTGGCGTTCCTGGACGGCGCCTGGGAAGGCACCGCCCGGGTCGAGTGGATTCCGGGCGAGGTTCGCAAACTGCACCAGACCGAGCGCATCGGCCCGTTCCTGGGCGGGGCGATCAAGCTCATCGAGGGCCACGGCTACGCCCCCGACGGCACGCTGGAATTCAACGCCTTCGCCATCGTCTCCTACGACGTCGACCGGGCGGCCTACCGCATCCGCTCGTACTCGCAGGGCTACGCGGGGGATTACGAGTTCACGCCCGCCGAGGATGGTTTCGTATGGACCATCCCGGCCGGCGAGGACACAGTCCGCTTCGCGGCGGAAATCGCCGGCGACCGTTGGACCCAGACCGGCGACCGGGTGCGCCCGGACGGCCGGTCGCCCCACTTCATCGAAATGGAGCTTTTTCGCACCGGACAAGCCGACTGGCAAGCAGGAGATACGAAATGAACGCAACCGACAAGATCCGCGACGACCTGGCCTTCGTGGCCGGTGCCGTGCACAACGAGTGTCCACCGGAAGTGCGGGCGATTTATCTGCTCTGGGCCGTGCTCATCCCGGTGGGCTTCGCGCTGCCGGACTTCGTGCCCCACTGGACCGGGTGGTACTGGCTCGTGGTGGGCCCGGCCGGTGGTCTCTCGAGTTGGCTCATCGGCTGGCGCTCCAGCGCACGGGCCGGCATGCGCGATCGGCGGATGGGCTGGCGCTACGCCTGGCACTGGATCGCGGCGAGCGCGGCCTTTTTGCTGGCCGCGCTGCCGGCCATGACCGGACAGATCTCCGGGGCAATCATGGGCCGCTACATGCTCCTGATCGCCGGACTGGTCTACATTCTGGCCGGCGTCCATCTCAACCGGCCCATGCGCTACGCCGGCATCGTCATGTTGGCCGGATACGCGGTGATCAACCTGGTGCCCTTCGCCTACGCGTGGACCGCCACCGGCCTGATTGTCGGCCTCGCCCTGGCGCTGACGGCTTTCTTCGCCGGCCCGTCGCGCGGCCGCCAATGACCCAGCCCCCCCCGCTGGAGCGGCTCGATCCCTTGCTCGAGCACCGCGTTCGTCTTGCCGTGTGCGTGCTGCTCTCGCGCACCGAGGAGATCCGCTTCTCGCGCTTCAAGGAACTCCTGAAGCAGACCGACGGCAACCTCGGTGCACAGTTGCGCAGGCTCGAAGATGCCGGCTACATCGACCTGCGCCGCGAATTCGATGATCGCCGGCCGGCGACCTGGTACCGCCTCACCCCGGCCGGTCGAAAGGCCTTGAAGCGGCACCTCGGTAGCCTGGAGGCCATCATCGGGGCAGCCGAACCTTGACGACAACCTCCCTTAAAACGTGTTCGTCGAGCACAGTCAACTGCAACTGCGGGGTGGTCGTGGCGCTGTCCAGTGCGCTCATGCCGAAGACGAAGCCTGTGCCCTGAACCGTCAGCGTCGCTCCCGGTTCAGCCACGGCCGGGAGCAGCGCACTGATTTGTACCGGAGAGACCGGGGGCGGCGGTCATATCGCCGTGTGCCCCGTTTCGTCATCAGTCTCTTCACGATCGCTCCGCCACCGGCTTATTTTTTGTGAACAAAATATTCTGGCGGAAAAAAATTTGTCGCATCCAATTGCATTACATTGATTTTACGCATAAATATTCCAAGGGGCTTCTGTTTATGTTATATTGTTCTTTTGTGCTCAAAACAGTTTCAGCCTGAACCCCGAACCAATCAATGGCTGCCATCCCAAGCCAAGACGTTCTGATCGCGCTGCGGCGCATCATTCAGGCGGTGGACGTGCATTCGCGCCGGTTGATGCAGACCGTGGGACTCACCATGCCGCAGATCATCGTACTGCATGTGATGGCCTCCGGGCACGGCGCCATGACGGCCGGTGAACTGGCCATTGGGGCCGGTCTGACGCAAGGCACACTCAGCCCCATCCTCGACCGCCTCGAACGTAAACAGCTCGTCCAGCGCGTCCGTGCGCGCGACGACCGCCGCAAGGTGCTGGTCTCGCTGACACCCGCCGGGCACGCGGTGCTGGCGCAGACACCGCCGTTGCTGCAGCAGCATTTTGTCGAAGCCTTCGCGCGGCTGCAGTCCTGGGAACAGACGCTGATTCTGTCCAGTTTGCAGCGCGTGGCCGATCTGATGCACACGCCCGCACCGGAGATTACGGCCGGATTCCTGGACGCTGCGCTGGAACCGGCGCCCGGAAATACGGAAGCGATCTGACCTATGTGTGGACTGGCCGGAGAAATCCGTTTCGACAACGCCGAGGCGAACATTGCCGCCGTGGCCTGTATGAGCAGCCGGCTCGCGCCTCGGGGTCCCGACGGCAGCGGTCTGTTCGCGCAGGGGCCGCTGGCCTTCTCCCAGCGCCGCCTGAAGATCATGGATCTGAGCGAGCACGCGCAGCAACCGATGTTTGATCCCGCGCTGGGACTGGGTATCGTGTTCAACGGCGCAATCTACAACCACCCCGAACTGCGCGAGCAACTGCGCGGCATGGGTTACCGCTTCTATTCGGACGGCGACACCGAGGTCCTGCTCAAGGCCTACCATGCCTGGGGGCGGGATTTCATACATCGCCTCAACGGTATGTTCGCCTTTGCGCTGTGGGAACGCGACAGCCGGCGCGTGCTGCTCGGCCGCGACCGTCTCGGCATCAAGCCGCTGTACTACACGCACAATGCCGCGTGCATGCGCATCGCCTCGACTCTTCCGGCACTGCTCGCCGCAGGCAATGTGAACACCGATATTGATCCGGTGGCGCTGCATGCCTACATGCATTTCCACGCCGTGGTGCCGGCACCGCATACCATTCTCCAGGGCGTGCGCAAACTACCGCCGGCCACCCTGATGACGGTCGAGCCGGACGGCCGCATGCAGGAACACCGCTACTGGTCGCTGACCTGTACGCGCGATGAAGAAGATGCCGGCCGGCCGTTCGAGGAATGGTGCGGCCTCGTGCTCGAAGCCCTACGCCGGGCGGTACGGCGCAGGCTGGTCTCCGACGAGCCCGTCGGCGCGTTGTTGTCCGGTGGTGTGGATTCCAGCCTGATCGTGGGTCTGATGAGCGAAGCGGGCTCCAACCTGCGCACCTATTCGATCGGTTTTGAGGACGTCGGCGAGGAAGACGGCAACGAATTCAGGTATTCCGACATCGTGGCCGCGCGTTTCGGCACGCAACACGAAAAAATTTTCGTGGATCGCCAGCGCCTGCTGCCCGAGTTGCCCAATGCGATCGCGGCGATGTCGGAACCGATGGTCAGTCACGACTGTATAGGCTTTTACCTTTTGTCCGAGGCCGTGTCCCGGCACAGCAAAGTGGTGCAGAGCGGACAGGGCGCCGACGAAGTGTTCGGCGGCTATCACTGGTACGAGCCGATGATGAAGAGCCGCAATCCGGTGGCCGACTATTGCAAGGCTTTCTGCGACCGCGGGCATACCGAATACACGCGCGCCGTCGATGCGCGCTACGTGGACGCCGACCATGCGCGGGCATTCGTCGAAACGCATTTCGCGCAACCCGGGGCGCCCGAGGCCATCGACAAGGCTTTGCGCCTGGACACGACCGTGATGCTGGTGGATGATCCGGTGAAGCGCGTGGATAACATGACCATGGCCTGGGGCTTGGAGGCGCGCGTGCCGTTTCTCGACCATGAACTGGTGGAACTGGCAGCCCGAATCCCAGGCGAGCACAAGATTGCCGGCGGCGGTAAATATGTGCTCAAGGAAGCCGCGCGCCAGGTCATTCCCTCCGAAGTCATCGACCGGCCCAAGGGCTATTTCCCGGTGCCCGCGCTGAAGTATCTGCGTGGCGGATTTCTCGATTACGTCCGCGATCTGCTCAACAGCCGTGCCGCGCGCGAGCGCGGATTGTTCCGGCCCGATTACGTCGCCGATGTGCTCGCCGAACCCGAGGCGCACATTACCCCGCTGGGCGGGTCAAAGCTGTGGCAGCTAGGACTGCTCGAAGCCTGGCTGCAGGCCCATGCCCTCTGAAGCATCGCCATGAAGAAACGTACACGATCCAGCAGCCGGCGACTGCGCGAACTCAGACCGACGATCGCGCAACAAGCGCTGCCGGCTGCACCGCAGCGGCTGATCCGCAAGCACGATATCAGCGTCGAGTGCGGCTGGGGCAAGCTGATCATGGCGCAAACTTACCACGACGCCGGCTCGATCGCCGAGGCGCTCGAGGACGAGGGCCCCGGACGCCGCCACATCGCGATGTACGTGCAGGACCCGCACGTGGTCATCTCCCAGGCGCCACACCAGATCTTTCTTGATCCGTCCCACACGTTTCGGCTGTGGCTGGATCAGTATCAGCCCGGTATTCGCCCGCATCAAGGTTACCGCATCCGGCGGCTGCGTTCGCGGGCCGACGCCGATGGCATCAACCACCTCTACATGCTACGTCAGATGGTGCCGGTGGACCCGGCGGCCGTCTGGAAGCGGCGCACCTCGCGCACGCTGACCTATATCGTCGCCGAAGATCTGCGCTCCGGCACTATCATCGGTACGGCGACCGGCATCGATCACGTGCACGCCTTCGACGATCCGGAAGGCGGCGCCAGCCTGTGGTGTCTGGCCGTGGACCCGCAGGCCGCGCATCCCGGCGTGGGTGAAGCGCTGACGCGCTATCTGGCGGAGATGTACCAGACGCGTGGCCGTGAATTCATGGACCTGTCGGTGCTGCACAGCAACAAGCAAGCGATCGCGCTGTACAAAAAACTCGGCTTCCGGCGCGTGCCGGTGTTCGCGCTCAAACGCAAGAACGCGATCAACGAGGCATTGTTCGTCGCGCCGGGCCCCGAGCACAAGCTGAACATTTACGCGCAGATCATCGTGAACGAGGCGCTGCGGCGCGGCGTGCGCGTAGACATTCTCGACGCAAAGGAGGGCTATTTCCGGCTCAGCCTCGGTGGGCGGGCCATCGTCTGCCGCGAATCCCTGAGCGAGCTGACCAGCGCGGTGGCGATGAGCCGCTGCCAGGACAAACACGTCACGCACCGTGTGCTGGAGGCGGCGGAGCTTAAATTGCCTGCACAGCACCTCGTCGCCAATGATGCGAGCGACACGGCGTTCCTGCAGCAGCACGGCGCGGTCGTGGTCAAGCCTGACAACGCGGAGCAGGGCCACGGCATCAGCGTCGATGTGCGCGATGAAGACTCCCTGCGCGCGTCCATTGAACAGGCCCGCCGTCACGGCGAACGCACCCTTCTCGAACAATACTGCCCAGGCGAGGATCTGCGCATCATCGTGATCGGCTTCGAAGTCGTTGCCGCGGCGGTACGCAAACCGCCCGTCATCATCGGCGACGGCCAGCACAGCGTCAGAGAGCTGATCGAGAAGCTTTCGCGCCGCCGCGCGGCGGCTACCGGCGGCGAATCGCGCATACCGCTGGACGAGGAGACTCGCCGCTGCCTTGCACTTTCCGGCGTCGGGCTTGACGACATCCTCGACGCGGAACATGGGGTCGAAGTGCGCAAAACCGCCAACCTGCACACCGGCGGCACGATTCACGATGTCACCGACCGTCTGCACCCGGAACTCGCGGCAGCCGCGGCAGCCGCCGCGCGCGCGCTCGATATTCCCGTCGTCGGACTCGATTTCATGGTGGCGGCGCCGGACCAGCCGGAGTATGTCATCATCGAAGCCAACGAACGCCCCGGGCTTGCCAACCATGAACCGCAGCCGACCGCCGAACGGTTTCTGGATCTTCTGTTCCCGCTGAGCGCCGAAAGGGATGTGTTCCATGCGCAAGCTTGAAATCGACAATCACTACATCCGCGAGGTAATGCTGGAAATGCTCGCGATTCCGAGCCCGGTGGGCTTCACGGACGAGGCCGTGCACTACACCTGCGGCAAACTCGAAGAACTCGGCGTATCTCACGAGCTGACACGGCGCGGCGCAATCCGCGCCACGCTCAGAGGCGAAATTGACCGGCCTGCCTGCGCAGTTGTCGCCCACCTTGATACGCTGGGCGCGATGGTGCGCAAGCTCAAGAGCAATGGCCGGATTGCGCTGCTGCCGCTCGGGCACTGGTCGAGCCGTATTGCGGAAGGCGGCCGCGTTACGCTGTTTACGGACGAACGCCATTTGCGCGGCACGATCCTGCCGCTGATGGCTTCCGGACATGCGTACAACGAGGGTGTGGACACGCAGCCGATCAGTTGGGATCACGTCGAGCTGCGCATCGACCAGTTTTCCGATTCCGTCGAGGACCTCATGAACCTCGGCATCCGTGTCGGGGACTTTGTCGCCATCGATCCGACGCCTGAGATCACGGAGAGCGGTTACATCGTCAGCCGCCACCTGGACGACAAGGCCGGCGTGGCCGCGCTGCTCGGCGCCGTCAAAGCGCTGGTCGATCACGATGTCAACCTGCCGATGTACTTCCACCCCATGTTTACCGTCACCGAGGAGATCGGTTTTGGCGCCTCGGCCATTCTGGATGAACGCATCAGCGAAATGGTCGGCATCGACATCGCCATTCCGGCCGAGGGACAGAACTCGCGCGAAAGGGGCGTGACGATCGCGATCTGCGACTCTTCCGGTCCCTTTGACTACCACCTCACGCACGAACTCATCGACCTGTGCAACGCGCACGGCATCGAGATGCGGCGCGACGTGTTTTCGTTCTATTTCTCCGATTCGGCGGCCGCGCTGCGCGCCGGTTTCGATATCCGTCATGCGTTGATCGGCTTCGGCGCCGATGCTTCACACGGCTGGGAACGCACCCACCTGTCCTCCCTCAACGCGGTGGCCGAACTCGTCACACTCTACGCCCAAAACGGCCCGGTCGTGGCGCGTGACCGGCGGGCCATCGGACCGCTCGAAGGCTTTCCGCACCTGGTCGATATCAGCGAGCTGGATACACCCGGCCCGCAGCTTCCGGACCCGCGCACCTTCCTGGAACGCAAGCCGGACAAGTCTTAAACCAAACGTTGCATAAGTTCCCGGAATTCACGTTACCAAATTAACAGGTTGTTGAAAAAGGGCTCTCCTGCCCTTTTTCAAGTCGCGAGTCCGGTACATGCCCGGACTCGCTCTCGTCTGTTTTTTAACAGCCTGCTAAACGCATGGAACACTAGGCCCTCAGGACACAGATTTCAAATGCCGCCCGTTATGGGCGGCTTTTGTCATGAAGGGTCTTGCAGCAGATCTCGCGGGGGCTGGCTACAGCGTTTCCAGCCAGTCCAGTGGGATGTGGGCTTTTTTGCGCATGGCGAATGCCACGTAATGGAGCTCTTTGCCCGCAGTGGAAAAACGATGGCGATAGCGTTGCTCCAGGCATTGTTCAATCAGTCCCGCCCGTTCCATCCGGCGAATCAGCCCGGCAAACCCGGTATCGTCCTCGTCGCTGATGAAGTCCTCCTTGATATTGAAAGCAAGCCAGCCGGGGGCCTGTATCATGTTGTAGGCGTTGATGAAGGCCAGGGGTGGTATATCGCCGAAACCGAGGCCCGCGACCTGAGTCAGGCAGTTGAACCGGTAGCGGTACAGCCGTTCATGGGCGTCGGCATCCAGGGGCCGAGTCAGATCGGCGACGACAAAGTCCGTATAAATGCCGGGACGATCCCGCCGGGTGGCCTCGGCGGCTTCGGACAGGATATCCACCCCGACAACCAGGGGAACACCCAGCTCGTGCAGGTACTCGCCCACCATGCCGTTGCCGGGCCCCAGGTCCAGGACGGTGAGCTCCTCCATGACGTCGCCCTCTGCCTTGACGGCTTTCTGGAGGAGGCCGCCAACGACGGAAGGAGAGTCGCACTTAAGATGCTGATCAAAAATGGCTTCGTAGAGGCCGGGCATGGAGAAGATGCGGCCGTAATCATGAAAGCGGATTTTCTCCCGGTTCCCGTGGTGGGTCACCCAACACCACTCCTCGTCCTGATCGAGGTCAGCCTGACCGGGGAATTCCAGTTGGTATGCAGGCTTGAGCAGTTCCGACATGACGTAATTCCCATATGTCTTTTTCATACCGTAACATAAATAATGCCGCGAGGCAAAAAATTCACGCTGGAATTATAGGAAATCCTATTCCAAAACTGCCTAAACATAATTAAAAAGACCAAAACATCGATGCGTTAACCCAATTGTTGCATAGATTCCCGGAATTCTCGGTCAAGCTGGCGAGTGCAGCTTGTCCGATTCCCTGACAAATGCGTCGGGAACGCAATTTGAACCGCGAAGCGGGCCCGAAGGGCGAGGGCAGGATAGCCCGAGTACAAATGCGTCGGGAACGCAATTTGAACCGCGCAGCGGGCCCGCAGGGCGAGGGC
>DAITQM010000038.1:0-15321 GCA_036832975.1 Pseudomonadota bacterium | reverse complement strand
GCCGAGTCTACAGAAAGCCTTTGTATTCGCGTGAAAGTTTATGGGACAGCAGTGTATCTATATGATATTGGAGAATATTATGCGCTATTTTCTGCATTCGATCCAGATGATCGCCGTGCTCGCCGTAGTGGCCGGCTGTCAACAGGAAACCCCGCCTTCAGATGCGCAACAGGCCGGCGGACCGGCCGTTGAATCGGCGGCGGACAGTGCCGTGAACGAAGCGCTGATTCCGCCCGAGCGACTGGAAATTTACGCCCCGGTTGAACTGACCAGCGACCTCGGCGCCCTGAGCACCAGGCAGCGACAGATGCTTCAGCGGTTGATCGAAGCATCCCGGATCATGGACGGCCTGTTCTGGCGACAGGCATACGGCGAGCGCGACGCGCTGCTCGCCGGGATCGCCGATCCGGCGCTGCGGCACTTCGCCGAAATCAATTACGGCCCGTGGGATCGGCTCGACGGCGACCGCCCCTTTCTACCCGGCTACGGCCCCAAACCGCTCGGCGCCAATTTTTATCCGCCGGATATGACACGCGAGGAATTCGAAACGTGGGACGAGCCGGCGAAAAGCGGCTTGTATTCGCTGGTCCGCCGTGACGATGATGGCCGCTTATACCTCCATCCTTACCACCTCGCCTATCGGGACGAATTGAACAAGGCGGCGGAGCTGTTGCGCCAGGCCGCCGAACTGGCCGACAACGCCGGTTTTGCCGAATACCTCAAAATGCGCGCCGCGGCACTTATCTCCGACGACTACCAGCCGAGCGATAGGGCGTGGATGGATATCAAGGACAATCCCATCGAATTGGTGATCGGCCCGATCGAGACATACGAAGACCAACTGTACGGATACCGCGCGGCATACGAAGCTTACGTGCTGATCAAAGACCGGGCATGGAGCGACCGGTTGGCCCGCTTCGCCCGCTATCTGCCCGACTTGCAGCGCAACCTGCCGGTGGCCGAAGCTTATCGCGCCGAAACCCCGGGCGGCGCCGCCGATCTCAACGCCTACGACGTGATCTTCTACGCCGGGCACAGCAACGCCGGCTCGAAAACCATCGCCATCAACCTACCCAACGATGAAGAAGTGCAGTTGCAAAAAGGCACCCGCCGCCTGCAACTGAAAAACGCGATGCGCGCCAAATTCGACAAGATCATGCTACCGATCGCCGAACAGTTGATCGTCGCCGAACAGCAGCCGAGCGTCACTTTCGAGGCATTTTTCCAGAACACGATGTTTCACGAAGTGGCGCACGGCCTGGGTATCAAGAACACGATCAACGGCCGCGGCACGGTGCGAGAAGCGCTGCGCGAACAGGCCTCGGCGATCGAGGAAGGCAAGGCCGACATTCTCGGGCTGTACATGATCGAGCAACTGCGCGCCCTGGGCGAAGCCCTGGAAGGCGAACAAGCCGACAACGACGTGACTTTCCTCGCCGGTATTTTCCGCTCGGTGCGCTTCGGGGCGAGCAGCGCGCACGGCAAAGCCAATATGGTGCGCTTCAATTATTTCAAGGAACACGGCGCCTTCAGCCGCGATCCGGAAAGCGGGCGTTACCGGGTCGAGCCCGAAGCCTTCCGCCGGGCGACGGCGAGCCTCGCCGAGTTGATACTGACCCTGCAGGGCAACGGCGATTACGACGGCGTCCGCCGCCTCTTCGAGGAAAAAGGCATCATCGACGCCGAACTACAAGACGATCTCGATCGCCTCGCCGCAGCGGCGATCCCGGTCGATGTGGTCTTCGAGCAGGGTGAAGCCGTTCTCGGACTTTAGCCCGATCATTCAAATAAGATTATCGAATAAGCCCATGCTGGACTGATCAGACCACGCAAGCCACCCCTGGCTTGCCTGCCTGTGCTCCCTCCGCAATCATCCGCGCAACCACTTTTCAAGATGCGCGGCAAGCGCTTCCGGGGCGGCCTTGCTGTAGTCCTTGGCGAGTTCGTCGGCGATGGCTGTCTTGAGCGCCGCACTCCAGGCCTGACGCAAATCGCCCAAAAGGCGCGGCGCGGCAACCACGTAAAGCCGCTCGAATTCGCCTTTTTGGTGGTGCGCTTCCAGTTCGGCGGCGATCGCCTCAGCGAAGCGGATCTGTTCCTGACGCTCGAGGTCGGTCGGCGGCTCCATCGCGTGCCGCGCCGGGGTCGTGCTGTCGAACGTCCGCCCCGGCCGGTCGGCGCCGATCTCGCGCGCCGGGCGGCGCGCCCGCAGCAGGTCATGATCGAGGGCCGGGGTCAGACGATAACCCGGCATCGTCAGCCGAAAGAGCCGACCGCACACACCGTCGGCCACCAGAACCCAGGTTTTACGTGCCGGCATCGAAGGACACTCCTTGCTTGGCGGTACCGTTCAGCATAATCATCGCCCGCCCGGCCGGCTTGATCCCGATCAATCCCAACGCCGGCGGCGACCGAATGCGGGCTAGCAATGGCCGCCGCTGCGTGGCAGACTGAGAAGATGAATCCGGACCTGTTGTCCGCCGCCCCATCCGGGCCGGCGGCACCCGCCCCCCTCGCCGCCCGGCTCAGGCCGACCGCGATCGACGAAGTCTACGGCCAGGATCATTTGCTCGCCACCGGCCGGCCGCTGCACACAGCGATCACCACCGGCAGACTGCATTCGCTGGTCTTCTGGGGGCCGCCGGGCAGCGGCAAAACGACGCTCGCTCGCCTCATCGCCGCCCACACCCAGGTGGCGTTCGAGTCATTGTCGGCGATCGACAGCGGTGTGCGCGAACTGCGCACCGTGCTCGACGCCGCCGCCGTACGGCGCGCCGTCTCGGGCCAGGCCACGGTGCTGTTCGTCGATGAAATCCACCGTTACGCCAAAAACCAACAAGACGCCCTGCTTCACGCCGTCGAAGAAGGGGTCGTGACGCTGCTCGGTGCAACCACCGAAAACCCGTCGTTCGAACTCAACAGTGCGCTGCTCTCCAGGCTCCGCGTCTATCAACTCAAACCGCTCGACGCCGCTGCACTGCTCACCGTGTTGCGCCGCGCCCTCGACGATGCCCGCGGCCTGGCCGGGCGCTATCGCGTCGAAGAAGGCGTTCTGGAACAGATCGCGCAGACCGCCGACGGCGACGCCCGGCGGGCGCTCGGTTGGCTGGAAGCGGCTGCCGACCAGGCATCCGGTCGGCACCTGACACAGCGCGATCTGGCGGCGGCGATCAGCCAGCAGCCGCGGCGCTTCGACAAACACGGCGATGTGTTCTACGACCAGATCTCGGCCCTGCACAAAGCGATTCGCGGCAGCGACCCAGACGCCGCGCTCTATTGGCTGGCGCGGATGATCGACGGCGGGGTCGATCCGCACTACCTCGCCCGCCGGCTGGTGCGTATCGCCAGCGAAGATATCGGCAACGCCGACCCGCGCGCCCTGCCGCTCGCCCTCGCCGCCTGGGAAACATTCGATCGACTGGGCAGCCCCGAGGGCGAATTGGCGCTGGCCCAAGCCGCGGTCTACCTCGCGGTCGCCGCCAAGAGCAACGCCGTTTATCTCGCCTTCGATACGGTCCGGGCCGACGTCAAGACCCACGGCAGCCTCGAGGTACCGTTGCATCTGCGCAATGCGCCGACCCGGCTGCTCAAGGAACTCGGCCACGGTAAGGAGTATCGGTATGCCCACGACGAACCGGGTGCTTTCGCCGCCGGCGAATGCTACCTGCCGGCCGAACTCGCCGGCGCCCGATACTACCACCCGGTCAACCGCGGCCTGGAGACGCAGATCGCTGCCCGCCTTGCCGAGTTGCGGTGCCTGAACGAAGCCCGGCACAATACCGCCCCCAAAACCACGAAAGCGACCCGCGGCCCGACCGCCGCCGACCCCGCAACGGAGCCCGAATGAATTTTCGCAGCGACAACGAAGCGCCGGTCGCGCCGCGCATCCTCGAAGCGATCGGCGCGTGCAACCGCGGCCCGGCTCAGGCCTACGGCGAAGACGACTGGACCGCCCGGCTCGAGGCACGTTTCAGCGCCCTGTTCGAGCGGCCGGTCAAGGTGCTGCCGGTCGCCACCGGCACCGCCGGCAACGGCATCGCCCTCGCCGCGCTGCTGCCGCCGTGGGGCACGGCGCTGTGCCACTCAGGCGCCCACATCTACAACGACGAATGCGGCGCCGTCGAACTGTTCAGCGGCGGGGCGCGCCTCGTGCCGCTGCCCGGCGAGAACGGCAAACTCGATCCCGCAATCGTCGAACGGCACCTGGCTGAGAGCGGTGCTCACGGCGTCCACGAAATGGCGCCGGCGGCGCTCAGCCTGACGCAAAGCAGCGAAGCGGGAACGGTTTACACACCCGATGAACTCGCCCGCCTCGCCGCGCTCGCCAAAGAACACCATCTCGGCGTCCACATGGACGGCGCCCGTTTCGCCAACGCCGTCGCGGCGCTCGCCTGCCG
Organism: Pseudomonadota bacterium; assembly: GCA_036832975.1. GTDB lineage: Bacteria > Pseudomonadota > Gammaproteobacteria > Xanthomonadales > Wenzhouxiangellaceae > DAITQM01. The sequence goes on along the minus strand of DAITQM010000038.1, from coordinate 10,924 downwards.
GCCGGCTGACATCACCTGGCGGGCCGGCGTCGATCTTTTGACCTTCGGGGCCAGCAAAAACGGCGCGCTCGCCGCCGAAGCGGTGATCGCTTTCGACGGCGAGGCGCGGTTCTCTGAACTCGAACGGCGGCGTAAACGCGCCGGTCATTTATTGAGCAAAATGCGCTATCTCAGCGCTCAACTGCTGGCCTACCTCGAAGACGATCTGTGGCTCGATCTGGCGCGCCACGCCAACCGCCAAGCGACGCGCTTCGCCGCCGCGGTAAAGACCCATCCCGGCGCCGGGCTCGCTTATCCGGTCGAAGCCAACGAGGTGTTTCTTCGCCTCCCCGAACGCCAACTGCGTCGCATGCAGGACGAGGGTTGCGCCTTCCACCTGTGGCCGGGCGCCCACGATCTCGCCCGCCTGGTCTTCACCCACGCGACGACCGACGCCGAAACGGATGCTCTGATCGCCGCCTTTAAGCGCGCGGCCGCCGCGTGAACCGCGAGCAGCCTTACGCCGGACTCGACCCCGATACGATCCTCGCCGCCGTCGAGTCGCTCGACCTCGTGCCCGACCGCCGCCTGCTGGCGTTGAACAGCTTCGAAAACCGCGTCTGGCAGATCGGCCTCGAAGGCGGCGAACCCCTGGTCGCCAAGTTCTACCGGCCGGGCCGCTGGAGCGACGCGGCGATCATCGAGGAACATGACTTTGCACTGGAACTCGAAGCCGCCGGACTGCCGGTCGTCGCGCCGCTCGCCTTCAATGGCGCCACGCTGCACCATTACGGCGCTTACCGCTTCGCGTTGTTTCCGCGCCGCGGTGGCCACGCGCCGGAACTGTCCGATCCGGAAACCCTGCGCCATCTCGGCCGCGTCCTCGGCCGCTGGCACGCCATTGGCGCAACGCGCCGCTTCCAGCATCGGCCGCGCCTGACCATCGCCGCCTTCGGCCGCGAAGCCCGGAGCGAACTGCAACACTGCCCGTTCCTGCCGCCGCACCTCACCGCTTTGTTCGTCGAGTTAAGTGCCCGGCTGCTCGCCGATGTCGAAGCCGCCTGGCAGCGGGCCGAACCGGTCGCCGAAATCCGCTTGCACGGCGACTGCCACCCCGGCAATATCCTGTGGCGCGACGGAGCGCATTTCGTCGATCTCGACGACACGATGAGCGGTCCGGCAATCCAGGATCTGTGGATGCTGTTGGCCGGCGAGCGCGACGAAATGACGGCCCAGCTCACCGCCCTGCTGGAAGGCTACACCACATTCTTCACCTTCGACCCGCGCCAACTGCACCTGATCGAGGCCCTGCGCAGTCTTAGACTATTGCACTACAACGCGTGGATCGCCCGCCGCTGGCACGACCCCGCCTTCCCGCTGGCCTTCCCGTGGTTCAGCGAACCCCGGCACTTCGAGCAACTGCTCAACCAGATCCGCGAACAAATCGCCGCCTTGCAGGAACCGCCGCTGGAAATCATCCTCTGAACAGTTGACTTTCCGCCTGTTTCAAACGTATGATTCAAACAATTGTTTGAAATGACCGGCGCTGGCCGGCAACTGGCGATGAATCCGACCCGGCAGAAAATCCTCGAAACGGCTGAAATCCTGTTTGCCGACCAGGGTTTCGGGGCGACGTCGCTGCGCCAGATCACCGAGCGGGCCGGGGTGAATCTGGCGGCCGTGAACTATCATTTCGGCTCGCGACTCGAATTGATCCGCGAGGTGCTGAAACGCCGGCTCGATCGGTTGAACGGCGAACGGCGGCGCCGGCTCGCCTCGCTCGAGGCGGCCGGGGCCGCGGACCTCGATGCGGTGCTCGAAGCCCTGATCGAACCCGCCTTGGAACTCAGCCGCGACGAGCGCTTGGGTGGCATGCGCTTCATCCGCTTGATCGCCCGCGCCTATGCCGAAAACGACCGCGAGCTGCACCGTTTTCTGCGCGATCATTACAGCGGCTTGATGAAGCGCTTCGCCGGCGCCCTGGCTGCGGCCCTTCCCGGACTCGACCAGGCCAGCCTGCGCTGGCATCTCGATTTCGTCATCGGCGCCTTAACGTATGCAATGGCCGATTTCGGCGGTCATTTCCGCCATCTGAACCAGATCAGGCTGGAAACCGAGGTCTTGACCCGCCATCTGGTCGATTTTGCCGCCGCCGGCCTGCGCGCCGCGGAAAGCCGCGCCGTGCCGCCGGCCGGCCGCCGCTCCGCTCCGTCCGTTTCCATTTCACTGAGGGCATCGTCATGACACTGTCACTCGCTATCCTGACGCTGGCCGGTATGACCGCGCTGGCTTATCAACAACGCCCGCTGTGGTGGTGGTCCGCGTCCTTTGCGCTGCTTGCGGCGCTCGGCTGGTGGACAGGTGCGGCCGGCTGGCTTTTCGGCCTGCTGGTTTTTGCCGCCGCCCTGACGGCTCTGCTCGCCACCCCGCTCCGCCGCTGGTTGATCTCGCGGCCGCTGCGCGTCTGGTTCCGCGCCGTGCTGCCGCGTTTGTCCAAAACCGAACGCGAGGCCCTGGAAGCCGGCAACACCTGGTGGGACGCTGAACTATTTACCGGCCGGCCCGATTGGCAAAAACTGCTCACCAATCCCAAACCGGCGCTGAGCGCCGAAGAACAGGCGTTTTTGGACGGCCCGGTCGAAGAACTATGCCAGATGGTCGACGACTGGGAGATCACCGAGGAGCGGCGTGATCTGCCGCCCGCTGCCTGGGACTTCATCCGCCGCGAGCGCTTTTTCAGCATGATCATTCCCAAGCGGTACGGCGGCCACGAGTTTTCGGCGCAGGGCAATTCGGCGGTGGTGATGAAGCTCGCCAGCCGCAACTTGACCGCCGCGGTCACCGTGATGGTGCCCAATTCGCTCGGCCCCGGAGAACTGTTGCTGCATTACGGCACCGCGGCGCAGAAGGATCATTATCTGCCCCGCCTGGCGAGCGGCGAGGATATTCCGTGTTTCGCGCTGACCTCGCCGGCCGCCGGCTCCGACGCGGCGTCGATGGTCGATTCGGGCGTGGTCTGCAAAGGCAAATTCGACGGCCAGGAAGTGCTCGGCCTGCGGCTCAACTGGAGCAAGCGCTATATCACGCTGGCCCCGGTGGCGACGGTGGTCGGTTTGGCGTTCAAGGCCTTCGACCCCGATCATCTGCTCGGCGACGAGGAAGATCTCGGCATCACCTGCGCCCTGATCCCGGCCGACCTGCCCGGCGTCGAAACCGGCAAGCGGCATTTCCCGACCGGCGGCGTGTTCATGAACGGCCCGACGCGCGGCAAGAATGTGTTTATCCCGTTGGACTATGTCATCGGCGGGCGGGAGCGCGTCGGTCAGGGGTGGATGATGCTGATGCAAAGCCTGGCCGCCGGGCGCAGCATCTCGTTGCCGGCGCTCGGCGTCGCCGGCGCCAAGATGGCGGCGAAGATGACCGGGGCCTACGCTCGCGTGCGCCGCCAGTTCAAGATGCCGATCGCCTATTTCGAGGGTATCGAGGAAGTGCTGGCGCGCATTGCCGGCAACGCCTACCGGATGGACGCGGCGCGTCTTTTGACGCTGGTCGCGCAGGACAACGGCGCCAAACCCAGCGTTCTGTCGGCGATCCTCAAATACCAGCTCACCGAAGCCAACCGCCAGTGCATCAACGACGCGATGGACGTGCACGGCGGCAAGGGCATCATCATGGGGCCGAACAATTATCTGGCCCACGCCTATCAGGCGATTCCGGTGGCGATCACCGTCGAGGGCGCCAACATCCTCACCCGCTCGATGATCATCTTCGGACAGGGCGTGATCCGCTGTCATCCGTGGCTGCTCGAGGAAATGCAATCGGCGACGAGCGACGATAAGGGCGCCCTGAAGCGCTTCGACCGCGCTTTCTTCGGCCACATCGGCCACGTCACCGGCAACAAAGCCAGAGCCTTCCTGCTCGGTCTGACCAATGGCCGCCTGAGCCGCTCCCCGGTGGGCGGCCCCACCGCCCATTACTACAGAAGACTCAATCATCTGAGCGCGGCATTCAGCTTCGTCTCCGATCTTGTCCTCCTGACGCTTGGCGGGACGTTCAAATTCAAGGAAAAACTATCGGGCCGGTTGGCCGATGTATTGAGCCACCTTTATCTATGCAGCGCCGTGCTCAAGCGCTACGAAGACACCGGACGGCCGGAAGAAGACCTGCCGCTGGTGCGCTGGGCGATGCGCGACAGCCTGTACCTGATCCAGGAACGGCTGGTGGAAATCACCCGCCACCTGCCGGTCAAAGTCCTCGGCCCGCTGGCCCGCTTCATTATCCTGCCGCGCGGCCGGCAGTACGCGCCGCCGTCCGATTATCTCGGCAAGCGCGTGGCGCGGACGCTGATCACGAACAACGCCGGGCGCGACCGGCTGATCGCCGGGGTTTACGACTCGGACAAAGACGACGCGGCCGGCTTGCTGAATCAGGCGTTCAACGCGGCGCTCGAAGCCGCGCCCTACGAACGGTTGCTTAAAAACGCCTACCGCGAAGTGGTCAATTTCTACAACTGCGGCGAACTGACCGGCAAGGCGGTGGCCGAACAGATCCTCAGCCCGGAACAGGCGGCGGTGATCTGCCGCGCCCAGGATCTGACCCGCAAGGTGATCATGGTCGATGAATTCGACTGGCCGCCCCGTTCCACCGAAACCGCCGCCAAAGCCCGCGCGGCGTAACGGCGTAAAGGAAAACATTCTATGTCTCAACCCATCATTCGCCAAGCGGCGGTCCTCGGTGCCGGCGTCATGGGGGCGCAGATCGCCGCCCACCTGGTCAACGCCGGCATCCCGGCGATCCTGTTCGAACTGCCGGCCAAGGAAGGCGACCCGAACGGCCTGGTCAACCAGGCCATCGCCCGGCTGAACAAACTCAAACCGGCACCGCTCGGCGCACCGTACGTCGCCACCGCGATCAAGGCGGCGAATTATCAGGACGATCTGACCGAACTTGCCGGCTGCGATCTCGTCATCGAGGCGATCGCCGAACGGCTGGACTGGAAAAAAGATCTGTACGCTAAAATCGCACCGCACCTGCACCCCGCGGCGATCGTCGCCAGCAACACGTCGGGCCTCAGCATTACGGCGCTGGCCGAAGTCTTGCCCGCCGAGCACCGCCCTCGTTTTCTCGGCGTGCACTTTTTCAACCCACCGCGCTATATGCACCTGGTGGAACTGGTCCCGCACGCCGGCACCGACCGCGGCGTGCTCGACCGCATGGAAACGCTGCTGACGACGGCGATCGGCAAGGGCGTGGTGCGTGCCAACGATACCCCGAACTTCATCGGTAACCGGATCGGCGTCTTCTCGATGCTGGCGACCATGCACCATACTCGGGCCTTCGAACTGGGCTTCGACGTCGTCGACGCGCTGACCGGCCCCCTACTCGGCCGTCCGAAAAGCGCCACTTACCGTACCGCCGACGTCGTCGGCCTCGATACGATGAACCACGTGATCGGCACGATGCGCGAACAACTCGCCGGCGACCCGTGGCACCGGCACTTCGCCGCTCCCGAATGGTTGGCCATGCTGATCGAACGCGGCGCTCTAGGCCAGAAGACCGGCGCCGGATTTTTCCGCAAAAAAGGCAAGGTCATCGAAGTGATCGACCCGGCCGCCGGCGGCTACCGGCCGGCCGAAGCGACAGCCGCACCGGAAGTCATCGCGATTCTAAAAGAGAAAGACACCGCCAAGAAGTTCGCCGCGCTCCGTCATGCCGAGCACCCGCAAGCCCGCTTCTTGTGGGCCATGTTCCGCGATCTGTTTCACTATACCGCCTATCACCTCGAGGCGATCGCCGGCAGCGCCCGTGAAGTCGATCTGGCGATGCGCTGGGGTTACGGCTGGCGCCATGGGCCATTGGAAACCTGGCAGGCCGCCGGCTGGCGGCCGGTCGCGGAGTGGATCGGCGAAGAGATCGCCGCCGGTCAAGCGATGAGCGATGCACCGCTGCCGGAGTGGGTGCACGACGGCCGCGATGGCGTCCATGACGACAACGGTTCGTGGTCGCCCGCGGCGCAGAAAATGTCGCCGCGGCCGGCCCTGCCGGTGTACCGCCGCCAGCTTTGGCCCGCGCTTTTGATCGGCGAAAGCCGAACGCCCGCAACGACGATTCACGAGGACGATGCAGCGCGCCTGTGGCGCCACGATAAAGACGTTGCGATCTTGACCTTCAAAACCAAGATGCATGCCATCAATGACGGTATTGTCAAGGCCTTGAACCACGCCGTCGAATACGCCGAAAACGAATGCGCCGGCCTGGTGATCTGGCAGGACAGCGAACCGTTTTGTGTCGGCGCCGACCTGTCCGGCGTCGGCCGCTTGCTCGCCGCCGGCAACACCGCCGAAGTCGAAACACTGGTGGCGGCCTACCAGCAGGCCGTGATGCGCGTTAAATACGCTAAAGTGCCGGTCGTCGCCGCGGTGCGCGGCATGGCGCTCGGCGGCGGTTGCGAGTTGGCCATGCACGCCGCCCGCATCGTCGCCGCCTTCGAATCGTATTTCGGCCTGGTCGAAGTCGGCGCCGGTCTGCTGCCGGGCGGCGGCGGGTTGAAAGAACTGGCCTTGCGCGCCGCACGTTCGACGCTGGCCGGCGATCGTTTCCCGCTGTTGCAGAAATACTTCGAGCAGGTGGCAATGGGCAAAGTCGCAGGCAGCGCCCTCGAAGCCCGCGAGATGGGTTATCTGAAAGACGCCGATCCGATCGTGATGAACGGCGATGAAATCCTCCACGTCGCGATCGCTCAAGTGCGCGCCCTGCACGAGGCTGGCTACCGGCCGCCGCTCAGCCGCCCGTTCCCGGTGGCCGGCGACGTCGGCATCGCCACTCTGGAAATGATGCTCGTCAACCTTCATGAAGGCCGCTTCATCTCCGACCACGACCGCGAGATCGGCCGGCGCATCGCCACCGTCATCGCCGGCGGCGCAATCGACCGCGACAGCGAAGTGGACGAGAACTGGCTGCTCAATCTTGAACGCGAACATTTCATCGCCCTCGCCGCGCTACCCAAAACGCAGGAGCGGATCGAACATCTGCTCAAAACCGGCAAACCGTTGAGGAATTGACCCCATGTCCGACGCCTATATCGTTTCCGCTGTCCGCACGCCGGTCGGCAAAGCCCATCGCGGATATTTCCGTAACACCCGGCCCGATGATCTGCTCGCCCACGTATTGCGTGCGACGCTGGCCAAGGTTCCGGAAATCGAAGCAGAACGCGTCGCGGACGTGATCGTCGGCTGTGCGATGCCCGAGGCCGAACAGGGCATGAACGTCGCGCGTATCGGCGTGCTGCTCGCCGACCTGCCCGACCGCGTGCCGGCGATGACCGTCAATCGCTTTTGTTCATCCGGCCTGCAAACCGTGGCGCTGGCCGCCGACCGCATCCGGCTCGGCGAAGCCGACGTGATCATCGCCGGCGGCACCGAATCGATGACCATGGTACCGATGATGGGTCACAAAGTGGCGATGAATCCGGCAGTGTTTCAGGACGACCACGTCGCGATCGCCTATGGCATGGGCATCACCGCCGAAAACGTCGCGGCCCAATGGAAAGTGTCGCGCGAAGACCAGGATGCGTTTGCGCTGCGCAGCCATCGCACCGCATTGGCCGCGATCGACGGTCCGGGTTATCCCGAAATCGCACCGTACACCGTGCGCGCCCATGTGCCGGATACCGCAAGCGGCACAGTGCGTCTTATCGAACGGACGATCGATACCGACGAAGGCCCGCGCCGCGACACCACCGCCGAGGCGCTCGCCAAACTGCGGCCGGTGTTTCACGCCCAAGGCACGGTGACCGCCGGCAACAGCTCACAGATGAGCGACGGCGCCGGCGCCCTGGTACTGGTCAGCGAGCAAGTGCTGAAGGAGACCGGTCTCGAACCGCTCGCCGTCTTCCGCGGTTTCGCCGTCGCCGGCGTGCCGCCGGAAATCATGGGCATCGGTCCGATCGAAGCCATACCCAGGGTGCTAAAACAAACCGGCATCGCCAAGGATCAAATCGACTGGATCGAACTCAACGAAGCGTTCGCCGCGCAGTCGCTCGCCGTCATTCGCGACCTCGAACTCGATCCCGAAAAAGTCAACCCCAAAGGCGGCGCCATCGCCCTCGGACACCCGCTCGGCGCCAGCGGTGCGATCCTGAGCGCCAAATTGATCCACGGCCTGAAACAGACCGGCGGCAAATACGGCATGGTCACCATGTGCATCGGCACCGGCATGGGCGCCGCAGGTATTTTCGAAATCCTGTAACCCTAGCAGGCTGTTGAAAAACAGCCTGCTAATTAGGAAATTCGACAAGTGCTGGATGTGACTAACCCGTACGATATGCCCTTAACTTCGCCAACGCCGCGGTGCGGGATTTAACGCTGAGTTTCGCGTAAATGTGCTCCAGGTGCTTCTTGACGGTGGGGACACTGATGAACAGCGTTTTTGCAATCTCATGGTTGGATTTGCCTTGCCCGATCTCGTCTATGATCTGACACTCGCGCGCAGTCAAATTAAATTCGTCAGTAGGGTATGGATCACTCATGTGCAGTCGGCACAAGCGGGCGAGGCGGGTGTACGACTTGGCATTGCGCCACGCCTGGGCGATATGGGGCCGCACCCAGTTAAGCACTTGCCGGTCGCGCTCGGTGAACGAGCGGCTGCCGCGGCCGACCCCGATGCCGATCACTACCGCCCCGGGAGGGCCGAGCAGAATGCCCATGTGGTCTTCATACCCCATCTCCCGGTAGAGTTCGTTGTAGAGCGCCGTGCGTTGGAACCGTCGCGCGGACATGAAATCGGAAATGGCGCCGGCCGAAGGATCTCCGCTGACCGAGTAATGTTGAAGCTTGGGGTGTTCGTGCATGTGCCGGAGAAACAACCGGCTCTGTTCCTCGTGGCGCGCCAGCCGCGGCCAGGCGACAAACCAGCCGGCACCGGCGGCAACGCGCAGATAGTTGAAAATCACCTGATCGGCGGCGATCAGGCGAGGCAGCTCACGGACGATCCGCTCGGAGAGTGCAGTGGTATCGCGGCAGGCATAGATGCCTTGCAAAAACTCCCCGAGCCCCTCCTCACTCAGAAAAGATGTTCTCATTACGAACCAGGCATCGTTCCTTGGAGACGACAAAATACGCCTTTCGGCTGATGGACACAACCCTTTTTTTTGATAATCTTGGGCCCTTCGCTGCTGCCCAGGGGAAGAGGCTCATGAACCACTGGTTGTCCGCCCGCTTTTCCACTCTCGTCCCAGCCGCCTTCCTTGCACTCGTTTCACTTCCGGAGCTTCCGGCTCACGCCCAGGGCGCTTCCATGTGCGCCGCCGATGGCACGCCGCTGGAAGTGAAAATTCCTGCGCCGACGGGGGCGGTGGGCTTCGGCGAACAGATCGCACTCAGCGGCGATACGCTGGCGATCAGCGCCCCGGGAGAGTCCGTCTCCGGTTTCGGCTTCGCCGGGGCGGTTTACGTGTACCGCCATACCGCCGGCGCGTGGTCGCTGGAACAGCGGCTGCCGGCGCCGGAACCGGATAGTCTCAACAACTTCGGCCGCGCGATCGATCTCGAGGGCGATCATCTGATCATCGGCGATCCTCTCCGCGACGACGGACCAACGAAATTGACCGCCGGGGCGGTGCATTTTTATCGGCGCGATTCGGGAACATGGTCGCGCATCAACGTGTTTGCGGGAGCGGTCGGCAACGACCTTCTCGGCACCTCAGTTGCCATCGATGTCTCCGTCCCGAACAATTCGCCGTCGGGCGATCCGCTGTTTACCGCCGTAGCGGGGGCGCCGAATTACGATTTCGGAGAGGCTCAAAACAGGACTTTCGGCGCCGCTTTTGTGTTTGAACTCGGGCCGTCCGGGGCGTGGGCGCCGACGCTGACGCTGTGCCGCACGCCCGAGGCCGACAATTGGTGCTTAGCCGACCCGACACCGCTCATGGGGGAGAGATGGGGTCAGGAAGTCGCCCTGGGCGGCGATTTTCTGCTGGCCGGCTCGACTGCATTCGCCCCGGGCATCGGCAACGGCGGCGGCATTCGGCCCATGCGCCGCGCGAATAGTACCCCCACGTTTTTCGTCTGGGCCTCGGACGGCATCTTCGCCGCCCCACAGCCGCAGCAAGGGGAACGCTTCGGCGGCAACGTGGCGTTGTCGCGCGGCGGAACGCTGGTCGTGGGACGCGACTCGGATTGGGTGGGTACCACCTCGCGCGTCCACATTTACAAGGCCGTGATTCCGGGTTTCGGATTCCAGCAGGTGCTGGACCGCGGTGCCGGCGAAAACACCTTCGGCACCGGAGTGGCGGTGATCGACACCGGCGGGCTGATCGCGGTGGGCACCGACAACCCGGCGGCAGGGACGATGGGCGGCGGCCTGGTCGATTTGCTGTTGCGCTCCCAGGGCAGTTGGGTTACGGCAGCGACGATGACCGCCAGTGACGGTTTCAGCGGTGATAAGTTGGGGGCCGCTGTCGCGGTCAGCGAGCAAATCGTCGCCGCCGGCGCACCCGGGGCTGGCGCAGTCTATGTGTTCGGCCAATGCGAATTCGTTTTCGAGAGCGATTTCGAGCGCTGACAGGCCTGGCCGTCGCCACGGCTGATCCGGCACGATCCAGAAGCTCTCGTCCGCAACCGGAACGGCGGAATCTGACCGGTTTCGGCATCGGCTCGTTCAGGAAGCGGCCAATCGAGGACAGCGGCCAATCGAGGACAGTCACGATAAGCCGATCGAGCGGCCAATCGAGGACAGTCATGATAGCGGCCAATCGAGCGGCCAATCGAGGACAGTCACGATAAGCCGATCGAGCAAGCCGATCGAGGACAGTCACGATAATTCAGACAACGCCCCACCAGGCAGTTCATCGGGCCTGCCTCGGATACTGATCGGTATCTTTTTAATAATCCGGGTCACTGCTGTCCCATAAACTTTCACGCGAATACAAAGGCTTTCTGTAGACTCG
>DAITQM010000037.1:0-18071 GCA_036832975.1 Pseudomonadota bacterium | reverse complement strand
CGAGTCTACAGAAAGCCTTTGTATTCGCGTGAAAGTTTATGGGACAGCAGTGAGTGTTGATATGAACTTGGCGTCGGTAGAAGATGGCGTTTTCAACCAAACGGCAACGGTAAACCGCCAGACTGTCGGCACCGCGACATTAAGCGTCAACCATTGCGGTGAGCTGGTGTTGGAATTCGACCTGACTTCCCAGGGGTTGGGCGCGGATACCGTCAATCTCAGACGCCTGTTTGCCGGCGAAATCGCCGGTTATACGTGCCGCGATCTGAACAGCCGGATCGCTGAACTCTCGCAATAACAAACTCACGATAACGAGGCTGTAGCCGGACGCTTCAGCGTTCAGGAAAGCCCCGGAATCCATCCCCGCCACTCCCGCCTGCCCATACTTTCGAGGGGCAGGTGGCGGTGGCTCCTATGACTGGAAACGATCCGCCGTTTCCAGTCTGAAGGCTTTTACGACGATGACATTCCTTTCTGAGCACCGATCCGAGCCGGGCGCCTGCGGGGCGCGCACCCGCGCAGGCGGATATTGCCGCCGCCGGCCGCTCAAAGGTGAACGCCGCTGCGGGCTGCATGGCGAAAGTGCAACCCGGGCGTATCATGAGATTCTCCGATCCCCTTGGTGGGATTTTCAAGTCCGGTTCTTTGTCCTCGAATTGGTGGGTTGCGGCTTCGTCGTGAAAAAGGCATTCCGGCGCGCCTTCAAGGTGGAGAACCCCCATAACGAAACGATCCGCCGGTTCATGAACCATCCCAAAGTGAAAAAAATCCTCCGAGAGCAGATGACCTGGCTACTGGTCCATATGGATGCGGGCTATGCATTAACTCGTACACCGGGCGGAAGGGAGATAGCGGAAATGCTATATAAAAAAACGCCCCGAAAGTGACCTTTTTCGATGAAGCTCGATCCATCCAAGCCGCATGCCGTCATACACGGCACCGGTCCCGCGAAGTACTACCAGAACAGATGCTATTTCGACGTTCATGGCCATCGCGTGGAAGGAATGAAGCGGTCACCCGCGGTGGCGGCACGGGAACGCGCGGTCGGTAAGGACATCGCCGGCGCCCTGGTGGCTGCCCGCACCGAGGCCGGATTGACGCAGGCCGACGTGGCCGAGCGGATGGGTACGACGCAATCCGCCATTGCCCGCCTGGAAAGCGGCGGCGTCAACAGCATCAGCACATTGCGCCGCTACGCGGAGGCACTTGGATATTGCGTCAACATCACCTTGGAGCGCCAGGACGCATGACGCCCGCCTGTGGATAAGTGGGAGGTACTTGGCCCGGGTGGTGGTAACTTTGGTGGTAACTCGTCAATCATTGAACTCGTAACTTATTGATATTCTGAGATTTTCTCAAGGATATTCGAATCCTGCCCGGGGCGCCTCCTCGGTATAAAACTGCGAATGCCGGCGGCCGCCGATTCTACGCTAGCAGCCTGTCGGACTTTACCCAATTGTTGTTTCATTCTTCCAACTCGGCGCGCGCGTAGCGCTGATCGAGCCATTCCATCGCGTCGCGCGGCGCTTGCGTCACGGCCTGCCGGTAAGCGCGATTCAGATCGTCGATGCCGCGTTCGCCGTGCAGCAGGTACAGCGCGTTGCCATATTCGATATGGACGATCGGCGCGGCGCCGTTCAATTCCAGCGCCCGTTCGAGGTGCGTCAGCGCCTCTTTTTCGGAGGCGCCGTAAGTCATGCCGCCGACCAGTTTGCCGACCTTGTTGATGATCTCGGCGTGATATAAACCGAACGCCAGGTGCGCGTCGGCGTGATCCGGCGCGACCTCGAGCGCGCGCTTCAAACTGGCCGCGACCTTGCCGGCCAGGCCCTGGGCCAGCGCCTTGGCGATCGAGATGCTCTGGCTGTACCGGCCGAGCGCCAAAGCATGGAAATAATGCGCGTTCGGATCGTCGGGCAGGGCCGCCAGTGCGGCGGTCGCGTTCTCGGCGGCCTGCCGATAAATTTCCTGCTGGGCTGCTTCATCTTCTTCGAGATGATCGGCGTAAATGCAGGCCGCCTTGTTGGCGGCGGCGTGGGCGAGCACGCCGAGGGCTTTTGCGCCGGCCGCCGCGGCGGCGAAATCGCCGGCGTGGAAAGCACGCCATGCCTGCTGCATCTTGGCCGCGATCTGGTCTGCCTTGCCGCTCGGATGCGAAGCCGCAGGCAGCAGATCGAGCACGGCGGTCACCTGTGATTCATCCGGCCACGGTACACGGTCGCCGGCGTGCAGCGCGCCCCATTGCCGGCGCAGCACCTCGCCTGAAAAATCGAAAACTGCCGCCTCTTCCGGCAATGCCGCCCACTGGGTCATCGTTCGCTACTCCGGCTGATCGTTGCAGAGATTCATAGCCTATCACAAGCCGGCACGGCGCCCGTTTTCGGTGAATAATAGCTTTCTCTAAACAATTCAGTCCCGGCCGTGCCCTGCGATTTTATTTACCGCTGCTTCTTGCATTAAGGATAAAATGGATTTATACTAAATACGATACAGCAAGTTTAGAGCGCGGACGGCCATGGCGCCGTACGCTTTTTTGCTGCGCATGGCATTACCCGATTCGCCGCTTTACCAACACCCGACGGCAAAGGCGGATCGCGGTTGCAATACGACAGACGACCCTACCGGGCTGGAGGCCAGCGGTATTTGCAGGGGGAGGAGATGATCGATCCCGAGCTTGCAATGTGTCGTGCTCCGTCAATCGATCCAAACATAACGAGGTTTTCACATGGCTAAGAAATCTACCGACACACAGATCGACAGCAGCACTGTAAAGGAAGCCCAATGGCTGGCCGGCGTGCTGGAAAAAGCCTTCCGGCCCATGGTCCGAGCCCTGGTCGGCCGGGTCTCGGTCCAGGCTTTGTCCGATGTGCTCCGCCAACTGTATCTTGACGAGGCGGCCCGCAAACTCGAAGCTTCAGGCGAGCACCAGACCCGCGCCTCCCTCGCCCTGCTCTCCGGCTGGGATACACGAACGGTCAACGATGCCCTCGGGCAGAAACTCGCAATCGATCCGGTGCGCGCCTGGCCGCAGCTCGGCATATTGACCCTGTGGCAAAGCGACCCGCGTTATCGCAATCGCAAGACCGGCCAGCCCAAGGATCTGAAACTTTACGGCGACGGGCCGAATTTCTTCAAGCTCGTGGTCCGGGCGATCGGCCGTAACATCACACCGCGCGCCGTGCTGGGCAAGCTTGCGGACAACAAATCGATCGCCATGATCGACGACGGCAAAGTCCGTTTCGTAAGCGCGCGCTACAAAGAATTCAAACCGCAAGAGCGTAAGAATCTCGAAGCCGCCGCCGAAAAAGCCGGGGCCGCCTTCAACAAACTCTGAACGGACGTCGCCTCTGGCCGCCGGGCCACGACCCGGCGACCCACGACAGACCACCGCCGCCCCCCGGTGGGGCGGCGAAATTGTCGTCATTGCTGTATTCCGGGGTAAGATAAAGACGATGATCGAATACGGAATCAGTGATGACCGAAACCGCCCTGCCTATCGCCACCGGCACCGCCTGGGCTGAATCCGCACCGCTGCGTTTTATCACCGCGGCCTCGCTGTTCGACGGCCACGACGCGGCAATCAATATCATGCGCCGCCTGATCCAGGCGCACGGCGCCGAAGTCGTCCATCTCGGTCACAACCGCGGCGTCGATGAGATCGTTCGAGCGGCGATCGACGAGGATGCCGACGCCATCGCCGTCAGCTCTTACCAGGGCGGGCACATGGAGTTTTTCAAGTACATGGTCGATCGCCTGCGCCAGCTCGACGCGGCGCACATCCGGATCTTCGGCGGCGGCGGCGGCACGATCACGCCAGATGAGATCGCCGAGTTGGAAGACTATGGCGTCACCCGTCTTTATCACCCGCATCACGGGATGCAGCTCGGCCTTCAAGAGATGATCTCCGATGTCATCAGCCGCGCCGGCGAATTGCGCCGCGCGCCGGCGGCCGACCAGGCGCCCGGCATTCGCGACCGGCGGGCCGTCGCCCGCCAGATCAGCGCCCTCGAAGCGGGCGTGATCCCCTCGGGGCGCCTGGAAAAATACCGCAAGGAGTGGCGGGCGGCGGCCGGCCGGGTACCGGTCGTCGGTATCACCGGCACCGGCGGCGCCGGTAAATCGTCGGTAACCGACGAACTGCTGAATCGCTTTCTTCGGCACTTTCCGGATTTTTCCATCGCCGTCGTTGCCGTCGATCCGACGCGCCGCAAAACCGGCGGCGCCCTGCTCGGCGATCGCATCCGGATGAACTCGCTGCGCTCGGAACGCATTTACATGCGCTCGCTGGCCACCCGCCGGCGTCACCTGGCGACCAGCGCCATCCTCGGTGACGTCATCGCGCTGCTCAAGGCCTCGGGCTTCGATCTGGTGCTCGTCGAGACCGCTGGCATCGGCCAGGGCGATACCGAAGTCGCCGATCTGGTCGATTTCCCGCTTTACGTGATGACCGTCGACTACGGCGCCGCGAGCCAGCTCGAGAAAATCGACATGCTCGATTTCGCCAAAATCGTCGTGCTCAACAAATACGACCGCAAAGGCAGCGAAGACGCCCTGCGCGACATCCGCAAGCAATGGAAACGCAACCACCAGGCGTTTACCGCGCGTGACGACGAAATTCCGGTCTATCCGACGATCGCCAGCCAATTCAACGATCCGGGTGTCTGGCGTTTGTTCGGCGAACTGTGCCGGCGCCTGACGGCCGATCTCAAACTGGATGCCGAACGTTGGACGCCACCGGCCACCGGCACCCCGCAAGCCGCGGCCGAGCCTCGGCAAATGGCGCTGATCCCCGGCGCCCGCGTCCGTTATCTTGCCGAAATCGCCGAGCAGGGGCGCGATATTTCCCAGCACTGCGAAACGCAGGCGGAACAGGCCGAACGCGCCTGGAACGCTTATCGATCGCTCGCCGCACTCGATGATCCTGAACTCCCCGCGCCGCTGCTGCCTTATGCCGCACCGGCGCTGGAAGCCACCGACGAGCAGAGCGCATTACCGGCCCTGCGCCGTCTTTATCAACAATCGTTGCAAACGCTTGACGATGAAGCATTGGATTTGCTGCGCGCCTGGCCGGCACGCCAGAAGACGGTGCGCGCCGCGCATTACCGCTATGAAGTACGCGGCCGGAATGTCGAAGGCGACAATTTCAAGACCTCGCTTGCGGGCCTGAAGATACCGAAAATCGCCGCCCCGAAAACCGCGAACTGGGGCGATCAGTTGCGTTTCCTGCAGCGCGAGAACCTGCCCGGCGCCTACCCTTATACCGCCGGTGTCTATCCTTACCGGCGCAGTTCGGAAGACCCGACGCGCATGTTCGCCGGTGAAGGGATGCCGGAGCGCACCAACCGCCGTTTCCATTATCTGTCGGCCGGGCAGCCGGCGGCGCGGCTGTCCACGGCGTTCGATTCGGTGACACTGTACGGCGAAGATCCGGCCGAGCGGCCTGATATTTACGGCAAGATCGGCAACTCGGGCGTTTCGATCGCAACGCTCGACGATATGAAGCGCCTGTACTCCGGTTTCGATCTGTGCGCCGCGAGCACTTCAGTGTCGATGACCATCAACGGCCCGGCGCCGATGATACTCGCCATGTTCATGAACACCGCGATAGACCAGCAGGTCGAAAAACATCTGCGCGCCACGGGCCGCTGGGCGGCGGCCGAAAAGCGGCTGGCCGAATTGGCCGGCGGCGACCGCCCGCCGTACCGCGGCGCCCTGCCGGACGGCAACGACGGTCTCGGCCTCGGTCTGCTGGGCGCGAGCGGCGAGCAATTGATCGGCACGGATCTGCTGACCGCCGACGAGTACGAGCGCCTCAAGGCCGACACTGTCAGCACCGTGCGCGGCACCGTGCAGGCCGATATTCTGAAGGAAGACCAGGCGCAGAACACCTGCATTTTCTCGACCGAGTTCGCGTTGCGCATGATGGGCGATATCCAGCAGTGGTTCATCGATCACCGTGTGCGCAATTTTTATTCGGTCTCCATTTCCGGTTATCACATCGCCGAGGCCGGCGCCAACCCCATCAGCCAGTTGGCGTTCACGCTGGCCAACGGCTTGACCATCGTCGAGTATTACCTGGCCCGCGGCATGGCGATCGACGATTTCGCACCCAACCTGTCGTTCTTCTTTTCCAACGGCATGGATCCCGAATATACCGTGATCGGCCGCGTCGCACGCCGCATCTGGGCGCGCGCCATGCGCGAACGCTACGGCGCCAACCAGCGCTCGCAGATGCTGAAATACCACATTCAGACGTCCGGCCGTTCGCTGCACGCCCAGGAAATCCAGTTCAACGACATCCGCACCACTTTGCAGGCCCTGTACGCGATATTCGACAATTGCAACAGCCTGCACACCAACGCCTACGACGAGGCGATCACCACCCCCACCGAAGAATCGGTGCGCCGGGCGATGGCGATCCAGTTGATCATCAACCGCGAACTCGGTCTGAACTACAACGAAAACCCCTGGCAGGGCAGCTACATCGTCGAAGAACTGACCGACCTGGTCGAAGAGGCGGTCTACCGCGAATTCGAGCGCTTGTCCGAACGCGGCGGCGTGCTCGGCGCGATGGACAGCATGTATCAACGCGGCAAGATCCAAGATGAATCGATGCTCTACGAACAACGCAAGCACGATGGTTCGCTGCCGCTGATCGGTGTCAACACCTTCCAGCCGCGCGCCGGCCAGGCCGAAGCCAGCCCCGTGGTGGAATTGATCCGCGCGACGGAAGAAGAAAAACAGATGCAGATCGCCGGCCTCGGGCAGTTCCGTAAACAGCACAGCGGGCGGGCCGCGGCAGCGCTCGAAGCGCTGCAACAAACCGCAGCGCGGCGCGAAAATACCTTCGCGGCGTTGATGGATGCGGTCAAATACGCCAGTCTCGGCCAGCTTTCCCACGCCCTGTACGCGGTCGGCGGCGAATACCGGCGCAACATGTGAGCGGCGCATCGTTTTGGCGGACGGCCGCCGCGCTGGCCTTTTATTTAGCAATCGCTGCCGGCACGGCCGCCGGTGGGCCGCCGCCGCTGCCCGAACCGCGCGCCAACCTCGTGCTGCTCGCCCGCCCAACAACCTCCGGCGCCGAATGGTTGGCGGTCTTCGGGATCGGCCCCGAAAAAACCTGGGATGCGATCCGCAACAACGCTTACCGGTGGCGCCGCGGTGATGCCGGCTGGCAAACGCTGCCGCCCGTTCCCGGCGGTCAGGGCCGCCTGGCGGCGCAGGGCGCCGTCGCCGGCGGTGCCTTCTGGTTGCTCGGCGGCTACACGGTGGCCGCCGACGGCAGCGAAGTGTCGACCCCGGAAGTCTGGAAGATCGAGCCGGAGCGCACACCGCCCTGGCAGCGCGCCGCGACCATGCCGGTCGCCGTCGACGACGCCGTGTTGCTGACCTACGACGACCGTTATCTGTATCTGATCAGCGGCTGGCACGATACCGGTAACGTCAACCTGGTCCAGGTCTTCGATACGCGCGAGGGCGTCTGGACGCAGGCCGAACCGTGGCCCGGCGCCCCGGTATTCGGGGCCGCCGGCGCCCTGCTCGATAACGACTTGGTGATTTGCGGCGGCGCGAAAATCGAATACCGGCCCCGCGCCGCGCGACGATTCGTCACCAGCGACGAGTGCTGGCGGGGAACGATCCGCGACGGCGATCTCCGGCGCCTCGATTGGCAGCCGCTGCCGCCGATGCCGGGTGGCCCCCGCTACCGGGCCGCTGCCGAGGCGCTCGCCGACGGCGGAGCGCGGCACGCGGTCTTCGTCGGCGGCACCGGCCATCCGTACAACTACAACGGTATCGGTTACGACGGCACGCCGTCGCACCCCACCACCGCGGTGGTCGCTTATGATCTCGACGACGGGCGTTGGACGTGCCATACGCCGCTCGCTGCACCGCGCATGGATCTGCGGTCGGCCGTCGTCGCCGGCGGGCGGCTGTGGATCGCCGGCGGTATGGACGAACAACAGGCAGTGCGCGACGAGGTGCTCGCCTATCGCCTCTCCACACCGCGCACCTGCGAATGATGACGCCCGGCACAACCCCTGCCAAAGTCGTCCCCCACCTGCGGGGCAGGGCCAGACCTGCATCCCCTTGAAACCCACCGCCATCGCCTACGCCGACGCCCGTCGCCTGCAGCGCGCCCTGCAAGCCGGGATCGCTTATGTCCTGGCGCGCCGCGATCAATTGAACCACCTGAACGTCTATCCGGTCGCCGATCACGACACGGGAACCAACCTGGCCGCCACCTTGCGCGAGGTTCTGAACGCCATCGACGGCGAGCCTGGGAACAACACCGGCGAACTTTTGATCCGCGTCGCCGAAGCCGCGCTCGACGGCGCGCGCGGCAATTCCGGGGCGATCATGGCGCAGTATTTTCAGGGGCTGAGCGACGGCGCCCGCCGCACCCGCCGGCTTGGTGCCCGCCGGCTCGCGGCCATCGCCCGGCGCGGCGCGCACAGCGCCTGGCAGGCGATGGCCGAACCGCAAGCCGGCACGCTGCCGTCCGTCCTCGACGATTTCGCCGCCGAACTCGTCGACCTGGTACGCCGCGGTCTGCACGATCTGCGCGCCTTGCTCGACGGCGGCCTGGAGCGCGCCCGGCGGTCGCTGGCGGCGACGATGCACCAGTTGCCGGCACTCGAAGCGGCCGGTGTCGTCGATGCCGGCGCCCAGGGCTTCGTCGATTTCCTCGAAGGCATCACGCATTACATGCACTCCGGGCGGCTGGCGATGCCGCCCGCTGCGGCGCCGGAGGCGCCCGGTACGGGGCACACGGCCGCCGGGGCGTGTTACCGCTACTGCACCGAATGCCTGATCCACGGCCGCGCCATCGACCGGGCGGCGCTCACCGCCGAACTCGGATCACTGGCCGGCGATTCGCTGATCGTCGCCGGCAGCGGCCGGCGGGTGCGCATCCATATTCATACCGACTCGCCTAACGAGGTTTACCTTGTGGCCCGTCGCTATGGCGAACTGGCACGCCAAAAAGCCGACGACATGCAGCGCCAACAACGACTCATCGACCAACCCGGGCAGGTCGCGATCGTCACCGATTCGGGCGCCGACCTGCCGGCGGCGGAAGCCGAACGGCTCGGCGTCCATCTCGTGCCGCTGCGCCTGATGATCGGCGACAATGAATATCTCGATCGCGTCTCGCTCGAGCCCGGAGATTTTTATCGGCTGATGACTGAAAGCGAAGCGGAGGCTAAAACTTCGCAGCCACCGGCCAGCGATTTCCGGCGCCAGTACGAACTGTTGACCGGCCATGATTACGACGTTGTCACGCTGTGCCTGTCGGCCCGCCTGTCCGGCACCTACAGCGCGGCGCAGGCCGCGGCGCAACGCGCGGCGCGCGACCGGATCGAAGTCATCGATACGCGCAACGCGGCGGCCGGCCAGGGCCTTTTGGTGCTGCACGCCGCCGAAGTCGCCGCCGCCGGCGCCGACCGCGCCGCGGTGCTGCAAGCAATCGCGACCTACCGCGATCTGACCCGCACCTATGCGCTGATCCACGACCTGGGATTCGGCGTGCGCGGCGGCCGCGTCAAACCGTGGATGAAACGACTCGCCGACTTCATCGGCTTGAAACCGGTGCTGGCCAACAGTCCTGACGGCCGGCTGGTGGCCCGCGGCGTGTTGTACGAGCGCGGCGCCGCGGTAGAGTCCTTCGGCCGCTGGCTGCAACGGCGCATGGCCGCCGATAAAATGTATCGCGTGATGATCAGCCACACCGCGGCGCCCGCCGCCGCCGACCAGCTCCGCACTTTGCTGCTCGCCGGAAAAGCCCGGATCGAAGCCTGCTGGATCACCGAGACCAGCCCGGCGGTCGCCGTCCACGCCGGGCCGGGAGCACTGGTCGCGGCGCTGCAGGAACGGCCGTGATAACCGAACCGGTCAGCGCCACACTCGACCTCGCGGCCCGGGTCCTGCTCGCTTATCTCGCCGGTTCGCTGTCCGGCGCCTTGCTGGTTGGCCGCTTTTACGGCATCGATATCCGTACCCAAGGCAGCGGCAATGCCGGCGGCAGCAACGCGCTGCGCACCCAGGGTTGGCGTTTTGCGTTGCCGGTGGTGCTGGTCGACCTCGGCAAAGGGGTGCTCACCGCCGCGCTGATCGCCCCCGTGTGGGCCGCGAGTTGGCCGGTTTTCGACTTGTCCTGGCGGCAGGCGGCGGCCGGGATCGCGGCCGTCGCCGGTCACATCTGGCCGTTGTATTTCGGCGGCCGCGGCGGCAAAGGCGCGGCCACCGCCGCCGGCGTCGCCGGCGCCTTGCTGCCGGCCGTTGTGTTGCCGCTCGCCGCGCTGTGGATCGCCACGTTCCTGATCAGCGGTTACGCCAGTCTCGCGACACTGCTGGCAATGGCGGGGTTGTGGCCGCTGCTCGTCTGGCTCGGACCGGCACCCTTACCCACCGCCTGGCACGCGCTGGCCGGCGCCCTGCTGCTGCTGATCGTCTATACGCACCGCGCGAATATCGAACGCCTGGCCGCCGGCCGCGAGGCCCGCTTCAGGCGCCCTTTTCAACGCCGCTCGCCGCCGGCATGAATGACGTCCAAATCGCCTTGATCGGCGCCTTGCAGCACGGACCGTTAAGCGGTCCGGAACTCGGCCGTCTGCTGGGCATCAGCCGCGCCGCGGTTTGGAAACAGATCCATCAGCTCCGCATTGCGGGCTTGCCATTGCGCAACCGCGCCCGGCGCGGCGCGGCGGCGGGTTATCTCCTGCCCGCCGGCTGCGAACTGCTCAACACCGCCGCCATCCACCGCGCCCTGCCCCCGGCGCTTGGCAAACGGCTCGCGCTCGAAGTGCTGGCGGCGACCGATTCGACCAATAATGCCCTGCTCCGCCGCCCGGCGGCACAGCGTGCCGGTGTCTGTTGTCTGGCCGAAACGCAAAGCGCCGGCCGCGGGCGGCGCGGCCGGACGTGGTATTCGCCGCCGCTCGGCGGTATTTACCTGTCGCTCGCCTGGCGTTTCGCCGACGGCCTCGGTGCACTTGGTCTCCTCGGCGTGTTATGCGCGCTGAATTGCGCCACGGCCCTAGGCCAGCTCAGCGGTCTTATCATCAACGTCAAATGGCCGAACGATCTGTATCGCGACGGCCGCAAACTCGGCGGCCTGCTGATCGAATTGCAAGGGGGGCCGAACGGCCCCTGCGACGCCGTACTCGGGGTCGGCGTCAACTGGCGCCTTTACCAACCCGCCAAAATCGATCGTCCCGCCGCCGATCTCGCCGCCGCCCCGGCCGAGCCCGGCCGCAACGACATCGCCGCGGCTCTGATCGCCGCCCTCGCCACCGCCTGTGAATCGATCCCACACGTTCAACCGGCGGCAGTGCAACGTGCCTGGGACGCTGCCGATCTTTATCACCATCAACCGGTGGTGGTCAGCGGCCAAAGCGGCACCGTCGCCGGGATCGACGCCGGGATTGACGAACGCGGCGGCCTCAGACTGGTCAAGGACGGCAAAATCATGACCTTGTACGGCGGCGAATTGAGCGTGAGCGAGGCCGGTGACGCCACCCTCTGAGTCACCCACCACCGGCCGGGTGTGCCGATGATCCGTTGGCTGCTCGATCTCGGCCATCACCGTTACAAGGTCGCCGCCGCCCGCGATCGGGCCTTGCTGAGCGACAGCTTCACGGCGCTGCCGGCCGGCGACAACGCGGCGTGGCCGGTTGCCGCATTGCGCCGCTATGGCCCGCCGGACGAAATCGTCGTCGCCGCCGTGATCCCTGCCGCGGAGCGCGATGCGGCGCTCGCCGCGTTGTATGCCGCCGAACCCGACCTGCACGCGGCCCGTTGCACGCAACTGAACAGCCCGCAGCACTTCGCTGCTCTGGAAAACGCTTACCGCGAACCGGCGCGACTTGGCATCGACCGCTTTGCGGCGCTGGTTGGGGCGCGAAAAACCGCCCAAACCCCCGTGCTCGTCGCCGATGCCGGCAGTGCGTTGACCCTCGACGCCGCCGATGCCGCCGGCCGCCATCTCGGCGGCTGGATCCTGCCCGGTATCGAACGCAGCCGCGAGGCGCTCGGCCGTCTCGACCCGACTCTGCTGTCCGCCCCCGCGGCCGATCCGGCCCACTTCGGCGACTTTGGCACCGACACGGCAAGCGCCATCGCCAGCGGGTTGTTGCACGCCCAGGTGGGAGCGATCGAGCGGATGCGGCGCCTGCTCAAGCGTCGCGGCCTCTGGCCGGTCAGCGTGTTTCTGACCGGCGGCGGCGGAGCGGCGTTGTTGCCGCTGTTAAGCTGTGAAGCGGTTTACGATCCGTTGCTCGTCCTGCGCGGCATGCTGGCCATGGCCAGCGGCGACGAGCGAGCCTGACATGCAAAAACCGCTGGTCATTGTGCTGATCGCCGCCAATCTCGTGCTCTGGGGCTGGCGCACCGCATATCATCGCCCGCCGGCGCCGCCGACTGAACCGGCGGTGACACTGCCGGCCAGCGACCCGGGCATCCCGGCGATCGAGACGGTCAACGTTCCAGCCACCGCCGGCTGTTATTTGTTCGGCCCGCTGGCGACACCGCTGGAACAGCGCCGCGCCGCCGAGCGGTTGCGCAGTTTCGCCGCGACCGTCTGGATGCGAGAGTCTGAAACGCTGACCGAGCGCGGCTGGTGGGTTTACCTGCCCGCGGCACCCAGCCGCGAAGCGGCACTCAGTGCAATGGAAAAACTCGCCGCCGCCGGCATCGACGATTATTTTCTGGTCACCGAAGGCGATAATCAAAATACCGTTTCACTCGGATTGTTCAGCAACGCCGACAACGCCCGCCTCAGAATGAGACAATTACAAGCGCGTGGTTTCGAAGCCAAGTCGGGGATTCGCCGCGAACGCCAACCGCGCTACTGGATCGATTACCGCTTGCATCCGGCGCGCCGCGACCTCAGCGAGATGGTGCTCCGCGCTTTTCCCGAGGCCGAGCGGCGACCGATGCCCTGCCCCGGTGAAGTGGAGTAATGGCCCATGGATTTTAGCCCTACCCCGCGCGGTAGCGAAATGCTGGACAGGCTCGATCGCTTTATGCGCGAGCAGGTCGAGCCTCGCGAAACGGAACTGCTCGCCGCAGCGGCGGCCGGCGGCGAACAGGCAGCGCTCAGCACCCTCAGAAACCGGGCGCGCGAGGCCGGTCTGTGGAACCTGTTTCTGAACGATGCCGAGTGGGGGCCGGGCCTGAGTTACTGTGAATACGCGCCGCTCGCCGAACGGATGGGGCGGGTGAGCGCGGCGGCCGAAGTGTTCAATTGCCAGGCGCCGGACAGCGGCAATATCGAAGTGCTCGCCGCACACGGTTCCGCCCTGCACAAAGAAAATTGGCTAAAACCGTTGCTGGCCGGCGACATCCGCTCGGCGTTCGCGATGACCGAACCGGGTGTCGCGTCGTCCGATGCGACCAACATCGCCGCCACCATCGCTGTCGATGGCGACGAAATCGTTCTTGACGGCCGCAAATGGTGGACCACCGGCATCGCCCATCCGCAATGTCGGCTGCTCCTCTTTCTCGGCCTCAGCGACCCCGGCGGCCCGCACCACCGCCGGCACAGCATCGCCCTGGTTCCCTACCCCCACCCCGGCGTCCGCGTCATCCGTCTATTGCAGACGATGGGTTACGAGGACGCGGCGCAGGGTCACGGTGAAGTGCAATTCGACCAGGTGCGCCTGCCGCGCAGCGCCTTGCTCGGCGCGCCCGGCGAAGGCTTCGCGATCGCCCAAAGCCGCCTCGGCCCAGGGCGGATCCATCATTGCATGCGCCTGATCGGGGTCGCCGAACGGGCCCTTGAACTGGCCTGCAAACGGGCCCTGGAACGCCGCGCTTTCGGCCGGCCGCTGGCCGAACTCGGCGGCAACCGGCAGCGCCTCGGTTGGGCCCGCTGTGCGATTGACCAGGCCCGCTTGCTGGTGCTCCATACTGCCTGGCGGCTCGACCGCGAAGGCCCCCGGGGCGCTAGAAACGACGTCTCGGCGATCAAGGCCGCGGTGCCGAAAATGGCCCAGGACGTGATCGACCTGGCGATCCAGATCCACGGCGGCGCCGGCCTGGCGGAGGATTATCCCCTCGCCGCCTTCTGGACCCAGGCCCGCGCCCTACGCATCGCCGACGGCCCCGATGAAGTCCACCTCGAACTGCTCGGCCGCCGCGAACTGAAAAAACAGGCCGCAGACCCCACCCCCGCAACCCCCCACCCGGACCGTCAATGACCCTCCATCTTTCCAGGACAGTCAATAACATCTCGTCAACAACATCTCAAGCAAGATCTCAAACGTTTCCGGGACAAAACGTTTCCGGGACAGTCAATGAATGTTTTCGTGACCGACCGCTTTCGGGACAGTCAATGAACGCCATATCGAGGGCAGTCAGTGAGTAAACCGGCAGGCGCCGCCGTGACCGCGGCACGCGAAGCGCTGGATTTCGACCTCGGAGCCGTCGATGCCTGGCTGAAAAGCGCCTGCCCCGAGATCGCCGGGACACCCGAAGTCGAGCCGCTGCTCGGCGGCGCCTCCAATCTGACCTGCCGGCTGCGCTATCCGGAGCACGACCTTGTCCTGCGCCGCCCGCCACCCGGCCGCAAAGCCCGCTCGGCGCACGACATGGGGCGCGAATTCAACATCCAAAAAGCGCTCCGGCCGTTCTATCCCCATGTGCCCGAAATGATCGCCCTGTGCACCGACCCGGCGGTGATCGGCTGCGATTTCTATCTGATGCGCCGCCTCGACGGCATCGTTCTGCGCCGCCACACCCCGGCCGGCAAGCTGCCCGATCCTGGAACGGCCGGCGCATTGTGCACGGCGATGATCGACCGCCTCGCCGCACTGCACCGTGTCGATTGGCGCGCCGCCGGGCTTGAAACGTTCGGCCGCGGCGAGGGTTACATCGCGCGCCAGATCGCCGGCTGGCGCGAGCGCTACGCCCGGGCGCGGACCTGGAACGTGCCGTCGTTCACCGCCGTCGGTGCGTGGCTCGAAGCGAACCGGCCGGAGGAGGTCATGACCTGTGTGATCCACAACGATTTCCGGCTCGACAACCTGTTGCTCGACCGCCGGCAGCCGGCCACGATCATCGCCGTCCTCGACTGGGAGATGGCGACCCTGGGCGACCCGCTGATGGACCTCGGCGCAGCGCTCGCCTACTGGGTCGAAGCCGGCGACGATCTTGTCATGCGCGCTGTGCGCCGTCAGCCCAGTCATCTGCCGGGTATGATGCGACGCGATGAAATCGTGCAAGAGTACGGCCGGCGGATGGGCATCGGTACCGATCTTTGGCCGTTTTACGAAGTGTACGGCCTGTTTCGGTTGGCGGCGATCGCGCAGCAAATCTACCAGCGCTACCACCTCGGCCAAACGCACAATCCTGCGTTCAAACATTTTTGGTTGATCGTGAACTATCTCCACCACCGCTGCCGGCGCATTATCCGGCACAGCGGCTTCTAACCCGATGACCACGGTTTACCTGATCCGCCACGGCCAGGCGTCACTCGGCGCCGACGATTACGATCGCCTCTCGCCGCTCGGCCACCAACAGGCGCAACACCTCGGCCGCGTGCTCAAACCGAGATTCGACCCGACCGGGAGTGGCGGAGCGGGACTCGATGGCACGGCGGCGGTGCGTAGCGGTTCGCTGCGCCGCCAGCAGGAAACCGCCGAAGCGCTCGCTGCGGCGCTGCCCGACGCCGCGCGCTGCACCCCCGATACGTGCTGGAACGAATACGATCACCTGGAACTGATCGCCCGCTATCGACCGGAATGGCGCGACCCCCGGGCGCTGCGCGCCGCGCTCGCTGCGATGGCCGAGCCGCACCGCGAATTCCAGCGACATTACGAAGCGGCGCTCAGCCGCTGGGCCGGCGGCCGGCACGACAGCGACTATCGCGAAAGTTGGTCCACCTTCCGCGATCGTGCCGCTGCGGCCTTGGCTTCGCTGAGTGCGGCGCCACACGGCGGGACACAACTGGTATTGACCTCAGGCGGTCTGATCGCCGCCGCGGTCTGCGCCGTGCTCGAGCTGAGCAGCGACCATTGGCTCCGCCTCAACCGCGTGATCGCCAACGCCTCACTGACCAAACTGCGGCACGGCCGAAACGGTTGGCACCTGCTCAGCTTCAACGACCACAGCCACTTCGAACCGCCGCATCACGACCTGCTGACCTATCGCTGAAAGAACATGACCGACCAAACCCTACGCCACACCATCCTGATCACCGGCGCCTCGTCCGGGCTCGGCCGCGGCATGGCGCGCGAGTTCGCCGCCCGCGGCCGCCATCTCGCGCTGTGCGCCCGGCGCCTCGATCGGCTCACCGCTCTGCGTGACGAACTGACCGCCGCCCACCCCGGCATCCGGGTGGTGATCAAAGCGCTCGACGTACTGGATTACGACACCGTCTTCGCGGTCTTTCGCGCCTTAGACGAAGAACTCGGCGGCTTCGACCGCATCATCGTCAATGCCGGGCTGGGCAAGGGACAACCGCTCGGTACCGGCTATTTCTACGCCAACCGGCAGACTGCCGAAACCAACTTCGTCGGCGCCCTGGCGCAGTTCGAAGCGGCGATGGAACTGTTTCGCGCCCGCCGCCGCGGGCACCTGGTCGCCATCTCGTCGATCAGCGCTCTGCGCGGCATGCCGCGCAATCTGACGACTTACGCGGCGAGCAAAGCTGCCCTCTCGGCCCTCGCCGAGGGCTTACGCGCCGAACTCGGGCCGCACTCGACGATCCGCGTCAGCACCATTTTGCCCGGCTACATCCGCTCCGAAATCAACGAGAAAGTCAAACACACGCCGTTTATGATCGACACCGAGACCGGCTGCCGGCTGCTGGCCCGGGCCATCGAGCGCGAACCGGTCAAAGCCATCGTCCCCGCTTGGCCCTGGATCCCCCTCGGCTGGCTCATCCGCCACCTGCCACTCCACTGGGTCGCCCGCCTGTTCTGACCCGGGTGCATCACCCATCGCGCCTAGCAGGCTGTTGAAAAACAGCCTGCTAATCCGGGCCACGGATGGCCCGGCGAAATCAGGCGCTCCTTAGCGGCTGATTACGGGTGCGCAGCGCAAGTCGCGCCTTTCGCAAGCGACGTTGAAAAACGCCAGGATGGCGTTTTTCAACAAACTGCTAGTAAACCCAATAGTTGCATAAATTTTGCTCGATTTTATCAAATTCACCATGAAATCATATAGTTATGTCGCTATTAGCAGGAAAAACGAATTCACATAGCGTGACGCGCCCGGTTTCTCGCCCAAGCTGGCGGCACATCTTGTCCGCTTCCCCTCGAACCGTAGAATTACTACGGTTCTTCGGGAAATCGGACAAGCTGCACTCGCCAGCTTGGGCGAGAATTCCGGGAATCTATGCAACAATTGGGTAAAATACCTCCCGTGCCGGCATAGCTCAGCCGGTAGAGCAACTGATTTGTAATCAGTAGGTCGGGGGTTCAAATCCCTCTGCCGGCACCAATATCAAGCGATCGATGTCGTCAGGTGAAGACGGAAGCGATCGAGCCCCCCAATTCGAACCCCCGACAATAGACATGCAGGTTCGCAAGATCCCGCAGGAAGCGGGATCAACGGCCGAAGGCCGGCCCGCAGGGCGGAGTGCAGGGATGCACGGAGTCATCCCTCTGCCGGCACCAATTTCAGGCAAGCAATCCCACCAACCGCAGGCACCATCGCCCGCGCCCCTCCATTTGATCCCCCGGCCATCAAAATGCAGGTTCTCAGGATCCCGCGGGCGTTGAGCGTCGAGCAAGTTGTTGGGTCGTAATGTTGTAAAACCCGTGGCAGCATTGACATCCTCCCACCGCGTCGCTTGGCCGGAATGATACGCGGGCCCTTCGGTTTGCATACGCTGCAAACGTCACCAAACTAAACCCAATAGTTGCATAAATTTTGCTCGATTTAGTTATGATGCTATTAGCTGGAAAAACGAATTCACATAGAGTGACGCGCCCGGTTTCCCTGCCTGCCGGCAGGCAGGTCGCCCAAGCTGGCGGCACATCTTGTCCGCTTCCCCTCGAACCGTAGAATGACTACGGTTTTTACTCGGGCAATCCTGCCCTCGCCCTGCGGGCCCGCTGCGCGGT
>DAITQM010000036.1:0-20283 GCA_036832975.1 Pseudomonadota bacterium | reverse complement strand
CTGCACTCGCCAGCTTGACCGAGAATTCCGGGAATCTATGCAACAATTGGGTTAATTGCTCGCTTTGCACCAAGATGCGTTGTTGCAGATACGAATAAACGCCATCGACCAGCGCATTGATGACGATATAGACGCCCATCAGCCGCAGCGCGATCGTTTCCAGGACCGACGCCCAAGCTTGTCCTGAACGGAGTTCCCGCTCGTCGCTCCAAACGACAAGGTCGGTCAAGCGACCGGCGAAAAACCATAATCCGGCGCCGAAAAAGGCCGTCAGCGACGGCCAATAAATCAGATACAGTCCCCAAAGCTTGCTTTCACTCGGCGTGAGCATTGTCGGCAGCGTGGCCAGTAATATTAACCCGCCATACATCATCAGCAGCAAACCCGCAACTCTAATCACCAGCCTGACGACTGTGCTGAAACGGATGGTGGTCATCGCTATCGCTCCCGATGGACTATGGTGACATTGGCGGCTTCCATCCGCCGTTTAGGCGGGATGGAATACCCCCTCCCCAACCCTCCCCCGCAAGCGGGGGAGGGGGACCTAAATCGGCTCTTCTCTCTCCGAGCTTACAGAGGAGAGGAGCCTAAATCTTCTCTCTCGCTTGCGGGAAAGTACCTTTTGTCCCCCTCCCCCGCTTGCGGGGGAGGGTTGGGGAGGGGGCATTGGCGGGTTCAGCCGCTATCCATTCTCCGGCCTGAGATAGGGAAACAACAATACGTCGCGGATCGAGGCGCTGTCGGTGAGCAGCATCACCAGCCGGTCGATGCCGATGCCTTCGCCGCCGGCCGGCGGCATGCCGTATTCCAGGGCCCGGATGTAATCGGCGTCGTAGTGCATCGCCTCTTCGTCGCCGGCCTGTTTGGCGGCGGCCTGCGTCCGAAAGCGGGCCGCCTGGTCTTCCGGGTCGTTGAGTTCGGAAAAACCATTGGCGATTTCGCGGCCATAGATAAACAATTCGAAGCGATCGGCCAGACTCGGATCGCGGTCGTTGCGCCGCGACAGCGGCGAGACTTCGGCCGGGTAGGCGGTGACGAAAGTCGGCTGGATCAACTGCGCTTCGACTTCGGCCTCGAAAATCTCCAGCCACAGCTTGCCGGCGCCCCATTGTGGGTGCAGCGCGATGCCGATTTTCTTGGCGTACCGGGCCAGCGCCTCGCGGTCGTCCGCATGCACTGCGGCAAGCGGCGGGCAGGCTTCGCGCACGGCCTCGTGCAGTGTGACGCGGCGGAAGGGCGGCCCGCAGTCGAGCGTCGTCCCCTGGTAGTCGAATGCGGTGCCGCCACAGATCGCCGCGGCGAGATGGCGCAGCAGATCTTCGGTCAGATCCATCATCGCCCGGTCGTCGGCATAGGCCCAGTAGAACTCGAGCATCGTGAATTCCGGATTGTGCCGGCTGGAGACGCCCTCGTTGCGGAAATTGCGGTTGATCTCGTAGACTTTTTCGAGGCCGCCGACGAGCAGTCGTTTGAGGTGCAGCTCGGGTGCAACGCGCAGATAAAGATCCAGATCGAGCGCGTTGTGGTGCGTGGCAAACGGCCGCGCCGCGGCACCGCCGGGGATGGCGTGCATCATCGGCGTCTCGACTTCGAGGAAGGCGCGCTCGGGCGCCTCGAAGTATTCCCTGATCAGTTTGACGATGCGGCTGCGGGTGCGGAACACCCGGCGCACTTCGGGGTTCATGATCAGATCGACGTAACGCTGCCGGTAGCGGAATTCGGTATCGGTCAAGCCGTGATATTTTTCCGGCAGCGGCCGCAGGCATTTGGCGACCAATTCCAGGCGCTCGGCTTTCAGCGACAATTCGCCGAGTTTGGTCCT
Source organism: Pseudomonadota bacterium (assembly GCA_036832975.1). Classification (GTDB taxonomy): domain Bacteria; phylum Pseudomonadota; class Gammaproteobacteria; order Xanthomonadales; family Wenzhouxiangellaceae; genus DAITQM01. The sequence goes on along the minus strand of DAITQM010000036.1, from coordinate 18,461 downwards.
AAACATCCGGCCGGCGGCGTAAATCAAATCGCCGATATCGAAATCGAGAAACGCATCAAAGCCGCCGGCCGGCAGTGCGTCGCGCTGGATCACGAGTTGCAGGTCGCCGCTGCCGTCGCGCAGATTGACGAAAGCGATCTTGCCCATCACCCGCTTGGCCATCATCCGCCCGGCCAGCGCGTAGCGCGTCTCGATCGCCGCCAGCGCCGGCTGATCGAGATCGTCGTAACGCGCGCGCAACGCCGCGCACGTCGCATCCGGGCGCAGCGTGTTGGGATAGGCGCGGCCCGCCTCCCGCCATGATGCGAGCTTGGCGCGGCGCTCAGCGATCAGGCGGTTTTCTTCCGCCTCCGGGGCACCGGGCGGCGGGTCGCGATGGTCGATCTCGGTCATTGAAAATTACAACCCTTGCTGCAACGAAGCGGTGACGAAGGGGTCGAGATCGCCGTCGAGCACGCGCTGCGTATCGCTTTGCTCGACGCCGGTGCGCAGATCCTTGATCCGCGACTGGTCGAGCACATAGGAACGGATCTGACTGCCCCAGCCGATATCGGCTTTCGAGTCCTCGAGTTTTTGCTGTTCTTCCTGGCGTTTGTGCATCTCAAGTTCGTAGAGCTTGGCGCGCAACTGCTTCATCGCGTGATCCTTGTTGCTGTGCTGCGAGCGGCCGCTCTGGCACTGGACGACGATGTTGGTCGGCAGGTGCGTAATGCGCACCGCCGATTCGGTGCGGTTGACGTGCTGGCCGCCGGCTCCGCTGGCGCGATAGACATCGATTCTAAGATCGGCCGGATTGATCTCGATGTCGATGTCGTCGTCCACTTCGGGTGAGACGAAAACCGCGGCGAACGAAGTGTGCCGCCGGTTACCGGAATCGAACGGCGATTTGCGCACCAGGCGATGGACGCCGGTTTCGGTACGGCACCAGCCGTAAGCGTGATCGCCCGCGACACGCACCGAGGCGCTCTTGATGCCGGCGACCTCGCCGGGCGAGACCTCGAGCAGTTCGGCTTGCCAGCCGCGGCGTTCGAACCAGCGCAGGTACATACGCAGCAGCATCTCGGCCCAATCCTGCGCCTCGGTACCGCCCGAGCCGGCCTGGATATCCAGATAACACGGCGCCTCGTCCATCTCGCCGGAAAACATGCGCTGAAACTCCAGCGCCGCGATCTCGCTTTCGGCCTTGCCGAGATCGCCTTCGAGCGCGGCGAGCGCCGCGTCATCGTCATCGGCGGCGGCGAGTTCGAACAATTCGGCGGTATCGGTCAGGCGTCGGCGGATGTTGTTCAGACGAGTGGTCTGCGCCGCCAGCCGAGCGCGCTCGCGGCCGAGCGCCTGGGCCCGTTCCGCGTCGTTCCAGATCGCCGGATCCTCGAGTTCGCGATTGACTTCCTCCAGCCGCTCGCTCATTCCCGGGTAGTCAAAGATACCTCCATAACGCCTCGCGGCGGCGGTTCAAATCGTCGAGCGTGGCTTTGAATGCAGTGCGTTCCATCATTCGATCCGGGAAGAGTAAAAGTCAGGACGGATATTATAGTCGAGGCTATACCGCTGACTTGCCGACTCGCCGTTGCGCGGCGAATTCGGCCAGCAGCACGAACAAAGCGCTGGCGCTCCGGCCGGCGGGCGTGGCGGGCAGCGCGGCGGCGAGGCGGGTAATGGCGGCTTGATCGCCGCGTTCGAACGGCCCGCTGAGGGCGGCATCGGGTCCGCGTTCGGCGCCTTGCTCAACGGCCCGCGCGGCGAGAGCGGCGAGCAACGGGCGGGCGGATGCCGCCGGCAATCCGGCAGCGGCGGCGAGGGCCTCGGCGGCCGCCATTATGGTGACGGTGGCGTTGCTGGCCAGGATCGCGGCGGCGTGGTACAGGCGGCGATCGATGCCGCGCCCGTCGAGCAACTCGCCGCCGATGGCGCTGAAAGCCGATGACAAGATCCGGCGTGCCCGGTCGTCGCCGTCGAGCAGACAATAGGTGCCGGTAAAGTCACGCGCCGCGCTTTCGGGATCGGCAAAAGACAACGCCGGGTGCACGGCGCCGATGGCGGTTCCGCCGGCGCGCAGTGGCGCCAGGACCTCGGCGTTATCGCCGGCACTCAAATGAAAAGCCACAGCCGGCGCCACCCCTGCCGCGGCAAGCTGCGCTGCGCCGTCGGCGAGCGCGCTGTCGGGCAGGCCGAGGAGCACGATGTCACTGCGTTTCAAATCGTCCGTTCCAGCGGCAAACCCGACACCGATGAAGCCGGCCGCCTGCCGGGCGCTTTCCAGACTGCGGTTGACCAGCGGGCCGATTTCGAAAACCCCGGCGGTATGCCACAAATGCGCCAGTGTGCGCGCCGCGCGGCCGGCGCCGAAGACGCCCAGGCGGGGGGCGGTGCCGTTTTTGCGGCGGCCATGTCGGGTCGCGATATTCATCCGCTGGGCGGCGGTTCGCCGTCCTCGTCGTCCCAATCGTAACGCTTGCGCGGCGGCCAGTCCCAGCGGCGATAGAGCACGGCGAGCATCACCCCGAGCAGGGTCCCGGATAAATGCAGCTCCCACGACATCGGGCCGCGCCCCGGTACGACGCCGTAGAGCATCGAACCGTAAAGAAAATAGATCAGCAGCGAAACGCCAATCGACCGGGCATCGCGGCGCAGCAGACCGGAGACGAATACATAAGCCAACATGCCATAAATCAAGCCGCTGGCGCCGACGTGCAGGTCGGGGCGGGCGAATGACCAGGCGATCAGCGGCGTACCGAGATAGAGCACCGGAAACACGCGCAATGCCGAATTCGGATAAAGAAACAGCAACGCCGTGCCGCCCACCAACAGCGGCACGGTGTTCGATACGAGGTGGCCGAAACTGCCGTGCAACACCGGTGTCGTCAACACTCCGATCAGGCCGGCGACGCGGCGCGGCATCAGACCATAGCGCACCAGATCGAGATGGAACAGGTGATCGAGCAGAAAGACCACCCACAGCCCGGCGGTGAACATCAACGCCAGGCGAAAAGCGAGCAACAGATTGCGCGCCGCGCGCGGCGAAGCGGTATAAGACGGATCGGGCAAATCAATCCGCATCGGCTCTCTCCACTTGTGAGGCGACCCAGCGCTGCACGCGGTCACGCAGCGCTTTGATGTCGTCTTCGCCGAGCCCGGCCGTCTCGATCGGCTCGTGGACGGTGATCGTCACCTCGCCCGGCTTGAGTCCGAAAGCGCCCGGCGGAAACACCCGCCGCGTCCCGGCGATCGCCACGGGGACCAGCGGCAGGCCTTGTTCGATCGCGATCCGGAACGCCCCGCTTTTGAACGGCAGGACGCGGCCGTCGCGGCTGCGTGTTCCTTCGGCGAAAAACAACAAGCCGACACCGGCCGGGAACGACGCGAGCTTTTCCTTGATCCGGCGCCGGGCATCGGCACCAGCGTTGCGATCGATCGCGATATGGCCGAGCGCACTTGCGCCGCGGCCGACCAGCGGGATGTTCATCACCTCCTGCTTCATCACCCAGCGCAAGTCGCGGCGCAACCAGCGATAAAGCACCGGCACATCGAACTGGCTCTGATGATTGACGGCAACGACGATCGCGCCGGTCGATGCGATCGGCCAAGCGCCGCGCATCCGGACCCGGACCGGCAGCGTCGCGGTCAGTAAAAAGGCCCACGGCCGAACAATCCACCGCCCACCCCGTTCGGCGCCGAGCAGCGGCGCGAAAAGCAGTGCCGCCAGCGCCGCCAGCGCCGTGGCGGCGAGCGCCAAAAGTGCATACAACGTATGGCCCCAAAGCAGGCCGCCGAAGGCAGCCAGACGCGCCATCACCGGTGTCATCGTCGCAGACATGGGCCGCCATGCTACCCCAAAAGCCGGCCGGAGAACGACCAAGCCCGGCAAACCGGATCCGTGACTACCGGATCCGTGACTGACTGGATTTACCCTCCCTCCCCCACATGCGAGGAAGGGTGTTCCAAATTCCCCCTCCCCCGCTTGCGGGGGGGGGTCGGGGAGGGGGCGGGGTTAGCCGCTGGACAGGACCGCTTGCCACGCAGCGGCGAGGCGTTTGGCGGAGACGGGGTGGAGGGTTTTCATCGGTTGCGCGAACAGCGAGATGCGGTATTCCTCGATAAGCCAGCGGTAGGTGTCGAGTTCGGCACTGTAGCCGTGGGTCTGGAAATGGTCGAAGTATTTTCGCCACCAGGGGTCGATCTCGGCGAGCCGGGCGGCGTCGCGCGCCGGGTTGGACGGCAGACGATCGAGCCGGCGGATGATGCCTTCGAGATAGCGCGGATATTCGGCGAACCGTTCGCCGTCGATCTCGCCGAGGAAACCGGGATAAATGAGATCGTCCAACTGGCTGGCGATATCGGCGGCAGCGGGCGGCGAAAGACGGTGGATGGCCGCCATCCGGCCGCGAATCTGGCGCCGCCTGTCGAGCACCACGGCGAGCGCCTCGAGGCGCGGCGCGCCGCGCGGCACGATCTCGCGGCGCACCTTATCGAGCGCCGCCGCGAACGCCTTCGGATCGCGTACTTGCCATGGATCGGCGATCACTTCGCCGGCGATTTGTGCCGCCAGGTCGGCGACCAGCGCGGCCAAGCCGCCAAGCGTCCCAGCCTCGATGACCGTTACGCGGTCCGGCAGTTTGGCCAGGTAGCGCATCTCTTTATTAAGCGCGCCGGTCAGCAACTGGGCCAGACCGGCGGCGTGCTCGATTTCGGCTTCTGCGCGATCGTCATAGAGACGCAAGCCCGCAGCGCCGTCGCCGGCGGTCAGGGCCGGCCAGGCCGGCAGGCCGTCGGCGGTGGTCACTGTCTCGGGCAAGGCGCCGAAATCCCATTGCTCGAGACCATCGCGTCGCCACTGGGCGCCCGCCGTGGCGTGGAGTGCCTGCCGGGCGCGCTGTCCGAAGCGGTGTTGCAGCGTGGCCAGGTCACGGCTTTCGGCAATGGTGTTGCCGTCGTCGGCGAGTACCCGGATATTCATCGTTAAATAAGCAGCGAGGCGTGTCACGGCAAAGTCGGCGGTGGCAACGTCGCGGCCGACGATCGCTCCAGCCTCGCGGGCGACGGCAGCGAGCAGCGAACCGCACTGTCGATCCGGCGTACCGCTGCGGTTGTCCTCGAACCGTTCGATCAGGGCCAGCGCGAACTCGCCGGCCGGGCTCAAGGCGCGGCGCAGCGGCTTGGGCAGCGTGCCGATCAGCGCCGCGATTTTCTCACGCAGCAGGCCGGGGACGAGCCATTCCAGATCCTCAGCCGCGATCCGGTTCAAGGCCGTCAGGGGAACGTCGATCGTCACCCCGTCGTCGTCCGCGCCCGGCGCGAAACGGTAATGCAGTGTGAACCGCCGGCCGTGAAATTCGAGCGTTTCGGGGAAATCGGCGAGTTCGGCGGCCTGCGCCTTTTCGAGCCAGGCGGCGGGATAACGCAAGGCCCGATCGCGCGCCGCGCCGCCGGCTTCGTACCAAGTCTTGAAGGTGGCACGATCGACGACCCCGGACGGCACCACGGCGGCGAAAAAAGCGATTTTCTCGGACTCGTCCGGCACGATGCCGCGCCGTCGCCGGCGCTGTTCGATGGCTTCGAGGGCGGCGAGGGTTTCGCGGTTGGCCGCGACAAACGGTGCCGCGGGCTGTACAGCGCCGGTCACGACGGCCTGTTCGAGAAACACGGCGCGGGCGCTTTCCGGATCGTGCGGGGCGTAATGGACGCGGCGGCGTTCGGCCAGCGTCAGGCCGTACAGCGTCACCTGGGCGTAACCCATCACCCGGCCGCGGCGGTCGTCCCAGTACGGATCGAAATACCGGTAGCGCAGCAGATGAGCGCCACGCCGTTCGATCATCGCCGCCTCGATCGCCGCCGCCGTCCGGCCGTACACTTTAGCCGTTTCGACGATTTCGGCGCACATCACCCACTGCGCCTTGCCGCGCGCCAGACCCGACCCCGGGAAAAGCTGGAAGCGCCGGCCGCGCGCCCCGAGGTAATCGCCATTTTCTTCGTCCAGGCGGCCGATCTGGCCGATCAGGCCGCTGAGCAGCGCCTCGTGGAGCGCCGCGCCGGAAGCCGGTTTAGCATCGATCGTCATCCCGGCCGCCAGACACAATTCGGCGAGTTGATGGCGCAAATCCTGCCATTCGCGGATCCGCTGCGGCGCCAGAAAAGCACGCTCCAGCGCACGGCGATACGCCGCGGCGCCGAATTCGCGGCGTTGTTCGCCGGCCCAGCGCCAAAGCTTCAGCAAGGCGGCGAAATCGGATGCCGGATCGTTGAATCGAGCATGCGCCTCGTCGGCCGCCTGCTGGGCATCGAGCGGCCGGAGGCGCGGATCGGGCACGGCGAGCGCCGCGGCCAGGATCAACACGTCGTGCAAGCAGCAAAGATCCTCGGCGGCGAGCAGCATGCGGCCCAACCGGACGTCGATCGGCAAGCGCGCCAACCGCCGGCCGAGCGGTGTCAGCCGGCGGTCACGATCGACGGCGTGCAGCTCGAACAACTGGTGATAGGCGTCGGTCACCATCGCCCGGGGCGGCGGCTCGATGAACGGAAACGCCTCGACCTCGCCGAGACCGAGCGCCGCGAGCCTGAGGATCACGCCGGCCAGCGAGGTGCGGAGGATTTCGGGTTCGGTGAACGGCGGGCGGGCGGCGAAATCGTCGGCACTGTACAGGCGGATGCAAACCCCCGGTCCGAGTCGGCCGCAGCGTCCGGCGCGCTGCTCGGCGCTGGCCTGCGACACGGCCTCGACCGGCAAGCGTTGCAACCGCGAGCGTTGCGAATAACGAGAAACGCGCGCCCGCCCGGAGTCGATGACGAAGCGGATGCGCGGCACGGTCAGCGAGGTTTCGGCAACGTTGGTGGCCAGGACGATGCGCCGCGCCGCACCGGGGTGGAAAATGCGTTGCTGGGCGGCGTCGCCGAGCCGGGCATAGAGCGGCAGGATTTCGGTATGCCGGAAATTCCGGCGGCGCAGAAAATCGGCGGTGTCGTGGATTTCACGCTCGCCGCTCAGAAACACCAGGATATCGCCGCGCGGGTCGAGCGCTCCGAGTTCGTCGACGGCGGCGGCGATGGTGCGCGGCTGTCCGGCGTCCTCGGCCTCGGCCGGCGGCCGATAGCGCACCTCGACCGGATACGTGCGACCCTCGACCGCGATCACCGGCGCGCCATCGAAGTGCGCCGCGAAACGCGCCGTATCGATCGTCGCCGAGGTGACGATCAATTTCAGATCGGGCCTGCGGGGCAGAAGTTGTTTTAGATATCCAAGCAGAAAATCTATATTGAGACTGCGCTCGTGGGCTTCATCGACGATGATCGTATCGTAGGCGTCTAACTGGCGATCGCCGGCGATGGCGGCGAGCAGGATGCCGTCGGTGACGAATTTGACCTGGGTCGCGGGCGTGCTGCGGTCCTTGAAGCGCACCTGATAGCCGACGAGACCGCCGGGTGCGACGCCGAGTTCTTCGGCGACCCGTGCCGCCAGGCTGCGGGCCGCCAGCCGTCTGGGCTGCGTGCAGGCGATGACGCCGCGCGCCCCGCGTCCCGCAGCCAGACATAGTTTAGGCAACTGGGTCGATTTTCCCGAGCCGGTATCGCCGGCGACGATGACGACCGGATGCCGCTCGACGGCGGCGATAATATCGTCACGGCGCGCACTGATCGGCAAATCGGCGGGGAAAGCGAGGGCCGGCAGCGCGGCGCGGCGCGCGCCGACCGCGGCCGCCGACTCGACCAAGCGCCGGCGCCAATCGTCGAGTTCGGTCGCCTCGAGGGGCCGGCGGCGGGCGAGACGGCGGCAAAAATGCGCCCACTCGACCTGCGCCACATCGCCGGGCGCCAAGCCCCAGGCGGCGATGAGGCGTCCGGGCCGGTGCGCCGCGCCCGCCTTTGGTTCAGCGGCGGCCGGCGCCACCGGCATCCGCCGGCGCCTCGAGCAGCGGGGCAAGCGACGGCCAGACGTTGTCGAGCAACCGGGGTTGCGCCTCGGCGGTCGGATGGAGGCCGTCGGCCTGCATCCATTCGGCATGATCGGCGACCCCGGCGAGCAGGAACGGCACCAGCGGCAGGCCGTAATGCTCGGCGAGGGCGGCGTAGACCGCCTCGAAGCGATCCCGATACACTTCCCCGTAATTGGCCGGCAGCCGGATGCCGACCAGCACCGTCTCGGTGCCCTGCTCGGCCGCCGCTTCGATGATCATCGCCAGGTTGCGCTGCACACGCTTGGGCGGCAAACCGCGCAGGCCGTCGTTGGCGCCGAGTTCGAGGACCAGGATGGCGGGGCGGTAACGGGCGAACAGCGACGTGCAACGCGCCAGACCGCCGTCCGAAGTTTCGCCGGGAATGCTGGCGTTGACCACCCGCCAAGGCGTCGCGCGACGCCCGGCACGCTGCTCGATCCGGCGCTGCAACAAGCTCACCCAACCCTCGGCTTCGCCGATCTGGTGTGCCGCGCTCAGGCTGTCGCCGAGAACCAGCAGGATTTTTTCGGGTCTGTCTTGTGCAGCGTCGCCCCGTGGCAAGCTGTCCTGGGCTGCAGCCGTCCCGGCGGCAAACAACAAAGGTACGTAGATGAACGACCGCAACCTCATTTTGCGTTGCTCCTGTTTGGGCATGACTGTCGCTTCCCGGGCGGTGGGCGGGGCACGGCGCGATCTCGAAATTCTGGCCGGCGTCGATTTTGCGCTGGCCCGCGGCGAAGCGGTGGCCATCATGGGGGCTTCGGGTTCGGGCAAATCGACGCTGCTCGGCCTGCTCGCCGGCCTCGAACGGGCCACGTCGGGCGATATCATACTGGATGGCACCGCCCTCGGCGCCCTCGACGAAGATCAGCGCGCCGCATTGCGCCGCCGGCGGATCGGCTTTGTATTTCAGTCCTTCCACCTGCTGCCGGCGCTGAACGCACTGGACAACGTGCGCCTGGCGCTCGATGTCGCCGGACTGCCGGATGCCGCCGGGCGTGCCTGGGCGGCGCTCGACAAGGTCGGCCTCGCGGCACGGGCGGCGCATTTCCCCGGCGAATTGTCCGGCGGCGAGCAGCAGCGCGTGGCGCTCGCCCGCGCCTTCTGCACCGCACCTTTATTGTTGCTCGCTGACGAGCCGACCGGTAACCTCGACCGCCGCACCGGACGTCAGATCGCCGACCTGATGTTCGACCTGCAAGCCGCCGGCGGCACCAGCCTGGTGCTCGTCACCCACGACGAAACGCTGGCGGCGCGCTGCGACCGCCGCCTGCTTCTCGAAGACGGACGCCTCGCCGTCACTGCATGAACCGCTCCGCCGCACCCCCCACCGGCCGCGTCAAGCGGGCGTTTCACACGCTCGCCGTGATCTGGCGCTGGTGGTTGAGCGAGTGGCGGAGCAGTGCGCTGACCACGTTGTTTCTGGCGTTGACCGTGGCAACCGCGGCGCTCGGCGCAACGACGCTGTTCGGAAAGCGGCTCGCCGCGGCCCTCGATACCCAGGCCGGGGAATGGCTGGCCGCCGATCTGGTGCTGCGCGCGCGCCAACCCCTGCCGGAGGCGCTCACGACGCTGGCCACGCGACACGGGCTCACCGCGGCGTTGACCGTCGAATTTCCGACCGTGGTATTCGCCGGCGACGAGAGCCTCTTAGTCTCGATCAAGGCGGCCGGCGACGGCTACCCGCTGCGCGGCATGCTCGAACGCAGCACCCTGCCGTTCGGGACGACGACCCAGACCAGGGCATTGCCGGCACCCGCTACGGTGTGGGCCGAACCGCGGGTGCTGGCGGCGCTCGGCATCGAACCGGGCGCGGCGCTCGAGATCGGCAACCGGCGCTTCACGCTGGGTGCCGTCTTGCGCCACGAACCGGATCGCGGCGGCGGCTTTTACGGTTTAGCGCCGCGCCTGCTGATGCGCCTCGACGAGGCCCGCGCCGCCGGTCTGCTCGGTCCGGACAGCCGTTTGAACCATGCCTTGTTGCTCGCCGGCGAAGCGGCCAATCTGGCCGCCTTCCGGCAGGCGGCGGCGCCACTGCTGGGGACCGATATCCGGGTCGAGACCGCCGCCGAGGCCGGCGGCCGCGCGGCGCGGGCGGTGGACCAAACGCGCCGCTATCTCGACCTGGCGGCGCTCGTCGCCGTGCTGCTCGCCGCGCTCGCCGTCTGGTTGGCCAGCGAGCGCTATGCCCGAGAAGCGCAGAACGCCTGTGCCCTGCTGCGTTGTCTCGGCGAATCGTGGCCGGCGATTTTGCGCCTCCACCTCGGCAAACTGATGCTCACCGCCGGCGCGGCGCTCGCCGCCGGGACGGCAGCCGGCTACGCCACCCAAGCCGGGCTGGCCGGTGCGCTGGCCGGCCTGCTCGCCGTCCCGTTGCCGGCCCCGGGTGTGGCCGGGCTCGGGTGGATCGCGCTCGATCTCCTGGCGCTGACCGCGGGTTTCGCGCTGCCGCAAATCTGGGCTCTCAGCCGCGTCCCGCCGCGGCGCGTCTTGCACGACAGCGCGGCCGACGACCTTCATTTTCACCCGGCGCGCTACGGACCGGCGCTCGCTGCGCTGCTGTTGCTCGCCGCCGTCGGCGGCGACCCGGCCTTGTCGTTCGCCGTCCTCGCCGGGGCGGTCCTGCTGATCGCCGTGCTCAGTCTGATCGCCCGCACCTTGATCGCCGTCGCCGGCCGTTTACGACCGGCGACCGGCGGCGCGTTGCGTTACGCGCTCGGCACGCTGCGCCGGCGGGCGCGGACCTATGCCTTGCAGGCGGCGGCGCTCGCCGCCGGGATCGCCGCGCTGCTCGCCTTGGGCGTGGTCCGTGACGGCCTGCTCGGCACCTGGCAGCTCGAACTACCGGCCGCGACACCGAATCATTTCCTGCTCAATATCCAACCATCCCAGGCGGACGAGGTTGCGGCTTACCTCACTGCCGCCGGCGTCGCCGGTGCGGTACTCGAACCGCTGGCCATCGGTCGCATCACGACGATCAACGGCCGCGTGCCGGACCCGGCGGACTATCCCGACCCGCTCGCCGCCAGCCGCCTGCGCGGCACGACCAATCTTTCCTGGCGCGCCACTCTGCCGCCGGCCAATACGCTCAGTGCCGGGCGTTGGTGGGCGGCGGACGACCCACTACCCGCCGCGTCGATCGCTACGACCTGGGCCGAACCGATGCGCTTGATGCTCGGCGACGTCCTCGGCCTTAAAGTCGGCGATATCGAAATCGCCGCCCGGATCACCAGTTTCCGTGAGGTCGATTGGGATTCGTTCCAGGTCAACTTCTTCATCGTCTTGAATCCGGCCGCCGCCGGTGAACTGCCGCGCCAATGGATCACCAGTTTTTACCTGCCGCCGGCCGCCGCCGGCGAGGTACTGAGCGGCCTGGCGCGGCGTTGGCCGAACGTAACCATCCTCGATACCACGGCCCTGCTCGACCGGTTGCGCGACATCGTCGGCCAAGCGTCGCAAGCCGCCGGAATCGTGTTTTTGTTGACGCTGGCCGCCGGCCTGATGATTTTGATCGCCGCCTTGCAGGCGGCGCGCGGCGAACGGCAACGCGAAGCGGCAATTCTCAGAACCCTGGGCGCGACGCGCGCCTTTATCCGGCGGAGCGTGCTCCTCGAATACGGCCTGCTCGGCGCGATCGCCGGCCTGAGCGGCGCGCTCGCCGCGACGCTGGCCGGGGCCGCGCTCGGCTATTTCTGGTTCGATCTCGTTTACCGGCCGCAACCGGAACTGTTTCTGATCGCCGTCATCGGCGGTTTTGTCGCCATCGCCGCCACCGGTTGGCTAGGACTGCGCCGTGCCGTCGGCAGTGCGCCGCTCGCCGTGCTGCGCCGGCCGTAAACGGTGGGCCGATAACCTGATCCAGGTCAGATACGGGGCGCCCGAATCCGGTAAAATTTCCAATCATGAATATGAATCTTTTCGGCGAACATGCCGTGTTTATCTGGTCGGCGTATGGCATCACGCTGGCGGTACTCGGCTGGACGGCGCTCGCCCCGATCCTCCGCCGGCGGCAGGTGGAAAACGCCGAACGCCGCCGCGCCGCCGGGAGCGGCTCATGACCCCGACCCGCCGCCGGCGCCTGCTCGCGGTGCTGCTGATCGTCGCCGGGACCGGCGCCGCAACCTGGCTGGCGCTCGGCGCTCTGCGCCAGAACATGCTCTATTTCTATACGCCGAGCGATGTCGTCGAACAGGGCATTCAAAACGGCGTCCGCTTCCGGCTCGGCGGTCTGGTCGTGCCCGGCAGTCTCAAGCGCTCGGGTAACGATTTGGCTGCCGAGTTTCAGGTCACCGATCGGACGCGGACGATGAACGTCCGCTACCACGGCATTCTGCCCGACCTGTTCCGTGAAGGTCAGGGCGTCATCGCCCACGGCGCCCTCGGCGACGACGGCGTGATGGCGGCCGACACCGTGCTCGCCAAGCACGACGAAAACTATATGCCGCCGGAAGTTGCAGAAGCGCTGGAAAAAGCCGGCCATCCAATGCCCGCGCCACAAGGCGGCGGATGAGATCCCTGTTGTTCCCACCCTCCCCGGCCCTCCGATGATCGGTGAACTCGGCCAATTCAGCCTGATTGCGGCGTTGTCGATGGCGCTGGCGTTGATGATTCTGCCGGCGGCCGGCGCCTGGCGGCACGATACGGTACTGATGGGCGTGGCCGATCGGGCCGCCGCCGGCTTGCTGCTTTTTACGCTGCTCGCCTTCGTGCTGCTCGCCGCGGCTTTCGTCAACCACGATTTCTCGCTGCTCTATGTCGCCCGGCAGAGCAATTCGCTGCTGCCGCTCGGTTATCGCTTGTCGGCGGTGTGGGGCGGGCACGAAGGTTCGCTTCTGCTGTGGGTCCTGATCCACGCCGGCTGGACGATGGCCCTGGTCCGTTTCAGCGGCCACCTGCCGGCGCCATTCAGGGCCCGCGTGCTGGCCGTGATGGGACTGATCGCCAGCGGTTTTCTGCTCTTTTTGCTATTGACATCCAATCCGTTTGAACGCCTGTTGCCGGCGGCGGCGGACGGCGCCGACCTGAACCCGCTGCTCCAGGATCCGGGGCTGATCATCCACCCGCCGATTCTGTACATCGGCTACGTCGGCTTCTCGGCGGCCTTCGGTTTCGCCGTTGCCGCGCTGCTCGAAGGCCGCGTCGATCGCGCCTGGGTGCGCTGGGCGCGGCCGTGGACCCTGACCGCCTGGGCCTTTCTGACCGGCGGCATCGCGCTCGGCAGTTGGTGGGCCTATTACGAACTGGGCTGGGGCGGCTGGTGGTTCTGGGATCCGGTCGAAAACGCCTCGTTCATGCCGTGGCTCGCCGGCGTCGCGCTGCTCCACTCGCAGATGGTCACCGAAAAGCGCGGCGCGTTCATCAACTGGACGCTGCTGTTGTCGATCATCGCCTTCTCGCTGAGCCTGCTCGGGACTTTCCTCGTGCGCTCCGGCGTGCTGACGTCGGTACACGCCTTCGCCAGCGATCCGTCACGCGGCATTTTCATCCTCGCCTTTCTCGGCCTGGTCAGCGGCGGGGCGCTGACGCTCTATGCCCTGCGCGCGCCGCACCTCGAAGCCGGCGAGGGTTTCGCCTGGCTGTCGCGCGAAACTCTGTTGATGCTGAACAACGTCTTTTTCGCCGCGGCGCTCGGCATGGTGCTGCTCGGCACGCTGTATCCGCTGGTCGCCGATGCCTTCGGGCTCGGTAAAATCTCGGTCGGACCGCCGTACTTCGGCACCTTATTCACGTTGTTGATCACCCCGGTCGTGTTGCTGATCGTCGCCGGACCGTATAGCCGGTGGCGGGCCGATCGCCTCTCGCGGTTGTGGCCGGCGCTGCGCCCGGTCCTCATCACGGCGCTGGCCATCGGCCTGATCGCCGCCTGGCTGCTGGCCGGCGACGCGCCGCGCGCCTGGTTCGGCATGCTCGGCGGGCTCTGGCTCATGTTAGGTACGGTGGCCTATCTCGTTCGGCGGTGGCGCGCCGGCGGCCGCTTCACGGGCGGCGTGCTGGGCATGGGACTCGCCCATTTCGGCGTCGGAGTGTTCGTCATCGGCGTCAGCATGGTCGAGAGCGGCGGGATCGAACGCGACGTGCGTTTGGCGCCGGGCGAGCAGGTCGAGGTGGCTGGATACACTTTTGCCTTCACCGCGATGACCACGGTTCAAGGGCCCAATTTTGAAGCCCGGCAAGGGCATTTCACGATACGCCACGGGGCGCGTGAAGTCGCCGTGCTCGAACCGCAGAAACGGCGTTATACGGCATCGGGTCAGGTGATGACCGAAGCGGCGATCGACTGGGGTGTGACACGCGACCTTTACCTCGCGCTCGGCGAAGCGCTCGACGATCAGGGAACGTGGAGCGTTCGCATCTATTACAAACCATTTATCCGCTGGATCTGGTTCGGCGCGATCTTCATCCTCGCCGGCGGCTTTTTCGCCGCCGCCGACCGCCGCCTGCGCCAGCCGCTGGCCGCGACGGCCGCACCGCAACCGGCCCCGCTCCCCGGCGGCGCCCTGCCCGCCGCGTCATGATCCGCCGCCTGCTGCCGGTGCTGATCTTTTTCGCCCTGGCGGCGTTGCTCGTCGCCGGCCTGTACAACGCGCCGTACAAGGAAATCATCCCCTCGCCGCTGGTCGGCAAACCGTTGCCACAGTTTAGTCTACCTGTGCTCAATCAGCCGGGACGCACGGCCGCCAGCGGCGAACTCGCGGGGCCGTACCTGCTCAACGTGTGGGGCAGTTGGTGCCCAGGCTGCCGGGTGGAACACCCGCTGGTCGACCGCATCGCCAAAAGCAGCCTGGTCCCGGTTTACGGTTTCAATTACAAAGACGACCCGGACGACGCGGCGCGCTGGCTGCAACGCTACGGCGACCCATACGCTTTCAGTTTCACCGATCTGCCCGGCAAAGTGGCGATCGATCTCGGCGTTTACGGCGCGCCCGAGACGTTCGTCGTCGATCGCCGCGGCATCGTCCGTTACAAGCAGATCGGGCCGATGAGCGAGACGGACTGGCAAGGAACGATCAAGCCCTTGCTCGAACAATTGAACCGGGAGGATGAGCAGTGAAACGCCTCGCCGCTTGCCTCTGTTTCATCTGGGCACTCGATGGCGCGGCGATCGAACCGCTCGATTTCCGCGACGCAGCCGAGGCCGAACGCAACCAGGCATTGAGCGCCGAACTGCGCTGTCTGGTCTGCCAGAACCAAAACCTGCTCGATTCCGATGCCTTTCTCGCCAAGGATCTGCGCCGCGAAGTGCTGGATCTGATGCGCCGCGGGCTGAGCGACGACGAGATCAAGGCGTATCTCGTCGCCCGCTACGGCACCTTCGTGCTGTACCGCCCGCCGGTCGAGCCTGCGACTTGGCTTTTGTGGTTCGGGCCGCTGGTGTTCGTCGCCGCCGGCCTGTGGCTGGTCGGCCGCGCGATCCGCCGCCGGCAGCCCGCCGCCGGGTCTTTATCGGACGCTGCGGCCGCTGACGAGATGAACGATGATTGATCTGACCTTCATCGCCGCGGCGGCGGCGATCCTGTTCGCCGCCGTGCTCCTGATCGCCGGACCGCTGCTCAGAGATCCTCGCCGCCGCAAGCGGCGGGCGCTCGACCGCGCCCGGAGCGCCGGGATACTGAACGACGCTGAATACCGACGCCAGCTCGCCGCGGCGCCCGCCGACACCCGCCGCCCGTTGCTGGCCATCACGATCGGCGTGTTGCTGCCGCTCGCCGCGGTCGCTTTGTACGGCGCAATCGGCCGGCCCGAGGCGCTCGCCCCCGAAGCGGCGCGCACTGTCCACAATCCGCAACCCGGCGAGGCGACGCCCGGCGATATCAGCCAGGCGGTGCAATCGTTGCGTGACCGCCTGGCGGCGGTCCCCGACGACGCCGCCGGCTGGGCTTTGCTCGGTCGTACTCTGAAGACGCTGGGGCAATATGACGAAGCGCTGGATGCCCTGCAAACCGCCCGCCGGATCGCTCCCGATGATCCCGGCTTGCAGGTTGAAACCGTCGAAGCGATGCTCTTCGCCGGCGGCCAGCCTGAATTGCCGCCCGTGGCGCGCGAACTGCTCGCCCAGGCGCTCGCCGCTGATCCCGAGAACCAAAAAGGTCTGTGGCTCGCCGGACTCGACGCCGCGCAGCGCGCCGAATACGCCACAGCGATCGAACACTGGCAACGCCTGCGGGCGCGGCTGACCGACGGCAGCGAAGTCGCCGCCGCTCTCGATGCCCAGATCGCCCAGGCACGGGCCGCGCAAAACGACGACACCCCACTGGCCGCCACCGCCCCGGCCGTCGAACGCCCCCCGGAAACCGGCCGGCCGACCGTGTTACGTCTTCGTATCGCTCTCGATCCCGCGCTTGCCTCCGCGGCCCCCGACGGCGGTGTCCTGTTCGTTTTCGCCCGGCCGCCGGAAGGCGGGCCGCCCTACGCCGGCAAGCGCGTCGCCCCCGGCCCGTTCCCGCTCGACGTGACGCTCAGCGACGAAGACGCAATGCTGCCCGGCCGGAACTTGTCGTCCGCCGCGACGTTCAAAATCGGAGCCCGCTGGTCGGCGAGCGGCGAGGCCCTGCCCCAGGCCGGCGACCTCGAAGGCTACGGCCCCGTGCTCGCGACCGGCGCCGGCGCCGAAACGATAGAATTGACCATCGACCACCGCTACCCTTCCGGAGAATAGCTCGATGAACCACCGCTCACTGCCGCTCATCGCCGGCCTGCTCGGCATCGCCGCCGGCCCGCTCGCCCAGGCTCAAGGCCAGGATTTTTCCACTGTCGAAATCACCACGACCCAACTGACCGACACGCTGTACATGCTGCAAGGACGGGGCGGCAACATCGGCGTTTCAGCCGGCGCCGACGGCGTGTTCATTATCGACGATCAGTACGCCCCGCTCAGCGACAAGATCCGCGCCGCGCTCGGCAAAATCTCGACGCAGCCGGTCCGCTTCGTGATCAACACCCACTGGCACGGCGATCACACCGGCGGCAACGAAAACTTCGGCCAGGGCGGCAGCGTGATCATCGCCCATGACAACGTCCGCCACCGGATGGCCGCCGATCAAGTCCTCGAATTTTTCAAAACGGAAGTCAAAGCCGCCCCACCGATCGCCCTGCCGGTGGTCACTTTTAACGATGAACTGTCGCTGCACCTCAACGGCGACGAAGCGCGGATCATCCACGTGGCGCATGCTCACACCGACGGCGATGCAATCATCCATTTTGTCAACAGCAACGTTTATCACTTTGGCGACACGTTTTTCAACGGGATGTACCCGTTCATCGACCTCGACAGCGGCGGTTCGCTGCACGGCATGATCATGGCCAGCGGCATGCTCATCGGTGAATGCAACGACGAAACCAAAATCATCCCCGGCCACGGCCCGCTCGCCGGCCGCGCCGAACTCGCCGACTACCACGCCATGCTGATCGGTGTCCGCGATGCGGTACGGCCGTTCGTTGCCGGCGGCAAAACCCTGGAAGAAACCATCGCCGCCAAACCGACCGCCGCCTACGACGAAAAATGGGGCCAAGGCTTCATCAAACCCGAATCCATGGTCACCTTCGCCTACCGCAGCATCGAAAAACATCGCGCCGAACGCCAGACCCGGAGCGCCGAACGGCGCAGCAAACGTCCGGCCCGGGAATGACATCCAGCAATGATGTCTGACTCCAGCCACCTACCCCCTCCCTACCCCTCCCCCGCCAGCGGGGGAGGGTAAAAATTAGACCTCATTCTCCCGCCAGCGGGGAGGAGGAAAAATGAGACTGCACCCACCAGCGGGGGTAAAAATTAGACTCCCTTGCTTGCGAGGGATCGCCTCTCCCCCCCCCGCTTGCGAGGTATCGCCTCTTTTCCCCCTCCCCCGCTGGCGGGGGAGGGTTGGGGAGGGGGTGTTTTCGATTCGAGCGCTGCGTCCGACAGTTCAAATATTTTTGCAATAGTCCTTAGTACTATTGTGTTAAAAAATGTGAACCTTTTCTGTTCCACCCTCAAACATGTTGGATATTTATACCAGCAACTATTCAATGTTGCCGGTAATTTTATCCGCGACAGCAAGGCAAAACAAGCCAGGTTTGGATCGAACAACCCAGACCACCAAAAAACTCGACCGCCTGGCGCGCGCCCATCGCAAAATCGCTCGGTCCATAGCGGAGAGAATCATTTCCTCGTCAGACCAGACTGAGCCGGTTTAACAGTCGTCAACTCATAGCGCGTCGTTCTCCCACCACCCGGTAGCGGGGTGATAATTCCCTTGGCAACCAGGTCAGAAAGGTCACGACTGGCTGTTCGATTGGGACATTTGGTAATCGCTTCATATTTTTTTGTCGTTATTCCACCTTCAAAGCCTTTTCGACCTTCAGCGAACACTCTAGACACCATCGTGGCCTGCCGACTATTCAACTGGTCGCCGTATGCTGCATAGAATCGTGTCTTGGCCAGCACAAAATCTACTTCTTCCCTGGCAATCTCCTGTGCCTTGATGATTGTGTCAGCGAAATATTAATACATGCATAAGTAAAGCCACATAGGTTATACTATGAGGTATGACTGGA
>DAITQM010000035.1:0-22243 GCA_036832975.1 Pseudomonadota bacterium | reverse complement strand
GGGCGAGGGCAGGATTGCCCAAGTAAATCGAGCAAAATTTATGCAACTATTGGGTTAAAATGTGATGTTCCCGCCGGTTGCCCGAGCCGGCGTTTTACAGGCTCATTCCATGTTCGATGCCCGTGCCACGATCTCCACTTTCGACCCCGAGCTTGAAGCGGCGCTCGCCGCGGAGCGGCGGCGCCAGGAGGAGCATATCGAGCTGATCGCCTCGGAGAATTACGTCTCGCCGCGGGTGCTCGAAGCGCAGGGCTCGGTGCTGACCAACAAGTACGCCGAGGGCTATCCGGGTCGCCGCTATTACGGCGGCTGCGAATTCGTCGATGTCGCCGAGAAACTGGCGATCGAGCGCGCCCGGCGCCTGTTCGGCGCCGGCTACGCCAATGTCCAGCCGCACTCGGGTTCGCAGGCCAACGCCGCGGTCTATCTGGCGCTGCTCGAACCGGGCGACGTCTTTCTCGGCATGAATCTCAGCGAGGGCGGCCACCTGACCCACGGCTCGCCGGTCAACTTCTCCGGCAAGCTGTTCCGCGCCGTGCACTACGGCGTCGATCACGCCACCGGTTTGATCGACTACGACGCGCTGGCCGCACTGGCCCGCGAACACCGACCGAAAATGATCATGGGGGGATTTTCGGCCTATTCCCGGACCATCGACTGGGCGCGCTTGCGGACCATCGCCGACGAAGTCGGGGCTTTTCTGGTCGTCGATATGGCGCACGTCGCCGGCCTGGTCGCCGCCGGTCTGTACCCGAACCCGGTGCCGCACGCCCATGTGACGACCTCGACGACGCACAAAACGCTGCGCGGCCCGCGCGGCGGCCTGATCCTCGCCGGCGACGACGAAGCGCTGAACAAAAAACTCAACTCGCTGGTTTTTCCCGGCACCCAGGGCGGACCGTTGATGCACGTCATCGCTGCCAAGGCGGTGGCCTTTCTGGAGGCCTTGCAACCGAAATTTCGCGACTACCAGCAACGGGTGATCGACAACGCCCGCGCCATGGCCCAGGGGGTGATCGACCGCGGCTATAAAGTCGTCTCCGGCGGCACCGATAACCATCTGTTCCTGATCGACCTCACTGGCCGCGATTACACCGGCAAGGACGCGGAAGCCGCGCTCGGCCGCGCCAATATCACCGTCAACAAGAACACCGTGCCCGGCGAGACCCGATCGCCATTCGTGACGAGCGGGCTGCGCATCGGTACCCCGGCAGTGACGACACGCGGCTTTTCCACGGACGATTGCCGCAAACTGGCGGGCTTGATGTGCGATGTGCTCGACGCACCCGGCGACGCGGCGGTGGAGCAACGCGTCCGGGAACGAGCCCTGGACCTCAACCGCCGCCACCCCGTTTACCGCAGCGGATGACGCGCTCCGGCGATGTGGTGCCCGTTCTGCCACCACCCGGATACCCGGGTCGTCGATTCCCGGCTCAGCGGCGAGGGGACGCAGGTCCGGCGGCGGCGCCTCTGCGAGCGCTGCGGGGCGCGCTTCAGCACCTTCGAGAGCGCCGTGCTGAAAGCGCCGAACGTGATCAAAAGCGACGGCAGCCGCGAGCCGTTCAACGAAGACAAGCTGCGCGCCGGGATGTTGAAAGCCCTCGAAAAGCGCCCGGTGCCGACCGGCGATATCGAACGCGCCGTCCGCCGCCTGGTGCAGCACATCAGAACCCTGGACGACAACGAAATTTCGAGTCGCCAGATCGGCGAGTGGGTGATGGGCGAATTGCGCCGCCTCGACCAGGTGGCCTACGTCCGCTTCGCCTCGGTGTACCGCCGCTTCGAGGACGTCCAGGCCTTCCGCGAGGAGATCGAGCGGCTCGAACGCGACGGCCCGTCGATCGACGACCAACGGCAGATCTCACTGCTCAAACAGCATCGCGGATGAGCCTGGCCGAACGTGACGAGCGGATGATGCAGGCGGCGCTGCGCCTGGCGCGCCGCGGTCTGTACAGCTCCGACCCCAACCCGCGGGTCGGCTGCGTGATCGCCCGTCACGATCGCATCGTCGGCCGCGGCTGGCACCGCCGGGCGGGCGAAGCGCACGCCGAGGTCCACGCCCTGGCCGAAGCCGGCGACCTGGCGCGCGGCGCCGACTGTTATGTCACGCTCGAACCATGCGACCACCACGGCCGGACCCCGCCCTGTTCAGCGGCCCTGGTCGCTGCCGGTATCCGCCGGCTGGTCATCGCGGCGGCCGACCCCCACCGGCGTGCCGCCGGCGGCGCTGAGCGCCTGGCCGCCGCCGGAATCGAAGTCGTCTCGGGTGTCCTGGCCGCCGGCAGCCGGGCGTTGAATATCGGTTTTTTCAGCCGCCACGAACGCCACCGTCCCTGGGTCCGGTTGAAACTGGCGATCAGCCTCGACGGCCGCACCGCGGCCGCCAACGGGCAGAGCCAATGGTTGACCGGCGAAGCGGCCAGAGCCGACGTCCAGCGCTGGCGGGCGCGGGCCTCGGCAATCCTGACCGGCGGCGCCACCGTGCGCGCTGACAACCCCAGGCTCGATGTCCGGCTCGGCCGCAACCCGCGGCAACCCCTCCGGCTGATCCTCAGCCGGCAAGGCGACCTCGACCCGGCGGCGCGGATTTTCGCCCCGCCGGGCCGGGTGGTGGTTTATCTGACCGCGGCGGACACCGCCCCAGCGTTGGCCGCCACGCCGATCGAAGTGCGCCGCTTGCCGGGAAACGCCGCCGATCCGACGGCGCAACTCACCGCGTTGTTGCACCAATTGGCGGCGGACGAGATCAACGAACTCCACGTCGAAGCCGGCGCGACATTGTCCGGCCTGTGGCTCGGCGCCGACCTGGTCGATGAGTTGATTGTCTATCTGGCGCCGGTGCTGCTCGGCGACCGCGCTCGGCCGCTGGCCCGCCTGCCCGGCCTCGAACGCTTCGCCGACCGCCGGCACTGGCGCCTGCACGATCACCGGCGCTGCGGCGACGATATCAGGCTGATCTTCCGCCGCCCGGAGGCGCCATGTTCAGCGGCCTGATCCACTTCCAAGGCACACTGGCCGGCCGCGATCCGGATGGCGGCCATCGCCTCAACATCGACTGCCCCGGTCTGGACCCAGTGACCGGCGGCAGCGTCGCGGTCAACGGCGTGTGCCTGACGGCGACGGCCGCCCTACCCGGCCGCTTCGCAGCCGATCTGTCGCCGGAAACGCTGGCCATAACGACCCTCGGTGCACTGCCGGTGGGCCGGCGACTGAACCTGGAATTGCCGCTGACCCCGGCGACGCTGCTCGACGGCCATCTGGTCTGCGGCCACGTCGATGGGATCGGCGTGGTCCGCAGCCGCGACGACCTCGATGCCGCCCGCCGCCTGTGGTTCGACGCGCCGCAGGCGTTGCTGCCGCTGGTCGCGCCCAAAGGCTCGATCGCGATCGACGGCGTCAGCCTGACCGTCAACGAGGTCGATGCCGGCGGCTTTTGCGTGATGCTGATTCCGCATACGCTGAAAAACACCACTTTGTCCGATCTCGTCGCCGGCGACCGGGTCAACCTCGAAGTCGATCCGATCGCCCGTTACGTCGCCCGCCGGCTGTCCTTTCCAGTAGAGCCATGACCACACTCAACACGATACCCGAAATCCTCGACGACATCCGCCGCGGCAAGATGGTGGTGATGATGGACGACGAGGACCGCGAAAACGAAGGCGATTTGATCATGGCCGCCAGCTTGGTCCGGCCCGAGGATATCAACTTCATGGCGCGCTACGGCCGCGGCCTGATCTGTCTGCCGTTGACCCGCGAACGCTGCCGGCAACTGAACCTGAAACTGATGGTCAACGACAACCAAGCGCGTTTTTCGACCAATTTCACAGTCTCGATCGAAGCCGCCGAAGGCGTGACGACCGGCATTTCGGCCTACGACCGGGCGCACACGATCCGCACCGCGGTGCGTCCCGACGCCAAGCCCGGCGATCTCACGCAACCCGGCCACGTCTTCCCGTTGATGGCCCAGCCGGGCGGTGTGCTGAGCCGCGCCGGGCACACCGAAGCGGCGGTCGATCTCGCCCTGCTCGCCGGCCTCGAACCGGCGGCCGTCTTGGTCGAAATTCTAAACGAGGACGGCAGCATGGCGCGCCGCCCCGAACTCGAAGCCTTCGCGCAGCACCACAATCTCAAAATCGGCACGATCGCCGACCTGATCCACCACCGGATGCATCACGAGCGGACCATCGAGCCGGTGGCGCACCGCCCCGTCGCCACGGCCTGCGGCGATTTCGACCTGATCGTCTATCGCGACTTGATCGAGCGACGCCTGCACTGGGCGTTACTCAAGGGCCGGCCGGATCCGGACGAACCGTTCCTGGTGCGGGTCCACGTCCAGAACCTGCTGAGCGACGTGCTGGCCATCGACGACGACCGCTTCGGGCTGCCGGTACGGGTGGCGCTGCAGGAAATCGAACGGCGCGGCAAGGGGCTGGTGCTGGTGCTCGGCAGCGGCGAAGACGACGAAGCGTGCCTGGCACGGCTCGAAAGCTGCGACGCGGCGCCGCCGGCCGGCGAGCGGGCCAGCGTCCATGAACTGCGTACTTACGGCGTCGGCGCCCAGATCATCGCCGACCTCGGCATCCGAAAAATGCAGGTGCTCAGCGCCCCGAAACGCTTCCATGCCTTGGGCGGCTTCGGGTTGGAAGTCGTCGCCTATCTCGAACCGCAGACCATGGACAGCAGCCGATGAGACCCGCCGCCCCCCAGCGCTTCGCCATCGCCGCGGCGCGTTTCAACGAACCGGTCGTCGCCGAGCTTCTGGCCGGGGCACGTGACGGCTTTGCGGCACACGGCATCGCCGCCGAACAGCTCACCGTCATCCGCGTTCCCGGCGCCTTCGAACTGCCGCTCGCCGCCAAGCGGCTGGCGGCTTGTGGCCGCTACCGCGCCGTACTCGCACTCGGCGCGGTGATCCGTGGCGAGACGGCGCATTTCGATCACGTCGCGGCGAGCGCCGCCAGCGGCCTGACCCGTGTCGCGCTCGACACCGATGTACCGGTGATCTTCGGCGTCCTGACCTGCGATACGCTGGACCAAGCCCTGGCCCGCGCCGCGCGCCGGCAGGGCAACAAGGGTTTCGAAATGGCGCTGGCCGCGCTCGAGATGAGCGAAGTGATCGATCGCCTCGCCACCGGCGAAGCGCGATGAGCACCGAGCACCACCACGCGCCGCTCAGCCGCGCCCGGCGCCGTGCCCTGCAGGCGCTTTACCAATGGCATCTCAACCCATCGCCGGCCGCCGAGATCATCGCCCAGTTCGCCGCCGCACAAGATTTCGCCGGCGTGGATAAACCACATTTCACCGAACTGGTCAGCGGCGTGACCGGCGGAGCAGCGACGCTCGACAAGGCCCTGCAAGCCTTGCTCGACCGGCCGCTGGCCCAGATCGATCCACTCGAACGGACCATCCTCAGGCTGGCGGCTTACGAACTATTGCATTGCCCCGCAATTCCGGCGCGGGTCGTGATCAACGAAGCGGTGGATCTGGCGCATCGCTTCGGTGCCACCGCCGGCCATGCCTATGTCAACGCCGTCACCGACCGCCTCGCCCGCCAGGCGCGGGCCGCGGAATTCGATACCCCATGAGCGGGCCTACGGAACGTCGCGAATTCAGTCCGCTCGACCGGCTTTTCGCCCGCCTCGATCTGGCCCTGGCGGTGACGAGCGGCCAACGGCCGGTGCCACGTCACAGCGAGGCGAAGCCCCGGCCCTACCCGCCGGACAACGCAACCGAAGCCACTACGGCGCCTTTGGATGCGGCCGCCACCCGCCACGCCGCCGGGCTGATGCGCGTCAACCATGCCGGCGAGATCTGTGCCCAGGCGCTTTATTCCGGCCAGGCGCTGACCGCCCGTAACGCTGCGGTACAGCAGGCAATGCAGCGTGCCGCCGACGAAGAACTCGACCACCTCGACTGGTGCGCCGCCCGTCTCGCCGAACTCGGCAGCGGGCCGTCGAAGTTGGCACCTTTGTGGTACGCGGGCTCGTTCGCCATCGGCCTGGCGGCGGGCGCCTTGGGCGACCGCTGGAACCTCGGATTTCTCGCCGAAACCGAACATCAGGTCGAAGCCCACCTCGTCAACCACCTGGGCCGCCTGCCGGCCGCCGACGAGGCGAGCCGCGCGATTATCGAGCAGATGAAAAAAGATGAGGCCGGCCACGCTGCAATGGCCGAGCGGGCCGGCGCCGCACCGCTGCCCACCCCCGTCACTCGGCTGATGGCGCTGACCGCCGGAGTGATGAAATTTTTCGCCTACCGGATCTGAGCCTGCCGCACCTCAATACCCCAGCCGCAAACGCCGGTAAACAAAGCCCAGGAGCCAGGCCGGACCGACGAGCAGAAACTGCAGGTCCTTGAAAAACGACGGCCGGGCGCCTTCGACGTGGTGGCCGATGAACTGCCCGATCCAGGCCACCACGAATACGATCAACGCCGCCTGCCAGAGCGGCAGCGGCAACGCCTCGGCCAGAACGGCGCAGAGCCCGAGCAACACAGCGTTGACCAGCACCATGCCGATCGCCAATCGCCAGGAATAGACCCCGTAATAAACGGTCATCGCGATCACCGCCAGCACCGCCCAGTTCAGTGGCGGCGCGCCGAAGCCGCCGACCGGCGGCACGGACCACAACAGCGCCAACAGGCTCCACAAGATAGCCGGCACACAGATCCAGTGCACCCGTTTATTGAAGGGATGGCGGTGGCTCAAACCGTATTCGTCGAACAACTCGGAAATCGTCTGCATGGCGTGACTCACGATGGGGGAATAACCCGAGTGTAACGCCGGCCGGCACCGCTGTATATGGCCCGCTTCACAGCCGATGCCGCCAGTCGGCTGCCGGCGGCAAAAGCGCCGGATCGATCTCACGTCCGAGGGCCATCACCTGAAAGCGCTCGCCCATTTCTCCAGGCAACAGCAGGCGGCGTGCTTCGGCGGGCCGCTCGGCGTCCGCCGCGAGTTCATCGAGAATGCCGGCGGCCAGCAGGAACTCGGCCTGGCTGGTATAGGCCAGAACCTCGAGACCGAGCACCGTGGCAGCTTCGGCCACGGTCGTGAAATCGACGAAGGCAGTTAAATCCTGCGCCCCCGGCGCGTACAGCGCGTCGTCGTGCACGCGGTGGCGGCGGTGGCAAAGCAGCGTGCCCATCGCCCGTTCGGGCAAGTAGAATTCGCGGCGCGGATAGCCGTAATCGACGAGGATGAGCGCGCCAGGGCGCCAACCGGCGGTCCACTGCGCCAGGGCCGGAGCGATCGCCGGATGGACTTCGCTGAGATAGCCGTCAGGCCAGTCGAAATCCACAGCGGCATCCAAGGCCGCGAGCCGCTCGGCAGTCGCCGGATCGGGCGACAGTTCACACCATGCGAAACGATCGCCGGCCAGTACCACACCCAACTCGAGCCACGCGGCACCGCGCCGTACGACCCGCGACACGGGCAAGGCATCGAGCACTTCGTTGGCGATGACCAGGTGCGGCAGATCGCTCACCGCGCCGCCCCCCTCCCAGGCGATGCGCGAGCGGAGTTCGGCCGGCAGCCCAGCAAACAACTCCGCCTGTCGCCGGCGGAGCGCTGGGCTGATCTCGTCGATACGATACCGTACCGGCAACCGCCCGGCGGCGGCCAGGGCACGGATCAGATCGCGCGCCAGACGGCCGCT
Source organism: Pseudomonadota bacterium (assembly GCA_036832975.1). Classification (GTDB taxonomy): domain Bacteria; phylum Pseudomonadota; class Gammaproteobacteria; order Xanthomonadales; family Wenzhouxiangellaceae; genus DAITQM01. The sequence continues at coordinate 14,588 of DAITQM010000035.1, read as the reverse complement.
GCCGGCCCCGATCTCGACAATTTCATAATGGCCAAATGAATCGATCAATGGCCAAAGGCCGCGGGCCAGCGCTCGGCCGAACAACGGTCCGAGTTCCGGGGCGGTGACGAAATCGCCCGCCGCACCGAACGGACTGGCCGGCGAAGTGTAATAACCATGCCGTGGGTGATACAGGCACAGCGCCATAAATTCGCGAAAGCGCAACGGCCCGGCGGCAGCGATCTTCTGCTGGATCACGGCGCCGAGCGGCGTATCTGTTTTATCCATTTAAAATAAAAACAGCCCGGCTGACGGGCTGCTTTGTACCGCGGGAATAAAATCAAGCGGCCCGTGCGACGTCCTCGGCGGCAGGCTGGTCGAGCAGTTCGACCAGCGCCAGAGGTGCGGCGTCGCCGACGCGAAAACCGCATTTCAGAATACGCAGATAACCGCCTGGGCGGGTCGCGAAGCGTGGCCCAAGGTCGGTGAACAATTTGCCAACAGCTTCCTGGTCGCGCAGCCGGGCAAAGGCCAGCCGGCGATTGGCAACGGAGTCGATTTTAGCTAACGTGATCAACGGCTCGGCGACCCGGCGCAGCTCTTTGGCTTTGGGTACCGTGGTCGTAATCGTCTCGTGCTTGAACAGCGAAGACGCCATGTTGCGGAACATCGCGCGGCGATGGCTGCTGTTGCGGTTCAGTTTGCGGCCGGATTTGAGGTGGCGCATGATCTTGACTCCGTTATAAAGTGACTCAGTCGGCGCCGGACAGGCCGGGCGGCGGCCAGTTGCCGATAACCATGCCGAGACTGAGATTGTGCGATGCCAGGACGTCCTTGATCTCAACCAGCGATTTCTTCCCCAGATTGGGGGTTTTCAGCAATTCATTCTCGGTGCGCTGCACCAGCTCGCCGATGTACATGATGTTCTCGGCCTTCAGGCAATTGGTCGAACGCACCGTCAGTTCGAGTTCATCGATCGGGCGCAACAGGAGCGGGTCCATCGTCTGGCGCCCAGCGGCCGCCTGCCGCTCGTCGCGGGTGGTGAAATCGACGAACACCGACAACTGATCGGCAAGCACGTTGGCGGCGTATTTGACGGCCTCTTCGCAATCGATGCTGCCGTTGGTTTCGATGTCGATCACCAGGCGGTCGAGGTCGGTGCGCTGCTCGACACGCGCCGCTTCCACCGCATAGGCGACGCGCTGCACCGGGCAGAACGAAGCGTCGAGCAGCAAGCGGCCGATCGGAGCCGGACTTTCCATTTCATCGCCCTGGATGCGAACCGCCGGGCGATAACCGGTGCCGCGCTCGACGGTCAACCGCATGGTGATTTCGCTGTCGCGGGTCAGATGGCAGATCACGAATTCCGGATCGACGACTTCGATGGAATGATCGAGTTCGATGTCGCCGGCGGTCACCGCGCCCTTGCCTTTCTTTTTCAGTGTCAGCTCGGCGCGCTCCTTGCCGCTCATGCGCAATGCCAACTGCTTGAGGTTGAGCATGACGTCGATCACATCCTCTTGCAGACCCTCGGCAACGCTGTATTCGTGTTGTACACCTTCGATTTCGACTTCGGTCACCGCACAACCCGGCACCGACGAGAGCAGCACCCGGCGCAAGGCGTTGCCGAGCGTATGCCCGAAGCCGCGTTCCAGCGGCTCGAGCACGATTTTGGCGTGGCTCGGCGTGAAGCGCTCGACAACGGCACTGTTCGGTTTCAACATGTTTTCGAGCCTGATGCTGCTTGAAGCTGTCATCTATCACACTCTCGGTAGTTTCGATACTCGGCACGAGCGCCCGCGGCTGCGTCGCAGGGAGTCGATCATCCAACCCGCTTGCCTGACCGCCGGGCTTATTTCGAATAAAGCTCGACGATCAGATTTTCGTTGATGTCCGACGGCAGGTCGGCACGATCGGGGACGTTCTTGAACACCCCGGACATCTTGCCGGCGTCAACCTCTATCCAAACGGGCAGCAGATCCATTTCCTGGCTGATCTTGAGCGCTTCGGCAACGCGCAACTGCTTGCGGGCCTTGTCACGGATGGCGATCACGTCGGCGGGCTTGACCGGCGATGATGGGATATTGACCACCTTGCCGTTGACCTCGACGCAGCGGTGGCTGACCAATTGTCTGGCCTGGGCGCGGGTCACCGCGAAACCCATGCGGTAAACGACGTTGTCCAGGCGGGACTCGAGCAGGCGCAGCAGGTTGTGGCCCGTGGCACCGCGCTGCTGCGCCGCTTTTTTGTAGTAGTTGCGGAACTGGCGCTCGAGAACGCCGTAAGTCCGGCGTAATTTCTGCTTTTCGCGCAACTGCAAAGCGTAATCCGACACCTTCTGGCGGCGGGCCGCACCGTGCTGGCCGGGAGGCTGAGCCAGCTTGCATTTGGACTCCAGACCGCGCGCCGGGCTGGTCAGGCCGAGGTCGGCGCCTTCGCGCCGCGCTAACTTACAACGGGGACCTAAATAACGTGCCATCTTTCACTTGCCTCCGCTCAAACCCGGCGCCGCTTCGGCGGTCGGCAGCCGTTGTGCGGAATGGGGGTTTTATCGATGATGTTGCTGATCCGGTAGCCCACGGCGTTCAAGGCGCGCACCGAGGACTCGCGGCCGGGGCCGGGGCCGTTGACGTGCACTTCGAGATTCTTCAGGCCATAATCGAGCGCCGCCCGGCCCGCCGACTCGGCGGCGACCTGCGCCGCGAACGGCGTGCTTTTGCGCGACCCGCGGAAACCCGCGCCGCCGGAGGTCGCCCAGGCGAGCGTATTACCCTGCCGGTCGGTGATCGTGATGATCGTATTGTTGAACGAAGCATGAATGTGCGCGATGCCGTCGGTGACGACTTTGCGGACTTTCTTGCGCGGTGCGGCTGGTTTTGCCATGCGAATCGACCTTGTGAGTATGTCGGTATGTCTGAATAGGGTGACGTGGCGTCGAGTGACCTGGCCCGGGATTACCTGCGGATCGGACGGCGCGGACCTTTGCGGGTCCGGGCATTGGTCCGGCTGCGCTGGCCGCGCAAAGGCAGACCACGGCGGTGGCGCATACCGCGGTAGCAGCCGAGATCCATCAGGCGCTTGATGCTCATCGCCACTTCCCGGCGCAAATCGCCCTCGACGACAAAGCGCCCGACCTGGGTGCGCAGGCTCTCGACCTCACCGTCGGTCAGGTCGCGCACCTTGCGCCCCGGCTCGACACCGGCCGCCTGGCAGATTTTCAGGGCCCGCGGGCGACCGATGCCGTAAATGCTGGTCAGCGCCACCCAGGCATGTTTCTGAATCGGTAAATTGACACCGGCGATACGCGCCATCGTCGATACTCCATACTGCCGTGCCGCAGCCCGGCACAAAACATTCCGGCCGCTTACAGCCGGTCAACCATAGTCGAGACTACCGCAGGCCGGACCTGCAACCGTACCATCGCGCCCGGCCGCTGCCAGGTATCCGGACTGTAACACGCCATTATAGCAATATCCGCCTTCCCAGACAAGGTCGCAGTCTCCAAAGAGCGGCTCCCAGGCCCGCCTCATGGCCGCCACGCCGGCGTTTCCTGGGCGGCATACCCGGGCCTCAACCCTGGGGACCTCAACCCTGGCGCTGCTTATGCCTGGCCTCTTTACAGATAACGTAGACCACGCCGTTGCGCCGCACAATCTTGCACTGCCGGCAGATTTTCTTGACCGATGCCTGAACTTTCATGATGACATTCCACCCAATTGTTGCATAAGTTCCCGGAATTCTCGGTCAAGCTGGCGAGTGCAGCTTGTCTGATTCTCCGAAGAACCGTAGTAATTCTACGGTTCGAGGGGAAGCGGACAAGATGTGCCGCCAGCTTGGGCGAGAAACCGGGCGCGTCACCTTAGATGAATTCGATTTTCCTGCTAATAGCGTCATAACTATATGATTTCATGGTGAATTTGATGAAGTCGAGCAAAATTTATGCAACTATTGGGTCCACTACGTTGCGGGCCGGACGGTCAGCGTCTGACGACGCCGCTGCGGCCGTAACCTTTGAGATTGGCTTTTTTCAGCAGGCTGTCGTACTGATGCGACATCAGATGGGCCTGCACCTGGGCGATGAAATCCATAATCACCACAACAATGATCAAAAGCGAGGTGCCGCCGAAGTAAAATGGCACGCTGAACTCGGCGATCAGAAATTCGGGGAGCAGGCAGACGCCGGCCAGGTACAAAGCGCCGACCGCGGTCAGCTTGGTCAGCACCTTGTCGAGGTATTCCGCCGTCTGCTGGCCGGGGCGGATGCCGGGAATGAATGCTCCCGATTTTTTGAGGTTATCGGCCGTCTCGCGCGAATTGAAAACGATCGCGGTGTAAAAAAAGCAGAAAAAGACGATCAATGCGCCATAGAGCGCGATATAGGTCGGCTGGCCGGGGCTCAATTGTCCGGCGATTTGCTGCAACCAGCGCACGCCGCCACTCGACTGGCCGACCCAGGTGGACAGCGTCGCCGGAAAGAGCACCAGAGAGGAAGCGAAGATCGCCGGGATCACGCCCGACATATTGAGCTTCAGCGGCAGGTGTGACGACTGGCTGCTGTAGGCGCGGCGCCCTTGCCGTTGGGCATAGTTGACCGTAATGCGCCGCTGGCCGCGTTCGACGAAGACCACGAAGGCGGTGACCGCGGCGACCAACAGCAGGATCAGCAGCACCACCGCGGTGTTCAACTGGCCGGTGCGCGCCAACTCGATCGTCGCCGCGATGGCGCTCGGCAGACCGGCGACGATGCCGGCGAAAATCAGCATCGAAATGCCGTTGCCGATGCCGCGTTCGGTGATCTGCTCGCCGAGCCACATCAGGAACATCGTCCCGGCGGTCAGCGACACCAGGGCGATAAAAATGAATCCGGGCCCAGGGGCCAGCACGATCGGCTGCCCGGCGCCGGCGGTCTGGTTCTGCAGGGCCAGTGCGATGCTCATGCCCTGAACGCCGGCCAACAGAACCGTCAGATAGCGGGTGTACTGGATGATCTTGCGCCGCCCGCTCTCGCCTTCCTTGCGCAACTGCTGCAATTGCGGGATTGCGGTGCCCATCAACTGCAGGATGATCGACGCCGAGATATACGGCATCACACCCAGCGCAAACAGCGAAAAGCGTCCGAGCGCGCCGCCGGAGAACATGTTGAAGACGTCGATGATCGTGCCGCGCTGCTGCTCCATGAACTGCAACAAGGCCAGCGGGTTGACGCCGGGCACCGGGATGAACGTGCCCAGGCGGAACACCAACAGGGCGCCGAGCAGGAACAACAGGCGCTGGCGCAGCTCCTGCAAGCGGCCGATGCCGCTGAACATACCCGCCATTTGCGATGATGAACGGGACATCAGGCGACGCTGCCTCCGGCCTTGACGATCGCCTCGCGGGCGCCCCGCGTCACGGCGATGCCGCTGACCTTGTAAGGCCGGGTGACCTCGCCGGTATTGATCAGCTTCACGGTTTTGATGCGCTTGCCGATCAAGCCGGCAGTGCGCAACGCGGCCATCGTGACCTCACCGCCGTCGAGTACGGCGAGCTGGTAGAGGCGCAACTCGGCGCCGGTGCCTTTGTGCGGCGAGGCGAAACCGATTTTCGGCAACCGGCGCTGCAACGGCATCTGGCCGCCCTCGAAACCGACTTTGTGGTAGCCACCGGCGCGCGAGGTCTGACCCTTGTGGCCGCGGCCCGCGGTTTTGCCGAGGCCCGAGCCGATACCGCGCCCGACGCGGGTCCGGGACGGCCGGCTGCCGGGTTGCGGTTTGAGTGTATTCAGTTTCATGTCGTTCAGATTCCTTAGATCGCGTTCATCAGCGCGGCGGCTGCCACGACCGTCACGCCGGTTCGACACGCAGCAGATAATTGACCTTGTTGATCATGCCGCGCATTTCGGGCACGTCGGCGACCACCACCGAATGGTTCGTGCGCCGCAGGCCGAGGCCGCGCACCGTATCACGATGGTGGTGCGTGACGCCGCGCAGCCCTTTGACCAGCGTCACCTTCAATTGCGTCTGTTTTTTCTTAGCCATGTTGCGCCTCATGATTGGCGAGGATCTCCTCGACCGTCTTGCCCCGCTTGTGGGCAATGCGCTCCGGCGAATCCATGTCGAGTAGGCCCTTGACGGTGGCGCGGACCAGGTTGATCGGATTGTTCGAGCCGATGCTCTTGGCCAGCACGTCGTGCACACCGACTGCTTCGAATACGGCGCGCATCGGGCCGCCGGCGATCACACCGGTGCCTTGCGAGGCCGGCTGCATGTAAACCCGCGAGCCGCCGTGGCGCGCCTTGATGGGGTGCCACAGCGTGCCGTCTTTGAGCGGGATATCGACCATGCTGCGCCGCGCCTGGTCCATCGCTTTCTGGATCGCGACCGGCACTTCCCGGGCCTTGCCGTAACCGAAGCCGACCTTGCCGTTGCCGTCGCCGATTACGGTCAGCGCGGTAAAACCGAACTGGCGGCCGCCCTTGACGACCTTGGCGACACGGTTGACGGCGACCAGTTTCTCGATCAGGCCGTCGTCGTTGCTTTCAAAATTCGCGGACATCGCTTGGACCTTCTTTAGAATTTGAGACCGGACTCACGCGCCGCATCCGCCAAGGCTTTGATCCGGCCGTGATATTTGAATCCGGAACGATCGAACGCGACGACCTCGATACCGGCCCCCGTGGCGAGCGAGGCGATTTTTTTGCCGACCGCCGCAGCGGCCGCCCGGTCGCAGGTTGAACCATCGCCGAGCGTTTCGCGCACCGCTTTTTGCAGGGTGTTGGCCGCCGCCAGCACCGTGCCGCCGTCCGGCGCGATGACCTGGGCGTAAAGGTGCCGGCCGCTGCGGTGCACCGACAGGCGCGGCACCCCGAGGCGGCGGATCTGCGACCGGCCCCGGCGGGCACGGCGCAGGCGGCTTGCTTTCTTGCGGTTCATAACGTTCTCGTCTACCTCATCGTGTGTGGGCAAAACAGGGCCGCTGCCCTGCTTTTTACGCCTTCTTCGCTTCCTTCAACGAAATGCGTTCGTCGGCGTAGCGCACGCCCTTGCCTTTGTAAGGTTCGGGTGGGCGGAAGGCGCGGATCTCGGCGGCCACCTGGCCGACCCGTTGTTTATCGATGCCGCGCACGACGATTTCAGTCTGGCTCGGGGTTTCGAGCGCGATCCCCTCGGGCGCCCGGTATTCGATCGGGTGCGAAAAGCCGAGCGTCAGGTTGAGCGTCGCACCCTGCGCCTGGGCCCGGTAACCGACCCCGACGAGCTGCAGGCGGCGCTCGAAACCCTGGGTAACACCCGTCACCATGTTGCCGAGCAGGGCGCGCACGGTGCCGGCCAGGGCGTATGCCTCGTCGTTGGCCGGCGCGACCTGCAAGGTACCGTCGTTGACCGCCACTTCGACCGGGCCGGCCAGCGCCATGCTCAGGACACCTTTCGGGCCCTTGATTGTCAACTGCTCGCCGGCCTGTTTGAATTCGACGCCGGCCGGCAAGGTCAGGGGTTTCTTGGCAACTCTAGACATAATTTAATACCTCACGCCACCGCGCACAGCATTTCGCCGCCGTACCCTTCGGCTCGCGCCCGGGCATCGCTCATGATGCCCTTCGAAGTGCTGACAATGACGACACCGAGACCGCCGCGCACCCTGGGCAATTCATCCTTGCCGCGGTACTGGCGCAGTCCCGGACGGCTGAGCCGCTTAAGATGATCGATCACGCCGCGGCCGGCAACGTACTTCAGCACGATTTTCAGCTTTTTGTGGCTGCCTTCCTCGCTGCTGTGAAAGTCGAGAATGTAGCCCTCTTCTTTCAGCACGCGGGCGATGCCTTCTTTGACTTTCGAATACTGCATGCCGACTTCCTGCTTGCGCACGGCCTGCGCGTTACGGATGCGGGTCAGCATGTCGGAAATCGGGTCGCTCATACTCATGATGCATCAGTCTCCGGATCGCTCAAAAAGGCCCATTCCACCGGGGCCGAATCACCAACTGCCTTTGCGCAGGCCGGGCACGTCGCCGCGCATCGTCGCTTCGCGCAGCGCCGTGCGCGACAGGCCGAATTTGCGGTAGTAACCGCGCGACCGCCCGGTGAGAGCGCAGCGGTTGCGCTGCCGCGACGGACTCGAGTTGCGCGGCAACTGATTCAGTTTGTTGATCGCCGCCGTTTTCTCCTCATAACCGGCCGCCGGGTCGGCGATCAGTTTTTTCAGCGCGGCGCGTTGCGCGGCGTAGCGCGCCGCCAGTTTGCGGCGCCGCTTCTCGCGTTCGATCATGCAGGTCTTGGCCATGTCGTTTCCTATCGATTACGGAAGGGGAAGCCGAACGCCTCGAGCAGCGCCCGCGCCTCCTCGTCGTTTCCGGCGGTCGTGGTGATGGCGATGTCCATGCCGCGCACCGCGTCCACCTCGTCAAAATGCACTTCGGGGAATATGATCTGCTCCTTGACCCCGAGGTTGTAATTGCCGCGGCCGTCGAAGGACCGTGGGTTCAAGCCGCGGAAATCGCGGGTCCGGGGGATCGCGATGTTGATCAAGCGGTCGAGGAACTCGTACATCTTCCGGCGCCGCAAGGTCACCATGACACCGATCGGATAGCCGTCACGGATCTTGAAGCTGGCCACCGACTTGCGGGCCTTGGTGACCACCGGCTGCTGGCCGGTGATCTTGGCCAGATCGCCGAGCGCCGAATCGATCACTTTTTTGTTGGCCACCGCTTCGCCGGCGCCACAGTTGACCGTGATCTTGGTAATCCGCGGCACCTGCATCGGATTTTTGTAACCGAACTTGGCGGTCAGCTCCGGGGCAATCTTGTCGCGCTGAAATTGTTCCAGTCTCGCCATCATCGTCATTACCTTCAAATATCCACGACTTCGCCGGTGGACCGGAAAGTCCGAACCTTGCGGCCATCTTCCAGACAGCGGAAACCGACGCGGTCACCTTGGCGCGTCACCGGGTTGTAGAGCATCACGTTGGAAACGTGAATCGGCGCTTCCTTTTCGAGAATGCCGCCCGGTTTCTGGCGGCTCGGGTCCGGCTTGGTGTGGCGCTTGACCAGGTTGATGTTCTCGACGAGCAGGCGCTCGCCGCCGGCCAGTACTTTCAGCACGTGGCCGCGCTTGCCCTTGCTGCGTCCGGTGATGACCAGCACTTCGTCGCCTTTGCGTATCCGTTTCATCGCCTTTCCTCGTCGCTCACAGCACTTCGGGCGCCAGCGAGACGATCTTCATAAACCTCTCGGAGCGCAGTTCGCGCGTCACCGGTCCGAAAATGCGCGTCCCGATCGGTTCCAGTTTGTTGTTCAGCAGCACCGCGGCATTGCCGTCGAAGCGGATCAGCGAACCGTCCGGCCGCCTGACGCCCTTGGCGGTGCGCACGACCACGGCGTTGTAGACTTCGCCTTTCTTGACCTTGCCGCGCGGGATGGCGTCCTTGACCGACACCTTGATCACGTCGCCGATGCCGGCGTAGCGCCGCTTCGAGCCGCCGAGCACCTTGATACACATCACCTTGCGCGCCCCGCTGTTGTCGGCGGCGTCGAGCACACTTTGCATCTGAATCATCGCTCTTACCTCGGCCGGTATCAGACGGCGCGCTCGACGATCTCGACGACCGTCCAGCTTTTGGTTTTCGCCAGCGGCCGGCAGGAAGCGATGCGCACTGTATCGCCTTCGCCGCACTCGTTGGCCTCGTCGTGGGCGTGCACCTTGGTCGCCCGGGTGATGTACTTGCCGTACAGCGCGTGCTTGACGCGCCGCTCGAGCAGCACGGTCACCGTTTTGTCCATCTTGTTGCTGACCACGCGCCCCACCTGGGTGCGCTTGGCCGGTGTAACGATCGTCATGCGGCGGTTCCTCCGCTTTTTTCACTGATCACTTGTTTAAGGCGCGCGATATTGCGCCGCACTTTGCGCAACTGGCTGGTATCGGTCGATTGGCCGGCGCTTTTTTGCATACGCAGCGCGAAGTGCTGGCGCAACAGCGCAGTGTGTTCCTGCTCGAGATCGGCCGGCGTCTTGGCGCGTAGATCGGCGGCTTTCATCACAGCATGCTCCGGCTGACAAAGGTGGTTTGCACCGACAGCTTGGCGGCGGCGCGGGCGAAAGCCTGGCGCGCGATTTCCTCGCTGACGCCCTGGATTTCGTAAAGTACGCGCCCGGGCTGGACCGGCGCCACCCAGAATTCGACGTTGCCCTTACCCTTGCCCATCCGCACTTCGACGGGCTTTTTGGTGATCGGCTTGTCGGGAAATACCCGGATCCAAAGCTTGCCACCGCGCTTGACGTGGCGGGTGATGGCGCGGCGCGCCGCCTCGATCTGGCGGGCGCTCAGATGACCGCGGGTCACCGCTTTGAGGCCGTACTCGCCGAAACTGACGCGGTTGCCCACCTGCGCCAAGCCGCGGTTACGGCCCTTCATCTGCTTTCTGTATTTACTACGCTTCGGTTGCAGCATGACTTAACTCCGCGCCCCGCTGCGCGCCTCGGCTTCGCCGCCGGCGGCGTTCGGCAGGTCGAACACCTCGCCCTTATAAATCCAGACCTTGACGCCGAGCACGCCGTAAGTAGTGCGGGCCACGGCGGTGCCGTAATCGACATCGGCGCGCAACGTGTGCAACGGCACCCGGCCTTCGCGGTACCATTCGGTGCGCGCGATGTCGGCGCCGTTGAGGCGGCCGGCGATCATCACTTTGATACCCTGGGCGCCGAGGCGCATGGCGTTGCCCACGGCGCGCTTCATCGCGCGGCGGAACATCACGCGCCGTTCGAGTTGATCGGCAATGCCCTGGGCGACCAGCGTCGCATCGATCTCCGGCTTGCGAATCTCGTTGACGGTGATGTGCGCCGGAGCGCCTAAAAGGGCGCTGACTTCACGCCGCAGGCGCTCGATGTCCTCGCCCTTCTTGCCGATGACGATACCCGGGCGGGCGGTGTGGATCGTGATCTTGGCGCTTTTTGCCGGCCGCTCGATCTGGATGTGGCTGACGGCCGCGTCTTTCAACCGCTTTTCGATGAAGCGGCGGAGTTTCAGATCCGAGGACAGCAACGCGGCGTAGTCGCCGTTGCCGGCGAACCACTTGGCGTTCCAGTCCTTCGAGATCCCGAGGCGGATGCCCGTCGGGTGTACTTTCTGTCCCATAGTCGATCCTTACTCGTCGCTGACCGCCACGGTGATGTGACTGGTCCGTTTGGTGATCCGGTTGTGACGGCCGCGGGCGCGCGGCAAACCGCGCTTGAGCACCGTGCCCTCATCGACGTAGATGCAGTTGATCTTCAACTCGTCGATATCGGCGCCAGCGTTGTGTTCGGCGTTCGACACCGCCGAGAGCAGCACCTTGCGGACCAGCCGCGCGCCTTTTTTCGGGGTCAGCGCCAGCACCTGCTCGGCGCGCTCGACGGGCAGCCCGCGCACCAGGTCGGCGACCAGCCGCACTTTCTGCGGCGAGATTCTGGCATTGCGCAATATGGCCTTGGTTTCCATAACTCAGTTCACCTTAAAAATGCGGCCCGTCACCCGGCTTTCGCCGTTTTGCGGTCGCCCGAGTGGCCGCGGAAAGTCCGCGTCGGCGCGAATTCGCCGAGCTTGTGACCGACCATGTTCTCGTTGATCAACACCGGTACGTGCTGCTTGCCGTTGTGTATGGCGATGGTCAGTCCCACCATCTCCGGCAGAATCATCGAGCGCCGTGACCAGGTCTTGATCGGGCGTTTGCTGTTCGCGGCCACCGCCTCATCGACCTTGCGGGCCAGGTGGTGATCGACGAACGGTCCTTTACGCAGTGAGCGTGGCATGTCGAATTTCCTGTTTACTTCGCGTTGCGGCGCCGCACGATCAATTTCTGCGTGCGCTTGTTGCTGCGGGTTTTGTAACCCTTGGTCGGTGTACCCCACGGCGAGACCGGGTGGCGGCCGCCGGAAGTGCGCCCTTCGCCGCCGCCGTGCGGGTGATCGACCGGGTTCATCGCCACGCCGCGCACCGTCGGCCGGATGCCGCGCCAGCGTTGGGCGCCGGCCTTGCCGAGCTTCTCGAGGTTGTGCTCGCCGTTCGATACTTCGCCGATCGTCGCCCGGCAGCGGGCGTGGACCTTGCGCATTTCACCGGACCTCAGGCGCAGCGTCGCATAGTCGCCCTCGCGGGCCACGAGCTGGACGCTGGCCCCGGCGCTACGTGCCAGTTGCGCGCCCTTGCCGGGCTTGAGTTCGATGCAGTGCACCGAAGAACCCACCGGCACGTTGCGCAGCGGCAGACAGTTGCCCGGCCGAATCGGCGCTTCGCGGCCGCTCATCACTTCATCGCCGGCGGTCAAACCCTGCGGCGCAATGATGTACCGCCGCTCGCCGTCGCGATAAACCAAAAGCGCCAGGTGCGCGGTGCGGTTCGGGTCGTACTCGATCCGTTCGACACGCGCCGCGATGCCGTCTTTGTGGCGTTTGAAATCGACCAGCCGGTAACGCTGTTTGTGTCCGCCGCCCTGGTGACGGGTTGTCACCCGCCCGGCGTTGTTGCGCCCGCCAGTCGCCGATTTCTTTTCGAGCAGCGGCTTGTACGGCCCGCCCTTGTGCAGGTGGCCGTGCTTGACGCTGACCACGCCGCGGCGTCCGGGGGAGGTCGGTTTGGCCTTGACGATCGCCATGATGCTGCTAACTCCTTACGCCTTACGACTTGTCGGCTTCGCCGAGGTCGATACTCTGCCCGGCGGCCAGCCGGACGTACGCTTTCTTCCAGCCACCCTGGCGGCCGCGGCGACCGCGGAAGCCGGTGCGCCGCGACGGAACGTTGACGATCCGCACGCCGGTGACTTCGATCTTGCCCTGGCCTTCGCCGAACATCAGTTCGACCGCGGCCCGTACTTCGTCGCGGGTGGCATCGCGCACCACTTCGAAAACATACTGGTTCGCGTCGGCTTGCAGGCGCGCCGCTTTTTCCGAAACGTGCGAGCGGAGCAACACTTTGTACAAACGTTCGTTTTTCATGCCAGCCATTCCTCGATCCGTTTCATTGCCTCGGCGGTGGCGATCACCCGGTCGGCGCCGACCAGGCTGACCGGATCGACGAGCGCCGCTTCGCTGAGCGCCACGTCGGGCAGATTGCGCGCCGCGAGGTAAAGATTCATCGGCAACTCGTCGACCAGGATCAGGACGCGCCGGCCGGCGAAATCCTTGAGCCAAGCGGCAAGCGATGCGGTTTTCGGCGTCTCGAGCGGGATCGCTTTGACCACGTCGAGCCGCTCTTGCCGGACCAGTTCAGAAAAAATCGCCTGCATCGCGGCGCGATACATCTTGCGATTGACTTTCTGGCTGTGATCGCGCGGCACCGCGGCAAAAGTCTTGCCGCCGCCGCGCCACAACGGGCTGCGGATCGTGCCGGCGCGCGCCCGGCCCGTGCCTTTCTGCTTCCACGGCTTGCGTCCGCCGCCGGCCACTTGCGAGCGGGTTTTCTGCGCCTTGGTCCCGGCCCGGCCGCCGGCCAGATAGGCAACGACGACCTGGTGGACGAGCGCTTCGCCGAAATCGCGGCCGAAAACCACGTCGTTCAGCTTGAGTTTGCCGCCTTCTTTGAACGCCAGTTCCATCATCAACCTCCCGCCCGCACGGCCGGCCGGATGACGACGTGACCGCCCGGTGCACCGGGCACTGGACCTTTGACCAACAAAAGATGGCGCGCGGCGTCGATTTTGACGATCTCGGCGCTCTGCGCCGTGACTTTATCGTTACCAAGGTGGCCCGCCATGCGCTTGCCGGGGAATACCCGGCCCGGCGTCTGGCGCTGGCCTATCGCCCCCGGCGCGCGATGGGAAACCGAGTTGCCGTGCGTCGCATCCTGAGTGCCGAAATTGTGCCGTTTGACAGTGCCGGCGTAGCCTTTACCCTTACTGACGCCACTCACGTCGACTTTCTGCCCGGCGCTGAAGTGCGCCACGGTCACCTCGCTGCCCGGCTCGAGGTCGCCGCCTTCATCGGCGGCCAAGCGGAATTCCCAAAGCCCTTCGCCCGGTTCGACGCCGTGGCGGGCATAGTGCCCGGCGACAGCCTTATCGAGCAGCACCCGGCGGCGGCTGCCGGTAGTCACTTGGATCGCCCGGTAGCCATCCTGTTCCGCGGTCTTGACCTGGGTCACCCGGTTCGGCGCGGCTTCGATCACCGTCACCGGCAGCGATGCGCCGTCTTCGGTGAAGACCCGCGTCATGCCGCGTTTGCGGCCGATCAATCCGATGCTCATGTTCGCGCCTCAATACAGTTTGATCTGGACGTCGACGCCGGCGGCCAAGTCGAGCTTCATCAGCGCGTCGACCGTCTTGTCGTTCGGCTCGATGATGTCCATCATCCGTTTGTGGGTGCGCAGCTCGTACTGGTCACGCGCGTCTTTGTTGACGTGCGGCGAAATCAGCACGGTATAGCGCTCCTTTTTCGTCGGCAGCGGAATCGGGCCGAGCACTTGCGCCCCGGTGCGCTTCGCGGTATCGACGATTTCCTGCGCCGAACGGTCGATCAGGCGGTGATCGAACGCCTTGAGGCGAATTCTGATGCGCTGTTGCTGAGCCATGTTCAAATACTCCGCTGAAGCGTCGCGCGGTACAGTCCGGAGACGCTCACTCGATCACCTTGGAAACGACGCCGGCGCCCACCGTGCGCCCGCCTTCGCG
>DAITQM010000034.1:0-26481 GCA_036832975.1 Pseudomonadota bacterium | reverse complement strand
TCTGTCCTCGCGCAGCCGAATTTTCGCCTCGACCGGCAAAGCCCGACAGGCTGCTTGAACCGTAGAATGACTACGGTTTTTCGGGGAATCGGACAAGCTGCACTCGCCAGCTTGACCGAGAATCCCGGGAATCTATGCAACAATTGGGTGGACATCCATGGAACTGAAGGTTATGAAACGTTTGCTTGCCCAGCTTGTTGTGCCGGCTGGGATGGCTTATGCCCTGCTCATGGCGGCTGCCGCAAATGCCGCTCCGTACACGGCGACACAACTGGATACGGCGCGGCAGTTGCGTGAGCGGGCCGTGGCCGGCGATTCTCCGGTGTGGGTTCTGCTCGAATCGTTGACCAGCGAAGTGGGTCCGCGACTGGCCGGTTCGGCCGGCGATGCCAAGGCGGTGGCGTGGGCGGCAAGCCAGTTCCGCAATCTCGGATTCGATCGAGTCTGGACGCAACCGGTCACTTTCCCGCGCTGGCGGCGCGGCGCGCTGCGCGTGGATATCGTGGAACCCGCGGCCCAGCCTTTGGTCGCCATCGCCCTCGGCGGCAGCCCGGCGACACCGCCGGGCGGTATCAGCGCCGATGTCGTGCGCTTCGCGTCGCTCGAAGAACTGGAACAGGCCGAGGCCGCCGCGGTCAGCGGCCGTCTGGTGTTTATCGACCGGCGCATGGCACGCAGCGCCGATGGTTCCGGCTATGGTTCCGCCGTCGTCGGCCGCAGCCGCGGCAGCCTGGTGACCGCCGCCAAGGGCGGTGTGGGCTTGCTGCTGCGTTCCATCGGCACCGACAGCCATCGCCTGCCGCACACCGGCATGATGCGGGTTGGCGACGGTACCGAACCGCTCGTCCCGGCGGTGGCTTTGAGCAATCCCGATGCCGATCAACTGGCCCGCCTGCTCGCCAACGGTGGGACGGTCAAGGTGCATCTCGAGGTCGATGCCGGATTCGACGGTCAATACACTTCGGCCAATGTGATCGGTGAAATCCGTGGCACGTCGGCCGCGCAGGAATGGGTGCTGATCGGCGGTCATCTCGACTCGTGGGATCCGGGCACCGGCGCGGTCGATGACGGGGCCGGTGTGGCCATCACGATGGCCGCCGCCAAACTGCTCGCCGATCTGCCCGAACGCCCTAAACGCGGCATCCGGGTGGTGTTGTTCGCCAACGAAGAACAAGGCGTTTATGGCGGTAAGGCTTATGCCGCGTCGCAATCCGGGAATCTGGCCGCGAATCTCGTCGCCGCCGAATCTGATTTCGGCGCCGGGCGGATTTACCGTTTCTCTTATCATGTCGCCGATCCGGCCCTGCCGGCGATCCGCGCCATCTTCGAAGCGCTGGCCCCACTGGGTATCGCAGACGGCGGACGTCAGGCGCACGGCGGGGCCGATTTCGGCCAACTCAAGGCCCTTGGCGGCGCCGTAGTCGATTTGCAGCAGGACGGCACCGCGTATTTCGACCTCCATCACACCGCTGACGATACGCTCGACAAAGTCGATCCCGCGGCCCTCAACCAGAACGTGGCCGCCTATGCGGTCTTCGCCTACCTGGCGGCGCAAAGCCCGGTGCCGTTCGACTCGGGAACACTGCCGGCTGAGGAATAACCAAGGGGGCGGCGCGGCCCGCTGGCGGTTTGCTGTACCGCTCGCCCTATCGCTGATCGGTCTGACGCGGTTTCCGTTCCTCGCCCTGCCGGTCTATTTAGAATAGAAAATAAACCACTGTCGCAACTGGCGGTGCACACGGCCAGGATTTTTCTCGAAGGAGGCGGGATATGATTCATGCCATACCGCTAAAACGCCCGCTGTGGTTCGGCCGGCGACACCGCCGGCTGCTGTTGTGCATCGTCCTGCCGGCGCTGCTGGCGGCCTGTCGAGATCACGACCTTCCGCCGGTACTTGGGACGCTGGAACGCGATCGCCTGGAATTGATCGCCAAAGACTCCGAGCCCATTGCCGAGATTGCGGTCGAGGAAGGCGACTGGGTCGAAGCCGGACAATTGATGGTCCGCCTCGACGATCAGCGGCTAGCGGCCGAACTTCAGGCGGCGCAAGCGGCCGTTGCCGAAGCCCGCGCCCGATACGACGAATGGCTCGCCGGACCGCGGCACGAGGAAATCGATGAGGCGCGCGCCGCGCTCGCCGGAACCGCGGCCCGGCTCGTCGAAGCCCGGCTCGATTACCGGCGGCAGCGCGATCTCACCGCCCAAAAGCTGCAAAGCCAGGCGGCGCTCGATGCCGCCAAAGCGCGTCTCGACACCGCCGTCGCCGAGCAGCAAAGCGCCCAGGCGAGACTCGATCTCTTGCTTGCCGGGACGCGCGCCGAACAACTGCGGCAAGCCGCGGCGCAACTCGACACACTCACCGCCCGGCGCGATGAATTGCAGGTCCGCGTCGGGCGCTTGACGGTGACTTCGCCGCTACCCGGCATCGTCGATGCGCTGCCCTATGAAATCGGCGAGCGGCCGCCGGCCGGCGCCACCGTCGCCGTCGTACTCGATCGTTCGCGGCTTTACGCGCGGGTGTATTTGCCGGTCGCGGTCAGAAACCGGATTGCGCCCACCGCCGCGGCCGAAATCCGGCTGCCGGACGCCGATCGCTCACTGGCGGGTCAAGTACGCTGGATCGCGCACGACGCCGCGTTCACGCCGTTTTTCGCGCTGCACCAGAAAGACCGCGGCCATCTCGTCTATCTCGCGGAAATCGACGTCGCCGGGGCGCCCGCCGATACGCCGCTCGGCACGCCGATCGAAGTTCGCTTTCCTGACCTCGAGCCATGAACGCCACGGCGATCAGGGCCCGCGGCTTGACTCGGCGTTTCGGCGACCTGGTGGCCGTCGATCGACTCGACCTCGACATCGAGCAGAGCCGGATTTGCGGTTTTTTAGGCCCAAACGGCTCGGGAAAATCGACGACCATCCGCATGCTGTGCGGCCTGCTCGTGCCGATCGCCGGCGAGATCGACGTCCTGGGCCACGTGCTGCCGGCCGGGAGCGAGGCCCTGCGCCGCCGCATCGGTTATATGACGCAGAGCTTTTCGCTGTACCG
Organism: Pseudomonadota bacterium; assembly: GCA_036832975.1. Classification (GTDB taxonomy): domain Bacteria; phylum Pseudomonadota; class Gammaproteobacteria; order Xanthomonadales; family Wenzhouxiangellaceae; genus DAITQM01. The sequence goes on along the minus strand of DAITQM010000034.1, from coordinate 23,438 downwards.
CGACCTCAGCGTTCGGGAAAACCTGGACTTTATCGGCATGGTCTATGGCCTGCGCAAAGCCGCCAGGGACGAGGCGGTCCGCCGGGCGCTGCGTGGCTTTGACCTCGAAGCCCAGCGCCGGCAGCGCGCCGGTACTTTGAGCGGCGGTCAGAAGCAGCGCCTGGCGCTGGCCGTCGCCACGCTGCACCGGCCAGAGCTTTTGATCCTCGACGAGCCGACCAGCGCCGTCGATCCGCAAAGCCGCCGCGATTTCTGGGACACGCTGTTCGAACTCGCCGCCGGCGGCGCGACGATCTTGGTCTCGACCCACTTCATGGACGAAGCCGAGCGCTGCCACCGGCTGGCGATATTGGACCGCGGCCGCCTCGTCGCCGAAGGTCGGCCGGCCGATCTGAAACGCGACATCCCGGCGCGCGTCATCGAAATCGAAACGGCCGAACCCGAACGGGCCAGGCAATGCCTGCTCGGCGAACCGTGGATCGCCAGCGTCGCCCAGATGGGCAACCGCCTGCACGCCCTGGTCGCCCGCCATCAGGAGGCGCCGGCCGTGGCCATCGAAGCCGTGTTGCACGCCGGGCGGATCGCCGCCGCGGCGCACGACGCGCCGGCCAACCTGGAAGACGTCTTTGTCGCCGCCACCGGGTTCAAAAAACGATGATCGAAACGCTGCTGCGCATTGGCGGCGTGGCCCTGAAGGAGGTCCGCCAGCTCGTTCGCGACCGGCCGACGTTCGGCATGATCGTCGGCATCCCGTTGTTGCAGATACTGCTCTTCGGATACGCCATCAATCTCGACGTGCGCCACCTGCACGCCGGCTATCTTGATTTAGCTAATACTACCGAATCGCGCCAGGTGCTCCAGGCGGCCGAAGCGAGCCAATTGGTCAACTTCATCCACCAGGCGGCCGACCGCGCCGAACTCGAAGCACTGATCCGCCGCAGCGAGATCACCATCGGCCTCGTGTTGCCGGCGGATTTCACTACGCGCTTGCGCCACGCCGGGCGGCCGGTCGGACAGATCCTGATCGACAATTCCGGACCGAGCATAGACAACGTCGCCCGCCAACTCGCCGAACTGCCCCTCGCCTTCCGCCAGCCGGCGGAGCAAAAAACCGGCCGCTTCGCGATCCGCGTGCTGTACAACCCGGAGCGTTATACCGCCGTGCAGATCGTGCCGGCGCTGATCGGCGTGATCCTGAACCTGACGCTCGTCTTGTTCACCGCCATCGCCATCGTCCGCGAACGCGAGCGTGGCAACCTGTAGCTTTTGATCGCCACCCCGATCCGCACGGCGGAATTGATGGTCGGCAAGATCATGCCGTACATCGTCATCGGCCTGCTCCAGACGAGCATCATCCTCGCCGTCGGCGTCTGGTTGTTCGACGTGCCGATCGCCGGCGATCTCATCGATCTGTATCTCGCCGCCCTGGTCTTCATCGCCGCCAGCCTGGCGCTCGGACTCGTGATCTCGACGCTCGCCCAGACCCAGTTCCAGGCCATGCAGATGAGCGTTTTCATCTACCTGCCGAGCATCCTGCTCAGCGGTTTCATGTTCCCTTTCGAGGGCATGCCACGCTTCGCCCAGGGCATCGCCGAATGGCTCCCCCTCACCCACTTTATCCGCTTGGTGCGCGGCATCCTGCTGCGCGGCGCCACGCTGGGCGAAATGCAGCACGAAGCTTGGCTTCTCGCCACCTTCTTCCTGGTCTTCATGGTCCTCGCCGTCCTGCGCTTCCACAAACGGCTCGATTGAAAGACCACAGCCAGGCGGGGCCGCTTCCGGTGGCGATTGGCGCCGCCTGGCTCGCGCTGCCGCACATAGAATTCACGAGTACTGAATACTGTCTTGATAGACAGCCGGAGCGGTAGATGAGACGATGGCGACGTCTGGAGTGAATGCAGTCCGCGGCAGGGCAGCCGGGTGAGGTTTGCAGGCTGTTGAAAAACAGCCTGCCAATCCGGGCCACGGATGGCCCGGCGAAATCAGGCGCCCCTTAGCGGCTGATTTCGGGAGCGCAGCGAAAGTCGCGCCTTTCGCAAGCGACGTTGAAAAACGGTTTTTCAACAACCTGTTAGAGAGGCAGGGAAGCTGTGCTGCCAAGGAAAGCGCCGGCGGGATGGACCGGAAGGTGACGGCAAGGGAATGAGCATTCGCAAAATGGGAGAGTAGGTTCGGACTGTATCACTCCAGGACATCTTCGACCCGCCGCTGCCAACTTGGCCGGCGGTTTTTTTTATACCCCCTCCCTGCCCTCCCCCTCACGCGGGGGTGGGAGAAGCAATCGGCCGTGCTTCAAAGGTCGTTTTCGTTGCTATCGTACTTTCGTACAAGGTATCGGCTTGGCGATCGCCGAGGCGCTCGGCGCAGCGGGCGCCCGCGTGGCACTGAGCGGGCTGGGTGGCGAAGACGAGATCGCGGCGGCGGTGCAAAAAGTGACGGCCGCTCATCTTCAGGCGCGAAAAGCCCGCCAGGCGGCCAGGCAGCGGTCGGCGAAGCGTTGACCGGCGACGGACCGCGCCAAGCGATAAGCTTTGTAATGCCAGTTCGTTTTATCGCCGGCCGCCGCCGGGACGGCGGTCATGGCGGCGCTATCGGCCGCGCCGTGCCCCGTGGGATCGCCCCAGCCGTAATGGCCGTTCAGGGCGCGCCGGCGGATCACATCGCGGTAATGGACGTTGAAGCCCTGCAACCACCAGTCGTCGGCCCGCGGGTTGAACACCGGGGCTGCGGTTCGCCTGAAAAAAGCGGTGAACATCGCCACTTCGACCAGCTCGTACATTTCGTCGCGGCACAGAAAGTCAAAGAGTCTGGCGATCGTCGGAATCTGAATATCATCGACGATCAATAGCGCCCCGGGGCGCAGGTGCGGGTAAAAATAATAATACTCGAGTTCGGGGAACGGGTAACCGTGAGGACCGTCGATCAGCACCAGATCGAGCGGCATCTTAAATTCATGTCTGGGCAGCGTGACCTGGGTCGGTCCGACGACAAAACGGCAGTTCGTGGCGTTGAACAGCTCCGATTCCTGCACCGCGGACATGCTGCGTGCGTCGAAATCGCCGAAGCGATCGAGGGCGAATACGGTATGTTCGGCGCTGAGATGCGACAGCAACAGCGTCGATTTGCCGCTGCCGGTCTCGGCGGTGTGCGCCAGATCCATCGGCGCGGCCAGCCGGGCGATGGCTCTTAGCGCGTCGGGAACGAGGACGCCGGCAGCGTGGAAATCCGCCGGCAAGGCGCTGATCTCATCGACCAGCCGGGCGATTGACCGCGAGCGCTTCACGCTCGACCTGCACCGCGGGCGAGCAGCGTCCTTTCGGTCAAAGCGAACGACGCCGGGTTATCGACATCGATCGGGCCGCCGGCGTAAGGCAGCATGATGGTGTCGATCGTGACGCCGAGATTTTTGCCGATACGCCGCATCAGTTGCGCCGCGGTCATGACGCGCAGTTTGTAATAAACGAACGGCATGATCCCGAAGGCTTTGAGGATGCGCCAATGGCGCTTGCCGAATTGCCCGCCGCCGGCGAACACATCGACGGCCTTGAGCGCCCGGGCATTGCGCAAACCGTACAGATTGCACGCCGAATAGTTGCCGTCTTTCATCCGATGCCAGAACAGACCGGAGTCGGGAAATTCGCCGGCCACGTCGCGCTCCTCGGTAAGGCCGACTCCGACGTCACCGCCGCCGGCCAGGAACTGGCCGATGAAATCGGCGACGATCTCGGGGCCGTGCAAAGCATTGTCGCCGGTCGTGACGACGAGCGGCAGCATCTCTTCCCCTTGGGCGGCGGCCAGCACGCTGGCGGCGAGATTGTCGCAGCTCGGTACGAGGCGCACCCGGTCTTGTTGCAGCCATTTGCCGAGCTGCGGCAGACCGCCTGGCAACACGCCGGGTTCGATCGAAATATAGACTTTTCGGCTCAAACCGGTGGCGAGGATCGCACCGACGACGATTTCGATCATCGGCCGGCCGCCGATTTCGACCAGGCATTTGTTGCTCTTGTCTTGCAGGCGGGCGACGCTGTCAGCGGCACCCGAGCGGCTGGCGGCCAACACCAGCACGTTGACGCCGCCGTCGCGGTCGGCATTCGTTATGGTTTGCTTCGGTTTCATATACACCCAATTGTTGCATAGATTCCCGGAATTCTCGGTCAAGCTGGCGAGTGCAGCTTGTCCGATTTCCCGAAGAACCGTAGTAATTCTACGGTTCGAGGGGAAGCGGACAAGATGTGCCGCCAGCTTGGGCGAGAAACCGGGCGCGTCACTCTATGTGAATTCGTTTTTCCGGCTAATAGCGTCATAACTATATGATTTTATTGTGAATTTGGTAAAATAGAGCAAAATTTATGCAACTATTGGGTTCACAGCATTGGCTTTAGTGGAATGGCCAGCGCGGCGCTCAATTCGCGGGCCGCGGTCAGCTCGGGCAGGTGTTCGAGCACGGCACGCAACCGCCGGCGGTCGTCATCGCGGGCGATCACGGCGGCGCATTCGTCGAATTTACTCCAGTATTGCGCGGTCGGAAACGGCGCCGCCTTGCTGCCCTGCGGCATATCGACCGCCGCGGCGAGCCGGCGGCCGTCGCCGAGCCGGACGACCACTTCGGTCATGACCTGGCTTTCCGGCAAGTCGATCGCGCGGCGCTCGATTTTTTTCAATAGCGAGCGGAGCGCCGGGCGGCGTACGGCGGCATCGGTGAAATCGGCCAGCGGGCAAGCGCCGTGATCGAGCAGGCAGGCCAGGGCGTATTCCATGGAGAATTTAGCCTGCAGGCCATTTTCCGGCGCTTGGTACATCAGGTTGGTCAGATGAACTTTCGGGGCGGTGACCTGCACGCTTTGCACCTGATCGGCGGTGAAGCGTTCGTGCGCCATGATATCGAGCAACGCATCCATCGCCCGGTGGGCGCTGCCGCAGTTGGCAAAGCGCTTGACGCGGAAACCGTGTTCGAGGATCAACAAAGGTTCGCCGATCGCATCGGTTTCGAATGCAAGGTTCTGGCCGTGTTCAGGCGGCCCCGACTCAGCCGCCAGCGCCGCGTGCAGCGCCTGATAATCGGGGCCGACCATCAACCGGTTCATGCCGTGCACACCGTCGAGTGTCTCCCAGCCGGCCGTCAACCCGTTACGCGCCAGGGAGGCGGCAAGGACGCCTGCTTTTGCGGCGAGCCCGGCGTGCAGCGGCTTGGTCATCGTTCCGAACTGCGACATGAAACCGCCGGCCAGGCTGGTCGCAATCGACAGTGCCATTGCCGCGCGCTCGGCGTCGAGCCGGTAAAGGCGCGCCACCGCCGCCGCCGCACCGAGCGCCCCGGTGGTCGCCGTCGCGTGCCAACCACGGTTGCGGTGCGGCGGGTTCAAGCCTTGCCCGATCCGGCCCTGGATCTGCACGGCGGCGATATAGGCGTCGATGAGATCGGTGCCGGTCAATTCGATCTCGTCGACCAACGCCAGGATCGCTGGCACCAGGACGGTCGAGATGTGCGCCTTGGGCGGATCGAAATTGTCATCGTAATCGAGCGCGTGGCCGGCCGTGCCGTTGATCAGCGCCGCCCACGGCGGCGCCAGGCGCGTGCTCCGGCCAACCGCCACGGCGTTGCCGCTACCCCAACCGGCCACTGTCTCGTGGGCGATCATGCACGCCGGTTCGAGCGCGCCGGGCAACATCACCGCCACAGTATCGAGCCATTGGCGATGCGCCGAGACGAGCGCCGCCGCCGGCCAGGTGGACGGCGTTTCCGCCAACCACTGACCGTATGCGGCGAGCGGGTTCGGCCGCTCAGAGCTGGCCATCGACCGCCTCGGCGGGATAGATCGACTTGATGTCATAGACCACGGCATCGCGCTTGCCGAGGCCGCGCACCCAGGCGATGCCCTTTTGCCGATAGGCGCTGTGCGCAACGGCGACGATGATCGCGTCGTAGGCGCCGGTTTCCGGTTCGGACACCAGGTCGATGCCGAACTCGCGCGTGCAGTCGTCGCGCAGCGCCCACGGATCGTGGATATCGACAGTGGCGACGAAGCCCGACAATTCGCGGTACAGATCGTAAACCTTGGTGTTGCGGATATCGGGGCAGTCTTCTTTGAAGGTCATGCCGAGAATCAGCACCCGCGCCTCGGGAACGTTCATCCGCCGGCGGACCATCAAGCGCAACATCTGGTTGGCGATATAGGCGCCCATGCCGTCGTTGATCCGCCGCCCGGCGATGATGACGTCCGGGTGGTACCCGGCCTGCTGCGATTTGTGGATCAAAAAATACGGATCGACGCCGATGCAATGGCCGCCGACCAGGCCGGGTTGAAACGGCAGGAAGTTCCATTTGGTGGCCGCGGCGCGCAATACCTCGCTGGTGTTGATGCCGAGGTGGTTGAACATAATCGCCAACTCGTTGATCAATGCGATATTCAGATCGCGCTGCGTGTTCTCGACGACTTTCGCCGCCTCGGCGACCTTGATCGAACTGGCCTTGAACGTGCCGGCCGGAATGAAACTGCGATACAACTCGTCGATGTAATCGGCGGCGGCCGGATTGGAGCCGGAGGTGACCTTGACGATGGTCCCGAGGCGCCGCTGTTTTTCACCGGGATTGATGCGCTCGGGACTGTAGCCGACGTGGAAATCGCGGTTGAGCTTGAGGCCGGAATGCGTCTCGAGCAGCGGCACGCAGATGTCTTCGGTCAGGCCCGGGTAGACCGTCGATTCGTAGATCACCACGTCTCCCGCGCGCAGCGTTTTGCCGACGGTGATACTGGCGCTACGCAGCGGTCCGAGGTCAGGCTGTTTGGAAAGATCGACCGGGGTTGGCACGGCAACGATATAAACATTGCTGGCGGCGATGGCCGCCGGGTCGGCGGTGAGCGTCAACTGCCGGGCGGCGGCGAGTTCGTCGTCCGTCACTTCCAGCGTCGCGTCATGACCGGCGGCCAACGCCGCGACGCGCGCCGCGTTGATATCGTAGCCGACGGTCGGGTAACGCTCGCCGAGCGCCACGGCGAGCGGCAGGCCGACGTAACCCAAACCGACGACACAGGGCCGGGTATTTTCGAGGGCAGGTAGCTTCATGGGTATTTCTTTTGCTACAGGCAACCGGCGGGCGACCCGATGCTGTTTTTCAAGCGCTGGCGATCTCAGCTCCGCGCCGTGACCCAGTAGCCGGAAAGGAGGCGCTCGCCGCCCGGCCGGCCCTGGGCGATTTCCTCGTAAACCCGATTGCCGATGCCGGATATGTTGCGGTCGTGCATCCGGTAGTGGAACAGCGGCTCGGCGATATGCCGGCCGTGCCAGCCGTTGGCCACCATGCGCCGCCACTTGTGGTGCTTGGTGCCGACCTTGATCGTGGTATCGAACGGCGTTACTTCAAGAAACGCAGCGGTAATGACCAGCGCCGGTTCCGGGATGTAACTGTTGTTCTGCAACAATTCGACGTCGAAATCGGTCGAACGGCCGCGGTCGATCACCTGGCCAGCGCTGTCGATCAGCAGGCAATCGGAATAAATAATGCCGATGTGCGGGTCGGCGCGGCGCAGCGCGGTCAGTTCGGCGATGCAGCGCGCAGCGTAGTTGGGCGTCAGGCGGTCGTCGGCGTCGAGCGTGATCAGGTATTCGCCGTGGATGTCGCCGAGAGCAGCATTGATCGCCGCCAGCTTGCCGCCGTTGGGCTTGAGAGCCAGCACTTTGGCCGCCGCAAAGCGCGGCGTCGCGGCCAGCGCCCGCGCGATCGCCGCCAGCGAATCATCGCTGCTGCCGTCATCGACAACAATGAGTTCGATATCCGGATAATCCTGCGCCGCGACCGAAGCGATCGCCTCGCCGATATACCGCCCGTAGTTGTAATTCGGGATCAGGACGGTCAACAAGCCCGGCTTCAGGGATGGGTTCATCGTGTGCTGGTTCATCGGCGGGTGGGAGGGCGGCACAGAGCGCCGCGGTTCGGCTCATGATGGAGCGATATTGTACCGCGAAGCGTCCAGCGACTGCATGAGCGCGGCGCAGCGGCGCCCCACCCGGGCACGTTCATCGGCATTCAACGCCGCCTGCTTGCGGGCCCGGTCGTCGCTGAAGCGGCGGCGGCCGGAGTCGTCTTTGGAGTGCACCGCAAATTGCGCCCGCATCAGGTCCAGTTCCTCGCCTTCCAGATGCAGATCGAGCCCGGCGGCGAGCACCGCCGGCAGGCGTTCGGGGCCGAAATCGCGGTAATTGAGATAGCGCATACCGGCCGGCCCGGCCGCGGCGGCCACAGCCAGATAATGGGCGTAACAGGCGGCCAGGTAATCGAGGTCGTCGAGACGGTCGGCCGCCTCCTGAGGCAGCCCCGCCAACAACCCGCCAAGCGGGGTGCGGCGGGCATACAACACGGCGGTGGTTTCATGGCGCACCGAGGCGATCACCTCGACCGGATCGCGGTACAGAAACAGGCGCGCCGCGGCGGGAAAGGCGCGGTGGACGAAATCGGCATAAATCGTGTTCCAACTGATCAGTTTCAGGTGGGCGGTCAAAAAGCGCCCGCCGCGCGGCCGGGTCAAAAGCCGGCACAGGTTGCGGAACATCGTCAAGTGGCGCGCCGTCGCGGCGAGCGGCGCGGTGAAGCCGCCGGTCAGCGCCGCCCAGAAACCCCATTGCAGCGGCGCCGGCTGGTTGACCACCAGGCGCGCCGGACTGCGCGCCAACGCCTTGCCGAGCAGCGTCGAACCGCAACGCGAGACATGAAAAATAAAGCCTGCGGGGTCGAGGCCGCCGGCCGGCAGATCGGCCGCGGCGAGGAGTTCGAGCGGCGCGACGAACCGCTCGCCGAAACGGCCGGCCGCGGCCAGGCGCTGAATCGTGAAGATGTGCTGCCAGTCGCTGAGCGGCTCTTCGCCGAAATCGGCGAAACCGATCCAGCCGCCGTCGGTCTCGTCGATCGCCAGCGGCAACAGGTTGGGATTGGCGGCGAGCCTGTTGCGCGCTTCGTCCACCGGCAAACGCAGCTCGTCGAACGCCGGCAGCAGCCGGCGCACCGCCACGGCATCCGGGAGGGCATACAACACGGTCACGATGACGCCACCGTCACGCGCCGCTCAGCCGCCCGGCTGCGGCGGCAACCGGGCGTTGGTCAGGTAATCGACATTGCCCGCGAACACGTCGTAAAACGCCTGGCGCGATTTTGCGGTCAGCGCCCGGTCCAGGGCCGCGAGCGCCTCGCTAAGCGCCCGGCGGACGGCGGCAGCGTATGGGTTCAGGGTTTGGATTTCGAAATAGACTTCCGGATTTTCGCCGCTGATCCTGCGCGCCACCTTGAGCTGTTCTTCGAACGTCGTGCTCGACACCCGGCGAAGCTGCAAGGCTTGTTCGCCGGACGATGCCAACACGGCGGTAAAGGCGATATTGAGCAAATGCGAAAAGCTCAGCACATAGGCCATCAATCGGTCGTGCTCGGCGATGCTCAGCGATACGATCTCGGCCATCGTCCCGGCGAACAGCGCCGCGGCACGTTCGTTGGCAGTCGCGCAGCCGACATCGACGATGGCGACGTGACGCCCGGAAAGCATCCGGACCGCCGGCCCGAATAACGGGTGCAGCGACGTCACCTGAACGCCGGCGGCGCACAGCGCTTCGAGCGCCGGACGGAGCGGCGATTTCAACGAGCCGAGGTCGAAAACCAATCCTTGGGGTTCGATCGCCAGCAATTCGGTCAAAAGCCCGGCGCTGACCTGGAGCGGCGCGGCGACGACGACCAGGTTGGCATTCTTAGCCGCCGAGCGCCAATCGTCCACCGCCGGATACGGCGACGGCGCCTCGGCCGGATCGGCGATCGCGATACGGTAACCCTGGATCGCCAGAAAATCGGCGAACCAGCGTCCCATCCGGCCGCGGCCGCCGAGCACCAGCGCCGTCAGACCGTCGCCGCCGGCGCCGGCGGCCAGGCCGTGGCGCTCCTGGAATTGCAGCGAATGCTCGATCAACAGGCCGAACATGGCGCCGACAAAAGTCGAATCGAGGTCCAATTCGGCGCCACGTTGGAAAGCCTGTTCGAGCACCTGGCGCTCGCGCCCGAAGTCGCGCAAATAAAGCTCCTGGGCGCGTTTCAAACGGCCGATTTCGGCGACGATGCGTTGCCTTTCAGCGACCGCGGCGAGCAATTCGCCGTCGAGCCGATCGAGTTTTTGCCGGAGTCGATCGAGGTCGTCGCTCACGACTAGACGGCTTTCATGACAAAAGCACCTTGGCCCAGCGCCGTTTGCCGACCTGAATCACGGCCGCAAAACCGGCGTTGAACGACATGGCCCGGTCGCTGACCCGTTCGCCGTCGATGCGCACCGCACCCTGGGCGATGAGCCGGAAGGCTTCGGCATTACTCGCCACCAGGCCCGCCTGACGCAGCAGGTCGGCGATGCCCAGCGCGGCGCCCGCCGTTTCGATCCGGCACTCTGGTATCTCGTCCGGCGCCCGGCCCTGCTGGAAGCGGGCGACGAATTCGGCGTGCGCCCGGCGCGCCGCGTCGGCGCCGTGAAAGCGCGCCACGATCTCATCGGCCAGCGAGTACTTGATATCGCGGGGGTTGCGGCCGTCCGCCGCATCCTGGCGCAGCGCCGCCAACTCGGCGTTCGGCCGCAAGCTGACGACTTCGAACCAACGCCACATCAACGCGTCGGAAATCGACATCACCTTGCCGTACATCTCAGACGGCGACTCGGTGATGCCGATATAGTTGCCGAGCGATTTGGACATTTTTTGCTGGCCATCCAATCCTTCGAGCAGCGGCAGAGTAATGATCACCTGCGGCGCCTGGTCGTAGTGCTGTTGCAAGTGGCGACCCATCAACAAGTTGAACTTCTGGTCGGTGCCGCCCATTTCGATATCGGCGCTGAGCGCCACCGAATCGTAACCCTGAACCAGCGGATAGAGGAACTCGTGGACCGCGATCGGCGCGCCGGCCCGGTAGCGGGCTTCGAAATCGTCGCGCTCGAGCATGCGCGCCACGGTGTACTGCGCCGCGATCCGGATCAGCCCTTCGGCCGACAACGCCGTCATCCATTCCGAATTGAAACGCACCTCGGTTTTGTCCGGATCGAGGATCTTGAACACCTGCGCCCGGTACGTGGCGGCATTGACCGCCACTTCCTCGGCGCTCAACGGCTGACGGGTGAGGTTCTTGCCGGTCGGGTCGCCGATCATGCCGGTAAAGTCGCCGATCAGAAAAATCACCTGGTGGCCGAGATCCTGGAACTGGCGCATCTTGTTCAGGATCACCGTGTGTCCGAGATGCAGATCGGGCGCCGTCGGGTCGAAGCCGACTTTGACGCGCAGCGGCCGGCCGCGTCCCAGTCGTTCGACCAACTCTTCGACTTTGATGATCTCGGCGGTGCCGCGCGCCAGGTCATCGAGCGCGGCGGCCGGCTCGGCGGAGGATGATTTCATACGTTGACGGACGGTTCCGGGTACAACTCGCTGAGCGGCATCGAGCGCCCGCGCTCGACGACTACGCGCGCGTGTTTGCGGCGCAGGCGGCGGGGTTCGGGGACGCCGCAGGAGTGCGCTATGATACCGACTTCCTTGATCATATTGCGGGCGTAATGGGCGACCCGGAGGTATTTTTCCTCCGGCACCAGGCCGCGCTGTAAGCGCGGATTGTGCGTCGTGACGCCGGTCGGGCAGGTGTTGCGGTTGCACTGCATCGCCTGGATGCAACCCAGCGAAAACATGAAACCGCGCGCCGAGTTGATGAAATCGGCGCCGGCGCACAGCGCCCAGGCGACCATCGTCGGCGTGATCAGCTTGCCCGAGGCGATCACCCGTATCCGCTGCCGCAATCCATATTGACTCAACAGATCGACGACCATCGGCAGGCTCTCTTTCAACGGCAGCCCGACATCGTCCATCAACGGCATCGGCGCCGCACCGGTGCCGCCGTCGCAACTGTCGATCGTGATGAAATCGGGGGCGCACTCGGCGCCGCGGAGGTTGATTTCCTCGAACAATTCTGCGAGCCAGCCACTGGCTCCGATCACCGCCTTGAAACCGGTCGGCTTGCCGGTCACCTCGCGGATACGGACGATCATATCGAGCAGGTCGCCGGCACTGTCGATTTCGGGATGGCGGTTCGGCGAGATCGAATCGTGGTGCGGCGGGATGGCGCGGATCGCGGCGATCTCCTCGGTGACCTTGATGGCCGGCAGGATGCCGCCCTTGCCCGGCTTGGCGCCCTGGCTCAGTTTCAACTCGAACATCCTGACTTCATCATGCGCAGCAATCGCCTTGAGGCGTTCGTCGCACAACTCGCCGCGTGCGTTGCGCACGCCATATTTCGCCGTGCCGATCTGAAAGACGATATCGCAGCCGCCTTCCAGATGGTGCGGCGAGAGCCCGCCCTCGCCGGTGTTCAGCCAGATGCCGGCCTCGTGCGCGCCGCGCGACAGGGCGCGCACCGCGGGCGCCGAGAGGGCGCCGTAGCTCATGCCGGAGATGTTGAAAAACGACGGCGCGTTATAAGGCTGGCGGGCGTGCGGACCGACCAGCATCGGCGGGGTCTTGACGGCGTCTTCTTCCAGCGTCGGAAACGGGCAGTTGACGAAGATGATGGTCCCCGCCGGCTTGAGGTCGCGCGTCGAACCGAAGGCGCTGGTGTTGTCGATGTCCTTCGCGGCGCGGTAGGCCCACGAGCGCTCGGCGCGGTTGAACGGCATCTCCTCGCGGTCCATCGCGAAAAAATACTGGCGGAAAAATTCGCCGAGATGTTCGAAAAAATACCTGAAACGGCCCACAACCGGGTAATTCCGGCGCACCGCATGGGCTGTCTGCGTCCGGTCGAGCACGTAGAGCACGGCGACGACCAGCACCCCGATACCGACCAGGAATATGAACAGCAGGGCAAGGAAGTTCAGCAAGTCGAGCAGTAGTGTATCGATCCCGTTCATCGTCTATTTACCTCATATCACACACGCCAATCGTATAAGACCGGCGACCGCCGAACCGCTTGCCGCCGGCCGCGTCGCGCGGGCGGCCATAGGTTGCAGCAAGACGGTCCCTGCAGGGTTCGAGGGACCGCCATAGGCGGTGATTCTACCCAATTGTTGCATAGATTCCCGGAATTCTCGGTCAAGCTGGCGAGTGCAGCTTGTCCGATTCTCCGAAGAACCGTAGTAATTCTACGGTTCGAGGGGAAGCGGACAAGATGTGCCGCCAGCTTGGGCGAGAAACCGGGCGCGTCACCTTAGGTGAATTCGATTTTCCTGCTAATAGCGACATAACTATATGATTTCATGGTGAATTTGATGAAGTCGAGCAAAATTTATGCAACTATTGGGTTTAGTAATGCCTGATGCTCGCCTTCAGGATGCACCGACCAATAGTTACTCGCTCGCTTGACGAGTGGTATTCCAAAAGCCTCATATTTAAATGACCGCCCTTCGTCCCATTCAATCCAGCGCTCCTTGATAGTCAGATTGCCTGCCAATTCGCAGGTACGCTCCGCACCAATGCCGCGGGTTATATCCCCATGGCATGCAGAACTGAGAACGGGTTCTGACCACAGTTGTACGTCCTCCAGTGCGGCGAGCCTCTCCCACACGACCTCGGCAGCCACGTCAATGCATACCGAACTTGTTAGTTTAATCATGAAGCCTCCATTCACAATCAGGGATGTCTGATGCCCAACTAAATTACACCAAGGTAATAGTTTGGCTCTTCAGCAGAATTTGTGGGTAGAAATGAACTGAAAATGGGATTCTGGCCAAGCGATTCTAGGGATAAAACCGCCAGGGTAGCGCACTCCGTCCCCGACTCTGAGGAGATGGAAGTGTCAAGCAACCATCGGACAGAGAAAAAGGAACGGGATGCACGTCAAGACTATCCTCAATCGGATCCGATTGTTGGCGCGTGAAGCCCGAATTTCCCAACCTGCCGGTATTGGACATATGTAAACTGTGCTTGACATTAGCGTCAAGTATGCTTTACAATTCGCCGCGACCACCTCAAACAGGAAAACGCAATGACCAGTCTTTCGTTTCACGAGAAAAGCGCCTGGGGCACGCTGATCAGCCTCTGGATCATCGGTGCGTCGTATTTCCGCTCGGTGTGGGAGATGTGGCAGGCGGGCCAGCTCCATCCCCAGTCCAATTTCGGGCTGGCCATCGGGCTCGTGGTGGCGCTGGTGATCATCCTGGCCGCCTATCACATCCTGATTGCAGTAACCGCCAGGCGCGAGGTCGAGGACGAACGCGACCGGCTGATTGCCTGGCGCGCGGGCAATCTTGGCGGGTTGATCCTGAGCATCGGGGTCGTCGGCATCGTCTTCCAGATTCTGGTCGGCGGCATGTTCGGCGACCCGGTGGCGGGATCTCCGGTCCTGATCGCCAACGCGTTGATGGCCGTGGTGTTCATCGCCACCTCGGTCGAACTGGTGTTGACGCTGGTGTTCTACCGGCGCGGGGTCTGACGTGGGCGGCAACATCAGCAACCGTGTGCGCGAGCTGCGCGAGGCCAACAACCGCATGACGCAGCAGGCGCTGGCCGAAGCGGTCGGGGTCTCGCGCCAGACCATCATTGCCATCGAGCAGGGCCGCTACTCGCCGTCGCTGGAAGTGGCGATGAAGATCGCGCGCAGTTTTTCGCTGCCGGTGGAGGCGGTGTTTTCGCTGGACGCAAACTGACGGCACCAGCCGGTCAAGGCCGACGCGCTTGATCCATGATCCGGGCCGCCTGGCCCCGACCCGATCGGCCGGATCAGCGCTGCGCGAGAATCCGGAACCGCAGCACGGCAATCCCGTTGCGCGTCAGGTGATCGGCCAGCACCAGGAACGGTTTGTGGCCCATGAACGTCTCGTCACGGTCCTGCGGGCCCGAGCCGCTGATCAGCACCGCGGCCGGGAACGGGCCTGCGCCTTCAGGCAGTGTCAGTGTTCCGGCCAGTTCGATGCCGGCGCGGGAATTGGGAAAGCGCACCTCGCGGCTGTGATAGGGGACATCGTCGCCCGGTTCCTGGGGGCGGGCTTGGTTGTTGGCCTGGTTCGGCGCGTCCGCCTGCCTGTGCAGGCATACCGTGGCATCGGGCTGGCCCGGCCGCCGCCAGTCGCCACACATTTCGGTTTCCGTTGCGTCCAGCGTAGCGTCAAAGGACACAGAGGCCACCGGCACCTGAAAGCGTACCGTGTCGTCGCTGCGTGAGAGTGCCAGGACGGGCAGCCCGGTCGCGCCCATGTCGGGCGAATCCAGGGTGGCTACCGTACCGGCGTCGGACGTGACGACGTTGAGCACCAGCCGCAGGTCGACGCCATTGCGATTCAGCGTTCCGGCCCAGCGACCGTCCAGCCCCTGAATTACCGGTGCCGCGGGTGGCAAGCCCGGTGCGAGATCGAGTTTCATCGCCATCCCTTGATTGAACGTGCCTTCGAAGCGGCGCTCGGCCACATTCCACGCGCCGCTGTATGTGGCCGCGGCGCGGGGTACCCGGAACGACAGCGTCGCGCCGTCGAAAGCGACTTCGGTCGTCGGGATGACCACGCCGGGCGCCTCGGCGGGAACCTGAAAGCCGGCCTGCCACTGATCGCCTTCGCGATTCAACGTCACAATCACCGTCATCGGTCCGGCCGGGCTGTCAACCCGGCCGTGCCAGTCGCCCTCAATGTCGGCCAGCGCCTCGGCCTGAACGGAAGCCGTGGCAATATAAAAGACAAGACCAAGCTGGACGGTGACCAGCATCGCGGCCCGCCATAACGAGCGGCGAGAACCGCGGAAACGAGTACTAAGCATGAGCGCTCTCCTTGATTGAAAGGAACTTCGAAGGGTTTGATCGGGCCTGCCACCCCCGGCGCCCACGATGGCGGACGTTGTTTCGAGAGAGCAATGGTTGCGTAGCTGCGTGTTCTTGTGTCGCGGGAACACGCCTGCAGAAACCACTACGGGAAGCCCGGGTGGAGCCCGGTCGGTTAGTTTCATCGGCGATTCGCCCGCCCGAAAAAACGCCCCAGAAACCGGAAATTGCATCTGGCGGTATGCGGTCCCGCCGCAAGTGCCGCGACTAGGCTGAAGGGAATAAACCAGATCAGCAGTATCCAGTTCCGGGCGTTTTCCTGGAAGGCGGCGTCCGTAGACAACACCGGCGCCAGCATGATCAGTCCGGCGCAGAATAACGCCCAGAAAATCTGAAACCCACCAAGTTGCCAGGCGGTAAAACGGTTGCCGATGTAACGCTGCACCCTCTTATCGTAAGCGGCGAGTTTTTGCAGCAGGTTGCCGTTCTTCAAGTATTCGGCGCTAATGAGTTCGCTTTCGCCCATCTGCCGGATGGCTGCAACAAACGCCTCTTCCCCGGATCTACCCTGCCGTTTGTACTCCTCGACCAGGCTGTGCATATGGTCTTTCAACTCGTCCAGGACGCCAGAGGATGCGCAGTGGTTGTCGATAACCGCCCTGCACCAGGCGTCGATTTCACGATCTAGCTCGAACATGCGGATTCTCCTTCCAGTTGTCGTAGTATTCGGTAGAGCCGTTCCCAAAGATTGAGCTGCAAATCCAGCTCGGCGCGCCCCTCCGGCCGCAAGCGGTAATACTTCCGGATCCGCCCGCTTTCAGCTTTGTCGGTGTACGATTCGATCAACTTCCGTTTCTGCAGGCGGTGCAGAATCGGGTACAACATACCGTCCGCCCACTGCAGTTCGCCCCCGGACAAGTCACGCACCCGCTTGATGATGGCGTAGCCGTAACTGTCACCGTGGCCGAGGATCGACAGAATCAGCGGCGTGGCAGAAGCAGAGATCAGGTCTTTGGGTATGGCTTGGGTCACAGGCATTCCAGAACTTATACATAGAAATACTAGGTATTCAGGGGCAGTATACCTAGTGATTCTAGGTATGTCAAGCGGAAGCGAACCGTGCCACTTTCACGCGCTGCGGCAGCAGGGACACAGGCTACCTGTCGCGAGCTGGTCAGTCATCTGATGATGCCGGGGGAATGGGTCTCGCCGTGTTGCCCTGCTTCGTGGGCGACACCTTTCCGGGTTTGCAGCGTATCCCCGACTGCTGCGCCATACGAAAATTATGACCTGTGGATCCTCTCCCATCCGGACCTGCGGGATACGGCACGGCTGCGGATTTTTCGCCAGTACTGCGCAGACTTGCTGGAGCAGAATCGTGCACTGCTGACTGGCGGAATGGAGGCCTGAGCCCGGCGCGGACCCGGAGATCTGTCGGTGCATTTCTACACCACCTTGTTATTAATATCGATATATACGCAACAGATTCGACACTCCTAGAATGCAGCCCTGTCACTAGGACCACTGAAAGGATCTGCACATGACGCAAACACCACTGCCCGGAAAGTACGCTCTGGCCGAGGAGGTCACCATCAACGCGGCGGTCGACACCTGGGCGCCGCAAGTCTCCCGATCCTATGCCCTGGGGCAACGCGATCGCGGCCTGGGCGCCGGCCGCCACTGCGATATCCGGGGTTTCGGCGGCATGCATGTCATCAACGAAACGCGCACGCTCGGCCGCGACGCGCTCGGCGCCAGCTTCAGCGCAATGCGCCTGTCGCGCGCAGCGCGCGAGATGTTCGTCCGGCGCGCCTGTGGCACACGCGAAGTCGCCCCGGCCGTCCGCGCCTTCGAAGCTACCTGACCGGACCCGCAGGCGAAACATCGCCGCCTGACCGGCCGCAAGACCCGTATCACGGGCCCTCCCGATGATCCAGTTGGGGTTTGACGTTGACCGGCCAGTTCTCGGATCAACCCGTGTTGACTTCGGTCACATCCTCCAGACGTGACAACTTGCGGTCGAAACTCAGCACCGGCATCCGCTCGGCGGATTGCGCTTCCGTGACAATCAGGCAGTGTGAAAAATCAGCGGCGGATTCCCGAAACAGAGCCAGCGCTTGTTCGAAGACGGCAGCGTCCTGCAATACGAAAGCCAGATTCCCCGCCAGGTGCTCCAGCACAACAATGATCTCGTCCTTGCCCAGCTCGTAGGCTCGCGCCAGCACCCAGTCGGGTTAGAGCCAGCCCTTTTGCCTGGCCAACCGGGCGGCTTCCACGCGGTTGGACGCGCCGAGCTTGCCGATGGCCTCGGACAGATAATTGCGCACCGTGCCTTCCGACAGGTTCATATGCTGCGCAATCGCGGCGCTGCTTTTACCCTCGCCCGCCATTTTCAACGCCTGCCGCTCGCGCGCGGTCAACGGGTCTTCCTGACCCCAGGCCTCGGCCGCCAATTCCGGGGCGACCTGGCGGCCGCCGGCGTGGACTCTGCGGATTGCCTGGGCCAGGTGTTCGGCCGGGGCGTCCTTGAGCAGGTATCCACGCACGCCTGCGTCCATTGCGCGCTTGAGATAGCCGGGCCGCGCGAACGTAGTGACGATAATGACACGCACGTCCGGGTGATGCCGCTGGATCCAGACGGCCAGATCCAGGCCGCTCATGCCGGGCATCTCGATGTCGGCCAGCACCACGTCCGGGAGCCCAGCCCGGATCATACGCGCGGCGCTGGACCCGTCCGCGGCCCGCCCGATCACCTCGATGTCGGCTTCCATCTCCAACAGCGCGGCGAGCGCGCCCAGCACCATACCCTGGTCCTCGGCGATCAAGACCTTGATCATGTCACCTCCCCGGCCGCCGGCACCAGCACCGTCAAACGACAACCGTGTCCGCCCTCGATTTCCAGCGTACCGCCAACCCCCGCCAGGCGCTCGCGCATGCCGCGAATACCGTTGCCGGCCTGGCACGACCCGCCCCGGCCGTCGTCGGCCACCCGCATCAGCCAACAGCCGTTTTCGCGACTGAACTCCACCTGGGCGTGCCGGGCGCCGGAGTGGCGGATGACGTTGGTTACCGCTTCGCGCAGCACCATGGCAAGTACCGCGCCGATGTCGGCCGACATCGGCGGCGGATCGTCGATCTGCGCCTCGATGCCCGAGGTTTGCAGCGCCACTTTCACCGCCGCCGCCTCGGACGCAAGTTCCGGGACGCGATAGCCGCCCACGGCCTGGCGCACCTGTTCCAGCGCCTCGCGCCCGACCCGTTCGACGGCGACAATCTCCTCGCGCGCACGCGCCGGGTCATCGGCGATCAAACGTCCGGCCAGCTCGGCCTTGCGGATCACCACGCTCATCGTATGGCCCAACAAATCGTGCAGATCGCGCGCGATGCGCTCGCGCTCGGCTTGCCCGGCCAGGCGCCGGATTTCCTGCTGCGACAGCTTGAGAGCGGCGTTTTTTTCACCGACGGTCGCGAAAAACAGATTGGATGCGCCGACCATCGTCGTAATCACCATCCCCATAATTACGAACGGCCAGAACAGGCCGATCAACAGGAACCCTGTCGCGGAGATCAGTACGATCGCGCCGATCGTCAACGCACCGGTACGCACATTGCCCAGCACCGGTGCGAAGGCCGCGGCGTATACCGCATAAGTGAAAGCGCTGGGGTTGAAGGGAGCCAACGCGAAGGACAGCAGCACCATCGCGCCCATCGCCCACCACGCGCGCCGCCCGTGCAGTCTCAGCGTCCAGAAATAAATCGGAAGAAAAACGGTCAGGCTGAGCAGTGTGGAAACCAAGAACCGCCAGCCGTGCCAACTCCAGGTCAGCGGCAGAAACAGGAAGCCAAGATAGGCCAACCAGGCGTAATTCATGCGCCCCATTTCGTCGTCCGGGGGCAGCAGCCGCTTGTCCAGCGCGGCCAGCGCATGTTTCAGCCGCTTCACTCCAGTCTCACCTCGGCCAGGTCAAACACGAACGGTCCGGCGGGCATGCCCGCGGCGAAGCTGAAGCCCTGGATCGCGGCTGCCTCGGCGCCGGCGAACGCTTCCAGCTCCAAACTGATCTCCCGCCAGTCATCGCTTAATGATACCGGCTGGACCGCCGGCATCTGTCCCAGCGACGGGCTGAACGCCATAATGTTCAGGCTGTCGATGTCGCCGCGCGCCATGAATACCAGCCGCGTGAAGTTAGACAGGTCCGCGGCGGCCATGGGAAATTCGCCCGGGAACACCATGGTGCCGGCCCAGGGGAAAATAAATCCAGCGGCGGTTTCGCCGCTCAGACGGATGAATGTCCGGCCGTCTTCGGCGCCTGAAGTCATGGCCACGCTTGAATTACCTCCGAACATCGAGTCGCTGGTTTCCTCCCACCCGGCGCCGAAGCCGGCCGCTGCCTGTTCGGATGTAAACGCGCTCAAGCGGCCGTGTTCGGGTACCGGATCGCCGCGCAAGTCGCTTGCTCGAACGCGCGGGATATGCCGCCCGCCCTGCCAGATGGCGTGAATGGCCAGCGTGTCTTCGATGTTTTCCAGCGGGTTGCCGTCGACCGCCAGCAGGTCGGCACGGCGGCCGGGCGCCAGCAAGCCGCGGTCATCCAGCCGGAAGTACTTCGCCGGCATGGCCGTCGCCGCGGTCAGCACCTGTTCCGGGCTCAAGCCCGCTTCGACCAGCAGTTGCAACTCGGTGTGCAGACTCAAGCCCTGGGCGGTGCCCTGATTCGGCGCGTCGGAACCGGCCAGGATGGGGACGCCGGCCTCGAACAATGCCAGCGTGCTGTCGAGCACGCGCTGGCGCATTTCCGGGTTTTCTTCCCGGTCCATGGCCTGATCCAGCGACGCGCGCTGACCGCCCGAGAGCCAGGGTTCGACGTTCGGGTTGTCCGAGAAGTCCAGTTGCGCCAGTCCGGCGACGCTTTGCAGCACCACCAGCGTAGGCGCGACGAACATATCCCTTGCCGCCATCGCCGCGGCCAGTTCGGGGTCGGCCGGCTCGTCCCGGAAGATATGCACCAGCCCGTCAACCCCGGCTTCATGCGTCCAGCGCGCATGCTCCTGGCGGCTGACGTGCGCGACGGTCAGCATGTCCCGGTCTCTTGCCTCGGACGCCAGCGCGTGCACCGTTGCCTCGTCCAGCGTGGCCATGCGCGGTTCGATGATGATTTTCATCCAGTCCGAACCGGCGGCGCTGATTTCATCCACGAAGCCGGGGACATCGTCCGGGCCTTCGATGACCGGCACCTCGAAATCGTACTGGGTGCCGTGTCCGCCGGGTGCGGTGGCCGGCGTTCCGGCCGAGAAAACCCGCGCGCCCTTGGCGGCGCGTTGGAGCAAGGCAATCTGTCCGGGATCGTTGACCTGGTCCAGTACCGTGGTCACGCCGAAGTTCAACGCGTCCTCGGCGCCGGTGCCGAACGCGTGGACATGCGCGTCGATCAGGCCGGGCATCAGCGTGCGTTCACCGAGGTCGAGCAGCGGGAACCCCTCGGGCATCTCCGCCGTCTCCCCTACCTGCTCGATCTTGCCATCGCGCACGACGACGACACCGGGGGCGAGCAGGGATTCGCCGGTAAACACGCGCGCCGCGCGCACGGCGAAATCCCGCTCGGGAAATTCGTCGATGTTTTCACCCGCCGCCCGCGGCGTCGGCAAACTCAACCAACCCACTGCGAGGGCCAGAGATATGACAATAGACCAGATCAGTTTTTTCATAGTTACTCCCCGCGGCGCAGGCCAGGTATGGCCAGCGCCAGCGCGATGATTGTGACACTGAGAAGAACGGCCAGCGACAGCGGCCAGTTGGCGGCCGTACCCAGCCCGGCGCCGTGCCGGGCCAGTTCGGCCAGATGGAATGGAGGCAGCGCCCAGGCCAGTTTCTGCATGAATCCGGGGAACGCCTGCAAGGGAAACCACAGGCCCGACAGCATGGCCGAGCCCAGGTAGAACACGTTGACGACCGCGACCGCCGCGCGCGTGCCGAGGTACGCGCCGAAGGCGAAGCCGATCGCGCAACTGGGCAGCACACCGGCGACGGCAATCATGGCGAGCGACAGCCACTCGGCGCGTTCAAACCGGACGTCGGTAAACAGCGCGGCGACCGTGAAAAGCAAGGAGACGATCATTAGCGCGAAACACGCGGCCACCGCCACGCGCGCGATCAACATCACCAGTACCGGCACCGGGGATACCTGCTTGAGCCGGAGCCACCCCTCCTCGCGATCGTTGGCCAGGCCGACGCCGAAGGCGAACAGGCCCGGCCCGATGACGCCGAACACGGTCCAGTGGACCAGCACGGTCGCCTTGGCCTCGGGCGTGGAGGCGAAGGGCAGCAATACGCCGAACACGATATAGAACATCAGCGGAAACAGCAGCGTCGGGATGCTGAAACCCGGCTGGCGCCACAGCGAGCGCCATTCGCAGAGGGTTTCTGCGGGCAAGGTGCGAGCTAAACCCAATTGTTGCATAAATTTTGCTCGATTTACTTGGGCAATCCTGCCCTCGCCCTTCGGGCCCGCTGCGCGGTTCAAATTGCGTTCCCGACGCATTTGTCGGGAAATCGAACAAGCTGCACTCGCCAGCTTGAACAAGAATTCCGGGAATCTATGCAACAATTGGGTAAACCCAAGTTATTCATTTTTATCTCAGGTTCCCTTCGCGTGAGAATTGGATTCATCGGATAGCGCGGCCAACGCATCTTCCAGCCTGGCCGGCTGCACTTCCAGTTCACTCAGTTCCGGATCGGCCGCCAGCAACGGGCGCAGCACGATCTCGGGCGCGGGCGACCACAGGCTGTACCGCTCGCCATTGCTTTCGATTGACGCGCCGTTGCAGAACGACTCCACCTGCGCCCGCGGCAGTGCGCTACGGAAACTGAGCCGGGCGCCACCCAGCCGTGCCTTGATCTTCGCCTGTGTGCCGCTGGCCACCACGCGGCCTTTCTCCAGCACCACGACGTCGTCGGCAAGCCGATCGGCCTCTTCCAGGTAGTGCGTGGTCAGCAACACCGCAGTGCCGCCGTCGCGCAATTGACCCACCGTGCGCCATAGCCGCGCGCGGGCATGAATATCCATGCCGTTGCTCGGTTCGTCCAGCAGCAGCAGGCGCGGCCGGCCGATCAGCGCCAGCGCAAACAGCACCTGTTGTTTCTGACCACCCGACAGGGTGCCGAAGCGGCGGGCAGAGAGCGACTCGATACCGGCATCGGAAAAAACACGGGCCGCCGGCAACGGCTCGGCGTGATAGCTGCGGAACAGTTCAACCAGTTCCGTCACCGACAGCAGTACCGGCACACCGGAGTTCTGCAACATCACGCCGGTCAAACGCCGCGCCGCCGGAGCAAGCGACGGCTGACCGAACACGCGCAGGCTGCCCGCGCGGGGCTTGAGCAGCCCTAAAAGACATGACAACAGCGTGGTCTTGCCTGCCCCGTTGGGTCCCAATAGTGCCAGCAGTTGTCCAGGTTCGAGATTCAAATCAACGTCGGCAAGCGCGGCCACGTCGCCATAGCGGTGGCTCAGTCCATTGATTTCGACAGGGGTTGAATACTTATCCATGGCCGGCAGTGTGCCGGCCCTTCCCTTTATCGGCCAGTGATTGACGTCAGCAATCGGCAATGACAAGTGTCACGCCATCACACAAAACATGAATATAAGAAGCATAGTCACTGCTGTCCCATAAACTTTCACGCGAATACAAAGGCTTTCTGTAGACTCGG
>DAITQM010000033.1:0-26906 GCA_036832975.1 Pseudomonadota bacterium | reverse complement strand
GCTTGGGCGAGAAACCGGGCGCGTCACCTTAGATGAATTCGATTTTCCTGCTAATGGCGACATAACTATATGATTTCATAGCGAATTTAATGAAGTCGAGCAAAATTTATGCAACTATTGGGTATACCCACACCTATCACGCCGGGGCCGATCGCTTGTTGCGCGATTCGTTCGAATGGCCGTAAGCAGGCCCGGCGCCGCACGACGCCGCCATCATCGGGGATAATACGTCGTCCCGTGCAACGCTTTATCGAGCGAACCATGAACGAGAACACACGGACTGGACCGCAGGCGATCGTCGTCGCCCACCCGCTGCTCCGCGACCGCCTGACACGGTTGCGCGATGCGACGGCGGGGCCGGGCGAGTTCCGCCGCTTGCTGGCCGAGGTCGGCCTGCTGCTTGCCGCCCGCGCTCTCGACGATCTGCCGCTGGCGGCGGTCCGGGTCACGACCCCGATCGGATCGGCGGCCGGCGAGGTCCTGGCCGAGCCGCTGCCCTGTGTCGTGTCGATTCTGCGCGCCGGCAACGGCTTGCTCGACGGCTTTCGCCAACTGCTGCCCGAAGCGCCGGTCGGCATGATCGGGATGGCGCGTGATGAGAAAACCCTTGAAGCGAGACGGTATTACTGCAAATTGCCTGCCGGGCTCGATGAACGGCTGGTCATTGTCGTCGATCCGATGCTGGCCACCGGTCATTCGGCCACGGCGGCGCTCGAGGTGTTGAAAAAAGCCGGGGCGAAGCGCCTCAGATTGATCTCGGTGCTTGCCGCGCCCGAAGGCATAGCCGAACTTGCGACGCACCACCCGGACGTGCCGGTTTACACAGCGGCGATCGACGATCACCTCGATCATCGGGGTTATATCGTGCCGGGCCTCGGTGACGCCGGCGACCGATTGTACGGCACTGTCGAATGAACACCAATAACACGGTCGACAAAACCTATATCTCGGCGCAGAGTCTGCTCGAGGATTCTTTTCGTCTCGGCTACCAGATTCTGGCCAGCGGTTTCACGCCGGCGATGATCGCCGGGGTGTGGCGCGGCGGCACGCCGATCGGCATCGCGGTGCAGGAAATTCTCGATTATCACGGCGTCAAGGCCGACCACATCGCGATCCGGACTTCGTCGTACCATGGCATGGAGCAGCAAAAAATCGTCCGTGTCCACGGCCTGGAATATCTGATCGAAAATTTGAATGCCGAAGACAGCCTGCTGCTGGTCGATGACGTGTTCGATTCGGGCCGCAGCCTGAAAGCGATCATCGCCGAATTGCAGCGCCGCTGCCGGCGCAATCTGCCGGAAGTGATCCGCATCGCCACCGTCTATTACAAACCGCAGCGCAACACGACCGATCTCGCGCCCGATTACTTCCTGCGCGTCACCGACGACTGGCTGGTGTTTCCGCATGAAATTCATGGCCTACGGCCCGCCGAGATTCTCGAACGGAAAGGTTTGAATCTCGCCGCGCTCGAAGCAAGCGCCGGCCGGCCCACGGTCCGATGAGCGCCCGGCATAGCGACGATCATGCCGCGGCGGCGGCGTATCTTGCCCAGCATGTCGCGCCGTTTCCGGAGACGGTGATCCAGCTCGGCAGTGGTCTGGGGGCGATCGCCGCGGCGGTCGAGGCGCGCGCCGTGCTCGATTACGCCGGCATTCCCGGCTATCCCAAACCGAGCGTTGCCGGCCATATCGGCCGTCTCGTCGTTGGGGATTTCGCCGGCGCCCCGGTCGCCGTCCTGCAAGGCCGGGTCCACTATTACGAAGGCCGGGGTTTCGGCCCATTGAAGGTGCTGATCCGCAGCCTGCATGCCGCCGGTGCCCGGCGGTTGATTCTGACCAACGCCGCCGGCAGTCTCGATCCGGCCGTCGGTCCAGGGCGCCTGATGGCGATTCGCGACCATATCAATCTCAGCGGCGCGAACCCTCTGATCGGTCCGAACGACGACGCTCTAGGCCCGCGCTTCCTCGACCTGACCGCGGCCTACGACCCTGTGCTGCTGAGGGCGCTGCACGCCGCCGCCACCGATTGCGGCATCGACCTTGCCGAGGGGGTTTATCTGATGGTCTCGGGCCCGAGTTTCGAGACCCCGGCCGAGATCCGGGCTTTCCGCCGGCTCGGCGCCGATGTCGTCGGGATGTCCACCGTGCCCGAGTGCCTGGTGGCGCGCCATCTCGGCATGTCGGTCGCGGTGGTGTCGACGATCACCAATTACGCCGCCGGCCTGAATCCGGAGCCATTGACGCACGACGAGACGATGCGCGTCGGGGCTGCGGCGGCGACCGATCTTAGCCGCCTGCTCGGCGCTTTCGTGCCGCGCATCACTGCACGCGGTGCACCGTAAAGCCCCGCTCGGCGAGCAGGTCGAGCAGATTGCCGGGGCCGACCAGGTGCCCGACACCGACGGCGACGAATTCGCGCCGCCCGGAAACGATCAGCGCCGCCAGCCGTTCGAGCCACAAGTGATTGCGGGCGATAATCAGGGCCTGGTGGATTTCCGGGTGTGCTTCGGCGAAGCGGTGCAGATCACTGTCCAGCGTCGCGATATCGCCCGTCTGCCAGAGCGCCAGCAATTCACGCAAGGCGCCGCGTTCCGCAGCCGGGTCGGACAGTGCATCGGCGACGTAGTGCAACAGGATTTCGCACTGCCGTTGGACTTCGAGGCCGGCCATCGTCGATCTCAGTGCGCCGATCCGTTCGGCGATCGACTCGAGCCCGACGAGAGCCAGATGACGTCGCCGGGCGTAACGCTCCAACCAGTATTCGACGCCGATCTGGGTCTCGGCATCGGGGGTCGAGGCGATAAAAGTGAACAGAAACAGCGCGGCGAGCGGGCTAGCGTCGTCGAGGTGCTGCTCGGCGATGCCATAAGCCCGGCCGGCAGCGGCCAGCCGCTCGTAGCGCTCCGCGGCGAGCAGTTCGCGCAACGGCCGCCGTTCATCGGGCAGCATGCCGAGGGCATCGCCGACCCAGGTATCGTTTTCGATAAACGTCGTTTCGAGGACGATCGTCCGGCTCGTCGCCAGCGCTTTTTGCACGGCCGGGGTCACCCAGGGCAGCGGCGGAATCGCGCGGTCGGTGCGCGTCGATTGAAAAACTCGTTCGACGAACGATGCCCGCCATAGCGAGGAATCGGCCAATCGGTGGATTGTGCCGAACAACCACAGCCGGCTGCCACTGGCTGGGTCGCTGACTTCCCACAGCGCCGGTCCCGTAGCCGGGCGCTGTGGCAGCGCGCTACAAGCGACGAGCAGGACCGCAAGAAAACCAGGGGCCAACCACCGCCCGCCATGGCGCATCGCGGCTTGCGCCGCGCGGGCGGCCGTCTGCTGGTCGGTTCGGTCTCGTTGTCGCATGTCCATCAAGACCGGCTGGCAGGCGAACCGCCCGCTTCCCGTATTAGCAGGCTGTTGAAAAACAGCCTGCTAATCCGGGCCACGGATGGCCCGGCGAAATCAGGCGCTCCTTAGCGGCTGATTTCGGGAGCGCAGCGCAAGTCGCGCCTTTCGCAAGCGACGTTGAAAAACGCCAGGATGGCGTTTTTTCAACAACCTGTTACGGAGCGCTTGCGGCTCCGGAACCCAGTCCGGCGAAGTGCGCCGCAAACGCCCATAAATCGGCCGCTTCGTCGATCTGTTTGGCGGTCGGTTTGCCGGCGCCGTGCCCGGCGCGTGTTTCGATCCGGATGAGGACCGGCGCGTCGCCGGCCTGTGCCGCTTGCAGGGCGGCGATGTACTTGAAACTGTGGCCCGGCACGACCCGATCGTCGTAATCGGCGGTCGTAGCCAGCACCGCCGGGTAGTGTGTACCGGACTTGATGTTGTGATACGGCGAGTAGGCGTAAAGGGCCTTGAATTCTTCAGGATCGGCCGACGAACCATAATCATCCACCCAGAAACGTCCGGCCGTGAAATACTGGAAGCGCAGCATATCCATCACCCCGACCGCCGGCAATGCCGCGGCATACAGTTCCGGACGCTGGTTCAGCACGGCGCCGACCAAAAGCCCGCCGTTGCTGCCGCCCTGGATGACCAATTGCTTCGCGGTTGTCACGCGCCGGGCGATCAGGTCCTCGGCCGCGGCGATGAAATCGTCGAAGACGTTCTGTTTGTCGGTTTTCGTGCCGGCCTTGTGCCAGGCTTCGCCGTATTCGCCGCCGCCGCGCAGGTTGGCGACGGCCAGCACGCCACCCATCTCGAGCCAGGCCATGCGCGCCGGGCTGTAGGTCGGGGTCAGCGAGATGTTGAAGCCGCCGTAGCCATAGAGCAGCGTCGGGTGCGGTGTATTCGGATCCAGATCCTGGCGACGGGTGATGAACATCGGGATGCGGGTGCCGTCCTTGGAACGGTAAAACACCTGTTCGACCGTATAAGCACCCGGATCGAATACCGTTTTCGGTGTTTTAAACGACTGTGGCGTTAAGTCGCCGACCGTCAGGCGGTAGATCGCCGGCGGCCGGTTGAAACTGGCGAAGCTGAAGAACACGTCGGGCTCGGCCGCCTTGCCGCTGAGGCCGGTGACGCTGCCCAGACCGGGCAGCGCGACGTTCTGTAACGTACCGCCGGCCCGGTCGCGGACCTCGAGGCGTGAAGCTGCATCGTGCAGGTATTCCAAAACCAGCTTGCCGCCGGCGACGAGCGCGCTTTCCAGCACGTCGTCCTGTTCGGCGACGATTTCGCGCCATTCGGGCACGGCCGCCGTCGGGTCGACCGCCAGTACGCGATAGCGCGTCGCGTCGCGGCTGCTGCGGAAATACAACGTGTTGCCGTCGTTGCCGGCGAGCTGGTAAGCGTGATCGAACCCCTCGACCAAAAAACGCAGACGGCTTGCCGGGTCGGTCAGGTCGCGGCACAGAATCTGGTAGCGGTCGTCGGTGCCGACCCAGACCGTGACCACCAGGTAGCGCCCGTCGTCGGTCACCTCGGCGGCGTAGCCCCATTCGGGATGGTCGGCGTCGGCGTAAACCAGCTCGTCGGCATCCTGCGCGGTGCCGAGTCGGTGGTAATAGACCGCCATCTGGGTGTTCAGACTTTGAAACGCGGCGCCCTCGGCCGGCGCCGGATAACGGCTGTAGAAAAAACCCCGATTGTCCGGCGTCCAAGCAGCAGAAGTGAATTTCAGCCACTGCAACTCGTCGGCAAGCCGCTTGCCGGTTGCGACATCGATTACGCGCCAGGTACGCCAGTCCGAGCCGCCGTCCTGGATGCCGTAAGCGAGGTAGCGCCCATCCGGCGACGGCACCCATTCGGCGAGCGCGATCGTGCCATCGGCGGCCCAGGTGTTGGGATCGATCAGGACGCGCGGTTCGCCGTCCAGGCCGTGCTGGACATAGAGCACGGCTTGGTTTTGCAGGCCGTCGTTGCGGGTCATGAAATAGGCGTCACCGGCCTTGACCGGCACGCCGAAGCGCTCGTAGTTCCAGAGTGCTTCGAGTCGGGCGCGGATCTTCGGGCGCGCGGTGAGCGTCGCGAGATACGCGTCGGTCACGGTATTCTCCCGGGCCACCCAATCGGCGACCTCGGGTTTTTCCCGGACATCGCCTTCGAGCCAGCGGTAAGGATCGGCGACCTTTGTCCCGTGGTAATCATCCACGGTGTCGCTACGGCGGGTGTCCGGGTAACGTTCGACACCGTGGGCGGCGAGCAGGCTGGGGGCAAGGATCATCATGACGGACAAAAGACCTTTGTGCATGGCAGGTTCCGGTGGCGGTCAGCGGCGCTCAGTTTACAACCTCTGGTGGGCACCGGCGCTGGTCGTGTTCCGGCAGGGAAATAACGGCGGAGCCGGGAACCCGGCCTGCCGGGGGCTGTCACATGAGATTGATTGTCGATTCCGTCCCCGTACAGGAGTCATCCGATGCGCCTCTCGAAGCTTTGTTGCCCGGCCGTTTTCGTTTTTCCCTTCATCTTCGCCCTGAACGCCGCTGCGGCCCCTGAGATCGGCGATCCGGCACCCGATTTTCGCCTCCAGGACCAAAACGGCGATTGGCACCAGCTCGGCGATTACCGTGGCCATTGGTTAACCGTTTATTTCTATCCCAAGGACGATACGCCCGGCTGCACGACCCAGGCGTGCAGCCTGCGCGACAACTTCTACGCTTTCAAAAAAATCCATGCCGAAGTGATCGGCATCAGCGTCGATGATGTCGCCTCGCACGAGGCGTTCGCCAGCAAATACCAACTGCCGTTCACGATTCTGGCCGATAGCGATCAGCACACGGCGGAAGCTTACGGCGTGCTGAAAGACTATGTCGTCGCCAAAATGGCCAGCCGGCAGACGTTCATTATCGACCCGGAAGGCAAAATTGCCCGGCATTACGAAAAAGTCGATCCCGAGACGCACACCGCGATGGTCCTGGCCGATCTGGCAAAGTTGATGGCCACGACATCGGAAGCGCCCGAGGTTTGATCACCCCAACGGGTCATTGGCCCAAAATTCCAATATAGACCCAATAGTTGCACGAGAATTCCGGGAATCTATGCAACAATTGGGTGGAGTGAGTTCATGAACCGCACGGCTACCACTTTACTGTTCAGTTTATTGTTCGCGTTGTTCGCATTACCGGCGTCGGCCGTGGAAGTCAGCATCCAGGAATGGCCGGTGCCATGGCCGCAGAGCCGGCCGCGCGATCCGTTCGTCGCCCCTGACGGATCGATCTGGTTTGTCGGCCAGGGCGCCGACTATGCGGCGCGTTTCGAACCGGCGAACGAAACGTTCAAACGCTTCGACCTGCCGGCCGGCGCCGGGCCGCATAACCTGATCGTCGCCGCCGACGGTATTGTTTGGTACGCCGGCAATCGGGCCGCCCATATCGGCCGGCTCGATCCGGCAAGCGGCGAAATCCAGCAGTACCCGACGCCCGTCCCGTCCCTCAAGGATCCGCACACGCTGGTCTTCGGTCCGCACGGCGATATCTGGTTCACCGCGCAGGGGGCCAACCACATCGGTCATTTCACGCTTGCCGACGGCCAGGTCGAAGCGCTCGCCGTGCCGACCCCGAATGCCCGGCCCTACGGCATCAGCCTGGATTCCACCGGCCGGCCGTGGATCGTGCTGTTCGGTACCAACAAACTGGCGACCATCGATCCTGTGACGAAGAGTCTGCGCGAAATCGCCCTGCCGCGCGACAAGGCCCGGCCGCGGCGGATCGCGATCACCGGCGACGATCGGATCTGGTACGGCGATTACCAGGAGGGTTACCTCGGCGTGTACGATCCAACAAACGGCACCTTCAAGGAATGGCGCAATCCCGGTGTTGACAAGAGCGGGCCGTACGCGATGACCGTCGATGACCGCGGCCGCATCTGGTTCGTCGAAACCTGGCAGAATCCGAACCGTTTGGTCGGCTTCGACCCGGCGTCTGAAGCTTTCATCGGTCAGACCGCGATCCCGAGCGGCGCCGGCGCCGTCCGCCACATGGTCTTCGACCCCAAAACCCGCAGCATCTGGTTCGGCACCGATACCAACAACCTGGGGCGGGCGGTGCTGGTGGATTGAGCCTCAGCCGTGATGCTGTTCAATTATCAGGTTGTTGAAAAACGCCAGGATGGCGTTTTTCAACAACCTGCTAGAAAACGATGACCGATACCATCATTCATGATCAGGACAAATACCGCTTCGTGCTGCGCGACAGCGGTTCCGAAGTGGTGTTGCGTTACCGTCCGGTCGATCCGACGGCAGTCGATTTTATATCAACCTACACGCCGCCCGAGCTGCGCGGCCGGGGTTTGGCCCGGGCGGTGGTCGAGGCGGCGTTGGCCTGGGCGGCGGCCGAAGGTTTGCGGGTCATCCCGACGTGCTCCTATGTCGCCCGGGTGATGACCGAAAACCGGGGCAATGCCGAGTGATATAATCATCTATTCTGCTGCTTTCTCACTGGATTTCGATTCGTTATGGTCGTCATACCGTGGCGCGCCAATCTGCTTCTGGCCGCGCTGTTCATCCTGTTGCACGTACTGCTTTTGGGGTGGCCGCTGGCCGTCGGGCACCCACCCACTGGATGGGTGGGTGGCGCGCTCTTTGCGCTGTATGTGGCGGCGACATTCCCGCTGTGGGCACTGATCCATGAGGCGGTACACGGCCGCCTGCTAGCAGCGCCGGGGCACAACCGCCGGCTGGGCCGGGCGCTGGCCGTGGTGTTCGGCGGCCCGTTCCGGGTATTGCGCTACGGTCATTTGTTTCATCACCGGCACAATCGCGGGCCGGCTGACCGCACCGAAATCTACGATGCCGCGCGCGGCGGCTGGCTGCGCGCCGCTCTGGCTTTCTATCCTCGGCTGCTGTTCGGCCTTTATCTCGGAGAGCTGGTGGTGTCGCTTGCGGTGTTTCTGCCGCGCCGCATTCTGGCGGCGCTCGTGGGTGGCGTGAGCCGTTCACTGCCCGCCGCGGAGCGCCGGTTGGCCGGGGTCGAATTGTTGTCCTCCGCGGCGCGCCGCGAGCTGCGCATCGACGGGGCGCTGGTGATGGTGTTTTATGTTGCTTTGTTTTGGCTGTGGCGCGAAGCGTTATGGCTGCCGGTGGCGGCGGTCGCCGGCCGTGCCGTGCTCGTTTCGTTGCTCGACAATTCCTTCCATTACGGCACGCCGCTCGAAGATCGCCTGTATGCGCTGAACCTCAGGCTGCCGCGCGGGTTCTCGCCTTTGATATTGAATTTCAATTTACACCGGACTCATCACCGTAACGTCGGATTGCCGTGGAACGCGTTGCCTGCAGCCACCGTGTTCGAGGCCGAAGATCCGCCGTTCACTCGCGCTCTGCTGCGCCAGTTGCGCGGGCCGCTTATGGCCCGGCAACTGCCGCACCGACAATCCGCCTGACGTCGGCGAGCAGTTCTTCGCTGTCGAAAACGACACCGTCTTTGATCGTGTAACGCAAGCCGTGATGATATTCCGGTTTGCCGTCGTTGCCGAGTCGGAAGTGCCCGGTGCCGTACAGCATCTTGAAATTGGCCAGCGGATTGGCGTCAACGACGACGAGGTCGGCTTTCTTGCCGATGGCGATCGAACCGGTGACATCGGCGACGCCGAGCGCCTCGGCGCCGTTCAACGTCGCGGCGCGTATCACTTCCAGCGGGTGGAAGCCGGCTTCCTGCAGCAGTTCCAGCTCGCGGATATAACCGAAGCCGTACACCTTGAAGATAAAACCGGAGTCGGAGCCGGTCGTCACGCGCCCGCCGTGATTTTTGAAATCGTTGACGAATGTCATCCAGCGCCGAAAGTTATCGCGCCAAGCGATCTCGTCGGCCGTGCCCCAGTCGTACCAGTATGAGCCGTGTGCGTCACGGCTGGGTTGGAAGAACTGCCAGAGATTCGGATGGGTGTATTCGCGCTGCCAATCGGCGTTCATCTCGCGCATCAAGTCGCGGTTGGCCTCGTAGATCGTTAACGTCGGATCAAGCGTGAAATCGAGCGCGAGCAATTCGTCGCGTACCGCATTCCAGCGCGGGCTGCCGGGCGGCGCGGCCTGGGCCCATAATTTTCCGGCCTCGCCGAAGCGGTGCGCTTCGTTGCCGTAATTGTAGTCGGCGGGATAATTCTGCACCGTGCGATCGGTGAAAAGTGCCTCCGGCAGACCGTACCAATGCTCCATTGTCGTCAGCCCGGCACGCGCCGAGTCGAGTACGTTCCAGCGGGCGACGTTGAGCTGGGCATGGTGCGTGGCGCTGCCGAGTCCGAGGCGTTTAACCTCATCGAGCGCCGCGCTCATGATTTCCGGCGCCGCGCCGAAGAACTTCACGCCACGCGCGCCCTGCTTGGCGATCGAGCGGACCCAGTTGCGGGCCTCGTCCGGTGTCGAGATCGGTTCGTCCCGGCCGAGCCCGAAGCCGGCGTACGGGATGATGCGCGGTGCGACAATCGACAGCGCGGCGCTGCGCCGGGCGTGGTCGAGCGTCCATTCCAGCCCGTTGAAACTGCCCGGCTCGCGGACCGTCGTCACACCGTGCGCCAGCCACAGTTTGAGGACGTATTCGGCTGGCACGCCCTGTCCCTCGCCGCCGAGGTGGCCGTGCATGTCGATAAAGCCGGGTAGCACGTAATAGCCCGGCAGATCCATGACCTGGGTGCGATCATCGGCCGCCGGGCGTTTTGTTTCGTCAAGCGCCGCACCGGGGCTGCCGAGCGCAACGATTTGCCGGATTCGATCTTTCTCGATAACGAGGTCCACCGGTCCCTGCGCCGGGGCGCCTTCGCCGTTGACGATCGAGACACCGCGCAGAATCAGACGGGGAAAGGGCCCTGCCCCCCGATCGCGGTCGGGCGCCGGCTGAGGGGCGGCGAGCGCCGGAGGAAGGAGCAGCAGGGCGAGCAAGATGGGTGCCAGTCGGCGCAGCGGCCGGCAAGAGTCAGGGGTGTGCATCCGATGTTTCCCGGTAGTCGAGCGGTCCATCATGGCGCAAAGAGAGGGCAAAGAGCAAGAGAAAAGCTGCGCGGATCGGTCTGTGATGCAAAGGCCGATTCAAGTACCGCGCCGCACCTGCCCAGGGGTTTGACCGGTGGTCCGCCGGAAGGCGCGGCGAAAGGCGGCTTCGGTGATATAGCCCAGGCGCTCGGCGATCGTGGCGACCGGCAGGTTGTCCGTTCGCAACCAGTTGCTGGCCAGGTGCATTCGCCAGTGGGTCAAGTATTCGATCGGCGATTGGCCGAGCACGGCATGAAAGCGCTGCGCGAAAACAGTTCGCGACATGTCGGCGATACGCGCCAGGTCGGCGACCTGCCAGCGGCGTCCGGGGTGGTCGTGGATCGCGCTCAAGGCCTGCGCCAGGCGGGGGTCGGCGAGCGCGGCGAGCAGGCCGGTGGGTTGTTCGACGTGCTGGAGATAATCACGCAAGGCAAGGACGAACAGGACCTCGGTCAAGCGGTCGATGACCAGCTTGTTGCCCAGCCCCTGATCCTCGGCCGCCATGCACAACAGGCGGGCCAGCAGGTCGAGTGCGCTGCTGGCTTGCCCCTGCCGGATCAGCACATGGGCCGGCATAGCTTCGAACAGCGGGCTGACAGCGGTTTCACGAAACGAGATTTCGGCGCACACCATCGAGGTGACTTGGCCTTCAAGGTCGCCTTCGAGATTTTCATCGCCGCTGATAACAGGAAGAGTGCTGAGAACGTGCCAGTCGTCGCGCGGCAGGAGCACAAGATCGCCGCTCCGCAGCGCGATGGGGGGCGTGTCGCGCAGGTGCAGCCAGCAGGCACCGCGGCCGATCAAGTGCAACGAGGCCTGATAGCGATGGGCATGGACACCTTGCCAGGTGCCGCACATGCGGGGCGTCGAATAGACTTGAAACCGGAAATGCTGGGCTTCAAGTATGCTCTGCAGGACGTCGCCTGAGATTGTGTTGGACATCGGCAATCATCGCAACCCCTTGCTGTGAAGTGATTTCGCAACACCGCGCATTGCTGCGACCGGCCCCTTGCTGCATTGCCCCGCGGTCGATTCCTGTCCGCTTCCAGTGTTAGGACCGCGCGGTCGTCTAAAGTATTACATGACGGCTCGGGGCGGCGAATTGCGAAATTTTCCCGACCCGTTCCGTACGTGAAAAAAGTTCCACTGAGGAAAGAGGCGCGTTTTGCGGCGCAGTCACCCCGCCCGAAACCCATGCTCCAGGCGGGGTTGCGGGGCCCGATCTCAGTGGGTCAGCAGCGGGGCGATGACCAGCGAAACAATGGCCAGGACGTTGATCAGGATGTTCATCGACGGCCCGGAAGTGTCTTTGAACGGATCGCCGACCGTATCGCCGACCACCGTGGCCTTGTGCGTGTCTGATCCCTTGCCGCCGTAGTGGCCTTTTTCGACGAATTTTTTCGCATTGTCCCAGGCACCGCCGGCGTTGGCCATCGTCAAGGCCATCAGGACGCAAGAGACCAAAGCCCCGGCCAACAGACCGCCGAGGGCCTCGGCGCTGATCCCGAAGCCGACGACGATGGGGGCCAGCACGGCGAGCAGGCCGGGCGGCACCATTTTGCGCAAGGCGGCGCGGGTCGCGATGTCGATGCAGCGGCCGTGGTCGGGCTGGGCTTTGCCTTCCATCAGTCCCGGAATGTCACGGAACTGGCGGCGGATTTCATTGATCATCTCGAAGGCTGCGGTGCCGACGGCGCGCATCGTCAACGACGAGACCAGAAACGGAAAAATCCCACCGATAAACATCCCCATCAGGACTTGCGGGTCGCTGATGTTCAAGGCGAAATCGGGCACGCGGTGCTGTACGGTCTTGATGAAGGCGGCGATGATCGCCAGCGCCGCGAGGCCTGCCGCGCCGATCGCGAAACCTTTGCCGATCGCCGCGGTGGTGTTACCGAGGGCATCGAGGCCGTCGGTGATGGCGCGGACTTCCTGGCCGAGGGCGCCCATTTCGGCGATGCCGCCGGCGTTGTCGGCGACCGGGCCGTAGGCGTCGATGGCCATCGTGATGCCGACTGTGGCGAGCATCCCGACCGCGGCGATGCCGACGCCGTAAACCCCCATACCGGCAGGCAGGACGGTGCTGGAAAACAGGATGATGCCGGCGATCAACAGCACCGGTACGACGACCGATTCCATCCCGGTCGCCAAACCCGAGATCAACACGGTCGCCGGGCCTGTCTGGCCTTCGCGGGCGATGTTGCGCACCGGCTTGCCGCCGGTGTAGTACTCGGTGACCAGTCCGATGCCGATGCCGCCGACCGCTCCGGCGACGACGCACCACCAGACCGCCGGGGCGACCTCAAGGGAGCCCATCACGAAGCGGGCGGCGATGATGAACAACAAGGCGGCGCCGAACGTCCCCAGCCTGAGCGCCGTCGCCGGCGGCAGCTTAGAGGCGAAGCGGACGAGCATGATGCCGGCGATCGAACAGACAAGGCCGGTCGAGGCGAGGGCCAGCGGCAGGAACATCAGATGGTGGCGGGCCCCGACCGCGGTCAGCGCCGTGAACGTCGCGGCAATCGCGATGCAGGCGATCATCGCGCCGCAGTACGACTCGAAAATATCCGAGCCCATGCCGGCCACATCGCCGACGTTGTCGCCGACGTTATCGGCGATGACCCCCGGGTTGCGGGGATCGTCTTCAGGAATGCCCTTTTCGAGCTTGCCGACCAGGTCGGCGCCGACGTCGGCCGATTTGGTGTAGATGCCGCCCCCGACACGCGCAAACAGCGCCACGGTCGAGGCGCCCATGCCGAAACCGTGAATCGCCTCGGCGTGCTGGGGATCGGCGCCGAAGAAGTAATAGAGGCTGCCGAGGCCCAAAAGGCCCATTGCGGCGACCGTCAGGCCCATGATGGAACCGCCAAAAAAGGCCACCGACAAGGCGGCCGCGGGGCCGGCGGAGGCTGCCGCGACCGTGGTCCGGACATTGGCCCGGGTCGCGGTGTACATCCCGATAAAGCCGGCGATGGCCGACGATGCGGCGCCGGTCACGAAAGCCGCCGCGGTGTGCCACGACGGAAACGCCAGCCACAGTCCGACGGCCAAGAGCAGTGCGAAAATCGCCAGAATGCGGTATTCGCTGCGCATAAATACCATCGCGCCGTGGTGGATCATCGCCGCGATCTCGGCCACTTTGCCGCTGCCGCCGTCGAAGCGGAGGACCAGACGGTAAAGGATCAAGGCCACAAGCAGGCCGAAAACGCCGAGCACCGGCGGGATCAAGGTATTGAACATCACGCTTTCCAGACCGAGAGGGGGGCGGGCGGCATTGCCGCCCGCAAAATCAACATATTTTAACCCGACTGCGCGGCGCGGCGCATTATCAGGCTGTTGAAAAACAGCCTGCTAATCCGGGCCACGGATGGCCCGGCGAAATCTGGCGCTCCTTAGCGGCTGATTTCGGGAGCGCAGCGAAAGTCGCGCCTTTCGCCAGCGACGTTGAAAAACGCCAGGATGGCGTTTTTCAACAACCTGTTATCGATCGGCGGCGGCCGGGGCCGCCGTGGGCCAACCCTGGAGTTCCTCCGGTAACGGCGGCGGGGTGCGTGGGATCGGGTCGCGGAATGCGGCGAGTTCGGCCTTGATTTCGGCGATCGCCGCTTCGATTTGGGTGTCGCGCCCTTCGTTGGCGGCGAGCGGCTCGAGTTCGACCTCGATATCCGGCGCCACACCCTCGTTTTCGACGGACCAGTTGCCGGCGGCATCGTAAAAACGGAAAAACGGCACGGTCAGCGTGCCACCGTCGATCAGTTGCGGGTTGGCGAAAATGCCGATCAGGCCGCCCCAGGTGCGGGTGCCGAGCAGCTTGCCGATGCCGAGTTGACGGAATGAATACGGCAGATAATCGCCGCCCGAGCCGGCATCCTGGTCGATCAGCATCAGCTTCGGACCGTAAACGGCGCCGGCCGGGGTGTTGTACGGCAGGCCGTCGCGGTCCAGCCAACCGGAAAGATGGCGGCGGCTCAGCACTTCGGTGATGTAATTGGCCGCCTGGCCGCCGCCGTTCGAGCGCTCGTCGATGATCAGCGCTTTTTTATCGACTTGGGCGAAAAACATCCGGTTGAAAAAAGTGTACCCGGCGCCGGCGGTATTGGGCAGGTAAATATAGCCCACCTGGTCGCCGGTAGCCGCGGCGACCTGGCGCCGGTTGTCTTCGATCCATGACCACAGCCGCAGCTCGCGCTCGTCGGCGATCGGTTGGACAGTGATCCGGTGGCTGCCGCGGCCGTCGGCGCGCCCGCCCACCTCGAGTACGACCTGCTGATCGATGGTATTGGCGAGCTGCTCGAACAGGTTGTCGGCGGCGGTCAGCGGCCGGCCGTTGACGGCCAGCAGGTACTCGCCTTCGACGGCGGTGTTGCCGGGCAGCGCCAGCGGTGCTCTGAGAGCGGGATTCCAGTGGTTGCCGCGATAGATTTTGGCCAGGCGGTAGCGGCCGTCGGCGAGCGTGAAATTGGCGCCAAGCAACCCGGAGGGCGTGCTGTTGACCCGGGCGATATCGCCGCCGCCGATGCGATTGTGGCCGACGCCCAGCTCGGCGATCATCTCGACGATCAGAGCGTTGAGATCTTCGCGGCGCCCAACGTGGGCGACGAGCGGCGAGTACTTGCGATAGACCGCGTCCCAGTCCAGGCCGTGCAGGTTGGCGGCATAGAAATACTCGCCTTCCATGCGCCAGGCTTCGTCGAAAATTTGCCGCCATTCCAGGCGCGGCTCGACCTGCATTTTGAGGCCTGTGGTGTCGATGGCCTCGAGCTTCAATTCCTTGCCGGCGTCGGCGATTGCCAGTTTGCCGCCTGGTTGCTGGATCAGCAGTTTTTTGCCGTCGGCAGTGAGGGCGAAATCGACGACTCCAGTCAACGAGACCGCGGCTTTGCGGCTTTCGAAATCGAAGCGCAAAAGGCGGATGTCGGCCGCCGGATCCTGGTCCGGCGGCGGATTCGAAGCGCCCGGCTGCGGGCTTTGCAGATAGAACAAGTTACCGTCTTCGGCCGCTTGCAGGCGGCTGTAATTGTTCTCGCCGACCGGCAGTGCCACCAGCCGGTCACGGAGACCGTCGAGATCGATCACCACTTCCGGGACTTTTTCGGCGGCGCCTTCTTTGTTGTTGCCGCGCCCGCCGTTTTTACCTTTCTCCTCTTTGTCATCCGCTTTGTTGCTGTCCGGTTGTTCATCCCCGCCTTGGGGGGCGACCGGAGATGGGCTGCCGGCAGCCAATACGGCGGCATACAGCCCGGCGCGGTACGGCCGTTCCTGGCTGGTCATGTTCAACCCGACTTGCAACGGACCGGAGTTGGTCGAAGCGGCGAAATAAAGATATTTGCCGTCGCGGCTGAAAGCTGGCGAAGCGGCATCGACGTCGCCGTCGCTGACCGCGGTATGGTGTCCATCGCTGAAACGGTACAGCATCAGGTCGCTGAAAAAATTCGGCCGCTCGACGGTATAGGCCAGCCAGCCGCCGTCGGGTGAAAACGCGACATCGAAGCCCTGGCGCCGGGCGTTAATGGCGAGTTTGGTATGGCGACC
The DNA here is from genome assembly GCA_036832975.1 of Pseudomonadota bacterium. Classification (GTDB taxonomy): domain Bacteria; phylum Pseudomonadota; class Gammaproteobacteria; order Xanthomonadales; family Wenzhouxiangellaceae; genus DAITQM01. The sequence goes on along the minus strand of DAITQM010000033.1, from coordinate 10,979 downwards.
CGAGTTGAGGTCCAGGCCGTAAAGTCCCAGATGGTTGTCGCTGTAGATCAGCCGGCCGGTTGCCGCGTGCCAGGCTTTGAGTTCGTAAAAATGCGGGCCAAGATCGTATTCGCGGCGCTCGCCGATGCCGGTCTGCGGCCCAACCACGAGCTTCTGTCCGGCCGGCGATTCGACGATCCAGGCGATCTGATCGCCGGCCGGCGACCACAAAGCCGGATACTCGCGCGCGGCGCCGCTCATCGTCAGATTGCGCACCGAGCCGTCCTTGACCGGTACGGTGAACACCTCGCCGCGGGCGGTGATCAGCGCCCGCTGGCCGCTCGGCGAAACCGCGATGCCCTGGATCTGGTCGGTCACGGTTTTCCATTGCGGCGCCCGTTGCGGCAGGTCGGTGTGGATTTCGATGGGCAGAGCGGTGGTCGAGCCGTCTTTGAGATTGAAACGATGCAACCGGCCGCCGGCTTCATAAACGATGTCGTCGCCGTTGCCGGCGGCGGCGCGGATATCCCAATCGGTACGCGCCGTCAGGCGCGTGAGCGCTGCGTCTTGAGGGTCGTAGCGGTACAGATTGAATGTCCGGTCCTCGCGGTCGGAAAGAAAATAAAGCGCACCATCGAGCCACAGCGGATTGAAATCGGTGACCCGTTCGCCGGGGATCTTCGTGATCGTGTGACTTTCGAGATCGAAGATCCGAATCGTCGGGGTGGTGCCGCCGCGGTACCCCTTCCAGCCGGCGGTGCCACCGAATAGGCCGTTGTAACCAGAGCCGTGAGCGATATAGGCCAGGTAGCGGCCGCTGGGATCGTAAGTGCCGCGGTAAAAACGGGCCGCCATGACTTGGCGCGGCGCGCCGCCGCCGGCGGCGACGTGATAAAGCTGACCGGAGCGGCCGTGGTCGGTCTCGCGGGCGGAGACGAACGCGATTTCTCTACCGCCCGCCGCCCACGACACCGGGACGTCGTCGCCCGGATGCCAGGTCAGTCTGGTGGGTTGACCGCCGGCCAGCGGGATGACGTAAACATCAGCGTTACCGTTCGCGGCGCTGGCAAAGGCGACCTGAGTGCCGTCCGGTGAGATCAACGGCGAGTGTTCGTCGGCCGGATCGCTGGTTAAGCGCCGCGGCTCGTTGCCGTTGCGGTCGGTGACCCACAAATCGCCGGCATAGACGAATACCAGGTGGTCGGCCGACAAGGCCGGCTGGCGGAGCAAATAAGTCGGCTCGCCGGCAGCGACGACGCCCATCGCCAGCATCGAGATACAGCAGGTGGCCAACAGGGCCGAGAGGAAACCGCCCCGCCGTGATTCAGGGCGAGCGTAAACAAACGGGCGGCTGAAAATATCGAACATCGCACAATCTCCAGGCGAATCGGTCGAAGTGGCGATCATACCCGAGTCGCCGCGCCGGCGGCCAATCACCGAAGGGCGAGGGCAGGATTGCCCAAGTAAATCGAGCAAAACTTATGCAACTATTGGGTCTACTGCTTACTGCGGAAAATGTAATGTCGCGATAAACGCCGCGAGGCGTGGGTCGTCTTGCAGTTTGCGGAAATAGGGGCTGATATTGATTTCGACAATGCCGGAGTCGTTCTGCCGGCGGGCGCGCTCGAGCCAGGAAAAGGCCAGGTCGGCGGCACCGCGCCAGGCGTATATTTCGGCGATCTGATAAGCCCATTCGTTACCGTAGGTTTCTTCGAGTGTGGCCAACAGGGCGTCTGAATCGGCGGGGCGTTGCAAGCTGTGATAGAGCATGGCCAACATCGACTGGCGCCAGAAATCGTCCGTTTCGCGCTCGATTTCCGCTGCGGCTTCCAGTAACCGACCTTGCAACAGGAGCGCGCTGCCGAGCGCCGCATGCCGCATTTTTCCATTGCTGTCTAAACGCAGTGCGGTTCTGAAGGCCTGTTCGGAGTCGGTATAGCGGCCCGCGGCGAGATAGGCGAGACCGAGATTGTGGTGACTGCCGGGGTTTAAGGGGTCGATTTCGATGGCGCTCTGGAAAAGGTCAAGCGCACGGGTGGTATGGCCGATAATCATTTCGAATGTCCCAAGCCGGCGGAGCACCCGCTCGTTGCCCGGTTCGAGAGCGTAGGCTTGCTGCAGGTTGTCGCGAGTCCCGATCCAGTCGTAATCATAATTTTGCTGGATCCAGGCGAGTGCCAGGTGCGCCTCGGCTGACTTGGGATCGAGTTCCAGCGCCCGCTCAGCCGAGTGGCGGGCGGCGGTGTATCCTTCCTGCGGGGTGGCCGCTCCGAAATCGGGCAGGCGGGACTGGGCTTGCGATAGGTTGGCCCAAGCAGCGGCATATTCGGGGTCGATCGCAATGGCTTGTTGGAACGAGCTGATGGCTTGCCGGATATCATCGACACCGAAACGCAACCCGTGATAACGGCCGAGCAGGACGAGGTTATAGGCCGCCGGATCGATGCGCGGCGGTAATTTATCGCTGTTTAACAGTCTGACCTTCAGCGCGTCGGTGACCGCGGTGGCGATTTCCTGCTGAATCTGGAAAATATCGCTAAGACCGCGATCATAGCTGGTCGACCACATGACATAACCGTCGTCGACTTTGACGATTTGCGAATTGATGCGCAAAGTCTCCCCCGCTTTGCGGACACTGCCGGTCAACAGATAGCGAACGTTCAGGGCATGGCCGATGTCGGCCACCGGTTCCTGGCTGTCTTTGAAACGCAGCGTGGATGTCCGGGCCGCGACGCGTAGCCCCGACACCCTGGCCAGCATGTTCAGCAGTTCTTCGGTCAGACCGTCGGAAAAATACTCCTGATTGGGATCGGGGCTGATATTGACAAAAGGCATGACGGCTACGGCGACCGGGCCAGAAGCGGATGCGGCGGGGGAGTCGGTCGACTGCCAACGGCTTTCCCAGAAAAAATAGCCGAGCGCGATGCTGAGCAGTGCGATCACCCAATAATCGAGCCGCCGGCCGACCACTTTCATTGCCGCGTGGGTCTCGGCGTGGTCGGCGGGATCGGTTGCGGTACGCTGTAATCCTTCCGGCGTCAGTTCGAAGAACCAGGCGAAAACGAGGGCCAGCGGAAAACCGAGGGCCAAAAGCGCAATGACCAGCGTCACCGTCCATTCCGGCAGCGCCAGGCGCGGAAAAATCGTGTCGGCAACCTCGATCAGCAACCAACTGGTAACGGCATAGGCGACCGCCACGCGGAGCACGTGGCGACGTTTGAGTTCGGCAAGCAAGTGCATCGTTACCCCCTCCAGCGGTGGACCGCCACTCACCGACCGGCCGGTCGAATCGACCCACCGGCGAAGATCATATCACAGCAGCCTGATAATGAGGCGCAATTGCCGCTAAGGAAATTGAAAGTCGCGCCTTTCAATATCCGTGTGTTGATTCATCCTGGATGGATTAACCCAATTGTTGCATAAGTTCCCGGAATTCTCGCCCAAGCTGGTGAGTGCAGCTTGTCCGATTCCCCGACAAATGCGTCTGGAACGCAATTTGAACCGCGCAGCGGGCCCGAAGGGCGAGGGCAGGATTGCCCGAGTAAAAACCGTAGTAATTCTACGGTTCGAGGGGAAGCGGACAAGATGTGCCGCCAGCTTGGGCGAGAAACCGGGCGCGTCCCCTTAGGTGAATTCGATTTTCCTGCTAATAGCGACATAACTATATGATTCCAAGGAGAATTTTACGAAACCGAGCAAAATTTATGCAACTATTGGGTTAACCAGAGCTTCCTAGATCAGAGTTTCCATAACGTTGTCATCAGTTATCAGGTGGACGATAACGCCGTGCGCATCAGGGTTCCGACTTCCAATGCCGGTGGATCCGGCGCTCGAGTTGTTCGGCGATCTCGGGCGCCTCCTTGGCCGCGACCAGCGGCGCGAGCTCGGTTCGAACAAGTTCCAGATCGAGCTTGTCTGCCTGGCGTTCGAGGATGCTGGTGACGTCGGCCCAATCCTTGTCGCGCGCGGCGAAGGCTTTCATCACCAGCAGGTCCTCGGCCGAACAGGTCCGCAGTGCCGTGGCATCATCGAGGTGCCAATCGCTGGCTCGTTCGATAACGCGCGCTTCATAAGGCAAGCCGGCCAGCACGATATCGATGTCCACGTCCAGTGCTGAGCGCGCCAGCACGACGCGCGTCCGCTCGGCGAAGGCCGTCGCCTCGGCGATGCGCGCCGACAATCCGGCAAGCAGACTGCGGATGGCGCGGGATTCCTCGCCCGGTTCGACCAACACCGCCAGGTCGGCGTCAACGGTGAAACGGGGTTCGCCCCAGCGCTGCAGGGCCACCCCGCCGATTACACAAAATTGAAATCCGCTTCTGGTGCAGGTCTGTTGCGCCTCGAGTGCGGCCTCGAGGACCGGCCCGAAGCTCATGGTTGTTTCCGCAAGCGATCGAAAATGCGTTGCTGCTCGACCAGGCCGCTGGACGGCCGGGGCGGATAGACATCTTCAAGGCGCAGTAAAGTGGCGAACCGCCGGGCGGCATCGCGCTCGCTAAGGGCGCGCAGCCTTTCGAGCCGACGAGCGTCCAGTTCATCCGCCGCTTGCCGCCAGCGGTCAACCAGGGTTTTGGCCTCTTGGTTGGTGGTTTGGGAAAGCACCGATGTCATGCCGCCATTTTACGCCTGATCCAGGCAGCGTCGCCGTCCTGCTCATTTGCCGCAAGGCGCCACCACTCATCCTGAACGAACGTCTGTTTTTCCGGCGCTTGAGCGTTTATTGCAGTAGCGATAATCCCAGCTTAGCGCGTTCGGCGTTGATCAAGTCGAGGGTGCGTTGGACCTGGGACAGAAAGGCCGGATCGGCGGCGAGCGGTGCGAAGGCCGGGTCGCGCGCCAGCAGCGGGTCACGGTAGCCGAGGTCGATGGCCGCGGTGAGCTTGGCCACTGCGGCCGCGGGCTCGCCGGCCAGCGCGAGATGGTGGGCTTCTTCGATCACGAAATCGCCGGAGGCGTAGCCCTGTTCACGCATAAAGGCCAGGCGTTTGACCCAGTGCGCCAGCGTTTCGGCTAGCGCCGCGGAGAGGCCCAGCGAGCGCTGGGCGGCGGCGACGGGCGCTGTTTCGGCGGTCAACTTGGAGTAGCCGAAATCTTCAGCCAACGCGGCCGGACTGCCCCAGGATTCGCGATAGTAGTCCAGCAGCTCGGCGGGACGGCCGGCGGCCGACAGCGTGGACAGCAGTCCGAAGGCGGCATCGCTGTCCGCCGGCAATGCGGTGGCTCGCTCGCGGGCTTGCGCCAGTGCTTGGTCGAGATACCCGCGGGCGATTTTTGCCGGTCCGAAGAAGCGACTGGCCGGCCGGTCCGCCAAATCCTCGAATTCGCCCAAAGCGTAGTCAATGAGACTGGCCGAAACTTCAACCGCAGGATCGGCGAGCGCCATCGCCCGCGCATGTTCCGCTGCGGCATGGGCTGCGGCCAGGCGTCCGCGGTTGAGCAAAGCTTCGGCCTGACGAATGAAACCGTTTGGTAAGTCGGGAAAGCGTTGCTGGAGGCGTTGGGTGACAGTCATGGCCTCGGCGGGCCGACCGCTCAGAATCAACGTTACGGAAAAACTGGCCAGGTTGGCGACGTTCAGCGGATCGATCTCCGCCAGGCGGCGGCGGGCGGCCGCGGCCTCGCGCAGGCGGCCGGTGGATGAGATGCCGAACGCCCGCCAGTTCAGTGCATCGGACAGGCTGGGGTTGAGTTCCAGGGCGCGGGTCAATTCTTTTTCTGACCGTTCCCATTCCCGGGCGAAAAGATGCAGCAGGCCGGTGACGGCATGCGCCTCGGCCAGCGCCTGATCTAAGGCCAGTGCCTGGTCGAGGTGCGCTTCGGCTTCGATCTTTGCCTGCTCGAACGGGGTTTCGCCATAGGCATACGGCGCATGAGCCAGCAGTAGTGCCGCCAGGGCGGCCGCCACGTGTGCCGGGGCGTAGTCCGGATCCTGTTCCAGCGCTGCGGCAAGCAGGGTGCGCGCCGCTTCCAATCCCGGGCGTGTGCGGCCCTGGATCAGCCGGCGTGCTTGCAAGTAACGTTCGTAGGCCGGGATCGAGGCGGCGGCCTGCACCACGGGTGCCGTCCGTTGTGGCCCGACCAAACTGACCTGTAGCGCCTCGGCGATGGCTCCGGCGACTTCGCTCTGGATCGCGAACACGTCTTCGAGCCGGCGGTCGTAACTTTCCGACCACAGGCGAAAACCGTCATCGGCGTTGATCAACTGTACGGTAATACGCAGTTGATCGCCGGCTTTGCGTACACTGCCCTCGAGGAGGTGCGTAACGCCGAGTGTGCGGGCGATCTCCGCAAGCGATGTGTCCTGACCCTGGAACGAGAAGGACGAGGCCCGGGAAGTGACTCTGAGTTCAGGGATCTGCGCCAGCAGGTTGAGAATCTCTTCCGCCAGGCCGTCGGAAAAATACGCCTGGTCGGGATCGGGACTGATATTGGCGAACGGCAGCACAGCGATGGCGACCGGCCGGGTTGCGGTTGCGGTCGGGCGGAGGCGGCTTTCCCAGAAAAAATAGCCAAGCGCGATGGTCAACAGCGCGATCACCAGATAATCGAGCCGCCGGCCGGTGAGCTTCAGTGTGGCGTGATGCTCGGCGGTGAGTGCCGGGCCGGCCGCGGTCCGGTGCAGCCCCTCCGGCGTCAGTTCGAAAATCCAGGCGAAAACGAGGGCCAGTGGAAAACCGAGGGCCAAAAGCGCAATGACCAGCGTCACCGACCATTCTGGCAGCGCGAGGCGCGGAAAAATCGTGTCGGCGACTTTGGTCAGCAGCCAACTGGTCACCGAGTAGGCCACCGCGACTCGCAGGACGTGGCGGCGTTTGATTTCGGCAAGCAGATGCATATTCACTTCCGCCGCGGCCGGCCGGTGATGCCGGCAAGCTTCATTAGGCAGGCAGGATCATATCAAAAGCCGGTGTAAATAAGGTGTCGTTCCGATGTTGGGGATGGCGTCCCGGCGCCCGGCGGGAGATCGTTCGAACGGCGGCAGCGAATGGGGGCTATGGCCCGCCCTGTCGCTCGGCGATGAAATTGCGGATTGCGCTTTCGAGTATCGGCAGCGGCACCGAACCGAGGGCCAGGATGCGGTCGTGGAAAGCGCGCTTGTCGAAGCGTGTGCCCAAGGCGCTTTCGGCTTCGCGCCTGAGGCGCTTGATGGTCATGTCGCCGATCTTATAGGACAGCGCCTGCGCCGGCCAGCCGATATAACGATCGACTTCCGTTGTGATCTCGTGCTCGGACAACGCGGTGTTCGCCAGTAGGTAATCGATCGCCTGAGTCCGGTTCCAGCCCAGAGCGTGGATGCCGGTATCGACGACCAGCCGGCAGGCGCGCCACATCTCGTAGGTCAGGCGGCCGAAATGTTCATAAGGAGTCTCGTAGATCCCGGCTTCGACGCCCAGCCATTCGGCATACAGCCCCCAGCCCTCACCGAACGCTGAGATGTATTCGTAGCGGCGGAACGGCGGCTGCTCCGCCTGCTCGGCGGCCAGCGCGATCTGCAAATGGTGGCCGGGCACCGCCTCGTGCAAGGTCAAGGCCGGCAACACGTACAGTGGGCGGCTTTTGAGGTCGTAGGTGTTGACCCAAAAGTAACCGGGCTCGGTGCCGCCCTCGGGAGCCGACACGTATCGCCCGCCGGTGTAGTTCGGTGCGATATCGTCGGGCACCGGCGCGACACCGTACGGCTGGCGCGGCAGGCGGCCAAATAGGGACGGTAGCTTGGCGTCGATGCGCTTGGCGTAATACGAGGCGGTCATCAACAATTCGCGAGGCGTTGCGGCATAGAAGCGCGCATCGGTGCGCAGGAATTTCAAAAAAGCGGCAAAATCGCCGTGAAATTCATCGCGCGCCGTCAAATCGTCGATGATGCGTTGCATTTCACCGCGAATGCGCGCCACTTCGTCGAGGCCCATCTGATGAATCGTCTCGGCGTCGAGCGGCAGCGTCGTGTAATAACGGATCTGGTTGGCGTAAAACGCCTTGCCGTCCGGCAGGTCGGTGGCGGCGATCGTCTCGCGTGCCGCGGGCACGTATTCGTTTTTGAAAAAATCAAGAAAATCGCGCCAGGCGGGGATCACTTTCTCGCCGATGATGGCCCTTGCTCGCTTTTGCAAAGCGGGCCATTCACTTTTATCGACACCGGACGGGCGCGACACAAACGGCCGGTAAAAAACGCTGTCGTCGGACCGTTCTAACACGTGCGCCGCAAAAGTCTGGTCGCGGCCGGCGAGGATGGCGCGGGGGACGGTATAACCCAGTTCGATCCCGCGGCGCATCATCGCTTTTTGCTCGGCGAAAACGCGCGGTAATGCAGCGAGGCGGGCGAGATAATGTTCAAAGTCATCGAAAGTGGCGAGCGGCATTCTGAATGGCAACATCGCCAGCGAGGAATGAAAGCCCGAATCGCTGTTCAATGGCATCAGATACATCTTAAAGCGGATATCGTCGAGAAACGATTCGATCTGGCGGCGGAAAATCGTCGCGTCCACCTGCTCCGCGGCGTTCAGCCGAGCAGTATCGATACGCGACAGTTCATCTAAAATATCCCGCCAGAAACGTTCGCGCCGCCCAATATCCGCTTTCGTGATCGAACCCAGACGATTGTCATAACGATGATCGCCGACCTCGGTCGCCAGCATCGGAAACTCGGCAAGTCGGAAATTCCATTCCCTCTCGTAAAGTGCCCTGAAACGTTCGGCAGCGCTTTCCATCGCCGGTAAACACGCCGACCAACAGACCAGCAACAGACAAGCCGCCGGCGCTGTGCGGCGCATTAAAACAATATTGGCGAAACGAATCATGGATCCTCCTTGTTCGTCTCGAAACGGGAATGGAAACGCAAGATATTACAGGCGCGCACCGTCAGCGCGCAAGATACCAGCGAATAAAAACCGGAATGCGCGTGACGATCGCCACCAGGCAGATATGAACAGAGTCATACTTTACTGCTCGCGGTAGCGGCAATGGCAGCGAGTTGACCCAATTGGTCCACTGGTCGCGATGGTTGTGTCGTCGCTCATGCTCTCCGGCGTTGGTTACCGCCACCTGCTCGGCGTCGCCTTCCGGATTGTCGTTGTCGAGGATAGTGATGTGCGGCGATTGCTGGCTGGCATTGTTGCCGGTGCGGATGCGGGCTCCGAGGCGCCAGGTTTCGGCGAAGGTGTATTCAGCGCCGAGGCGGAGCCGAATGCGATAGCGGTCGCGATTATCGCGCATCGTCCCGTCGGGACGCAGCGAATCCCAGTCGTTCTCGGCGCGAAAGCGGAAGTCGGCATTGACCGCGAGCGCCGGGCCGTCCTGTGCCGCGGCCCACGAACCGCCGGCGGCCGGTAGGACCAGCAGGCAATAAAAAAAACAGGTCGGGCCTCTGGCCGGGCGCGAATCGCAAATCATGACGGGTCTGGTGAGAAAACGGCGCACAGAATAGCGACGCACCTTGGGTCAAGATTTGATGTAGGTCAAGGCGGCGGCGATGAACGAACGTCATCCCGATATTGAGATCGTGGGTCTCAGAAGTGGGATCGCGCGCTGGATTCGATGGCCTCCGCCAGCGCGTGGCACCGTTGATCCGACTGGCTGGCGCGGGGCGATGGGAATTGGCACCGATTCTGTATCGGGGTCGAGTATGGATATCCATCGCCCCGAATTGAAAAGACAAAAACGGCGCCGCCAGTGGTTGTATGGCGGCCTGATCGCCGCCGCGGTATTGCTCACCGGAATCGGTGTATCGCGCCTCGAACCGGCGGTGCCGAAGGTGCCGCGCAGCAGCGTCTGGGTCGATCAGGTGCGGCACGGTGAATTCATCCGCGAGGTTCGTGGCCCCGGCACGTTGGTGCCCAAAGAGATCCGCTGGATCCCGGCGGCCAGCGCCGGGCGCGTCGAGCGGCTGCTCGTCAAGCCCGGGGCGCGGGTCGAGGCCGAGACCGTGCTCGTCGAGCTTTCCAACCCGGAACTGATGCAACAGGAAGAGGAAGCGCGCTGGGCGGCCGACGCCGCGGCTGCTGAGTTCCGATCTCTGGAAGCCGAGCTGGACCGCCAGTTGCTCGATGCGCGAGCCGGCCTGGCCGCCGTGCACGCCGATTACGAAAGCGCCCGCCTGCAGGCCGAGGCCGAAGAAGAACTGGCACAAAAGGGCATCGTCTCCAAACTTCAGTTCCGGCAAGACGAATTGCGCGCCGAACAGTTGAAAATCCGCCTGCCGCTGGAAGAGCAGCGGATCGCCCGGCTCGAATCGTCCATCGAGGCCCAGCTTGCGGCGCAGCGCGCCGCAGTGGAACAGGCCAAGCGCCTGCACGCGCGGCGCAGCCAGCAGGTGACTGATCTGCAAATCAAAGCCGGCATCGCCGGTGTGCTGCAACAGGTGTCGGTGGAGGAAGGCCAACAGGTCGAGCTTGGCGCCAACGTCGCGCGTGTGGCGCGCCCCGACGAGTTGATCGCCGAACTTCGGATCGCCGAGACCCAGGCGCGCGATATACAACTGGACCAACCGGTCAGCGTCGATACCCGCAACGGTGTCGTGCCCGGTTACGTCATACGGATCGATCCAGCGGTCATCAACGGCACGGTGCAGGTCGATGTCGAATTGACCGGCGAGCTGCCGCCCGGAGCGCGACCCGACCTGTCGGTCGATGGGACGATCGAACTAGAGCGGTTACAGGACGTGACCTATGTCGGCCGCCCGGCATACGGCCAGCCGGACAGCACAGTGAGCCTCTTGCGCCTCGATTCCGACGGCCAGGCGCGGCGCGTACAGGTGGGGCTCGGCCGCGCTTCGGTGAACCTGATCGAAATTCGCACTGGCCTGAATCCCGGTGATCAAGTGATCCTGTCGGATACTTCGGCCTGGGATGAGTACGACCGCATCCGCCTGGAATAGGGCGGGGCATGCGTGCTGCCGGTAGTTAACCCAATAGTTGCATAAATTTTGCTCGACTTCATTAAATTCGCCATAAAATCATATAGTTATGTCGCTATTAGCAGGAAAATCGAATTCACCTAAGGTGACG
>DAITQM010000032.1:0-30808 GCA_036832975.1 Pseudomonadota bacterium | reverse complement strand
GTGCCGTCAACACAGCATTACGCAGCTTGCAGAAGTTGCCCGATACAGTGGCAGCATTCTTTCGCACACCAACATGTGCCTACGCCGCTTTATGAGGCTTTATTTTCGTAGGTTTTAGTATCTGCCTCTATCGCCGTGGCAAGACAGGCCGTGGTCGGATAACCGAGAGACTGCGATAGCGCATGGTCGGCAATCGCCCTGCCGACTCGTCCGTTACCATCGTCAAAGGGATGAATAATTTCAAACCAGAGGTGTGCAATACCGGCTCGGGCAATCCCTGGTATCTTCTTATCGCCTTTCGATACATTGGTCTTGTTGTACCAGTCGATGAATCTCACCATTTCATCAGGCACACGAGTTGCAGGTGGGGCTTCATAGTGAACCTTTTCACGACCGTAAGGCCCGCTTACTATTTGCATTGGCGAAGTATTGTTGCGGTATGCCCCTCGCAGAATAGGCGTATAACGTTGTTCCGGAACAGCCATGGACTGCCACTTGCCCAGCAGTTCATGCGTCAGGGATGTTTGCCAGCTCTTGCGAACATCGACCAGCAGCGAAGCGGCCCCCGCTGCTTTCTGGTCGGAGTTGTCCGGGAGCGTATCTGAGGTAATCAAAGAGAGTAGTGATGACCTGACCGATTCTCTGTCCAGATCCTCCCCCTCTATGGCGCTGGTTTTGATGGCTTCGGAGAGCATCAAATCGATCATAGCATCCTCTTGGGACGCCATTGGCAGTGCATCAAAACGACCAGCCAGGCGCTCTGAGTTTATGCGAAATTCAAGTTCCCGATCATTGAGCGCGCGATTGTTACAGCGAAAATCGGGCCAGTCGGTTTGTTGCCATATCCATCTCATGGCGTGATTATAGCACTTATTCACGCCAAATTATGGAGTTATATGGCGCGATTTGAGCCCTCGATAACGCCACTCTCAAGAACAGGCATATGATCGGCGCCCACCAAAACCATAACTGCATCGATCAGCCTCTCATGGTATCGCCGGTTCACTCCCACTCGATCGTGGCCGGGGGTTTGCCGGAGGTGTCGTAGACGACGCGCGAGATGCCGGTGATTTCGTTGATGATGCGGCGGGTGACGTGGTCCAGGAAGTCCCAGGGGAGGTGGGCGGGGCGGGCGGTCATGAAGTCGATGGTTTCGACGGCGCGCAGGGCGACGACGTATTCATAGCGCCGGCCGTCGCCGACGACACCGACCGATTTGACCGGCAGGAAGACGGCAAACGCCTGGGCGACTTTGTCGTACAGTTCGGCGCGGCGTAATTCTTCGATAAAGATGCGATCGGCGCGCTGCACGAGGGCGATGTATTCGGCTTCGACCGGGCCGAGGATGCGCACCGCCAGGCCCGGCCCTGGGAAGGGGTGGCGCTCGATCAACTCACGCGGCAAGCCGAGGTGGGCGCCGAGCTTGCGAACTTCGTCCTTGAACAGCTCGCGCAGCGGTTCGAGCAGTTTCAGGTGCATGCGCTCGGGCAGGCCGCCGACGTTATGGTGCGACTTGATGACCTTGGCCGTGCCGGTGGCGGCGCCGGCCGATTCGATGACATCGGGGTAGATGGTGCCTTGCGCGAGCCAGCCGCTGCCGGCGAGTTTCGCGGCTTCTTCTTCGAAGACGGCGATAAATTCGCGGCCGATGATCTTGCGCTTACTTTCCGGATCGGCGACGCCGGCCAGCGCCGCGATGAATCGTGCGCCGGCTTCGACTTTGATCAGCCTGATGCCGAGGTGGCGGCCGAAGGTCGCCACCACCTGCTCGGCTTCGCCGTGGCGCAACAGGCCGGTATCGACGAAGATGCAGACCAACTGCTCGCCGATCGCACGGTGCAACAAAGCGGCAACCACCGCCGAATCGACGCCGCCCGACAAACCGAGCAGCACCTGATCCTTGCCTACCGTCCGTTGTACGCGAGCGGTCAGATCATCGAGGATGTTTTCGGTGGTCCAGGTCGCCGGCGTGCCGCAGATATCGCGCACGAAACGTTCGATCAGCCGCATGCCCTGCGGCGTGTGCGTCACTTCGGGATGGAATTGCAGGCCGTAAATGCGCCGCGTGTCGTCACCCATTGCGGCAATCGGCGCCGATGTGGTGCGGGCGATCAAGCTAAAGCCCGGCGGCAACGCGCTGACCCGGTCGCCGTGGCTCATCCAGACGTCGAGCCACGGCCGGCCGGCTTCGTCGAGGCGATCCTCGATGCCGGTCAACAACCGGCCTGGATTGACGATCTCCAGTGCGGCGTGGCCGAATTCTTTGTTGTCGCTCGATTCGACCGCGCCGCCGAGTTGCTGGGCGAGCGCCTGCATGCCGTAGCACAGGCCGAGGATCGGCACGCCGGCGGCGAACACGGCTTCGGGAATGCGCGGCGTTTCATCGGCGGTGACCGATTCGGGACCGCCCGAGAGGATGATGCCGGCCGGCGGTGGCGCGGCGAGCGCGTCAGGCACCTGGTCCCAAGCGACAATTTCGCTGAACACGCCGATCTCGCGCACCCGGCGGGCGATCAGTTGGGTGTACTGCGAACCGAAATCGACGATCAGTATCCGTCCGGCGTGGCACTCGGCGGCGATGCTCATGGCAGTTTGTAGTTCGGCGCTTCCTTGGTGATCGTCACGTCGTGCGGGTGGCTCTCGCGGATGCCGGCATTGGAGACCCTGACAAACGTCGCCTGGCGGTGCAGTTCGGCGAGCGAGCCGCAACCAAGATAGCCCATCGCCGAGCGCAGCCCGCCGGCGAGCTGGTGTACGACGCCGGCCAGCGGCCCTTTGTAAGGCACCCGTCCCTCGATGCCTTCCGGAACTAGTTTTTCCTGTTCGATTTCGTCCTGGAAGTAACGATCGGACGAGCCTTTCTGCATGGCGCCCAGAGAGCCCATGCCGCGATACGATTTATACGATCGCCCCTGAAACAGTTCGACCTCGCCGGGCGCCTCCTCGGTGCCGGCGAGCAGGCCGCCGATCATCGCCGAGTGGGCACCGGCGGCGAGTGCTTTGGCTAGATCGCCAGAAAATCGGATACCGCCGTCGGCGACCAGCGGCACGCCGTGCGGCGCCAGCGCCGCAGCGACATCGGCGATGGCCGTGACCTGCGGCACACCGACGCCGGCGATCACCCGCGTCGTGCAGATCGAACCGGGCCCGACGCCGACCTTGACGCCGTCGGCGCCGGCTTCGACCAGGGCCAGCGCCCCGGCCGCCGTGACGATATTGCCGGCGATAACCTGCACCTCTGGATAACGTTCCTTGACCCAGCGCACGCGGTCGATCACGCCCTGCGAATGGCCGTGCGCGGTATCGACGACGATGACGTCGGCGCCGGCCTGGACCAGGGCCGTGACGCGCTCGTCGGTATCGCCACCGACGCCGACCGCGGCGGCGACCAGCAGGCGCTCGTGGTCGTCTTTCGCGGCATTCGGGAAATCGCGCGATTTCTGAATGTCCTTGACGGTAATCAGGCCGCGTAGTTCGAACGCCGCGTTGACAACCAGCACTTTTTCGATCCGGTGACGGTGCAGCAATTGCAGCACATCGTCCTGGCTGGCGTCCTCGCGCACCGTGATCAGCCGCTCGCGCGGCGTCATGATGCTGCTCACCGGATGATCGAGGTGACGTTCGAAGCGCAAATCACGGCTGGTGACGATGCCGACCAGATCGCTGCCATCGACGACCGGTACGCCCGAAATATTGTGCAGATGAGTCAGTCTAAGGACTTCGGCGATCGTCGTTTCCGGCGTCACCGTGATCGGATCTTTGATGACCCCGGCCTCGTACTTCTTGACGATGCGCACCTGCTCGGCCTGGCGCTCGGCGGTCATGTTCTTGTGGATCACGCCGATGCCGCCAGCCTGCGCCATGGCGATCGCCAGCCGGGCTTCGGTGACGGTGTCCATCGCCGCCGAGACGAGCGGGATATTGAGCCGGATCTTGCGGGTCAGCGAAGTGCGCAGATCGACGTCGCGCGGCAGCACCGTGGTATGGCCGGGAACGAGCGAGACATCGTCGAAAGTCAAGGCTTCCTGGAGCAGGCGCACCGCGAAACTCCGGATCGGCAAGTAATTCGATCGATTATAACACCGCCGGGCCGTCGGGCTTGGGACAGCTTTACAGCATGTGCGGGTAACGCCACTCGGCCGGCGGCGTGAAGGTTTCCTTGATCGCCCGCGGCGAGGTCCAGCGGATCAGGTTCCACAGGCTGCCGGCCTTGTCGTTGGTACCCGACGCCCGCCCGCCGCCGAACGGCTGCTGGCCGACGACGGCGCCGGTCGGTTTGTCGTTGATATAGAAATTGCCGGCGGCGTGGCGCAGGCGCGCCGCGAGGCGGCCAATCGCCTGCCGGTCGCGGGCGAAGACCGCGCCGGTCAGGGCATAAGGCGAGGCGCGGTCGAGAACCTCGATGGTATCGTCGAGAGCACGGTCAGGGTAACGGTATAGCGTCAGCACCGGGCCGAAAATCTCTTCGCACATCAATCGGCTGGCCGGGTCGTCGGACTGGATCACGGTCGGTTCGATGAAATAGCCCACCGACCGATCGGCGCCGCCGCCGGCCAGGATCCGGTAGCCGTCGTTTTGCTTCGCGTAGTCGATATAGCCGGTGATCCTTTCATAGGACGGCGCGTCGATCACCGCGCCCATGAAATTGCGAAAGTCGGCGGGATCGCCCATCGGGATGCGGGCCACTTCGGCGACCAGCGCCTCGACCACCTCGTCCCACAGCGATTCGGGGATGAACGCCCGGCTCGCCGCCGAGCACTTCTGCCCCTGGTACTCGAACGCGCCGCGTAGCAACGCGGTGACCAATACCGCAGGCTCGGCGCTGGGATGGGCGAAAATGAAATCCTTGCCGCCGGTTTCGCCGACCAGCCGCGGGTAGCCGCGGTAGTCGGCGATCCGCTCGCCGGCGGTGCGCCAGATGTGCTGAAACGTCGCGGTCGAACCGGTGAAGTGGACGCCGGCCAGCGCCGGACTGGCGAGCACCGGGGCGCCGATCGCGGGGCCGTCGCCGGGCAGAAAGTTGATCACACCGGGTGGCAGGCCGGCTTCGTGCAGCAATTGCAGCGTGTACCAGGCGCTCAGCAGTTGCGTCGTCGCCGGCTTCCAGATCACGGTGTTGCCGAGCAGCGCCGGGGCGGTCGGCAGATTGCCGCCGATCGAGGTGAAATTGAACGGCGTGACGGCAAAGATAAATCCTTCTAATGCGCGATACTCCATCCGGTTCCAGACGCCGCGCGGTGAGTACGGCTGCTCGGCGTAAAGGCGCGTCATATCGAAGCTGTTGAAGCGCCAAAAGTCGATCAATTCGCAGGCGGCGTCGATCTCGGCCTGGATGCAGGTCTTGCTCTGGCCGAGCATCGTCGCGGCGTTGAGCCGGTCGCGCCACGGCCCGGCGAGCAGGTCGGCCGCTTTTAGAAAAATCGCCGCGCGCTCTTCCCAGGCCATGGCGCTCCATTCCGGCCACGCCGCGGCAGCGGCGGCGATGGCCGCCGCGGCCTCGGTCTCGCCGCCGAGATGGGCCAGGGCCAGCGTTTTTCGATGGTCGTGCGGCATCACGACCGCCCGGGTCTGGCCGGTCGTCACGCGCCGTCCGCCGATCACCGGCGCAATCTCGGGCGCATCGCCGGCGATGGTCGCCAGCGCTCGTTCCAGCGCCGCGCGTTCGGCGCTCCGCGGAGCATATTCGCGGACCGGCTCGTTGACCGGCGACGGCGTCACGAACCTCATCCGGCGATCCCGCCGCGAGTCAACAACAAAGGATCGAGCAGGCGTTTGAGTTCCGCTTCGTCCATACCGGTCACCTCGCGCGCCACGTCGATCACCGGACGGCCTTCGCGGTAGGCGCGCTTGGCGATCTCGGCGCCGCGATCGTAACCGATCACCCGATTGAGCGCCGTGACCAGGATCGGATTGCGGTCGAGCGCCGCATCGATTCGTTCTTGGCGAACCTCAAAGCCGGCGATCGCTTTGGCGGCGAGCAGGCGGCTGCCGTTGGCCAAAAGTTCGATGCTCTGGATCAAGTTCCAGGCGATCACCGGCAGCATCACGTTGAGCTGGAAATTACCGCTTTGCGCCGCGATCGTGATCGTCGCGTCGTTGCCGATGACCTGCGCGGCGATCATCGCCACCGCTTCGGGGATCACCGGGTTGACCTTGCCGGGCATGATTGAACTGCCCGGCTGCAAAGCCGGCAATTCGATTTCGCCAAGACCGGCGAGCGGCCCGGAATTCATCCAGCGCAAATCGTTGCAGATTTTCATGACGCTGACGGCCAGCGTCTTGAGCTGCCCGGACAACTCGGCCGCTCCATCCTGGCTGCTGATGCCGGTGAAATAATTGCCGCTGGCGACGAACGGCAAGCCGGTCATTTTTGCCAGCTCAGCCGCGACCGCGGGGCCGAAGCGGGGATCGGCGTTGATCCCGGTGCCCACCGCGGTACCGCCCTGGGGCAGCGCCACCAAGCGCCGCAAGACGCTGGCGAGACGCTGCTCGTTGTCGGCGATCTGCGCCGCCCAGCACCCCAGTTCCTGGCCGAAGGTCACCGGCATCGCATCCATCAGATGGGTGCGGCCGGTCTTGACGACCTCGGCCAGTTCGGCGGCGCGTTTGTCCAGCGTCCGGCGCAACGCCTCCAGCGCCGGCAGCAATTGTTCGTGGACCGCCAGGCAGGCGCTCACCTGGATCGCGCTCGGAAACACGTCGTTGCTGCTCTGCGACATGTTGACGTGATCGTTGGGATGCACCTCGACACCGGATGCGGCGCACAGATGGGCGATCACCTCGTTGGCGTTCATGTTCGAGCTGGTGCCCGAACCGGTCTGAAAAATATCGAGCGGGAATTGCGCGTCGTGTTCGCCGGCGGCCACCTGTGCCGCGGCCCCGGCGATGGCCGCCGTGCGCTCGGCATCGAGCAGACCGAGCGCGGCGTTGACCGTGGCCGCCGCGCCCTTGATCAGGCCCAGCGCCCGAATCGTCTGGCGCGGCAGCCGAAGACCGCTGAGCGGAAAATTATTGACGGCGCGCTGCGTTTGCGCTCCCCACAGCGCGTCGGCCGGTACCTCAAGCTCCCCCATGCTGTCACGTTCGATCCGAGTGGATCCCATGGTCACTCCCAGGCGATGGAAAAATGGCTGCAACGACTGTGTATTGTAATATCGAGCGATCCGGCAAAGTCGGAACCCTGATCATTCGGGTTAAAATGGCTTTACCCCCGCCACCAAAACCCTTCGCGATGACCGCCCGCGCGCCCTCGCCCCTGACCGCCCTGTCGCCGCTCGACGGCCGCTATGCGCCGGCCGTCGAAGCGCTGCGCGAATGGTTTTCCGAAATGGCCTTGATCCGCCATCGCCTGGAGATCGAGATCCGCTGGTTCGAGGCACTGACCGACGAGCCTGGCCTGCCGCTGCCGCCATTGGCCGACGAGGAGCGGCGTACGCTCGATGCCGTGCTCACCGCCTTCGACGAGGCAGCCGCCTCCAGGGTCAAGGAAATCGAAGCCGAGATCAACCACGACGTCAAAGCCATCGAGTATTACCTGAAAGAACAACTGGCCGGCCACGGTGCTCTCGGCGCGGCGAGCGAATGGATCCATTTCGCCCTGACCTCGGAGGACGTCAACAACCTGGCTTACGCGCTGATGCTGGGGCGGGCCCGTGAACAGGTGCTGCTCCCGGCGCTGGTCGCGATCAGCGAGCGCCTGGCGCAACTGGCACGCGACAACGCCGAACAGCCGATGCTGGCCCGCACCCACGGCCAGCCGGCCAGCCCAACGACGCTCGGCAAGGAAATCGCGGTGTTCTACTGGCGCCTGAAACACCAACGGCAGGAATGGGCCCGCTTGCCGCTCTACGGCAAGTGCAACGGCGCGGTCGGCAATTTCAACGCCCACCACGTCGCGTTTCCCGACCTCGACTGGCTGGCGTGCAGCGAACGCTTCGTCAGTGGGCTCGGGCTGACCTGGCAGCCTTTGACGACCCAGATCGAAGCGCACGATTTCATCGCCGAACAGGCGCACGCCCTGATCCGGATCAACACCATCCTGCTCGATCTCAGCCGCGACCTGTGGCAGTACATCAGCCTCGGTTATTTCCGCCAGCGGTTGGCGCCGGGCGAAGTCGGCTCGTCAACGATGCCGCACAAAGTCAATCCGATCGATTTCGAAAACGCCGAAGGCAATCTCGGCGTCGCCAATGCCCTGCTCGCCCACTTGGCAGAAAAGCTGCCCGTCTCGCGCTTGCAGCGCGACCTGTCGGATTCGACGGTGCTGCGCGTCATCGGCACGGCGCTCGGTCACAGCCTTTTAGCTTGGCGAGCACTGAGCCGCGGCCTCGACAAACTACAAGCCGATCCGGAAAAAATGGCGGCCGATCTCGACGCTGCCTGGGCGGTGCTGGGCGAAGCGGTGCAGACCCTGATGCGGGTCCACGGCCTGCCGCGGCCTTACGAACGGCTCAAGGAACTGACCCGCGGCAAAGCGGTGACCAAGGAAACGCTGGGCGAGCTGGTCGCCGCTCTCGAATTACCCGATGAAGCTAAAAAACGCCTGGCCGCGCTGACCCCGGCCGCCTACACCGGCCTCGCCGCCACCCTCGTCCGGCGCTTTCTCGACGGCGATTGAACAGGCGCCTCAGATTCCCGTTCCTGCTCCCCCGCCCCTGCTTGCCGCAATCCGCCCCTCGTCCCCCCGCTTGCAGCAATCCGCGCCTCGTTCCTTCCCCCGCTTGCGGGGGAGGGAGAAATAAAAGGACTTCCCCGCAAGCGGGAACCCGCCTTGTCCCCCGCTTGCGTGAACTCATCCCCTCGTCCCCCGCTTGCGGGGGAAGGTTAGGAAGGGGGTATGATCGTCAAAGTCGATTTTCCCCCTCCCCGACCCCGGCCCCTTCACTCGCCCTCGGAAGCGGCGCGGTTTTTGGCGCGAATGGCGCGTTCGGCGTCGTCGAGGCTGGTGTGGCGGATGTCTTTGCCGTGGACCAGATAGATCACGTATTCGCAGATGTTCTTGGCGTGGTCACCGATCCTCTCCAGCGAGCGGGCGCACCACATTACGTCGAGCACGCGGCGGATCTTGCGCGGATCTTCCATCATGAAAGTGATGCACTGGCGGGTCAAGGCCTCGTATTCGCGGTTGATCCTGAAATCTTCGCGGGCGACGGCCAGCGCTGCGTCGGCGTCGAGCCGGGCGAAGGTATCGAGGGCGTTGCGTACCATCGTTTCGACCAGTCCGCCGAGATGGTCGAGTTCCGTGTAGCCGTGCGGCGGGCGGTCCATGCCGGCCAGGGCCACCGCCAGGCGGCCGATTTTCTCGGCTTCATCGCCCATGCGCTCGAGGTCGGTGCTCGCTTTGATGATGGCGACGACCAACCGCAGATCGCTCGCCGCCGGCTGGCGGCGGGCCAGAATGCGACTGCATTCTTCGTCGATCGCCACTTCCATTCGGTTGATCAGGTAATCCTGGCGCTCGACCTCTTCGCCGATCTTGCTGTCGCCCTCGACCACGGCGCGCAGCGCCTGGTGAATCTGCTGCTCGACCTGGCCGCCCATCGCCAGCAGCTGGCCGCGCACGTCCTCGAGTTCCTTGTTGAACTCGTGCGAAATGTGCTGACTCAGTGTGTGTGTGTCGATCATGGGTGCACCAACTCGGGGGCTGTCTTCAGCCGTAACGGCCGGTAATATAGTCTTCGGTCTGCTTCTCGCGCGGGGTCGTGAACAACTGGTCGGTGACGCCGAATTCGACCAGCACGCCAAGGTGCATGAACGCAGTGTAATCCGAAACCCGCGCCGCCTGCTGCATATTGTGCGTGACGATTAAGATCGTCACCTGCTGCTTGAGTTCAGACAACAGCTCCTCGATGTTGGCGGTGGCGATCGGATCGAGGGCCGAGGTCGGTTCGTCGAGGAGCAGCAGTTCCGGTTCCGGGGCCAGCGCCCGGGCGATGCACAACCGCTGCTGCTGGCCGCCGGACAGCGTCATCGCCGAATCGCCGAGGCGGTCGCGGGTTTCCTCCCACAAAAACGCCTGGCGCAACGCCCGCTCGACCTTTTCTTCGATCAGGCGGCGGTCACGAAGGCCGCGCACCTTCAAACCATAAGCCACGTTGTCGAAAATCGTTTTCGGGAACGGGTTGGGCTTTTGAAACACCATGCCGATTCGCATCCGGATCTCGATCGGATCGACGTTGCGGCCGACGATGTCAAGCCCGTCGGGCTGCAATACGATGGTACCTTCGTAACGGTTTCCCGGGTAAAGGTCGTGCATCCGGTTGAAGCACCGCAAAAACGTGCTCTTGCCACAACCCGAAGCACCGATCAGCGCCGTGATGCGCCGTTCGGCGATGTCGAGGTTGACATCGGTCACGGCGCGGAAGCTGTCGTAGTAGAAGCTCAGATGGCGCACACTGGCCTTGATCGGCTGCTCGACCACAGCCTGATCCGGCGGGTTGGCGGGTGAGGGGATGTCGTTCAACTCCTCAGGCTCCTTACCAGTTGATCCGCTTGCGGTAACGCTGGCGCAGCATGATCGCCGCGGCGTTCATCGCCAGCGTCAGGACGATCAACACCAGACCGGCGGCGGCAGCGTTGACGTGAAATTCGGCCTGCGGCCGGGATACCCAGTTGAACATCTGGATCGGCAGAACGGTAAACGGCGCTTTCAGCCACTCGAAATTGACGAACGGAAACGTCGTACTGAACGGCGACTCGGGCAAGAAGGCGATAAACGTCAACGCCCCGATGGTGATCACTGGGGCGGTCTCGCCGATGGCCCGCGACAGACCGATGATAATGCCGGTCATGATGCCGCCGGCCGAATAAGGCACGATGTGGTGCGCCAGCATCTGCCATTTCGTCGTCCCCATCGCATAGGCCGCCTCGCGCATACCGAGCGGCACGGCGCGCACCGCTTCGCGCGTCGCGACGATCACGATCGGCATGATCAAAAGCGCCAGCGTCAATCCGGCGGCGGCGATGCTCTGCCCGAGGTTCATCTGATACACGAACAGACCGAGCGCCAACAGGCCGTAAATGATCGACGGCACGCCGGCCAGGTTAGTGACGTTGATCTCGATGATATCGGTCAGCCAATTGCGCGGCGCGTATTCCTCAAGATACAGGCCAGCCGCGACACCGAGCGGCACGGCGACAAACGCCGTGACCAGCATGACGAGCAACGTGCCGACCCAGGCCGAAAGAATACCAGCGCGTTCGGCGAAGCGCGACGGGAAATGGGTCAGGAATTCGGCGTTGAGCCGCGGCAGGCCGTCGATCGCCAGTTGCAAAAAGAGCAGCACCAGGGTCAGCACAGCGACCAGCATCACCAGCAGGCCGGCGACACTGAAGAACAGATCCCAGCGCCGGCGCCGCTGGATACCGGCGCGCAACGTCGCGGAATCGGCGGCCGTGGCCATCAGTACGCCTGCCTGAACCGTTTGCGCATCACCAGGCCGGCGATGTTAAACAGCAAGGTCAACATGAATAAGGTCAAACCGGCGGCGAAAATCGTCTGGTAGCCGATGCTGCCGTGCGGCAGATCGCCGAGCGACACCTGGACGATATAGGCCGTGATCGTCGCCGCCGACTCGGTCGGATTCCACGTCAGGTTCGGCTGCAAGCCGGCGGCGATCGCCACGACCATCGTCTCGCCGACGGCACGCGACATGCCGAGGATGTACGCCGCGGCAACCCCGGAAATCGCCGCCGGCAGCACCACCCGCAAAGCCGTTTGCAGGCGAGTTGCGCCCATCGCGTAGGAGCCCTCGCGCAAATGGTTGGGCACGGCGCGCATCGCGTCTTCGCTGACCGAACTGACATAGGGGATGATCATGATACCCATGACCAGCCCGGGCGACAATAAATTGAAACCCGGCAGTCCAGGCATCAGCTTCTGCAGCAGCGGCGTGACGAAGAGCAGCGCGAAATAGCCGTAGACGACGGTCGGCACCCCGCTCAACAGCTCGAGGAAGGGTTTAACCGAATCGCGCACGCCGGCCGGAGCGAACTCGCTGAGGTAGATGGCCACCAACGTGCCGCCCGGAATGGCGACCAGCAAAGCCACCGCCGAGACCACGACAGTGCCGGAAAGCAGCGGCAGGATGCCGTAATGGGCGTTGGTGAACAACGGCGTCCATTGCCGGTCAGTCAAGAAATCGCTGAGCGGTACATGCGAGAAGAAGATCCAGGACTCGCTGATCAGGATATAGACGATGGCCAGCGTGACGAACACCGAAAACAGCGCCGCGGCAAACAGCACGGCGCGCATCGCCCGGTCGGTCAAACGTCGCCGGCTTTCATAGCTTAATCCACTAAATATTGTCAAAGCCATCTGCCGGGCCGGTGGCGGGGCACTTTTAGTGTCGCGCTTCGCGGTTCAGCAGCTCGGCGATATCGATCCCGACCTCCGAGCCGCCGGCAAATACCGTACCCAGTTTGCCCGCCCTGAAATTGGCCAAAGCGGTGGCATAGGCTTCGGCGGGCAGCGGCACGTAGCCGGTCTGCGAGACCAATTCCGCCGCCCGCTCCGCAGTGAACAGGAATTCGACGAAGCGCCGAACCGCCGGTTCGCCGGCCGTGGCGGCGTTGATATAAATGAACAGCGGCCGCGACAACGGCGCATAAGAACCATCGCGCACCGTCTCGAGGCTCGGCGCGACCGCTGCGCCCGCGGGGTTGACGATCGCCACCGCGTGCAGCTTGTCGCGGTTTTCCAGGTAGTAAGCCAGGCCGAAATAACCGAGCGCGTTCCGATCGCTGGAGACTCCCTGGACCAGGACGTTGTCGTCTTCGCTGGCGGTGTAATCGCCGCGGCTGGCGTGCTCGCGGCCGACGACCGCGGCGGTGAAATAATCGAACGTCCCGGAATCCGGGCCGGGGCCGTACAGGGTCAAGGGCGCATCGGGAAAGGCGGGGTTGGCCTGCTGCCAATTGAGCACCGCCCCCTGCGCTTCGGGCGCCCACATCGTTTTCAGGTCATCGATGGTCAAGCGCCGGGCCCAGTCGTTGGCCGGGTTGATCACCACCGTCAAGGCGTCGAACGCCAACGGCAACTCGATGAACTCGATGCCGGCGGCGCGGCAGGCTTCGAGTTCAACCTCGCGGATCGGCCGCGAGGCATCGGTGATATCAAGCTCGCCCCGGCAGAATTTCTTGAAACCGCCGCCGGTCCCAGAGATGCCGACTGTCACCCGCACCGCTCCACTTTCGGCGATTTGGAATTCCTCGGCCATCGCCTCGATGATCGGAAAGACCGTGCTCGAGCCGTCGATCCGGATCGAAGACGGTGTTTTGTCCGAAGGCGCCTGGTCGCCGCAAGCGGCGAGCATCGCCGCCGCCAGCCCAAGAGCGAACGGCAGCGCGGATTTTTGGAGTGTGTACATGTTTAGGGTTCCAGTCGGTTGGTGGCCGAATGACGGCGCCCGGGAACGTTAACAAGCGATTGTGACAGTCATGTTACCAAGGATGACGGGGCGCCATTTTACCGGATCGACCCCACCTCTACTGCCGGTTCTCGCCCGGACAGCCTAAGCGCCGCAAGTTCGACAATGAAACGGCGCAGCTCAGCGCGCCGCGGATGTCCCGCTTCGCGGCTGCCAAAAGTCTCGTCGAACCACAGCGCCTGGGCCGGATCGCCGCCGGCCAGCGTGGCGCCGCTCAAGGCCAGCGCCGCGTACTCCCGGTACAAGGCAGCCGTTTCACGCCGCGCTTCCGCCGCGGCCAACACCTCGATCGCCGCCGCCGGAACCGCATCGGTCCGCCGGGTGGCGACCGCCGAGATGAGTTCGAGGACCGGCGCGAGCGGCTCGGGTACCGTCGTGCAGCCAAGCCACAGCGGGCCGTTGAATGCACCGTCCAAGGCGTCCGCCGGCAGCCACACAATGGTTCCCATGGCCAGCGCCGTGAGCGCGTCGGCCAGCCGCCCGGCCTCATCTGCACCCACCGTACAGGTCCGGCCGAATAATTTGAGCGCCAGGATCTGGCTTTCCACAGCGGTATTGAGCAACGGTTCCGGGCCGAACACCGCGGCTCCTGCAGCCGGCTGGAGTGCCTCGCCACGCAAAGCGGCGACCACCGCCCGCGCCCGCCACGCCGCCTGTCGGGCGGCGGGCAACGCCTCCCAATCGGCCGGGAGGCGCACCGTAACGGCGGCGGGCCGGGTGACGCCGAGCCATTCGAGCACCGGCAATTCGGCGAAGCGCAGATCACGCAGCGTCGTGGCGTTCGCGCCGCGAAAGCGGGCCGCAGGCGCTTTGAGGGTCAAGATGGGATGTTGATCGGTATTGATCTGTGGCCCCGTACGCCCGGCGTACCACGCCAGCACCTCGCGCTCGGCAAAGCGGCGGGCGGCAAGATCGGCCGCCTCGTCTATTCCCAAACGGCGCAAAGCAGCGGCCAGTTGCGGCCGCCCGTCGAACGACATCCGGGGCTCGCCGAGCGGCCGGCGGCCGGCGACGAGCAACAGATCGGCGTCGCCCCCGTAATACGCCTTCACATCGCTGAAGCTGTCGAACATCGCGCGCAACACCGAGCCGACCAACGCCTCGTCGATCTCGTACAGTTGCAGCCATTGCACGAACAGGCCGCCGTCGGCCAGACGGGCCGCGGCGAGGCGGTAAAACTCGCGGGAAAACAGGTTGCCGATACCGCTGATCCACGGATTGGAGGGTTCGGAAATGATCAAGTCGGGCCGCGCCCGTTGCGCCGCCAGCCAGGCGCGGGCATCGTCGATCGCGATCGTCGAGCGCGGGTCGTCGAACGCCCGGGCGTTGCGCGGCAGAAAATAGCGGGCGCCGGCGATCATTTCCGGCTCGATCTCGATCGTCGTGACGCGCTCGAGCCCCGGATCGGCGAGCAGCACATCGGTCGTCATTCCCGAGCCGAAACCGATCACCACCACCTGGCGCGGCGCAGCGTGGTACAGCAGCGGCAAGGCGCCGAGCAGCGTCATCGTATATTCGTCCGGCGCCGGCGGCCCAGCGCGGCCCAGGTTCATCCCGGCATCGGTTTTGCCGTTGGTCGCGATCCGGACCTGCCCCGCCAGGTTGCGGATCACGCTGATGCTCGCCGTTCGGCCGTCGCGGTTGAACAACACTTCTTCGCCCGCCGCCAGCCGCGGCTGACCGCTGCGAAACACACCCGAAGCCAACACTGCCGCCGGCCACGGGATCGTTCCGGCGGCCAGCACCGCAACGAGTGCAGCCCCGGCCGGCAGCAGCATGCGCCGGCGCGCCGTAGTGATGTGGGCCAATAAGATGGCCCCGAGCGCCAGATCGACCGCCGCGGCGAGCAACAACGAAAACTTCAGTTGCAAGACGGGCAGCAAAATGGCCAGTGTCACCGCCACTCCAGCGATCGCGCCGGCGGTGTTGACAGCATAGACCCGGCCGACGTCCGCCGCCCCGCCGCCACGGCGCAACAGCGCCGCGGTCAACGCCGGCAAAGTCATGCCGGCGAAAAATGCCGCCGGGGCCAGCAAGACGAAGGCGATCAATGCCGTGCCCGCGTTGTACAGTGCGTAACCCCCGCCGGTCGCCGCCAGGTTGGCGATCATCCAGGCCACCGTATCGAAAGCGTACCGGTAAACGGCCAGCGAGACGAGCGTGGCGAGCCCCATCGCGCCCTGCGCCCGAGCGGCAAAAACGAGCGGCTCCGGTGCCGCGTCGAGGCGGCGGCGAATCCACGCTCCACCGAGCGCCAACCCCAGGATGAACGCCGCGAGCATCAACTCGAAAGCGTGCAAAGTCGCGCCGAAAGCCAGGGCCAGCAGCCGGACCCAGACGAGTTCGTAGACAAACGAACTGGCCCCGGTCAGAAAAGCGACGATCAGAACCAGCCTTACGGTTCGCGGCACCGCCAGGGCCGTCCGGGCTGGTTCTGCTGTGTCGCCGGCGGAAAGCGCCGGCGGCCGCCCGCGAAGCAGCCAGAACGTGGCGGCCATCACCGCCAGATTGAGCCCGCCGGCGGTCTGGACGGTGCCGGAAAGACCGGCCAGCGGCAGCAACAGAAATGTCGCGGCCAGCACCCCGGCCGCACCGCCCAAAGAATTAGTGAAATAAAACCCGCCGAGCAAACGGCCGCTGCCGGCCGCCCGGATACGAATCAAACCCCCCACCATCAGTGGAAAGGTCATCCCGAGCAACACCGTTTGCGGCAGCACCAGCAACGCCGCGCTGACCCACTGCCAGGCCCGGGCCGCGGCCCCACCACCGAGCAGTGGCAACACCTCGTTTTCGGAAAACCCGATCAGTGCCGCGAAAGCCCACGGAAAAAACAGCCCGAGAAGCCCGATCGCCCCCTCGCAGAGCGCATAAAGCCGCAGCCAGTCCGCCCAATCGGCACCGCGCCGCGCGACCCACCCGGCTCCGGCCGCCATGCCGCCCATGAACAAGGCGAGCACCAGTGCCTGGGCATACGCTGCGTGGCCGAGATAAAGCCCCAGATAATGGGACCATTGCGACTGATAGATCAGGCCACTGGCCCCGGAAACCGCAAACACGGCAAGCAGACCGCCGAGCCGCCAGCCCAGCGGCCGATCAGAATTCGAGCGCATGACAGACCCCTTGTTGCGACAAGCTCCCATTGTAAATCCCGCCGTCTTCTTTTCGTCATCCCCACCTGCCTGTGCCCGCCCGGCCGGCGGCTCGCAAGTCCTTGAAAGTTCTGCTATCCTTGCTCCATAATCAAAAACCGACTCGATCCAATGCGGGGAATAAGGAGATGACCCGATGAACCCAGGCCATACCGGTAACGCGACGGCGTTCGATTCCATGCAACGGCATCGCATTTTTCTACGGACAGCAGCGCGGCCGGCTTCGCCGGCGGCGGGCTTTACGCTGATCGAAATGTTGATCGCCATCGCCGTCCTGGGCATCCTGCTCGGCATCGCGGTGCCCAGCTACCATGACTATGTGATCCGGGCCCGGGTGGCCGAAGGCGTACAGATGGCCACCGCGCCGCAGCTTCTGGCCGCCGACGATTTTCTGCGCTCCGGCAATTTCGCCGCGGTCGCCGCCAGCTACAACTTCCCAGCCGGCGGCAGCGACTACGTCAACACCATCGCGATCAATCCGGCGAACGGTGCGATCCGGGTCACAACCCGCAACACCGGGGCCGCGCTCGACCCGGTCATCGATTTCATCCCCGCCACCGCGCCGATGCCGGGCGGCCCGCCCGGATCGACGACCGGGCTTCTGACCTGGACCTGCTTCAGATCCGCCGGAGAAGCACGGCACGTGCCGCGCTCCTGTGCCACTCCTTCCCCCCTCCCGTAACTCCAAACCCCACGCCTTCAGCGGCGCAGGTTGCCGCAGCGCGTCAACCGCCGCGCTCAGTTACGGCGCGAGCGCGCTCATAAAGCACTGATCTCACCCGACATCGACGGGTTCTCTTGTCTCTGGCACGAATCTGGCATATCCCCTGGTGCGAGGTCTATCCAATGCCGCCATCGGCCAAAGATAAAAGGAGATCGATCATGTCCGCCAGCGCCACCCTACCCTTGACGCAATCCCGAAGCCGGGGTTTTACCCTTGTTGAAATCATCGTCGCCGTGGCGATGGTCGCCATCTTGTTCGGCATCGCCCTGCCGGCCTACCAGGATTACGCGATCCGTTCGAAAGTCGCCGAAGGCATACAACTGGCCAGCGAGGCGGAGTTGTTGATTGCCGACAGCTACCTGCGCAACGGTAATTTCACGGCGATCGCAGCCTCCTATAACTTCCCGGACGACGGCGCCGAATTCGTCGCCGATATCACGATCGATCCCAATACCGGCACCATCAGGCTGACTACGCGCAATACCGGCGCGGCCGTGAATCCAGTGCTGGACATCACACCCACCGTGACTTTCACCGGCAACCTGGAATGGAACTGCACGCTGGTCGCCGGCGAGCCGCGGCATGTCCCGCTCTCCTGCCGTGCCCTGGCGGCCGCTGGTGGTGGCGGTGGCGGCGGCGGCTCGGGTGGTTCCGGCGGTTCCGGCGGTTCCGGCGGCGGCTCGGGTGGTGGATCCGGCGGTGGCTCGGGTGGTGGCGACACCGGCGGCGGCTCCGGCGGTGGTGATGATGACGACGATGACAACCAAGGTGGCGGCGGTAATAACGGCGGCGGTAACGGTGGCGGCAATGGCGGCGGTAACGGCGGCGGTAACGGCGGCGGCAATGGCGGCGGTAATGGCGGCGGCAACGGCAACTCCGGCGGCGGCAACGGCGGCAATTGCAACCAGACCGGTGTCGGCGCCAGCGGCGGCGCTGCTGGCAACGGCAACGCCGGCGGCAACTGCTTCGGGCACCAAAACCGCCCGCCCCGGCCCTGATAGAGACCGAACACGATCCTCAACTGATCCGTTCTTCACAGCAGCAAAAAAGGCCCTTCACGGGCCTTTTTTGTCGTCTCTACCCAATTGTTGCATAAGTTCCCGGAATTCCCAGTCAAGCTGGCGGCACACCCTGTCCTATTCCCTGACAAATGCGTCGGGAACGCAATTTGAACCGCGCAGTGGGCCCGTAGGGCGAGGGCAGGATAGCCCGAGTACAAATGCGTCTGGAACGCAATTTGAACCGCGCAGTGGGCCCAAAGGGCGAGGGCAGGATAGCCCGAGTACAAATGCGTCGGGAACGCAATTTGAACCGCGCAGTGGACCCGAAGGGCGAGGGCAGGATTGCCCAAGTAACTCGAGCAAAATTTATGCAACTATACTGACCGCGCCGCTCAACCCGCATCGCATTACACCGGACACCGACACCGCCGGCCTGGTCGCGATGTCCTTGCGAGTCTCATCGCCGAGATGACACACCGATTGCAGGTTTCCTAACCCCTGTTTCGTCCCTGATCCACCCGATTGCGGAGCCTGTGTAATTCTTCGAACGCTACCCGCCGCGACCATCGTGACCTCCAATCTCGACTTCGGCGAATGGGGCGAGGCGTTCCCGAACAAACTGCTAGCCGCCTCGATCCTGGACCGGCTGCGCCACAGTGCCTACCGGCTAGGGCTGGACGGCAAAAGCTACCGCACGCCGAGACCGATCAAGAGCGATCCCAAAAGCCGACTTGAAAAGGAGCCCGAAACCAGGAAATAATCACCCCGTCTGAAGCGTGTAAATCGCCGGTTCTGGTGGCGCCATCAAAGCGAAAACGGGTGGCGCCTTTAGGGTGATTAGTGACAGTGCAGGGTCGGGGTGCCGCTGGTGGTGCCGCCGCCCAGGGGGTTACTGACTACACCTTGGGCGTTGACGCTCAACTC
Source organism: Pseudomonadota bacterium (assembly GCA_036832975.1). GTDB lineage: Bacteria > Pseudomonadota > Gammaproteobacteria > Xanthomonadales > Wenzhouxiangellaceae > DAITQM01. The sequence continues at coordinate 11,583 of DAITQM010000032.1, read as the reverse complement.
GGTTACCGCATGTGGGCCGGGGGCGACGGTGGTCCGAAAACCCCGCCCGTCGTTGTTGCAGCCGGCGACCTGGAGTGCTGTAAACAGTTGCCCGTAGGTATAGCCCGTGGCATAGTCGCTCTTGTTTGTGAGGTTGCCCAGCGGGTCGTAGGCATAGTCGGCGCCGCCAGCGGTCACCACCGGCTTCGGGTCCGGCCCGATCGGCGCTTGGGTGCCGTCGCTTTCGGTTCCGGCGCTGCTCGGCGATGTCGGGTCGATCGGCGTTGTGCTGATCTCCTGCGGCCCCGAGCGGCTCGTCAGCCGGTGCAGCCGGTCGTAGCTATACAACTCACTGATCCCGATCTTGGCGTTGAACTGACTGGTGAGGTTCAGATACTTGTCGTAGCCGTAGCCCAGATCGAGCACCGCGCCCGCGCCCTGGAACGCATTGCCAACCTTCATGGTCTTGACCTGCCCGGTCTGCGGATAGTAGGTCCGGCTGTCGGTCAGACCGTTGCCGAAGCTCACGTTGACCACCTGGCCGCGGGCGCTCAGGGCGGTCACTGTCTTCACCAGTTGGCTGCGAATCGTGTTGTCGCTGTTGCGCAGGTGGGCTTTAACGTTCTGCAGGTAGCCGTCCCGGTTGTACCGATACTCGCCCCGGCCTCGGAACTCGGGATCGGTCACACTGATCACCCGCCCAAAATAACTGTCCAGCTTCTGGGTCAGCGTGAACGTCTGCAATGACCCGCCCGCAATCAGATCGGCATCGAGCGCCGTATCGTGGCCGGCCGGCTTGAGTAATGGTTAGGTATTAACTTCCGTTTTGTTATTCTCTGCAGGGATCGTAACTTCCTCGATCGTACGACCCGGAAAACCGTTGCTCGGAAATCGCAGCGCCAAGCGCGCTTCCTCGATCGGCGTGGTATTGAGTGCGCTGGATTTGGGTGTGCCCGTCAGACTAACATCCCGCCACTCAATGATATCGAATGGCGTCAGCGATGTCCCAAGTGCATGAAATACCTTCATGGTCCCTTTGTCCTGTGCCGGTAATATCTCGATGACACTCTTGCCCGTGTATGAGGGCAGTAACAAATTATACTTAGGCATATCGAAGCATTCATGCTCGCTTTCCGGCAGCGTCCAACGAAGTGGCCATACGACGAGGGCCTCATAAACAGCTTGTACGAGTTCATCCCATTCGTCATATGCATTAGGAGAGTGCCATGGCATCCGTACGTGCTTTACCGCAGGAAGAAGCCCCACAAGCCCCTCTCGAAAGTTCCTGATCAACTCCGTGACCGTCATTGAGTACCTCCAATAACTCTACTAAGGATATCGAGCTCTTCTGCGGTCGGTGGACGTTCGCCCCCACGGACGAAGCCTTGCCCTGGAATTACTGGTTTCACTCGACTCTTGGTGATATCCAGTATTACCAGACCCTTCTCATTCGTTATGAAAACCCGTTCACCTCCGCCTCTGACTGCTGTGTTTGCAGGACCAACGAGATTCTTAACGTTCTGTCCACTACGGCCACCTTTCAAGACGATGTCAGGTCGTACTCTTATCTTCGAGAGCGCGCTTGCTCCACTTGTAACTGCGACGCTGGCAGTTCTGGCTGCATTCACAGCCACGCCTGCTCCAGACGCTGCACCGGCAAGAGCCCCATCTACAATCGCATTATTCACAACCGTTACAACGGGCGTATTCGGGTCGGCCGTTACGCCCTCCACGAATCCGACGATACCTCCACCGATCGCACCTGCACCCGCACCAACAACTGCGCCAGGTCCAGCGCCAACACCACCACCCGCGAGAGCACCGACGCCAGCACCAACAAGACCGCCGGAAGTCCCGCCGGACAAAGCTCCGGCTCCTGCTCCAGCCAAGCCGTTACCCAAGCGCGCGAGCGCGCAACTTAGTGGCCCCATGCATCCCATCATCTCCCCCATCGGCATATTCTCGCGATTATCGCTAGCACCGATTTGATCGGGAGCCTTGTTTACTTCATTGCCACCCTCAGAACTCTTGCCGATCTGCGTCGCACCGCCGGTCACCGCGCTGCTCCCGCCATTACTGGCAAGCGATACAGTGAACGTACCACCTCCATCGGCTTTGATGGTCCCGACTTCCCGCGCAATTCGCGAACCGGTCATGGTCCCCCGGACCGAAACGCTTTCGCCTGCGCCCAACTCGCCGGCAGCTTGGGCGCAGCCACTCGGGTCATCAGTCGAACAGGTCGCATAGCCCGTCGGATCAACCCCCGACAACGGGTTGTTCTGAATATACGAATACGGATTCAGACTCTGCGAGTTCTCCGGGAACTGGATGATGGGATCGACACTGAGGAACCGCCCGAGGTTGTAGTCATACGCCCGGCCGTTCATATGAATCAGCCGGCTGCCATTCAAATGCTCATGATCGGTAAAACCGCGCGGGGTGATGTCCGAGCCCGGCAGAATATTCTGATCGTTCCAGTTGGCATCCCGAGGTTTGCCGAATGGCCCGAAACCTCTCTCTGTTCCCCTCTCGATCGCCTGGAACTCGTCGGTCACCGCCACAATGCTGCCCAGCCGATCTCGGTGCTGGTAGTCGATCACCGGGTTCTGGCCGGTTGCCATCCGGAGCAATACATCTTCTGCGATCTGAAAACGCACCTTCCCGCTCGCAAGCTCTTTCTCGTAGCTCCGCTCCAGGTACACCGTCGTCACTCCGGCGGCCACCTGTAGATACCGCTGCAAGTCAGGCCCATATCTGAATTCCTGTATCTGGTTGAAACGTGTGATCTTTGCCGGCAGATTGTACGGATCGTACCACAGGTTCAGGCTGCCGTCGCCAAAGCACAACAGGTTGCCGTTTTTGTCGTAGGCCAGTTGGTGCAGGGTCGGGGTGCCGCTGGTGGTGCCGCCGCCCAGGGGGTTACTGGCCACCCCTTGGGCGTTGACGCTCAACTCGGTTACCGCATGTGGGCCGGGGGCGACGGTGGTCCGAAAACCCCGCCCGTCGTTGTTGCAGCCGGCGACCTGGAGTGCTGTAAACAGTTGCCCGTAGGTATAGCCCGTGGCATAGTCGCTCTTGTTTGTGAGGTTGCCCAGCGGGTCGTAGGCATAGTCGGCGCCGCCAGCGGTCACCACCGGCTTCGGGTCCGGCCCGATCGGCGCTTGGGTGCCGTCGCTTTCGGTTCCGGCGCTGCTCGGCGATGTCGGGTCGATCGGCGTTGTGCTGATCTCCTGCGGCCCCGAGCGGCTCGTCAGCCGGTGCAGCCGGTCGTAGCTATACAACTCACTGATCCCGATCTTGGCGTTGAACTGACTGGTGAGGTTCAGATACTTGTCGTAGCCGTAGCCCAGATCGAGCACCGCGCCCGCGCCCTGGAACGCATTGCCAACCTTCATGGTCTTGACCTGCCCGGTCTGCGGATAGTAGGTCCGGCTGTCGGTCAGACCGTTGCCGAAGCTCACGTTGACCACCTGGCCGCGGGCGCTCAGGGCGGTCACTGTCTTCACCAGTTGGCTGCGAATCGTGTTGTCGCTGTTGCGCAGGTGGGCTTTAACGTTCTGCAGGTAGCCGTCCCGGTTGTACCGATACTCGCCCCGGCCTCGGAACTCGGGATCGGTCACACTGATCACCCGCCCAAAATAACTGTCCAGCTTCTGGGTCAGCGTGAACGTCTGCAATGACCCGCCCGCAATCAGATCGGCATCGAGCGCCGTATCGTGGCCGGCCGGCTTGAGTAATGTGTCGTACAGGAAAATCCGATCGTAGGTCAACTGGCCGCCCACGGTGCGCTGCGTGCGGGCCAGAAGACCGTTGGCGCTGCGCCCGTCTTCGAGGTCGTCGTACACCCAGGTGTCGCTGATCTGCTGGCTGCCGGTGCCCACCTGGCGCGTCGTCAGCCGGCCCAGTTTGTCATAGATAAAGCTGAAGCTCTGGCCTTTGGCATCGGTCTGGCTGGTCAGTTCACCGAGGCCGTTATAGGCAAATGTCCAGATGCCCATATCCGGATCCCACAGTTGGGTGCGCTGACCCAGGGCATTGTAGTTGGCGCCGGTCAGGTTGCCGGCGGCATCCTGAATCAAGGCAACGTTGCCTTGCGAGTTGGCCCAGAAGCGGGTGACCGCGCCGTGCGCATCGGTGGTGCGGAGCAAATCGCCGCCGCTGCCAAACACCCGCTTGACGCACAGTTGGTTGACAAGCCCCGATGAGCCGTCGGGGTTGCAGCTCATCACGCCCGGCGTACCGCCGTCGCTCATCACCCAGACGGTCGTTTCCAGGCCGGCGTATTGATACGTGGTCTGCCGTTCCCCGGAGAGCGGCTGCGGCTGCTGCTTGGTGGCCGGCCGGCCCAGCGGATCGTAGGTGAAGCGCGTCAGTACTGCCGGCTCGCTCATCAGGCGCGGTTCGCTCACTTCCTTGACCTCGCCGCGGGCGCTGTGTGCCATCGTCTCGGTAATGATGCCGTTGAAGCCGTTCGTCGTCCTTTGGACCACCCGATTCATCCGGTCGAAAGTCTCGCTGACCACCGGACTGCCGTCGGTCAGATTCTTGATGGTGTACACCTGGCCGTTGATGTCGCCGCAACTGCCGCCCGGGCAGCCGCTCCCGCCCGCCCACGCATAGCGCGTGCTTGAACGCGGTGCGTAGTGCGGTCCGCCAGCCCCTGGCACCGGATTGTTATTGTTCTCGTTGACCGGAAAGTACCGCTCAATCTCGCGCCCGAAGGCGTCGTATTGCATGCGGACCGCCTGCCCTTTCACGTCAACGAGCTTGGTGACGTTGCCCTCGCGTTGCTCGTGTTCCATCCGCGCGTTCTGGTTCAGCGGGTTGGTCACGCTGATCGGAAAATAGCCGGCGTCGTTGCCGGTGCTGTAGCTCATTGTCGTCAGCCGGGCGTTCGACACACCGCCGCTGGCGGTCACCGCCTCGCTCGTCGCGTTGCCGAAGCCGTCGTAGGTCATGGCCATCTTGATCCATGCCCCGCCCGGCGTGAAAGTGCAGCTTGGTGCGCTGGCGACATTGCCCGTCGCCTGGTAGGCGCAGGCCGGTTTGCGGTGGGTGGTGTCCCAGACGAACAACTGCGTGACCTGCTTGTTGTAGAATTCGCGCAGTGTTTGTGGCGTGTTCCTTGCGCATTCTCAAATGCCTTCGTATGTGCTCCATTAGCGAATACTGATCAAGCAAAAAGACGGCATGCTACTCTGTCACGAAGGTCAGGCCAAGTCTGATGCAAAACCCAACAAGCTGCAAAGTAGCATCGAACGTTTCAGTCTTCGAATTTCTTATTCACGACACTAGTGCACCTCCAAGCAAAAACGAATTTCATCTGCAAGCTCTCCAGCAGATTGAAGAATCACTTGTGAGTCCTTCTGTCCGTAGAGATCCGCGGCTGCCTCAATCGCTGGGTAAGCGTCCGCAAACTGCATCGCGGCTCGCTTAGGAATTACTTCCTCGGTTGCCCATTCCTGTTTAAACTCCCGCAGTGTTCGCATCAGATCTTTGAAGGCGTGCTCCTGAAAGCCATCTCCCATTCGTAATGGCACAAGGAATTCAACGAAGCAACGCTCCAGGCGATCGACTAGTTCTTCATCACGCATATCAAACTCCAATGATTGCCTTACCTTGGGATGGGGGCTATAGCAGTTGGAGGTACGATACCAAGTATCAACCCAATTGTTGCAAGCTCTTCAGCAAAATTTATGGGTAGAAATGAGCTGAAAATGGATTCTGAGCAAGTGATTCAAGGGATAAAGCCGCCAGGATAGTGCACCCCGTCCCCGACTCTGAGAAGATGGAAGTGTCAAGCAACCATCGAACAGAGAAAAAGGAACGGGGTGCATGTCAAGAGTATCCTCAATCGGATCCAGAAATTCAAGTCGTTTGTGTATAAGGGAGTGCGCAGGGTGGACGGGCTCGTCGGCCAGCCGGCCATCGTGGCCGAACTTCGACCACGGAACAACAGCCAGCCCGATGCTCAATATGCGGTCGGGAGGCACCTGGATACGATCGGCAGCCGGGACAGCGCTTTGAGTTCCTCGCGCCCGATGTTGAGTCCATCCCGACGAAGAGCGGTTCTGGCGCAGAATCGCTGGCTATGTAACGCACAATCGCCGTGCTGTCAGTCGCGCATCTGGAACAGCTTTTCGGGACGGCTCTAGTCAGCTGGCGCGGCAAAGGTCGGTGACGAACGACATGGGGCACTAGCCACAAATCACTCGCCAAACGTGCACCGAAGCAATTTTGTAGTTCTCTCGTACTCATCTCCGAGCGGCGGCTGAAGTAGGGGCGTGGCTGCGATGAAGCTTCCGACCCCCTCGACATCAAGTATCAGGTACGCAGAGCAACGTAGCTCGGCAAGACCCTGTTGGTTCGCCTGCTCTAAACTGCCCTTTGGCCAGTACGTCCAATCAAGCCCTGCTGCTTCGGAATGAGCGTCGATCTCAACGCCAATGATGCCTCGACAGGGACCAACCATCTTCCATAAACCCACGCCAAGATGCGCGACTCGCTGCATATTCAGCCGCTCCTCCTCCAAAGCGGGGCTGAGGATCTGGTCGCTGTCGATGTCGAATCCCACAATTCCAGCAGTGTTGTCTAGAATCAAATCCACGTGGAAAGCATCTCTACTCTCTATTCCTGCGAGCATCTTGATTGACAAGAACTCAAAGCTTCGTGGAAGCTCATCCACTTCAAACGAGCCGTATCGTTCGAAGTCGTAGCGATGAGACTTCGCTGCTTCGTCAGTCAAGTAGCCAACGGCTGCCGATGCTGCGCCTGTCTCGATGCTCCAGCCACTCTGCGAGAGCTTGGCAAGAAGCTTGACGAGGCGCTGACCGTCAAAGCGCTTTGAGCTTTCAAAGGTGCAGCTAACTATCATTTCATCAACCTAGGGTAGCGGTGTAAGCGAGAAAAACATTTCCAACTGAGCCGCCGTTGGACGAAACGCGTTGACGATCAAACCGGTGTCCGCATTGATGTTGACCACCACCCCTGTTTGCTGGCTGAATACCGACACCGAAGGGAATCGCGGTTGAATGCCTGGAGCTCTCACTGAGCCCGTCTCAAGCGTTCGCCGTAATAATGCTGACAGTTCGCCCTGAGTGCCCACACCGAGCTGCTCCCTAACTCCCGGTCGCGCAAAGCGTCGCGCCAATTGGGTTCCTTGCTGAAGAGATCTCTCCAACAAGCTTCCAATTCCCCGCTCCGTCAGATCGAGCACGCCACGGCCCGCAACTCCGAAAAGTCGCCCCCCCCTTGTCACGGCACTCCCGAGTTTCCCCGCTACCTTGCCTTCGAGCGGGATGGCGCTCAGGACACCTATCGCAACCATTAGTGGATTCCCTTCACTCAGACCTTCTAAGAAGGTCTCGGTCGGCAAAATTAAAAAATCCTGTGTGAACCGCCCCAAAATAAATACTTCAGGACCTTGTTCGAAAGCGAAATCATCAATCGCTAATTCTGCTCTTACCAGTAGCTTGGCGCCCGTTCCTGCATAAGTACTAACCTTTTGAGCGATAAATTGGCCGGCACAAACTATCGTAAGGCATAATCCACGGCCAGTGGTGTCAGTGGCGGTAGGACTCCCCATATCTTCCGCCTGTGTGTTTGTGCGATTATCGGTAGCACCGATTTGATCTGGAAACTTGATTACTTTTTTGTCATCTTCAGAACTCATCCGGCTATTGCTGCCGTTGAATTGAACGACCATGCACGCCGAGCCGCGGTTGCACCGGCCGGTTGTGGTGAACGGGTTTTCGCGATCTCCACCTTCGGGCTCATCTGACGGCGGGCAGAAATCCGGGACATCGCTCAAACAACTCATATACCCCGTCGGGTCGGTGCCCGACAGCGGGTTATTCATGATGTAGCTGTACGGGTTCAGGCTCTGGCTGTTGGCCGGGAACTGAATCACCGGGTCAACACTGAGGAACCTCCCGAGATTGTAGTCGTAGGCTCTCCCGTTCATATGAATCAGCCGGCTACCGTTCAAATGCTCATGATCGGTAAAACCGCGCGGGGTGATGTCCGACCCCGGCAGAATATTCTGATCGTTCCAGTTGGCATCCCGGGGGTTGCCGAATGGTCCGAAACCTCTCTCTGTTCCCCTCTCGATCGCCGTGCCCTCGTCGGTCACTGCCACAATGCTGCCCTGACGATCCCGATGCTGGTAGTCGATCACCGGGTTCTGGCCGGTTGCCATCCGGACCAATACATCTTCTGCGATCTGAAAACGCACCTTCCCGCTCGCAACCTCTTTCTCGTAGCTCCGTTCCAGGTACACCGTCGTCACCCCGGCGGCTACCTGTAGATACCGTTGTAAGTCCGGCCCATAGCGAAACTCCTGCATCTGGTTGAAGCGCTGTATCTTTGCCGGCAGATTGTACGGATCGTACCACAGGTTCAGGCTGCCGTCGCCAAAGCACAACAGGTTGCCGTTTTTGTCGTAGGCCAGTTGGTGCAGGGTCGGGGTGCCGCTGGTGGTGCCGCCGCCCAGGGGGTTACTGGCCACCCCTTGGGCGTTGACGCTCAACTCGGTTACCGCATGTGGGCCGGGGGCGACGGTGGTCCGAAAACCCCGCCCGTCGTTGTTGCAGCCGGCGACCTGGAGTGCTGTAAACAGTTGCCCGTAGGTATAGCCCGTGGCATAGTCGCTCTTGTTTGTGAGGTTGCCCAGCGGGTCGTAGGCATAGTCGGCGCCGCCAGCGGTCACCACCGGCTTCGGGTCCGGCCCGATCGGCGCTTGGGTGCCGTCGCTTTCGGTTCCGGCGCTGCTCGGCGATGTCGGGTCGATCGGCGTTGTGCTGATCTCCTGCGGCCCCGAGCGGCTCGTCAGCCGGTGCAGCCGGTCGTAGCTATACAACTCACTGATCCCGATCTTGGCGTTGAACTGACTGGTGAGGTTCAGATACTTGTCGTAGCCGTAGCCCAGATCGAGCACCGCGCCCGCGCCCTGGAACGCATTGCCAACCTTCATGGTCTTGACCTGCCCGGTCTGCGGATAGTAGGTCCGGCTGTCGGTCAGACCGTTGCCGAAGCTCACGTTGACCACCTGGCCGCGGGCGCTCAGGGCGGTCACTGTCTTCACCAGTTGGCTGCGAATCGTGTTGTCGCTGTTGCGCAGGTGGGCTTTAACGTTCTGCAGGTAGCCGTCCCGGTTGTACCGATACTCGCCCCGGCCTCGGAACTCGGGATCGGTCACACTGATCACCCGCCCAAAATAACTGTCCAGCTTCTGGGTCAGCGTGAACGTCTGCAATGACCCGCCCGCAATCAGATCGGCATCGAGCGCCGTATCGTGGCCGGCCGGCTTGAGTAATGTGTCGTACAGGAAAATCCGATCGTAGGTCAACTGGCCGCCCACGGTGCGCTGCGTGCGGGCCAGAAGACCGTTGGCGCTGCGCCCGTCTTCGAGGGTGTTACACTCATGCCCAATCCTCCTGTCAAAAATATAGGACAACGGGTTACCGGGCAATTCGGAACGTGAGAAGTACGTCCCGGAATGATCGCTTACGCGACATCTTTCCTGTCACAGGGGGATTTGTGATCTTCTCTATTTATGCAAGTCTCAATAGATGAGCCTCTAATTTAGTTTAACGAAGTTACCCTGAGTAAATATGTACTTATCATTATTCAATTCGAAAATAATTTGATCTGTTTCGTATAGGGTTTTATATTTTTCTGTCGGTATCTTTACTAATCTCCACCAAGATTTCTTATAAATTAAAACACCAGTTCTTGCTCCGTAATTAGAAGTTTTATCATTTATAGATACTAAATATTCAAGAGTGTCGTTTGATTCGTCTAACTCTAGAATTTTTATGTCTTCAGCATGTATAGCTGCATTACCAACAATATATCTTTCAACAAGTGTGCAATCTTCTTTATCGCCAAAATAGATTGACACAGAAACGTTATTTCCTTCATCCATATCAATTGTCATGAAATATAGCTCATCCAATTCTATTTGTTTTAAAAAAGACAATGACTCAGAATGAACGCTTAGAGGAGCCAAAATTACGAAAACAAATAATGATAGTGACGTATAAATATTTCTCATAGAATTTTAAGCCTCAATTGAAATTTGAGTGGGTAGGCGTATAGTGGCCCTCTCACCAATAACCGGATTGATCATGATGCACGAGAACCATTTCGAGACCGCCCTGGGGATTGCCAAGCCATGGCATGTGTTATCCGTTGACCTGGATGCAGCGGGGAAGACGCTGACCGTTTGCATCGTCTTTATCCCGGGCAGCCGGGTCGTTGTGACCGCAGAGCCCGGCGCCCACCTGGTGCACGACCCGGTGAGCAGGCGCTACCGGCACCTGAATTTCTTCCAGAAACGGATGCTACTTGCAGGTTCGCACCCTGCGCGTGAAGCTGCCCAGTGGGGTAGTGCGCCAGATGGAGCCGGACTGGGCCGGCAAGCTCTCGGACTTCATTCTGCTGTTCGAGGCGCTGATACTGGTGCTCGCCCGTGAGATACCGCTTGCAGCAATGGCGCGTCTGATCGGCGAGATCTGGCATCGGGTAGCAGCGATCTGCCAGCGCTACGTGTGTGTTGCGCTGGCCCAAGCTTACTCCTCCGGCATCACCCGCCTTGCCATTGACGAGACCTCGCGTGCGCGCGGACATGATTACGTAACACTGGCTGTCGACGCCGCACCAGAACGACGTGCCGTGCTGTTCCTCATCGAGGGCAGTGATGCCGGGACGATCAGTCGCCTGGCCGAGGATCTTGTGGCCCATGGCGCTAATATTGATGCCATCGAGTCGGTCAGCATCGACATGTCGCCCGCGTTCGTCAAGGGCTGGAATATGCAACTGCCAGGTGCACGGATCACTTTCGACAAGTTCCATGTGATCGCCCATGCCCCCAAGGCCCTGGACGAGGCCCTGCGCCTCGAACAGAAAACCACGCCCGATCTCAAGGGATTGCGCTGGACGATGCTGCGTGATTATGTGGGGCTCAACGGAACCGCTCTCACCGAGATCGATGCGCTGTTGTCCAAACTCACCACAAAGAGCACCGCGCGGGCCTGAATTTACCGTGAACAACTGCGCGAGACCCATGATCGAAAACGGATCAACGTTGTATCCGAAATGCTCTGGCAGTGGTGCACCAACATCATGCGCTCCAAGGTCGATCCCATGAAAAAAGTCGCTAAAATGATCCGAAACCACTTCGCAGACATCATCGCTTGGGCGCAAAGTCGCCAGACCAATGGCTCCATTGAATCCCTGAATGGCTTGTTTCAGTCCGTCAAGCGGAGTGCGCGCGGCTACTGCAGGTATAGCACGATCCGCACTGTACCCTCCCTGCTTGCTGGCAAACTTGATTTCTCGAAATTCAACCCGCATGAGGCACATTATCCCACTCAGAATACGTAAGGGCCAATTTTAAAATTTTGCATCTCTGTCTCTAAAAAAGTTTGTATTACCTATTGTGGTGGAAAATATCAACCTGCCACTCTTAATATTTCTACTAAACTCAGCATTAGGTGGCTGATTTACATTTCCAGAAACACTGCTGTCCCATAAACAGCTGAAAAGAAGGCCTGATTTCAACCCGTTTGGTACAATTGAGTTATCAATAAACAGTTGAACCAA
>DAITQM010000031.1:0-33177 GCA_036832975.1 Pseudomonadota bacterium | reverse complement strand
CATGAGCACGATATCTACGGCATCTTTCCGCCGAGGCATTGTTCCGCCGAGGCATTGTTCCCACCTCCTGGCCCTGATTTGATGAAATCGAGCAAGATTTATGCAACGATTAGGTCAACCCAATTGTTGCATAGATTGCCGGAATTCTCGGTCAAGCTGCACTCGCCAGCTTGACCGATTCCCTGACAAATGCGTCGGGAACGCAATTTGAACCGCGAAGCGGGCCCGAAGGGCGAGGGCAGGATAGCCCGAGTACAAATGCGTCGGGAACGCAATTTGAACCGCGAAGCGGGCCCGCAGGGCGAGGGCAGGATTGCCCGAGTACAAATGCGTCTGGAACCCAATTTGAAACGCGCAGCGGGCCCGAAGGACGAGGGCAGGATTGCCCGAGTAAAAACCGTAGTAATCCTACGGTTAAAGCAGCCTGTCGGGCTTTGCCTGTCGAGGCGAAAATTCGGCTGCGCGAGGACAGATTTTCTCCGGATCGCCGGCGCGTAGCACCGCTACGGGCCAAGATTCGGAGGAAATATGGACCGCGCAGACGGATTTGCAGCCCGTGCCAGGTAAAGTCCGACAGGCTGCTAAAGGAAGCGGACAAGATGTGCCGCCAGCTTGGACGACCTGCCTGCCGGCAGGCAGGCAGGGAAACCGGGCGCGTCACCATATGTGAATCGTTTTCCCGGCAAATCGCGTTCTCACTCTATGAGAATATTAATGGTGATAATAAACGAATAATCCCATAATCGTTATACACAATACAAGCAAAGCCATACTCCAGAAGTTGAACGCGGGCACCGCGACTACCGGCGCCCGGCGGCCGAACAACACTATCACCCGGCCGGCGTTGGAGCGGTCTCCGGGGTCCATCGCGCCGCCGCCGAACGCCATGTCGGAAACGCCGTCGCCGTTGAAATCGCCGCCGGCGATCGCCTGGCCGAGCGACTCCTCGTCGGGCGGGTCCAGCACCAGGAAACCGTGCTGGCCATCGCCGCCGTTTTCCGGCAGCAAATCGGCGACGTGGAACAGCGCTGGCGGTTCGGGGCGGCCGAGAACCACCCAGGCGCCGTTCAATGCCGTTGGCACACCTTGGGCGTTATGAATGGCGATATCGGCGAATCCGTCGCTGTTGACATCGCCCACGCCGCCGACGCCCAGTGCAAAACCGAATAATGTCGTCTCATCATTCACCGGCAAAAGCGTCTGCACCCGCGGCCCGCCGGGCCCCGGAAAATCCGGATCGCGCAGATCCAGTTCGGGCGGGAAATCGGCCTGGCCGAAAAACAAGTAAGCCCGGCCCGCCGCGTTGCCGCTGCAACCGGCGCCGCCGATCAGCAAATCGTTAAAACCATCGCGATCGAAATCGCCAATACCGTCGACGGCATCCGGTTCGCGAAAGCTTGCGATTGCCGAGCTGCCGAGGCATTCTGCTTGACGGCTGCCGATAATCACCAACCCTTCCGAACCGTCGCCGCCGTTGCGAACCAGCAGGCGGCCGGTGTCGAAGACGGATGGAAACGGCGCCGCGCCGGGCTTGCCGAAGATTAAATAACATTCGCCATTGACAGAGGTGCCGGGAAATTGCGACACCCGGCGGCAGAAGATGATTTCCGCCAGGCCGTCGCCGTTGATGTCGTTGATCAAGCGGGCATTGGGAATTCCGCTGGCCAAGGGATCAAAGGGGCTTTCCGGTACCGGAGGCACGATAAGAAACCCTTCTTCGGGGGGCATGGCGATTAAATCGGCAAAGGTCAGACGCGGCGGAAACGGCCGTCCATCGCGGCCGTAAAGCACGAAAATATGGCCGCTGCCGCGACCAGGCTCGAACTCGTTACCGGCCGTAATCAACAAATCGTTGCGGTTGTCGGCGTTGATATCGAAGCGGCCGAAAAAGTCCAAGCCCGAAAGTCCGGCGCCTTCGCCGCCGGTGAAAACAAACCCTTCCCGGCCGTCGCCGCCGTTTTCCGGCAAAAGGCGGGTGAAATCCACCAATATTTCGCCGACGTTGGGACCCCCGTAGATAATATAAGTTTCGCCCTGGAAATCCTGCGACGTGCTATTCAACTCCTCGACGGCATTGATGCCCAGATCGCCGATGCCGTCGCCGTCCAGATCGCCGAGAAAGCGCACGCGGCGGCCGAAAAAGCTATGGCCTTGCGGAAACAAAGCCGCGACGGCGGCATCCGGCGGGACTTGACCATTGACAATCGCTTGCAACTCCAGGCCATCCGGCCCCATCGGCACGGCTGAATTGCCGAAAACCAGCACCGCCGCACCGTTCGCTGTGCCGTATTGGGCTGCGCCCGCCAACAAGTCCGCGCGACCGTCGCCATTGACATCGCCCAAAGCGACCGAAAATCCTAGATTATCGCCGCTTTGCGCGCCGTTCAGCACCAAGCCCTGGCTCCCGTCGCCGCCATTCATGGGCAACAGCAGGGCGGGATCGACAATTGGTGGAAACAGGGGTTGCATATTGCCCGCTTGAGCGCTAACATCAGAAACGGGGGGTATTAAAAAGAAGGAACAGACCAGACCGGCCACCCGGCCGGCCGTCATCCACCAAGGGAGGTTCACACCATGAGCACGATATCTACGGCATCTTTCCGCCGAGGCATTGTTCCGCCGAGGCATCTTTCCCTCCTCCTGGCAGCATTGGGTCTCATTGCCCCATTGATAGCACCAGCCCTGGAGCCACGTCAACCGCTGGCGTCGGAGCCGGTGACCGTGACGCCCCTGCCGGACGGCACCACCGGCGGAATTGACGGCACAGACGATTATACCCTGATCGTCAAGTTCGCCGACGCCGCGCAGGCGCGCGTGGCGAAAAATCAATTATCATCCCTGAGCGGCTGGGATCTGAGCGACGCCGAATCGCTGGCCGCATCGGAACAGGCGGTGTTTCAGCAAATTTTCACCGCGGGGACCTGTCCAGGTTTAAACACCTTGCAGGACATCGCCGCGGAACGAAGCGGCCGCCAGCAACCCGACGCCGAGGGCATTCACCGGCTGGCGTTCAGCCAAGCCAAAACCGCCCAGCAAATGGCCGATCTGGGTAATAACCTGCTGGCTTTGGCGGAAGTGGAATATGCGCTGTTGCGTCAGATACTGCCCGGGCCGCCGCCAACTCCCACGCCCGATTTTACCGCCGGGCAGACCTATCGCGGTCCCGATCCCGGCGGGGATTTCGAATTTGCGCACAGTATCGGGCTTACCGGTTTCGGGATTCGCGTGTCGGAGGTTTCGATTACGTGGGATGATGTGCACGAAGATATTAATACAACCGTCGTCGAAAATGAACAAGGACAGCAAATCATCGAATTTGGTATTGCGTCGTTCTGGGATCTATGGAAAGACCACGGCACGGCTACATTGGGCATGATTCTGTCGATACAGAATTTGTTCGGCACCACCGGCATGGCCTACGGCGCCGAGGGGCATTTCTATCCCACGGTCGTTAAAGATCCGTTTTCTCCAGTAATCACTGAACGCCTCTTGGCAGCGTACTGCAATGCTTTGGCGGAATCGGCTCTCACGGGAATGGGTCATGTCGTCTATTTGGAGCATCAAACCAATGCCCTGTGGCCCATGGAAACGGATATGGACGTTTTTGATCTCACCCGAATGGGTACGGATGCTGGCGTCGTCGTCCTGGCGGTCGGCGGCAACGGCGATCTGAATCTCGACGGTCCGAACTTCGCAACGTGGCGTAGCTGGGGCGATTCCGGGGCGATTATAGTCGGCGCGGGCAGTTCCGATACGGCGCATAATCGCTTGCTGTTTGAAGATCAGATCCAGCCGGGTTCCAATTACGGCAGCCGCGTCAATGTGCAAGGCTGGGGACAGAACGTTGTGACCACCGGCTGGAACGGCGATCTGGCCCAAGTGGACGGCGATATTCACCGGAAATATACTTTCAGCTTTGGCGGCACCAGCTCCGCCACGCCCATGGTGTCGGCGGCGGCGTTGCTGGCGCAGCAGCAAACCGTCGCGCAAGGCTTGACGCCGCTGGATTCACGCGATATGCGGTCTCTGTTGACTCATACCGGCATTCAGCAAGGAACCGGGGAGCAAGGAAATATCGGGCCGTTTATCAACGTGCGCGCCGCGATCGAACAGTTCGATCAGGCAAATCTGGGGATCCAAACCGCGTCAACTGTCAACGGTATCACGACCACCGTAAGCAACGACGGTCCGCGAATCGCGCGCGGCGTCAGTGCGACGATTACCTATGACAGCGACTCGGCATCTACATTAATGCCGGTAGACGTTCCGGAAAGCTGTCAATTCGAACCGCCGACTGGTTCATGCCCGGGTAGTTGCCCATCGGTATTACAATGTTCATTTGCCGAAATCACCGTTGAAACGCCGATCGAAATCATCTTCGAATCAGGTTGCCAACAAATTCATTTCAACATTGATGTGAACGCCGAAGTGCAGATGAGCGGCGAACTCATCGATCCGGATGTAGCCGATAACATTCACAATACAACACTTTCGTCCGGATGCTTGCAATGACGGTTACACGTGAGCGTCCCGCGTTAATCCGTGGCGGCCGGTGAGTTGTTCACGACGGTGGGAGAAGAAATGTTCCGGTTCGTGAAAGGTACAGCGGTAGCCGCCATAAATATCGCCGATGCCCGCCGCCATGAGCTGGCGGCGGGCGATGGCGTACAGGTCGGCATGCCATAGGTTTTCGATCCGGCTGAAACATTGTTCCAATTCCGCATCGGCATCGAGAAACCACTCGCGCACTTTAGGTCCAACCGGATAGTGTTCGCGGCAGATGCCCGGCCCCAGCCATGCGAGGACGCCGCCGTCTTTCGGTAACGTGGCCATCGCCGCTGTGATGATACCCCCTCCAATCCCCGCCAGCCGCAGTGCAGCGCCGCTACCCACCTGCTTTGCCGTTCGCATAGCAACACCGGCACGCAGTCTGCGGCGAGAATCGCGAGCACGACGCCCGGCAGTCCGTCCAGATGGCGTACGTCTCCATGTTCGGCGTCCATACATCCGCCTTGATAATGCGCGTGCCGTGAACCTGTCTAGCCACAACAGAACAGAGAACTCAGAGAATACAAAAGATTTTAGTCACGGATTAACACGGATATACGCAGATTTTTGAAATGCTATAATCTCGCAAAGACGCAGAGAACGCAGAGAAAACAGAAAGAAAATATGACCTCGCAAAGACGCGAAGAACACAAAGAAATGAATTTGATGACAAATGCGTCGGGAACGCAATTTGAACCGCGCAGCAGGCCTGCAGGGCGGGGGCAGGATTGCCCAAGTAAATCGAGCAAAATTTATGCAACGATTGGGTATATTGGAGAATGACATGAAACTATACGGCAGCTACACCTCCCCGTTCGTTCGCCACTGCCGGATTGCGCTGGCGGAATGCGCCCTGCCTTTCGAGTTTGTCACCACCGATTACGAACAGAGCGCCCGGCTGTCGCCGACCCGCAAAGTGCCGATGCTCGCCGACGGCGACCTCAAACTCACCGATTCGACGAGCATCCTGCGCCATATCCGCGAGCGGGGCGGGCAGCCGTTTTTTCCGTCGCTCGTCGATTTCGACCGCTATCTGATGGCCAACACGGCGCTCGACAGCGCTGTCAATCTGTTCCTGCTCGAAAAAGACGGCGTCACACCGGCCACCAGTCCTTACCTGAAACGCCAGAGCGAACGCGTCGCCGGCACCCTGTCGGCGCTCGACGCCACGCTGCCGGACGACGCCCAACCACCGTACAGCGACGGCCAGTTGCGCCTCGGTTGTTTTCTGAGCTGGGCGCTGTTCCGCGAACGCCTGACCCTTGACGGTTACCCGCGCCTGGCGGCGTTGCTCGCCGCGCTCGACCGCTACCCGCCGTTCGCCGCGACGCATCCGTCACTGAGCGGCTGATACAATCGCACTTTCGCTCACGGACAGCGTTTAAATGAACGACAAGGTATTGCACATCGAGGATCACGCCGCCGTCCGCGTGATCCGCATCCACCGCCCGGACAAACTGAACGCCCTCAATCACGCCACGGTGGCGGCGTTGCGCGAGGCGGTCGAGGCGTTCGCCGCGAGCGCGACAGCGCGCGTCGCGGTCATCACCGGCAGCGGCGACAAGGCGTTTGTCGCCGGCGCCGATATCGGCGAGATCCGGGCGCTCGACGCCCGCGGTGCGGCCGATTTCGCCGCCGCCGGGCAGGCCCTGATGCGGCGCATCGAAACCCTCGACAAGCCGGTGATCGCGGCGATCAACGGCTACGCCCTGGGCGGCGGCCTCGAACTGGCGCTCGCCTGCCCGCTGCGCATCGCCGCCGGCAACGCCCGCCTCGGCCTGCCGGAAATCACGCTCGGCATCATCCCCGGCTTCGGCGGGACGCAGCGTCTGACACGCGCCATCGGTCCGGGGCGGGCGCTGGAGATGATGAGCAGCGGCCGACCGATCGACGCCGAAAAGGCGCTGGATTATGGTCTGATCCAGCGTCTGGAAAACGACCGTCCGGTGCTCGACGCGGCGCTCGACTGGGCAGCGGAACTGGCCAGCCGTGCGCCGCTCGCCCTCGGCTATATCCTGCACGCCACCCGCGCCGCCGGCGACCTCAGCCTCGAAGCCGGTCTCGATCTCGAAACCCGCCTGTTCGCGCTCGCCTGCACCACCGAAGACATGCGCGAAGGGACCGGCGCTTTTCTCGAAAAACGCCAACCTCACTTCACGGGCCGGTGATGAATCCCCCGCCAACGAATTCATATCGTCGCCAGGTGGAACAGTCCGCCACCAAAGTCACCAAATTGGTCTTCCCACAGGACACCAACCATATCCGGACGCTCTACGGCGGAACGGCAATGAAGTGGATGGACGAGGTCGGTTTTTTGACCGCGACACGCTTTTGCCGGCAGACGGTCGTCACCGTGTCGATGGACCGCATCGATTTCAAAGTGCCGATCCCCGAAGGCAGCATCGTCGTTCTCGAAGGCCGGGTGATCCGGATGGGACGAACCAGCCTGACGGTCAAAGTCGAAATCTACAAGGAAGACCGTGCCGCCGGCGGCCACGATCTGGCGATCAGCGGTGAATTGGCGTTTGTCGCCGTCGACGAACATCTCAAACCCACGCCGATCGTTCTGCCGGCGGTCTGAGGCACCCGTCGCTCCCTCATTCCTGCCCGATGCTCGTCCCGCCGCTTGCCCTGACCTTCGGTTATCTGCTTTCCCTGGCCAACGACCCGGCGCTCGCCCCGCGCCAATTGCAACAGCCCGCCTTTACTGGCGCCAATGGCAGCATCGCTTATCTCGCCGAAACCTGGGGTGGGGACCGTTTGTACCGTCTCACGCCCGGCGGCCAGGACACGCTGCTGTGGGATGCCGCGGCCGGCAACCCGGGCCGGAACATCGACACCTTCGTCGCCGCCGGCGATAGCTGGCTGGTCATCGCCCGCGATCGCGGCGCCGCCCCGGCCTTGTGGCAGATCGACGCCACCGGCCGAGGTACGTCGCTCACTCCGACCGGCTGGCCTGAGGGCGAACGACAGGGCGCGGCGCTCCTCTACAACGGCGGCGACGAGTGGCTGCTCAGCCTCGATCGCCGCCTGCCGCACTTCCCGGATGTCTATCGTTACCGGCCGGCCGGCGGGTCGCTGTCGGTGGTCGAAGCCAATCCCGGTGACGTCAGTCGCTGGCTGACGGACGAGCACGGCGTCGTCCGCCTGCGCCTGCGCCATCCCGGCCCGCCCGGCAGTGCGCCACTTTATCTTTGGGAATGGCGGGCACATCCGCTCGACCGCTGGCGGATGATGCACCGCTGGCGTCTCGGCGACCCTGCCTGGCAGGCTCTGCGCCTCGGCGATGACGGCCTGTGGCTGAATGCCGAAACCCACCATCGCGATACGCTCGGCCTGCAACGCTTGATTCCACCGGCGACCCAACCGGAATCGCCGCGCGCGGCGCTCAGCGCCGCCGATCTGGGGGCGGTGCTGTTTTCGCCACGCCGCGGCCGGCCGTTGCTCGTCGAATGGGAAGGCTTGCTGCCGCGGCAACAGGCGCTGGATGCCGAATGGGGTGCTGTGCTCGAGACCATCGATGAAGCGCAGCCGCAATATCGCCCGCACATCGCCCGAATTTCCACGGACGAAACCCGGATTCTGGTCCGCGGTTTCGACGGCCGGCACCCTACCCGGTGGTGGACCTTCAACCGCGACAACGGCGCTTGGCAGGATCTCGGCAGCGAGCAATCCCCCGCCGCGGCACTGCCCGGCGCGCTGCTCCCCTTGCGTTTCACGGCCCGCGACGGCCTGCCACTGACTGCCTATTACGCGCCGCCGCCCGGCGGCGGTCGCCCTGACACGCCGCTGGTCGTGTTGGTCCACGGCGGGCCGTGGGCGCGCGATCGTTACCAATACAATGCACTGGCCGCCCTGCTCGCCGGTCACGGCATCGGTGTACTGCAAATCAATTTTCGCGGCAGCGAGGGATTCGGTCGCGGATTTTTGTTGGCCGGCGCCAAAGCTTGGGGCGAAGCGATGCAGGACGATCTGACCGACGGCGTCGCCGCCCTCGCCGCCCGCGGTCTGGCCGATCCGGCGCGAGTGTGCATCGCCGGCATGAGCTACGGCGGGTACGCCGCGCTGCACGCCGTCTTGACCGAGCCCGAACGGTATCGTTGCGCCCTGGCCCACTCTCCGGTCACCGATCTGGCCGCTCACATCGCCGCCCTCGAAGCGCGCGGCGACACGCTAGGCGGGCGCGAGTGGCGGGCGCTGGTCGGCGATCTGAAAACCGATGCCGCCCGGCTCGCCGCCTATTCGCCGCTCACCCTCGCGCCGCAACTCACCCGTCCCGTGCTGCTTTCCCACGGCACCGCCGATGGCATCGTCAGCCCGGAGCAAAGCCGGCGCTTCCGCAACGCGGCACCGCCCGGGCGGGTCAGCGAATTCAACTCCAACGGCGGCCACCCGCTCACCACCGCCGCCCAACGCTTCACAATTTATCTTAATTGGTTACTATTTTTGAATGCTCATCTAACAGGCCGTTGAAAAACAGGCAGCGCCCCAGGGAAAGAACGTATCGATAAATCATGCAGGTCAGTGCTCGATTTTTGCGGAGCAAGCCGCGGGCCGCGACGCAGCGAGTTGCAAATTTTGTAACGTAAGGGATGTCAAGAGGCGTGAAATGAAAACTCCGTTATTCGTTTTAAGCGGTCAAACGCTTTTGCGCTGGTCGCAACGGCTATCTGTAGCCTATGTATTAGCTATATGTATTATTTCTTATCCCTCTGCATTACCGGCATTGGAAGTAGGGGTTATTGTTCCACACGGAGCGAAATTCAGTAAACATTACGATGAGTGGTCATGGGCGCTCGGCGGCGGCGGTATCGAAGTGTCGCAATGGCACGTAATGCCGTCGGGCGGCGCCGATAATATACCGGAATTGCTTATTGTAGAGCAGACGGAAATTCCGCCTGAAGATATGCTCAGACTCAAGAACTGGGTACATAGTGGCGGTCTGCTAATGCTGTCCGGGCCCGAAACTCTCGGTATGAGATTTGATAAAACAGGAAAACCCGCCACGACCGTCGGCAATAGCGACATGGCCCATTTTGCCGGAGTGGAGTATCGCTTCGCCGATCCGGGGCTGATCGGCGCGTATCCATACGTGATCAAGTCGAATCCGTTACTCAGCCCGTTTGTAGCCGGCGACGGAATAAGACTTGGTAAAATCGGCATTGATCATATCGTTCATTTACGCGTTCTGGACGCCGAGCCGCTTGCTACGACGATGCGTATTCGTCCCGGGCCAGGTTCACTGTTACTGGAACATCCAGCACCTTCCATTACGACAAAAAAGTTCGGTAAAGGGCGCATACTCTTTTTGAATTTTTCACTTGCGCGTATAGCGGCTTGTTATCCGGATATAAAAGGTCGGACGACTGATTGTTCCGCTTCAGGTACTGCTCATGGTTTGATGCGCGTTCTTATCGCCAACACTCTCTGGCATGAAAAGGGGCTGCAAGCGCCATTAAAGTGGGAATCACCCGGCATGCATCCGTTGGGGTTGGTCATCACAGGAGATGTGCATGACGATAAAGAAAAGTTGCAGATTCGCTCTGCCTTGCAGATGGCTGAAATTTTTCGCCCACTAAAAATCCCGTTAACATTTTATGTTGTCGATAAAGTTGCTATACATGCGCCAACCCTTTACTCTGCGCTGGCGCAAGAACCATATGTTGAAATCGCAATCCATCCTTCAGGTAATAGGCGGCACAGTTCAGGGAACAGTTCACAGCGAGTTTCCCGCAATGTTCGGGAAGCCGAGCAAATGCTTGGATTATTGCATTGGCCGGACTTACGCCAATGGCGAACATCCGTTCGCTCCGGAGGTTGGAATAGCGACCAGACCCAAGCCATGTCCTGGACGGGCATGTCGGAAGCCGGCATTGGCTTGGTATTCGACTGCAATGCGGACATGTTTCATTCAAAACCGCAATGGACGGCTCCTGAAGTCTGGTTTAAAGCTCCCATACGCAAACGATTATTTATTCCGATGTTTGAAAAAAATGTCAGTACAGCGCACGATAACTTTCGGCTCGATATCGATTTGGCACAAAATATTGCTTCAGTTTGCTCACCGGAGCCCGATCCGTGCTGCAATAACGCAATCACCTTTGACGTTTACACGGAATATGTGAATCAGTGGCTATCGGCATTGCAGCGGCTCGGCTTGGTCGGAGGTACGACAGGCGTCTGGTTGTGGCATCCTTCCACACCGGCATGGAAAGGTGGTTTCGAGCTTCTTCGCTCAGCCATGGAAGAAATGGTCAACGACTCTCGGGTATCATTCTTTCATGGCAGCGAGGCGGCCACTTGGAATTATAATAGGCAACGAGTACAAATACATCCAAAATTCGATTCTGACGGACGCTTGGTCACGTTAAGACTAAATGGTCCTGATATGACAGACTTGTTACCGCTGCCGCCGGAATCGTCACCCGATTCCGGCACGGTGAGTTATTGGGTGCTCGGGCCCGCCACCGTTCGCGGGTGGACAAGTTTTACCTGGCGTGATTCCTATGATCGTATTGTCACCGTCCTGAGTCACAAACTACCGATTACGAAAGCAAGCCGATGAACCGGAATTTGAGCCGGAAAACATCTACCGCATTTGCAGGTATAGCACTGATTTTCTTGACTATTTTGATCACAATGGCAAGTCGGCATTGGTGGTTTGTCAAAAGTTATGACGTGATCGTTCCATTCCAACACACATTTTATGAAATTGATGAGCTAACAGCCGATGATCATGTGATTGCCGCGCTTGATAAATTGAATACCGCTACCACAACCTCAAGTCATACAACAGATGCTGCACGAGAGTATTCCCCGTATAATTCGCGGATTTTGAAAAACTACATACAAAAAGCTATTGCCAAGCCGGCTGTTTATTTTTCACCTCATTGGGAAGCGACCAGCATTGGTTTAGCAGCCGAGTTGATCCGCATGGAATTCCAGCAAAATCGAATCAACGAAACAGCGAAGTTGTGCA
The DNA here is from genome assembly GCA_036832975.1 of Pseudomonadota bacterium. Lineage (GTDB taxonomy): Bacteria > Pseudomonadota > Gammaproteobacteria > Xanthomonadales > Wenzhouxiangellaceae > DAITQM01. Next base: position 21,650 of record DAITQM010000031.1, on the reverse strand, counting down.
TGCAATTACGCTGGTCGGCACCACGGATCAATGAAATTGCCGAACTATGCAAGCATATTTTAGATCAATCGAGAGGCAAAGATTATCAGGTCATTACTGAGCAAGTCGTGCGGGTCATTCATATCCATAATGCAAACCATGAAATGGCTAGACAAGCTGAACGCTACCTTCATAATCCATATGATCCCGAAACACTGTACGACTTGGCTTGGTCTTTGGCGATATCAGGGTCTAAGGAAGCTGCTGAAAAATTGCTGAGCGAATTACTGCAATTTGATACAGTCGCGGCAGCCGATTTGGAAAGCCGTATGATGGAATTCAATCCATGGCCACATCCAGGTTTTCAATTCAATAAACCATAAAGCAGGTGAAATTTTTCGATAAAGAATCATGCCACGCCGATTCGATCTTGATGTTTCCCAAGAAACAAGCCATATACAACTTGATGACTGAGTCAATCCCGCCGTATCGCGCTTTGTTGACATACGAACGTCTGCCTTCGCCAAAAAAATCCAGAACTTCAATCTCCGGAGGCAGGTGGATTGAATGGCTGAGATTCATTGATTACCACGCCATATTGTTCGTCATGATCGGTAGTTGTTTGAAGTGGATAAAAAGGTTCACCAGTGTTCAATCCGGATTGAGCGCCTGTTGAACGCGTATTTCATACCATCGCCCATTCCGCAGGCAGGATCGTCGCCTACTCCCTCGCTCGCCGAGGAGGATTTGAAAGCGTGCGGATCACGGCCGCTCGAATACTGCAGCAACGATCGCTGCGGCAAATTGTTCGAAATCACCGATATGCTGCGTGCAGATCGCAAAGGCGATTTGCCAGTCGATCGCCCGATACTGATGGATCACGATGTTGCGGAAACCGACCGCGGATCGCATCCGGTCCGCCAGGGCGGCGGAAATAACGCCCGCCTCGTGTAACCGCGTAAAGGCCTCACCCATCGTTTCAGGAGGCGGCAAATCGCTATCGGCGATCAGATGCGAAGCGATATCCACAGCGATCTGTACGGCGCGCGATAAGTTGACGCTAACGATATCCTGGGCGTCGATATCGGCGGCGAGCTGTTCGACCGCCGCCGGGCACCGACTCTTGACCCGTGCGATGCAGCGTCTTAGGGACTCGATCTTCTCGCGGATTATCTGCCGATCCATAAACGGCGCCGGTGATCGAGTATACGGTTGCGGTAAGGCATGAAATCGGCCTCATCGAAAACGTGCCGGCTGATCAAGCGTGCCCATTCGGACCTCTCGCCAATCAGCCGTTTCCCGGTTTTGAGGATCTGGCCCAACAGCGGTTCTCCCACCACTGCCAGATCCACCAGATCCACCGGCCGACCGCTTAAGCGGCCCAAATCGGCGATCAGTTGGCGGCGACGCGCGGCCGCCAACGGGCCGCAGGCGGCGATGGCGATATCCAGGTCACTGGCAGCGGTGGCACGGTGCGTGGCGAGCGAACCGAAAACCACCGCCAGGCGGATATCTCGCTGCGTAGACAGAAAGGCGGTAAGCCGCTCGATTTCAATCGGTGTTTCCACCGATCGAAGTGTAGCGCGGCCGTTACCGCCGCGCAAGAAATAACAATCATCCGGCAGTGCTTGATTCAGCGAAGCAAAGTCCGGACATATGCCGGACTTTGCGTGGTCTGATAAGTCCAGGATGGGCTTATTCAGACCTTTAGAGGGAGGTTGGGAGGGGATCCGGCCACGGTGCGCCTTGCCAGTGCCAAGCGCCGGGTTCGCCGGCACCGCGGTAACGGCCGTTGACGAAAACCAGCGTGTACCCCGCCTTCGCCGGCAGTTTAGGGGCTCCAGCCAAAACGGCCGCGGCAGCCAGCGGGTCGCGGCTGGACAGCCGGCATCCGGTGCGTTCCGGGGAGGCGTGCCACAGGCGTTCGGCGGTCTGCTGGATCAGTCGTGGAGTGACGCCGGGAGCGGCGAATTGCTCGCCGGCAACGGTGGAGACAAAGCGCCCGCCGCGAACTTCCTCACGGTCTTCCATCCGGCGCAGCACGGCGCAGAGCTGCGACCACCGCGGCGCCAGGGTCTCGGGCTCGACGACGGCGCGGTGGACGATGCCGTAACGGCGCAACAGGATCGCGGCCCAGCCTTGCAGCCAGGCATCTTCGCTCAACGGCGTGTCGACGAGTGCCGACCAGCGCCCCGGGATATCGTCCAGGCGAAACCCGGCGGGAAGACGGCGGGCCAGGCGCCGCTTGACTTGATCGGGCATGAGCAAACGCTCCAGCGCGCTCCAACTGTCGGCGTGCACGAGGCCGCGCCCGGCGAGTTCGCGGAGCAGGGCGTCGGCCTGCGGCGCCAGCAGCGCCGGGCCGCCAGGTGGCCGACTCAGATCGTCGAAAAACAACGCACCGCTTTGCCTGAGGCGGGCCAACAACCCCTCGGCCGCTGTGCCAGGGGCCGGAGGCTCGCCGGGCTCGGGGCGGACGACGCCGTGCCGGGAAACCAGGGTCACCGGTGATGTATTGACCAGGCCCGACGCCGCCGGGCGGGCGGCGCGCCACCACCAGCGACCGCCGAGCAACAGGCGATCCATGTCGTCCATTTGCCAGCCGGGATGGCGTGCGGTGCACAACTCGCGCCGCAAGACCGCGGCCGGTGCCGCCCAACCTTCGAGCAGGCCCAGAACCTGCTGGCCGTCAGCGAGCGGACCCGCCAGGCCCAGACCGTGATGTTCGAGCAGCCAGGCAAACCAGGCTTGCGGCGTGCACAACGTTTCCCGGTTGCGCCGCGCCTCGCGCGACAGGCGCCGGACGCGGGCCGCGTGGTGCCGCAGGCCCCACAGCGCCGCCGGGCCCGATGCCGCATCGCAACCCCTTTCAGCGACCGCGACGACGGACCCTTCCCCCTGCAAGGCGGCAAGCGCGGCTTCGATCCGGGCTATCGGCAAAGCGAACTGCACAGCGAGTTCGGCGGCGGTGACGAGTCCTTGAACCTGCAAACGCAGCGCCAGGGCGGTGACCAGCGGCTCCGCCGCCTGCGGTCCCGGTGCAGCCGGCAGCAACCATTCCGGCGGCGCGATGGTCCAGACCGCGGCGGGCCACAAGGCGAGCGGCAGCGCCAACCGTTCGGCGGCGCACCAGACGGTTTCACCGTCGGCACGGCGGAGGGCGAAGGCCCGCTGTTCGCCGGCGAGCGCCGTAAACCACCCGCCCCACGCCGGTCCTCCCCAGATCCCGGTTGCCTCGCGCGCGGTGAGGAAACCGGCGGTCACCAGCGCATCGTGCAGGTCGTCGGGCGACGCGGCGCGCGGCGCCGCGTCGGCATTGACCGTGGCGATCGCCTCAGGACGGACGATGGCCAGTGTTGCGCCTTCGGCCGGCCAGCGCGCCGGCCGTTGATCGACGGCCTGCGTCCGCCGCTCCTCGGCGGCACCGTCATCGAGAAAAGCCCACGGCCGGGCGTTCAGGATGCCGCCGGCCAGCGGCGACGGCGCGTTCAGATCGGTGGCCTGCACCCGGATCCTTCCGGCCTCGAGCGCCGACAATACCTCCTCGAGGCCGCGGCAATCCATCGTCACTTCGAGGCAATCGTGTAAGGTCTGGCGGATCAGCGGATGATCGGGCACCGCGCGGTCGCCGCTCAGGTTCTCCTGGCAGGCCACGGCGTCGGGAAACACCAGAGCGAGCAGGTCTTCGGCGTCGTTGCGCTGAAACTGCGGCGGCTGGCGCTTGCCGTTGCGGACACGGAGCACAGCCAAGGCGATCGTCGCATTCCACCGCCAGCGGGTCTGGAACATCGGCGCGACGAGCAGGGCCTGAATCAGCAGTTCGCGCACCGTCCGGGCGTTGAGATAAGCGGCGACCTCGGCCAGCGGAAAACTGTGCGTCGGGCCGAGCGACAGCAACACGGCCTGATCGGTCGCCGTCGCCTGCAACTCGAAATTGAAGCGCCGGCAGAACCGCTTGCGCAACGCCAGGCCCAAAGCCCGGTTCAAGCGCACGCCAAGCGCGGTATGGATGATTAAATGGTAATTGTCGGTGGCATCGAAAAAACGCTCGAAAATCAGCGTCTCACCGTCGGGCAACGCGCCAAGCGCCCGGTACGCCGTTTCGAGATAAGCCGCAAGTGGTGCCGCGGCGGGCAGCGCGATCCGGTACTCGGTGGCCAGGGCGGCGCCGAGGTCGGCCCCGCGGTCGAGCGCCGCGGCGGCGAAACGGTACAGTTCGCATACTGCCCGGCTCAAACGATCGCTGCGCCCCGGCGCATCGCCGAACCAAAACGGAATGCCGGGCGGCACTCCTTTGGCATCGCTGACCCAGACGCGGCCGCTTTCGACCTTGACGATCCGGTAACTGTGATTGCCGAGCTGAAAGATATCGCCGGGAATACTCTCGAATGCGAAATCCTCGTTCAGCGTACCGATATAAAGTTCGTCAGGCAACAGGTGGACGTCGTAATCGAAATGATCCGGAATCGCGCCGGCGTTCATCATCGCCGACTGCGCCCCGCGGCCGCGCGACCGGACCTTGCCGGCGGCGCGATCCCATTCCAGGTACGGCAGACGGCGGCCGGGGCGCGAGCTGTAGCCAGAGGCGATCATAGCCAGCACCGCATCGAATTCGTGTCGTTCGAGACTGCGATAAGGCCAGGCGCGGGTGGTCACTTGGTAGAGTTCGTCCGCCTGAGCGGCCGGTTCGGCGGCGGCGATCAGGTGCTGGGCCAGCACATCGAGCGCCGCGCCGGCCGGCTCGAGGTCTTCGATCTCGCCGGCGCGGGCGGTGTGCAGCAACGCGGTGCACTCGACGAGATCTTCGAGACTCAACGGCCAAAGCCGCGCTTTCGGCAAGCGGTCGAGGGCATGGCCGGCACGGCCGGCGCGCTGCAACAGCACCGCCAGCGAGCGCGGCGACTGCAACTGGCAAACGAGATCGATATGGCCGATGTCGATGCCAAGTTCGAGGCTGGCGGTGGCGACCACGACTTTGAGATGGCCGTTTTTCAGGCCCTGTTCGGCAGCCAGGCGCTGTTCCCGGGCCAGACTGCCGTGGTGCGCCGCGACCCGACCGTCGCCCAACCGGTCACTCAAATGACGGGCGACCCGTTCGGCCAGGCGGCGGCTGTTGACGAAAACCAAAGTCGTGCGGTGCGCCTCGACCGCCGCCGCCAGCCGGTCGTAAACCTCCTCCCAACCGGCGTTCGACAACAGCGCCCCCAACGCCTCGGCGGGCAGTTCGAGGTCGAGGTCGAGCGCCCGGCGCCGGCCGTGATCGACGATTGTGCAAGGAGCGCCACCGGTCAGCCAGTCAGCGGCGAGCGGCAGCGGCTGGACCGTCGCCGACAGGCCGATGCGCTGCGGCGGCGACGGCAACAGCGCTGCGAGCCGGGCCAGCGAGAGACTCAGATGACAGCCGCGTTTATTGCCGGCCAGGGCGTGCAATTCATCGACGATCACCGTTTCGATTCCGCCGAGCAGACGCCGGCCGCCGGCTGAAGCCAGCAGAATGAATAAGGATTCCGGCGTCGTCACCAGAATGTGCGGTGGGCGGCGCAGCATCGCGCGGCGCTCGGCAGCGGGGGTATCCCCGGTGCGGACCCGGGCGCTGAGCGCCGGGAGCGGCACACCCGAAGTGGCACCATGCGCCGCGATCCCGGCCAGCGGCGCTCGCAGATTACGCTCGATATCGTTGGACAACGCCTTGAGCGGTGAGATGTACAAGACCTTGACCTGATCCGGCAAAGGGGCCGCAGCCGAGCGGCGGAGCAGTCGATCGATCACTGCCAAAAAGCCGGCCAGGGTCTTGCCGCTGCCAGTCGGGGCGCTGATCAGGGTATGCCGCCCGGCGGCGATCGCCGCCCAGGCCTCCAACTGCATCGCCGTCGGCCGGCCGCAGGTCTGCGCGAACCAGGCGCCGGCCGCCGGGTGAAAGCCGGGGATCACCATTGCCGCTCCCAGGCGGCGCGGATGATCCGCCAAGCGCCCCCGTCGCGCCGCCAACCGGTCTCAAATTCATACCACCCGGCCCGTTCCGGCAGCGCGCTCTCGCCGCCGGTCAACAACGCTTTGAAGCGGACGGTGGCCCGCGGCGGCTCGAAATCCTCCAGCACCTCGATGGCGACGTCGGTGAGCGTGACCCCGATGTCGCGGTGCATCGCCAGGTAGCGCCGGGCTAGAAGCAACGCCCCGCGGCGATCGAGATCGCCGGCGGCGAAATCCGCCGCCAGCGTCACATCGAACGGCCCAAGATCGCGGCTTTCGAACGCCTCCGCCAAGTCGTCGAGCACCTCCCGAATCGCCGCCGTATCGTCGCCCGGCGGCGCGCAGGAGGCCGGCAGCAGGGCGGCGGCGACAAAAACGATACGGAACCCCAAGGTACGCATAGAGCGCAGCATAACAAAAGGCCCCGCGCCGGAGCGCGGGGCCTGAAAAGGACCGGCCGAAGCCGGCGAAAACGTCAATCGTCGATTGGATTTATTGCGCCAGCACCTCGACATCATCGACATACCAGCCGAGGAAGTCGTTGGCAGTGCCGTCCACGGTGTCGAAGAACAACCGAATACGGAAATTGGCGCTGATGAAGTTGGTGATGTTCAAGCTCTCGACGACAAAGCCGGACGAATTGGCGTTGCGCGAATCGATCTGTTTGATCGTCGTCCAAGTCGAACCGTCGTTCGTGCTGACTTCGATGCGCATGATGTCGAAAGCCCCGCCGCTGAACGTTTCGGTCTGCCAGCGGTGGGAGAGCATCAACGTCGCCGAACCAAAGCCGCTCAGGTTGATGCGCGGCGAGCGAGCCCAACCGGTCCGCGTGCCGCCATCGTAATCGCAGTTCGGGCTGGCGCGGCTGAACGAGATCGTGAAGTTGCCCGACGGCGCATTGACGCAATCCGATGCCACGCGCCAGAGGTCCGTCGTGCCGCTGGACTTGTTCCAACCCGGCGCCGAACCCGTGTCGAAGTTTTCGGAATAAACGATCGACGGTCCGCCACCGCCGCCACCGCCACCGCCGCCAGTGACCGTCGCCACCAGGCTGACGCCGGAATAGGCGGTAAAGCCGTTGAGCATGATGTGCCAGGTACCGGCCGTCGGGTTGGTGAACGAGCAGTTCTCGTTGTTGCCGTTCAGGAACGGGCGGCAATCATACGTGCTCAGGGTCGGTGCGGTGCCGAAACGCACATAAAGGTCGGCGTCGCCCGTACCGCCGGACATCTGGACGCTCAGGTTGCTGGCCCCGGCCGGCACTTGGATCGTGAAGAACGATTGGGCGTTCTGGGCACCAGACAGATTGCTGACCGGCACGCCGCTGGTCAGCGGTGTTGTACCACCGCCACCACCGCCACCGCCGCCACCGCCACCGCCACTGGTCAGCGAGAACAACAGACGATTGGGCGAACCAGTGCCGATGCCGGTCAATTTGCCGGTCGTCGCATTATTGGTCAGCGCATTGGCCACTCCCGACGGCGTGAGGCTCGGGCTTTCATCGAGAATCAGTGCCGCAGCGCCGGCAACGTGCGGCGTTGCCATCGACGTACCGCTGATCGTGTTCGATGCGGTATTGCTGGTACTCCAGGTGGAAGTGATGTTAGAACCGGGTGCAAAAATTTCGACGCAAGTGCCGAAATTGGAGAACGACGAGCGGGCGTCGGTATTGGTCGAGGAACCGACAGTGTAAACGTTGGCAGCACGGGACGGTGACGAATTGCACGCATTGGTGTTTTCGTTACCCGCAGCGACGGCATAGAACACGCCGGAAGCCACCGAGTTGTTGACCGCGTTGTCGAGCGCCGTCGATACCCCGCCGCCCAGGCTCATATTGGCCACCGCAGGCGAGATGTGGTTGGCGGTGACGAAATCGACGCCGGCGATGACGCCCGAGTTGCTGCCCGAGCCGTTGCAATCGAGAACCCGAACGGCGTGCAGCGTGACGTTCTTGGCGACGCCGTAAGTGGCGCTGCCGACCGTCCCAGCGACGTGCGTGCCGTGGCCGTTGCAGTCGTTGGAGCCGTTGCCGTCATTGATCGCGGTGAACGCGCCGGAAGCGCGGTCGCCGAAATCGTTGTGCGTGACGCGGATGCCGGTGTCGATAACGTAAGCGTGTACGCCGGTGCCGTCGAAGTTGAACGTATAGCTGTTGTTCAACGGTAAACTGACCTGGTCGATGCGGTCGAGCCCCCAAGTCGCGGGCGACTGAGTGGCATTGATCGACATCATCTGGTCGGCTTCGACGAAATCGACGTCGGAGTTTTTGGCGATAGCCATCGCCGCCTTTTCGCTGGCCTGGATCACGAAGCCTTGCAGGGCATGCTCGTAGACCTGGGTAAGCTTGGCGCCATGCTGGGCGGCAAGCGCCATAGCACGGTTCGCGGCACGCTGTTCGCCCCATTTGAAAACCACAATGTACTGTCCCGGGATACGGCGAGGATTATCGAGACCACGGATCAGATCCTGCGGTTGGGCTTCCGGCGCCGGTTTGTCGCGTCCGGCGGCGGCCCCGGCCGAGGTGCTGAGCTGTGCCTGAGCGGCAGCCACAACGGCCATCGACAAAAAACAATGCAATAATAGACGTTTCATTCAACTCTCCTGAAATTCCAGGCGCAATGCCTGGGCCATTCCATCATGGGAAGCTGGTAGGCCTCCCCCCTTTTAAATCCATGCCGGGCGCAAAAAAGGCGGCCGAAACATGGACCTTTGCTGTCGCTGACGCAACGGCAAAACCCTGGAGACGAAACGGCAAAGCCTAAGCCGCAGCGGCGCTGCAGCACCCCGGTGATCGCCCACCGAGTGAATGAAATGAAGGCCCCCGTTACTCGAATCCGTCGATGGAAGAACGGTACCTCGGCCATGGCGGCCGGGAACCGCAACCCCGCCATCCCGGCTGCACCGGGTCCGCGGAACAAGAGAGTGACGGTGAACGATACAGAAGGCAGGAGGCCGCTGTCCGGAGAATTCCCCAGGACAGGCGGTGTCGACGGCGCCGGCTGGGCGACGCCACAACCGCCGGCCGGCGGCGTGCGGCGCCGGCGTGCGGCGCAGTCATCGTATCAAGCACAAGCATAACGGTCCTGTCATGCCTCCCCCTATCGCAACCGGAAACAAGACGCTCCCCACACCGCCGGTGCGCGGCGCGGGGGCAACGTTTCGATGCTAGCAGCGTGACAATTTGATGTCAATACCTACCCGGAGAGAAATACAAGATCGCTGGAGGCCCGGCTGGATTTCAGACCCGGTACCGGTGATGCAGGAGTTTCAGTACGATTTTAATCGTGTTTTGTTTTTCAGGTCCTGGCGCGCCCCCGCAAACGGGGCGCGCCGATGGGACGATGATGAGGAAGGCGCCGCGCCTAGCAGGCTGTTGAAAAACAGCCTGCTAATCCGGGCCACGGATGGCCCGGCGAAATCAGGCGCTCCTTAGCGGCTGATTTCGGGAGCGCAGCGAAAGTCGCGCCTTTCGCAAGCGACGTTGAAAAACGCCAGGATGGCGTTTTTCAACAACCTGCTAGGCGCCGCAGACAGCCTCACGAGGCCGAGTCGAACTCCTCTTCGTCTTCGCTGGGCAGCGGCGGCGGCGGCATGGCGGCCTGCGCCGCGGCCTGTTCGACGCCGATCAGGGCGCTCAACTCGGCTTCGACATCGGCATGACGCTCGCTGCGCCGCAGCTTGTGATACGCCAGCCCGGTGCCGGCCGGGATCAGGCGGCCGACGATGACGTTTTCCTTCAAGCCGCGCAGGTGGTCGATCGCGCCGTGTACCGCCGCTTCGGTCAGCACCCGGGTCGTTTCCTGGAACGAGGCGGCGGAAATGAACGATTCGGTGGCCAGCGAGGCCTTGGTGATACCGAGCAGGATGCGCTGGTAGCTCGCCGCGTGGCGCCCGTCCTTGGCCGCGGCTTCGTTCTCGCTCAGGATATCGCTGGTTTCGGCATGTTCACCGGGCAGGTAGCGGGTCTCGCCGGGATCGAGAATTTCGCCTTTGCGCAACATCTGGCGGATGATGACCTCGATGTGTTTGTCGTTGATGCGCACGCCCTGCAGGCGATACACGTCCTGGATTTCCTGAACCAGGTACTCGGTCAGACGCGAGACGCCCAGCAGGCGCAGGATATCGTGCGGATTGGACTCGCCGTCGGCGATCACCTCGCCTTTTTCGACCTGTTCACCCTCAAAGACGATGACCTGCCGCCATTTCGGAATCAACGTCTCGAATACCTCGCCATCAGCCTGCGTGATCTGTAAGCGTTGCTTGCCCTTGGTTTCCTTGCCGTAACTGACGACACCGGAGACTTCGGCCAGAATCGCTGATTCCTTGGGTTTGCGCGCCTCGAACAAATCGGCGACGCGCGGCAGACCGCCGGTGATATCGCGTGTCTTGCTGCTTTCCTGCGGAATGCGGGCGATGACGTCGCCGATATCGACCTCGCTGCCGTCCTGCATGCCGACGATCGCACCGGGCGGCAGGAAGTAGTGCGCCGGCAAATCGGTCCCGGCGATTTTCACCTCGCGACCGCGCTTGTCGACCAGCTTGACCATCGGCCGGAGATCCTTGCCGGCCGCACCGCGTTGTTTCGGATCGGTGATCACAATGCTGGTCAGACCGGTGATTTCATCGATCTGCTCGGTCATGGTGACACCGTCGACAAAGTCGATGAAGCGCACCTTGCCGGCGACTTCGGTGATGATCGGATGGGTGTGCGGATCCCATTGCGCAATGCGATCGCCGGGCGCCACCTCGCCGCCGTCGGCGACCAGAATCAGCGCCCCATAGGGCAGCTTGTAACGCTCGCGTTCTCTGCCGTGCTCGTCGATCAGCGAGACTTCGCCGGAACGCGAAGTCGCCACCAGGTGGCTGTCGCTGTTTTTGACGAATTTCAGGTTGTGCAAGCGGACCGTTCCACTGGACTTGACCTGGATGTGATCGATCGCCACGGCGCGCGACGCCGCGCCGCCGATATGGAAGGTGCGCATCGTGAGCTGCGTGCCCGGCTCGCCGATCGACTGTGCCGCGATCACGCCGACCGCTTCGCCGGTATTGACCAGATCACCGCGCGCTAAATCGCGCCCGTAGCACGACTGGCAGACACCGAAGCGTGTCGCGCAGGTGATGACCGAACGGACTTTCACCTGATCGATGCCGGCCTCTTCCAGGATGTTGACCCAATGCTCATCGAGCAGGGTGTTGCGCGGGCACAGCACATCCTCGCTGCCCGGACGGAGAACATCCGCCGCCAGCAAGCGGCCGAGAACCCGCTCGCGCAGCGGTTCGACGACGTCGCCGCCCTCGATGATGGGCACCATCAGCAGCCCGTCCTCTGTACCGCAATCGTCCTCAGTGATCACTACGTCCTGCGCCACGTCGACCAGACGGCGCGTCAGGTAACCCGAGTTGGCGGTTTTCAAGGCGGTATCCGCAAGACCCTTGCGAGCGCCGTGGGTCGAGATGAAATACTGCTGGGCATTCAACCCTTCGCGGAAATTCGCGGTGATCGGCGTTTCGATGATCGAGCCGTCGGGCTTGGCCATCAAGCCGCGCATACCGGCGAGCTGACGGATCTGCGCCGCCGAACCGCGGGCGCCGGAATCGGCCATGATGAAAATCGAATTCATCGAATCCTGTTCAACCGCCTGGCCGCTGCTGTCCGTCGCTCGTTCCTTGCCGATCCGCTGCATCATCGCCTTGGCGACCAACTCGTTGGTGCGCGACCAGATGTCGACGACCTTGTTGTAGCGTTCACCCGCGGTGACCAGGCCCGAAGCATACTGGTTCTGGATCTCGAGCACTTCCTGTTCGGCACCGGCCAGAATTTTTTTCTTTTCCTGCGGTACGATCAGATCGTCGATGCAAATCGACGCCCCGGCGCGGGTCGCATAATAAAAGCCGGTGTACATCAGCCGGTCGGCAAAGACCACCGTGTCCTTCAACCCCAGGCGCCGGTAACTGGCGTTGATCAATTGCGAGACCTGCTTTTTCTTCAGCGTCTGGTTGAACAGCGCAAATGGCAAACCGCGGGGCGCGATTTCGAGCAACAGGGCGCGGCCGACAGTCGTCGCGACGATACCGCGGTGCTGCTCCTCCCGGCCCTCTTCGTCGAGTACCGTTTCGCTGTGGCGCAAACGGATCGCCGCGTGCAACGCCACCTGCCCGGTCTGGTAGGCGCGGTGCACCTCGGACAGATCGGCGAACACCATCCCTTCGCCTTTGGCGCCGGCGAGCTGCCGGGTCATGTAATAGAGTCCGAGCACTACGTCCTGCGTCGGCACGATGATCGGCTCGCCGTTAGCCGGCGACAGAATATTGTTCGACGACATCATCAAGGCGCGGGCTTCCAGTTGCGCCTCGATCGACAGCGGCACGTGGACCGCCATCTGGTCGCCGTCGAAGTCGGCGTTGAAGGCGGTGCATACTAGCGGGTGCAACTGAATCGCCTTGCCCTCGATCAACACCGGTTCGAAAGCCTGAATGCCGAGACGGTGCAGCGTCGGGGCGCGGTTGAGGAGCACCGGGTGCTCGCGGATCACGTCCTCGAGCATATCCCAGACCTCGGCGGATTCGCGTTCGACGAGTTTTTTGGCCGCCTTGATGCTGGGGGCGAAACCGAGGCGCTGCAATTTGCTGAGGATAAAGGGCTTGAACAGCTCGAGCGCCATCTTCTTCGGCAGACCACACTGGTGCAGCTTGAGCGTCGGGCCGACGACGATCACCGAGCGGCCCGAATAATCGACCCGTTTGCCGAGCAGATTCTGCCGGAAACGGCCTTGCTTGCCCTTGATCATGTCGGCCAGCGATTTCAGGGCGCGCTTGTTGGCACCGGTGATCGCCCGGCCGCGGCGGCCATTGTCGAGCAGCGCATCGACCGACTCCTGCAACATGCGCTTTTCGTTGCGCACGATGATATCCGGAGCGCTCAATTCGAGCAGCCGGCGCAGGCGGTTGTTGCGGTTGATAACCCGGCGGTACAAATCGTTCAGATCCGACGTCGCGAAACGGCCGCCGTCGAGCGGCACCAGCGGGCGCAGATCGGGAGGCAGTACGGGCAGCACCGTCAGGATCATGAATTCCGGCCGGTTGCCCGAGCGAATGAACGCCTCGATCAATTTCAAGCGCTTGGTCAGGCGTTTGATTTTGGTCTCCGAACTGGTCGCCGCCAGATCGTCGCGCAACTTGGCCAGTTCAGTGTTGAGGTCGATGCCGCGCAGCAGATCGCGTACCGCTTCGGCGCCCATCTTGACCTCGAACTCGTCGCCGAATTCGTTGAGCGCCTCGATGTACTGCTCCTCGCTCAGGATCTGGCTGCGTTCGAGCGTCGTCATACCCGGCTCGATCACCACGTAGGATTCGAAATACAAAACGCGTTCGATATCGCGCAATGTCATGTCCAGCATCAAACCGATGCGCGACGGCAACGATTTGAGGAACCAGATGTGTGCTACCGGCGAGGCGAGGTCGATGTGGCCCATGCGTTCGCGCCGCACCTTGGCCAAGGTGACCTCGGTGCCGCACTTCTCGCAGACCACGCCGCGGTGCTTCATGCGCTTGTATTTGCCGCACAAGCATTCGTAATCCTTCACCGGGCCGAAAATCGAGGCGCAGAACAGGCCGTCCCGCTCCGGCTTGAAGGTCCGGTAATTGATCGTTTCCGGCTTCTTGACCTCGCCGTACGACCACGAGCGAACCAGATCCGGAGAAGCCAGACCGATGCGGATCGCATCGAAATCGACGGGATCGCGCTGTCTGTTGTATAAGCTGATTAAATCTTTCACCGCGTTATCCTCCAGGATCAGGACTCTTCCATTTCGATGTTGATGCCCAGCGAGCGGATTTCCTTCACCAGCACATTGAATGACTCCGGCATGCCCGCCGACATGCGATGGTCACCGGCCACGATGTGCTTGTACATCTCGTTGCGGCCGCCGACGTCGTCGGATTTGACGGTCAGCATTTCCTGCAGAGTGTAGGAGGCGCCGTAGGCCTCCAGGGCCCAGACTTCCATTTCACCGAAGCGCTGGCCGCCGAACTGCGCCTTGCCGCCAAGCGGCTGCTGCGTCACCAGGCTGTAGGGGCCGGTGGAGCGGGCGTGCATCTTGTCGTCAACCAAGTGGTTCAACTTAAGCATGTACATATAACCGACGGTGACGGGGCGGTCGAACGGGTCGCCCGTCCGGCCGTCATAGAGCACGGTCTGGCCGTCTTCCGGCATATCGGCGAGTTTGAGCAGGTGCTTGATCTCCACTTCGCTGGCGCCGTCGAACACCGGTGTCGCCATTGGCACGCCGGCGGCGAGCTGCCCGGCCATGACGAAGATCTCCTCGTCGCTGAACTGTTTGAAATCGACGCGGCCGCGCCGATCGAAGTTGTAAATCTCTTCCAGCAGCTTGCGAATTTCCGTCGCTTTCTTCGCCGCCGCCGCCAGACCGGCGATTTTGACGCCGAGCCCGTGGGCCGCGAGCCCGAGGTGGGTTTCCAGCACCTGGCCGATGTTCATTCGCGATGGCACGCCGAGCGGATTCAATACGATATCCACTGGCGTGCCGTCGGCGAGATACGGCATGTCTTCGGTCGGCACGATCATCGAGATCACGCCTTTGTTGCCGTGACGGCCGGCCATCTTGTCGCCGGGCTGGATCCGGCGTTTGACCGCGAGGTAAACTTTCACCATCTTGAGCACACCGGGGGCGAGATCGTCACCCTGACTGATCTTGCGCTGCTGGCCGGTGAATCGTTCTTCGAACAACTTACGTTGTGCTTCGATCTGGTCAGCCGCCGCTTCCAAAAGCTCGTTCGTTGCGTTGTCGCGCAGGCGGATTTTGAACCAGTCCTCGGCGGCCAGGTTGTCGAGGTAATCGGCGCCGAGCGTGGCGCCTTTCTTCAGGCCCGGGGCCTTGTCGACGATGGCGCCGGTCAGCGTTTCGCGCAGGCGGCCGAATATCGCACCCTCGACGATGCGCAACTGATCGTTGAGATCCTTGCGCACCTGGCGGATGTATTCCTGTTCGATCGCCGCCGCCCGTGCATCTTTATCGACCCCGTCACGGGTGAAGACCTGGACGTCGATCACCGTGCCATCCATCCCCGACGGGACGCGCAGCGAAGTGTCCTTGACGTCCGAAGCCTTCTCGCCGAAGATGGCGCGCAGCAGTTTTTCCTCCGGCGTCAACTGGGTTTCACCCTTGGGCGTCACCTTGCCGACCAGGATGTCGCCGGCCCGGACTTCAGCACCGACGTAGACGATGCCCGAGGCGTCGAGTTTATTGAGGTTGTGTTCGCCGACGTTGGGGATATCGGCGGTCACTTCCTCGGAACCCAACCGGGTGTCGCGCGCCACGCAAGTCAACTCCTCGATATGGATGCTGGTGAAGCGGTCATCCTGCACCAGACGCTCGGAGATCAGGATCGAATCTTCGAAGTTGTAACCGTTCCACGGCATAAATGCGACAAGCAGATTCTGGCCGAGCGCCAGTTCGCCGAGGTCGGTCGACGGCCCGTCGGCGACGACGTCGCCAGCCGCAACCCGGTCGCCAACCTTGACCAGCGGCCGCTGATTGATGCAGGTGTTCTGGTTCGAGCGCTGGTATTTGATCAGCGGGTAGATATCGACTCCAGGATCGCCGGCCGCCACTTCATCCTCGTTCACGTGGATGACAATGCGGCCGGCATCCATCTGATCGACCACGCCGCCGCGACCGGCCACTACGGTGACACCCGAATCGCGCGCCACGACGCGCTCCATCCCGGTGCCGACCAGTGGCTTTTCGGTGCGCAACGTGGGCACCGCCTGGCGTTGCATATTGGAACCCATCAGGGCGCGGTTGGCATCGTCATGTTCCAGAAACGGCACGAGCGACGCGGCCACCGACACGATCTGCTTCGGAGAAACGTCCATATACTGGACTTCCTCCGGCGCCCGCAAGTTGAATTCACCCAGATGGCGGCAGGGGATCAATTCGCCGACAAAACGCCCGCTGCTATCGAGGGCGGCATTGGCCTGGGCAATGACGAAATCGCCTTCGTCGATAGCTGAAAGATAATCGATCTCGTGCCCTACTTTGCCGCTTTTGACACGCAGATAAGGCGTCTCCAGAAAACCGTATGAGTTGGTTCTGGCATAGACGGCCAGCGAATTGATCAGGCCGATGTTCGGACCTTCAGGCGTTTCGATCGGGCATACCCGGCCGTAATGCGTTGGGTGCACGTCGCGCACTTCGAAGCCGGCGCGCTCACGGGTCAGACCGCCGGGGCCAAGCGCCGAAACGCGGCGCTTGTGAGTCACCTCGGACAACGGATTGTTCTGGTCCATGAACTGGCTGAGCTGCGACGAACCGAAGAACTCCTTGACCGCCGCCGCCACCGGTTTGGCATTGATCAGATCCTGCGGCGCGAGGCCCTCGCTTTCGGCCATCGACAGCCGTTCGCGGACCGCCCGCTCGACCCGGACCAGGCCGATGCGGAAAACATTTTCCGCCATTTCTCCGACCGAACGGATACGGCGGTTGCCGAGGTGGTCGATATCATCGACCACGCCGCGACCGTTGCGGATGTTGATCAGTTCGCGGATCACGGCGATGATATCGTCGCGATCGAGCACCCCTTCGCCTTCTATGGTGTCGCGGCCGACCCGGCGATTGAACTTCATCCGCCCGACGGCCGACAGGTCGTAACGTTCAGGGGTGAAAAACAGATTCTTGAACAGATTCTGCGCCGCATCCTTGCTCGGCGGTTCGCCGGGGCGCATCATCTTGTAGATCTCGTAGAGCGCCTCCAACTCCGAAGTCGTCGGATCGATGCGCAAAGTGGTCGAAATATAAGGCCCCTGATCGAGATCGTTGACGTAAAGGATCTCGATCTTTTTGATCCCGGCTTCGCGCAGGCCGTCCAGCGACTCGGCCGTGATCTCGTCATTGGCGCGCATAACCAACTCGCCGGTCGATTCGTCGACCACGTCATGCGCCAGGGTTTTACCGAGCAGATAATCGTCAGGCACGTCGAGCGATTTGACACCCGCCTGTTCGATCAAGCGCACGTGCCGCATCGTAATGCGCTTGCCGGCTTCGACGATCGCTTTGCCCTTGTTATCGGTGATATCGGCCAGTGCATTTTCGCCGCGCAACCGCTCGGGGACGAGATCGAGCTTCGCGCCTTTCTTGTTGAGCGCGATCTGGCTCTTCTCGAAAAATACGCCGAGGATCTCTTCATCGTTCATGCCAAGGGCGCGCAGCAGGATGGTCACCGGTAGTTTGCGGCGCCGGTCGATGCGCGTGAAGATGTTATCCTTCGCGTCGAATTCGAAATCGAGCCACGATCCGCGATAAGGGATCACCCGGGCGTTGAACAACAGTTTTCCAGAGGAGTGGGTCTTCCCCTTGTCGTGATCGAAGAACACACCGGGCGAACGGTGCAACTGCGAGACGATGACGCGCTCGGTGCCGTTGATGATGAACGTTCCGTTCTCGGTCATCAACGGGATGTCGCCCATGTAGACTTCTTGCTCCTTGATCTGCTTCGGCTTGCGGTTCTTGGCCGGTGCGTCGCGATCGAACAACACAAGGCGGACGACAACGCGCAACGGCGCACTGTACGAAGCGCCACGCAGCTTGCACTCGCGGACGTCGAACTGCGGCTCGCCCAGGCGATAGCTGACATACTCGAGCACCGCGTTGCCCGAATAACTGCTGATCGGAAACACCGAGTTGAGTGCCGCGTGCAGCCCGACGTTGCGCAGTTCGCCGCCGGCCGTCGTGGTCTGCAGAAATTGCTCATAGGAGTTCAACTGCATATCGAGCAGATACGGCACCTCCAGCACGGTGTCGCGCTTGCCGAAGTTCTTGCGGATGCGTTTACGTTCGGTGAAAGAATAGGTCGTTGCCATGTTGCGCCCGTGGTTAGGTATGCAGAAATTGGGTCGAAAGCGGCCCAGCGGTGTATTTGCGGCAAGCGGCAACGGGCCGGGAGCCTGCGCCCCCAGCCCGTCCAGCGAAAATGCGAGGTCCAGCGTTGATTACTTGACCTCGACGCTCGCCCCGGCTTCCTCAAGCTGCTTTTTGATGTCCGCGGCTTCCGCCTTGGAAACACCTTCCTTGACCGCCGACGGCGCGGCCTCGACCAGATCCTTGGCTTCTTTCAAGCCGAGGCTGGTGATGGCCCGCACCGCTTTGATCACGTTGACCTTGTTTTCGCCGAAGCTGGTCAGCATGACGTTGAACTCGGTCTGCTCCTCGGCCGCGGCCGCGCCACCGTCACCGGCGGCCGGTGCCGCGGCGACCGCCACCGGGGCGGCGGCCGAAACGCCGAATTTGTCTTCCATCGCCTTGATCAGATCGACGACTTCCATCACCGACATATTGGCGATGGTTTCCAGAATGTCTTCTTTGGCAACTGCCATGAGTATTCTCCTGATGCGGATAATCGGTATAAAGAATCGGTATGCTCAGCTTTCCGGCAACCCTGGTCTATCTCTCGTCCGAGCCTATGCCGCCTGCTTCTGGTCGCGGACCGCGGCCAGCGTGCGCGCCAGTTTGGCGTGCGGCTCGGCGAGGGTGCGCACCAGTTTTTCCACCGGCGCCTTCATGACGCCGAGGAGCATCGACAACGCCTGCTCACGGTTCGGCAGGCTGGCCAGACGGGCGAGTTCGGAAGCCTGGTAAGTCCGGCCGCCGAGGGCGATCAGTCTGACCACCAGCTTGTCGCTGACTTTGGTGAAGTCTTTGACCAGCCGGGCTGCGGCGCCCGGATCTTCCAGCGAAAACGCATAGACCAGAGGACCGGTCAGGCTCTCGTTCATACATTCGAAATCGGTCCCCGCCAAAGCCCGGCGTACCAAGGTGTTCTTGGCGACCTTGAGCGCCACCTTGCTGGAACGCGCCTGGCGTCTCAGCTCGGTCAATTGGCTCACGGTCAAGCCCCGGTATTCGGCGGCCAGCGCAGAATGGGCGTGACGGGCGACATCGACCAGCGATTCGACCACCGCCTTCTTCTGCTCCAGATTGAGTGCCATAACTGCTACCTCCACTTGATGGCAAAGCCCGGCAACCGCGCTTTACCAGCTTGCGGTGGCAACCCGACCC
The DNA here is from genome assembly GCA_036832975.1 of Pseudomonadota bacterium. Lineage (GTDB taxonomy): Bacteria > Pseudomonadota > Gammaproteobacteria > Xanthomonadales > Wenzhouxiangellaceae > DAITQM01. Next base: position 2,628 of record DAITQM010000031.1, on the reverse strand, counting down.
CGCGACCTGTGGGGCGCACGCGCGCCACAGGTCGCGGGACTGGGCCCACCATCTGCGCAGGCCGGGACGCCACCGGACAGTGCACCTCACTGTCCGGCGGGCGTACCGCAATTAAGCGCCAAGCGCCTGCGGTCTTGGACGGTGCGCCGGTCGCCCGGCGCCTGCCCGCTCAGTACGGTCATCTCGAAGGCGTTCCGCCCCCGTGATCACCGCGTGCCACGCGCCTCACCCCAGCGGGCAAGTGGCGTGGCGAAATCGTGTGCGGAAACTCCGGCTCGGCCGGACTGACCGCCGTCAAAGCTCCAACGAGGCCTGATCGATCGCCAGGCCCGGACCCATCGTCGTCGACAGGGCGATCTTCTGCAGAAAAATGCCTTTCGCCGCCGCCGGCCGCGCCTTGACCAAATCGGCGACCAGCGCCTTGAGGTTGTCCTTCAGCGCCGCGGTATCGAACGACACCTTGCCGATCGTCGTATGCACGATGCCGGCCTTGTCGGTGCGGAACTGCACCTGACCGGCCTTGGCGTTGTGCACCGCACCGGCCACATCCTGGGTGACGGTGCCGACTTTGGGGTTGGGCATCAAGCCTTTGGGGCCGAGCACCTGGCCGAGCTTGCCGACGACGCGCATGGCGTCCGGCGAGGCGATGACCACGTCGAAATCCAGCATGCCGCCTTTGATCTGGTCGGCGAGATCCTCGAAGCCGACGATGTCGGCGCCGGCTTCGCGCGCCTTGTCGGCCTGTTCGCCCTGGGCAAAGACCGCCACCCGGACCGATTTGCCGGTGCCGTGCGGCAGGACCGTCGCGCCGCGCACCACCTGATCGGATTTGCGCGGATCGACGCCCAAGCGGACGGCGACGTCCACCGACTCGACAAATTTGACCTTGCTCGCCTGCTTGAGCAGGTCCAGCGCATCTTCAACCGAATATACCCGGCTGCGATCGAGGCTTTCCTTGACCGCGCGCAGACGTTTGCCGTGCTTTGCCATCAGTGCACCCCCTCGACGTTGAGGCCCATGCTGCGCGCGCTGCCGGCGATCGTCCGCACCGCGGCGTCGAGATCGGCCGCCGTCAGATCGGGGGTCTTGGTCTTGGCGATCTGTTCGAGCTGCTCGCGGTTGACGGTCCCGACCTTTTCGGTGTTCGGCTTGCCGCTGCCTTTTTGCAGGCCAGCGGCTTTCTTCAACAGCACCGAAGCGGGCGGCGTTTTGGTGATGTACGTGAAACTGCGATCGCTGTAAACGGTGATCACCACCGGAATCGGCATACCCTGTTCCAGAGCCTGGGTCGCGGCGTTGAATGCCTTGCAGAATTCCATGATATTGACGCCGCGCTGGCCGAGCGCCGGACCGACCGGCGGGCTGGGATTGGCCTGCCCGGCGGGGATCTGCAGCTTGATATAAGCCTCGATTTTCTTTGCCATCTGTCGCTACTCCTTGGGTTCAAGCGCCCGCGCGTCCTTACAGACCGCCGGGCTCCCCAGTCATTGACCATACCCCGCCGCAGCGGGGCCGCAAAACAACCCGCGCCGCGGCGCGGCGCTCAAGCCTTCGCCACCTGGTGGAACTCGAGTTCCACCGGGGTCGAACGGCCGAAAATCAGAACCGCCACGCGCAGGCGGTTCTTGTCGTAATTGACTTCCTCGACCACGCCGTTGAAGTCATTGAACGGCCCGTCCGTGACCCGCACCATCTGCCCGACTTCGAACAACACCTTGGGCTTGGGCTTGTCGGCACTTTCCTGGACGCGCTGCAGAATCGTGTCGGCCTCGCGCTGCGAAATCGGTGCCGGCCGGTCGGAGGTGCCGCCGATAAAACCCAGCACCTTGGGCACGCTTTTGACCAGGTGCCAGGTCGCTTCGTCCATATCCATCTCGACCAGCACGTAGCCGGGGAAAAACTTGCGCTCGGTCTTGCGCTTCTGACCGTGGCGCATTTCCACCACTTCCTCGGTGGGGACCAGAATCTGCCCGAACATCTCCTGCATCCCGGCCCGCTCGATGTGCTCGAGCAGGGAGCGGCGCACCTGTCCTTCATAGCCCGAATAGGCCTGGACGACGTACCATTGCTTGGCCATCTCAGAACCCGCCGAGCAGCAGCTTGACACCCCAACTGAAAACGGTATCGAGCACGAACAGCACGATCGCCGCCACGGCGGTGACCGCGCCGATGATCAGCGTGGTCTGTAGCGTTTCGCTGCGCGTCGGCCAGACCACCTTGCGGCGCTCGAGATTGGCGCCGCGCATGAATTCGAAAAAGGCCCGCCCTTGTGCCGTCCAGTAACCGATCAGCGCGGCAACGAGGATGCCGCCGAGTAACAGCAGCATCCCGACGTAGTCCGGGGTGCCAGCAGGCAACAGGTTGTAACCGGCCACCGCCGCGGCGAGGACCAGCACCGCCAGGACCAGCAGCAGCAGGTTGACGGTTGAATTTGGCGCTTCAGCGTTCATTTGAATTCACAGTTCCATTGTCGCGGGGCGTGGCAGGCGAGGAGGGACTCGAACCCCCAACCTGCGGTTTTGGAGACCGCTGCTCTGCCAGTTGAGCTACTCGCCTTCGAAATGCCGCCTCGCCTCACTCGATCACCTTGGAAACGACGCCGGCGCCCACCGTGCGCCCGCCTTCGCG
>DAITQM010000030.1:0-33847 GCA_036832975.1 Pseudomonadota bacterium | reverse complement strand
TGCACTCGCCAGCTTGACCGAGAATTCCGGGAATCTATGCAACAATTGGGTAAAATGACACAATGTCCGATTTACTGGTGCTCTGGCCGCGTGCTCCCGGTTGGCGCTGGCTGCGAGCCGGCGGCGATGGGCGGGTGTTGGCGAGCGGTGCGGGGGAAACACCGCCGGCGGCGAACAAATCCAAGGTCGTTTTGCTGTGGCCGGCCGAGCAGGTGACGCTGGTCAGGCTCGATCTGCCGGCGATGCCGCGTGCCCGGTTGCGCCAGGCGCTGCCGTTCGCGCTCGAAGAATGGGTCGTGGGTGCGGTCGAGGATCTGCACATCGCCCACGGGCCGCGCGATGCCGAAGGCCGACTGCCGGTTGCGGCGCTCGACCGCGCGCGGTTGCTCGCCCGACTGGGTCAATTACAAGAGCGCGGCATCGAGGTCGAGCGTCTGCTGCCCGATGCCTGGTGCCTGCCGCGCCATGACGACGGGATCAGCCTGGCGCGCTGTGACCACGGTTGGATTTATCACGGCGCTGAGGACGAAGCGGGCTTCGTCGAGAACGAGAATCTCACGACGCTGCTCGCTGCGCTGCCCGCTGGGCGGCGGCGGGTTCACCTTTACGCCGCCACGGACTTGGGCGGCGATTTCAGCGCCTTCGGCGATCAACTGGTGCACCATCCGGTCGATACACCCCTCGCAGCGATGTTGCCGCGGGCCGCCGACCCGCCCTGGCAACTGCTCGATCGGCGTCCGGCGTTCAACGCGGCGCGGTCGAGGCCCGCGGTCCGCCGCTTAGCCTGGTTTGTGGGATTTTTGTTGTTGTTGACCTTCGGGCACGCGACGGGCGAGTGGTGGCGTTTGCGGCAGATGGCGCAGGCCGAACGCGCCGCAGTCGAACAGGCCTTTCGTGCCGCGTTCCCGAATGTCGGGCGGATTGTCGATGTCCGCGTCCAGGCCGAACGCGAACTGGACCGCCGCGGGCGAGGGCAAGATCGATTCTTGCGCCTGCTGGGTCGCATCGCACCGGCCCTGGCCGCCGATCAGGCGATCGCCCTCGAGGGGATCGAATACGGACCCGGCGGTCTGGTACTGCGCCTCAGGGCACCGGTGATCGCCAACCTCGACGAGTTGAGCCGACGGCTTCGCGAAACCGGGACCGCAGTCGAAGTGCAAAATGCGACGTTGGCCGGCGATCGAGTCGAAGGCCGGCTTCGGGTCGGCGGCTGATGGGCGCCTTCGGGCAATGGTGGCAGGCGTTGGCGGAGCGCGAACGGCTGCTGTTCGCCGCCGGGGCCATCGCCGTTTCCGTGATGCTCGGCTGGGCCTGGCTGTGGCAACCGCTCGCCGCTGGCCGGGCGGCGCTGCGCGGCCAGATCGCCGAACAGCGTGCGCTGCGCGTCTGGCTCGAGGCCCTGCCGCGTGCGGCACCGGTGAATGTGCCGGCCGCCGCGTCGGGAACCGCCTCATTGCTGCGCGTCGTGGATGAGACGCTGCGCGCCGCCGGCATGGCGGCGGCGATCGAACGCATCGAACCGGAAGGCAGCGAGCGCGTGCGGGTTTGGCTGCGGGCCGCGCCGTTCGATGCGCTGATCGGCTGGCTGGAGCAGCTCGCCCCCACCGCCGATGTCGAAATAGACGAGCTTGAAATCAACCGCGAACAGGGTGCTGCCGGACAGGTCGCGGCCCGCTTGACGCTCTTGCGCCGCAATGCCGGCTAAAACTCGAGTCGGGCTTTTTGCGCTGGCGCTCACGGCGGCGGTGTTGATTGTCATTGCGCGCTTCCCGGCCGGGCGCCTGGCCGCGTGGTTTTTGCCGGACACCGACGTATTGCAGATCGGTGGCATCAGCGGCAGTTTGTGGGCCGGTGAGGGATACGGCCTCCACTGGCGCGGCCGGCCGCTCGGCATATTGCGCTGGCATTTCGCGCCCGCCCCCGGCCCGGCGTGGCGCTTGGAACTCGAAGGCGCGGGCCTTTCAGCCGCGGCCCGGGTACGGCCGGAACTGAATGGTTGGGCGCTCGACGATCTGACCGGCGTCTGGCCGATCGAACGGCTCGAGCACGGGATCGACAAAGTTGCACTCGGCGGCGAAGTACATGCCGCGATCTCCCACCTCGCGCTGTCCGAGAATAGGCTGGCCGCGCTCGATGGCCGGCTCGAATGGCGTGCGGCGCGACTCGAGGCCCCGGTGCAGCTCGAATTGGGGACCGTGACGGTCGATCTCGCCACGGTCGAGACCGGCCACATTGCGGTCAATGCGGCGTCGAGCGGGCCGGCTGAGGTGACCTTGCGCGGCACGGGGAAGATCGAACTTGGAACCTACACGCTGACCGTCCACCTGCGGGCCGTGTCGCCGTCGGCCGGCGCCTGGCTGGCGGCGCTCGGCGAACCGCAGGCCGATGGTACGGTCCGCGTCGAACTCGCTGGAAAATTATAGATATGGATGCTAACCGAGCAGGTGGCGATCTTGCTCGCTATCTTGCCGCGGCGCGCGAAGCGGCGGCGGCGGCGGCGCGACTGATCGAAACCGCCCGCCCGGCAGGCAACGCCGCCCTCGAGGTGGAATACAAGGCCGATCGGTCGCCGGTCACCGCTGCCGATCGTGCCGCCGAGCGCTGCATCCGCGAACGGCTTGCGGTCTTTGCCGGCCATCGGATCTACGGTGAGGAATATGGCGCCGGCGGCGCGCCCGAAGCGCTGGCCGATTGCGAGTTTGTGTGGCTCGTCGATCCAATCGATGGGACACGCAGTTTTATCCGCGGCATGCCTTTTTATTCGGTGCAGATTGCGCTGTTGTCACGGGGTGAATTGATACTCGGCGTGTCCTGCGCGCCGGCGTTCGGCGAAACGGCGTGGGCGGTGCGCGGCGGCGGCGCCTGGTTGAACGGCGCGCGGCTGAAAGTCAGTGCCTGCGCCACCCTCGACGATGCCTGGCTTTCGACCGGCAATCTGAAGTGGCCGGCGGACAGCGCCCGCTGGCCACGGCTCGGGCGATTGATCTCAAGTGCGACATATGCCCGCGGCTACGGCGATTTTTATTCATATCACCGCCTCGCCGCCGGAGCGCTCGATCTGGTGCTCGAGCAAGGCGTCAATATTCTCGATATCGCGGCCCTGGCGGTGATCGTTAGCGAAGCCGGCGGTGTCTTCACCGATCTCACCGGCCGGCCGCCGGCGATCGGCTGCGACTCGGTGCTGGCCGCTTCGACACCGGCATTGCACCGCCAGGCATTGGAGTTCATGCGTGCCTGACAAGCGTCGTCTGCCGCGCATCCGGGCACGCCGTGAGCGGGAGCCGAGCCGCTTGTTCCGGATCGAAGCGCTCGATCTCGAATTCAGCAACGGGGCACGTCGGACATACGAGCGTTTGCTGACTTCCGGTCTGGGTGCAGTGATCATCGTGCCGTTGATCGACAGCGAACACGTGTTGTTGATCCGCGAATATGCCTGCGGCGTGCATCGCTATGAGATTGGATTGCCTAAGGGCCGGCTGGAGCCGGGCGAGACGCTGCACGGCGGCGCGCAGCGCGAACTGCGCGAGGAAACCGGCTACGGCGCGCGCTCGTTCACGACTCTCGCCGAGTTGACGTTGTCGCCGGGGTATATGACCCACGTCACGCACGTTGTCGTCGCTCGTGATCTTTACCCGGCGCGCCTGCCCGGTGACGAACCCGAGGAAATCGAAGTCATCACTTGGCCGCTCGATGACCTCGCCGGGCTGGTCGCCCGTGACGATTGCACCGAAGGTCGAACGCTGGCGGCGCTCTATATCGTCCGTGACCTGATCAGGAGTCGATGATGGAAAACGCTCGTTTACTGGCGGATGTCCTGGCTCTGGTGGAAACGGCCGCCGGCCGGATCGTCGAGATCGCGGCGCGGCGGATGGTCGTCGATTACAAAGCCGACGACAGCCCGTTGACCGCCGCCGATCTCGCCAGCCATGAAGTGCTGACCACGGGACTGCGGGACTTGACGCCCGATTGGCCGGTGCTGTCCGAAGAGTCGGCGGCGATCTCGTGGGCCGTCCGGCGCCAGTGGCAGCGTTACTGGTTGGTCGATCCACTCGACGGCACCAAGGAATTCATCCAGCGCCGCGACAGTTATACGATCAACGTTGCATTGATCGACCACGGGCGACCGGTGCTCGGCGCCGTCGCCGCCCCGGCGCGTCAAACCGTCTGGTATGCCACTGCCGGCGCGGCGTGGCGCCGCGACCACAGCGGCGAAATCCACCGCTTGCACACCCGCCGGTCGCCGGCTTCGCCGCCGGTCGTCGTCGCCAGCCGTAGTCACCGCAGTCCGGTGCTCGAAACCTATCTCGACGCCCTCGGCGAACATCGCGACATCAGCATCGGCAGTGCCCTCAAATTCTGCCTTATCGCCGAAGGCGAAGCCGATTTCTATCCGCGTCTGGGTCTCACATCGGAATGGGATACCGCCGCCGGGCAGTGCGTCGTCGAAGCTGCCGGCGGCGTGGTCCGCCGCTTCGACGATACCCCACTCATCTACAACACCAAAGAAAGCTTGTTGAACCCGTGGTTTTTCGTCCGCGGCGACCCGGACGCCCACTACCCCCCGCTGCCGCCCCAATCGGACTGAACGACATCCGCGGGTCTGACTTCAAGGGGTGTAAACATCAGGGAACAGGCACGATGACCGGCAACTTGCAATCATTCCCCGTCAACGAATGCAGTCAGGGACAGTCATGCTCCAGAGCGGTTGGGGACCAGCAGTCGGGGACAGTCATGATCCCGCTTGTCGATGATGACTGATGTCCTCAATTGGCCGTTCCAATCCGGGGCCTTTGACGAATTGAATTAATCAGAGCTACCTCGAAATAATTTCCTGACAAAGCCGGTCGCATTACTCGTGGGTAAATCCAAGGGGATTTGGATCAGGGAATTTACGGACTGGTTAAACTCCAGTTAAGCGAGATCCATCAATGGATTTAAGAGGGGAATGTATTGTTGTCATTAACCGTCTCATATAAGGAGAGATGCAATGGACATGTATTCAAACCGAAAGATCACCAGCATTTTCGCCGTTCTCGTTCTTTTAACCGTCGTATCCTACCCAGCGAAAGCTGATGTAACAATGACCTGCGAACGGATCATCAGTACCTTCATCAGTTTCATTTGTGAGACTCAATCATTTGACGACATGGAAGTCGTTCATCAGACATGGCATGTTTCTGGGCCCTTGCTACTTGATCCTAATACAGGTCCTGTAGTACTAGCGAGTTGCACATCGCAAACGGGCAACGGTATAATAGGAACCAATGTGGAATTCGCGGATGGCAACTTCCAAACAATAAACAAATCGTTACCTTGCAGCTTACCTTGCCCTCCTGACGTCAATTCATGTGTTACACCTTGAAATATTCTTCAAGTGAAAAAAAAGTGATGCCGGGCCGGAGATGCGACGGCCCGGTATTTATTTATCCATTTTCATGGAGGTGCGTAAAATGTCCGGTTTGATACTCAAGTCTGGTAAATTTATAATTAGCATAGTAAGTCTATTATTTATAAATTATGCACATGCACAATTTACAGTATTTGACACAAGTGCTCCAAAAGCCAACATGAATGCAAAGCAGGCTCTGGAGCAGATGCAGCAAAGAGCCGATCTGGCCTATACCGATGGCGACTACGCTCGCGCCTATCGTTTATACGATAAGATGCAAAAAATTGGAGATCATTTCTCAGAGTATCGATTGGCTACGATGTATGAGAACGGATGGTATGTTGAACAGAATCTGATCGAAGCATACGCCTGGTCATATCTAGCGGCTGAAAGTGGGCGCCAGGCATATCGCGACTACCACGAGTCGATTAAACAAAAGCTATCCGCGGCGGACCTGAAATCGGCCAGGGAACGGGCTGGAAATCTTATCGTGGAGAACGGGGTATACGTCAATATGGTCGAGAACCGCCGGCTGTTACGCGACGCCTCGCGAAAATGCACGGGGTCACGCCTTGGTTCGCGATGCGATGCAGTATCGCTCGCCGCATTCAACTGTAGTACCGCCAATGAGCTTGAGCCCGATCTGGAATGTTTAAGGATCGGCTCGCTAGGATTGGCGAGTCTTGCGACTGCGCCGGCAGACCTCAAAGCGATTCAAAAAGCAATCGATGACTATATCGACCAATATCAGCCGGGACGGGTTGAGCTGGGCGATTTCGAATTGATTGGCGATCCGGTGCCGGCGGAATCGGAGAAGTGATCCTGACTGGCGATTGAAAAAGACCAATTTTTGAAACACTAATTAATTCAACGCGAATAAAATTGAAAGTCGCGCCTTTCAATTTCCGTGTTTGATTCATCCTGGATGGGTAAGAACAGTTGGGGATGATTCCGCTTGTGGATCGCCGTCATTAGCCCGTAGGGCCGCCTGTTGGAGTTTCCGGGCGCCTGGCCCGCATTATTCATGAAGCGGTCTGCAAGGGCGCTTTTTGCTGCCAACTGTCGCGGGCGTGGGCGCTGGAGTGGGTATTCAGGCGCAGATCTTTCCGGTGAGAACGGTTTTTCGGTGGATTTTCCAGTCAGTGGCAGGTTTTTCGGGGATTTGCGACAAACGATTCCCTCAGGCTGGTCCCTGCTGCCACGGATCGGGTCTGTTGCAATGCGCTCAGGTCGGTAGCGCGCCGATCGATCTGGAGTCCATCCTTGAGCTCCTTGATGCGGTTTTCAGCGTCTCGGCAATCGCATCAAACAAAACACGCTGTGATGTGGTATTGTTGCTCATGCAAAAGCTCCTTCGTGCTTAAATCTTTGATTCACATCTTTATTTTCGTACGTTTGGGTCTTTTGCTCTTACTTGAGCATGAATAATGTCGGGCTAGTGCACGACAGTGGAGCGGGCATGGGCGCTATAACGACGGGCAAGGGGAGTGAGGCGTACTGCGCTGCCGAGGTGGCGACGCTGGCCGCCGCCCTCGAAGCGCGCGGCTGGTCGCTGGTCACCGCCGAATCCTGCACCGGCGGCTGGCTCGCCAAGATCTTGACCGACTTGGCGGGCAGCTCCGTCTGGTTCGAGCGCGGCTTTGTGACGTACAGCAACGCCGCTAAATGCGAGATGCTCGGGGTCAGCGAGGCGCTGCTCGAAAGCGAAGGCGCGGTCAGCGAGGCGGTCGCCGTGGCGATGGCCGCCGGCGCTTACGACCGCAGTCCGGCGCAACTGGCGATCGCCCTGACCGGCATCGCCGGACCCGGCGGCGGGACGGCCGGAAAACCGGTCGGCACCGTCTGCTACGCCGTGGCGATGGCCGGCCGGACGCCGCACGGCGGCACCTGGCATTTCACCGGCGAGCGCGATGCCGTCCGCTGGCAGACGGTGTGCGCGGCGCTCGATCTTTTGATCCGCGCGATGCGGCATTGAAACCCCTCGGGAGAGCGCCTTGGTTGCCGTGATCAACAGTTGGCTGCGCCGGACGTTCGCCGACCAGGAACTGGTGATCCTGGCTCTGGTGCTGGTCTTCGGGGCGCTGCTCGTGATTTTTCTCGGCCAGATGCTGGCCCCGGTGATCACGGCGCTGGTTTTCGCGTATCTGCTCGAAGCGCTGGTCAAGCGCCTGGAGCGCCTGCGCCTGCCGCGCTGGGCCGCGGTCTGGGCGGTGTTCCTTGCCTTTCTGACCGGTTTTGTATTCGTCCTGTTCGGGATGGCACCGCTGCTCTCGCGCCAGGTCGCCCAGCTCGTGTCGCAGATCCCCGAATACCTCGGCCGCCTGCAGCTTTTGATCCAGCTTCTGCCGGAGCGCTACCCGCAACTCATCAGCCCGCAACAGGCCGACGACCTGACGGCGCGGATCGGCGCCGATCTCGCCCAGTTCGGCCAGAAACTATTGGCCATGTCGTTCTCTTCGGTCGTCGGGTTGATGACGCTGATGGTGTTTCTGGTGCTGATCCCGCTGCTCGTGTTCTTCTTCCTCAAGGACAAGGAAAAGTTGCTGCGCTGGATCGGCGGTTTCGTCCCGCGCAATCGGACACTCGTCCGCCAGGTGTGGCACGAGGTGGATGAGCAGATGGGCAATTACGTCCGTGGCAAGGTGCTCGAGATCCTGATCGTCGGCGCCGTGACCTACGTGACCTTTTCGCTGCTCGGCCTGCAATACGCCATCTTGCTCGCCACGATCACCGGTTTCTCGGTGCTGATCCCGTATATCGGCGCCACCATCGTCACGCTACCGGTCTTCGCCGTGGCCTTTTTCCAGTGGGGTTGGGGGCCGGACCTGTTCTGGGCGATGGTCGCCTACGGCATCATCCAGGCGCTCGACGGCAACGTCCTGGTGCCGTTGTTGTTCTCCGAAGTCGTCGATCTGCACCCGGTCGGCATCATCATCGCCATCTTGGTCTTCGGCGGCATCTGGGGCTTTTGGGGCGTATTCTTCGCCATCCCGCTCGCCACCCTGGTCAACGCCGTCCTCCGCGCCTGGCCCCGTACCCCGCCGGATGCCCCGCCGCACCAGCCCGGATAAGACGCCGCCCTCCCTTCATTGCCTGCACGCGCGACGGCATTCCAGTCGGGCTTCTTCACCTACGGTGAAACCGCCCTCCCTTCATTGCCTGCGCTACAATACCCGGCCTGAACCCTAAGAACTCGGAGAGGTGCCGGAGCGGTCGAACGGGCTCGCCTGGAAAGTGAGTGTACGGTCAAAAGTCGTACCGAGGGTTCGAATCCCTCCCTCTCCGCCACCCACAAAAAATGGCCCTGATGGGCCATTTTTTGTGGGTGGCGGAGAGGGAGGACTTAGATGAGAACCCTGTTCGACAAACGCGGCAGGACTGCCGCGTTGACGCCCGAAGGGCGCCCGCAGGGCGAGGGGCATGGATGCCCCGAGTCTATCCCACCCTCAGAACAACCCCGGCCCGCAGGGCCGACTACTCGCCACGAATTGCCCTTACCCAGCCGCACTGCGCCAAACTTCGCCCCAACGGGCCTTTTTTTTATGGGTGGCGGAGAGGGTGATTGAGGATGAGAACCCTGTTCGACAAACGCGGAAGGACTGCCGCGTTGACGCACGAAGTGCGCCCGCAGGGCGAGGGGCATGGATAACGCGAGCCACAAAATATCATCATTCACCCTCCCTCAGAACAACCCCGCCCCGCAGGGCCGACAACTCGCCACGAATTGCCCTTTCCCAGTCGCACTGCGCCAAACTTTGCCCCAACGGGCCTTTTTTTATGGGTGGCGGAGAGGGTGATTGAGGATGAGAACCCTGTTCGACAAACGCGGCAGGATTGCCGCGTTGACGCACGAAGGGCATCCGCAGGGCGAGGGGCAGGATGCCCCGAGCCGCAAAACATCATCATTCACGCTCCCTCAGAACACTACCGGCCCGCAGGGCTGATCGTCTCGCTGGATCGGCGCAAGCTGATCCAGCCGGAGGGCGCTGACCCCAAAGAATTTCTCGCCCGCTGGGACGAAATCAACGAAATCGTCTTTGCCGTCGTCCACGATCTGGGCGGCTCGATCGCCGCCGAGCACGGAATCGGCCAACTTACTAGTCCAACCGTAAGTATTGCCTCATTCAGCTTGTCTCTCAGCGTTCGTGGCAAGGCGTTGGCGCGAAGTGCGTAGCCGGGCCTACGTTGAGCGCCAACAACGCAGTCCACGGGCGCTGAGAGGCAAGCCCTGCGGGGGCTCCGGACGAATCCGCCTGCGGCGTTAAAGTACCTCGACATAGAATTACTATGCCTTCGGCACTTTGCCTTGCAGGCGAATCCGTCCGGAGCCCTGAATGTGGCAATACTTACGGTTGGACTAGTAAACGCGATCTGTTGCCGCGCTACAAATCCGCGGTGGAACTCGACCTGATGCGCGCCTTGAAGACCGCCCTTGATCCCAAGGGCATCATGAATCCGGGCAAGGTGATTAGCCGGGTATTTGTCGGCATAAGCGAGATATTAACAGGTTGTTGATAAAGGGCTCTCCTGCCCTTTTTCAAGTCGCGAGTCCGGTACATGCCCGGACTCACTCTCGCCGGATCAAGCACTGACGCGCTTGATCCGCGTGCGGAACATCCCTGTTCCGCCTTAACAGGCTGTTTTTCAACAGCCTGTTAATAGATAAAAATCCATTTCACTCATGAGTAAAATAGAGTATAGTCTACTTTACTGGTAGACCTGGTCGTTGGGGAATGATTTCATGCGCGTCCTCGAACGTTATCTGAAAGGAGAAGTCACTGCGGCGCTTAAGCGAAAGATGGCCTTTATCGGAGGGCCGAGACAAGTGGGTAAAACGACCTTTGCCTTGTCCCTATTGGCCCCGCAAGCCACCGAACGGCACCCGGCGTATCTGAACTGGGATGACCCGAAGATTCCTCCGCGGCTGCGCCGGGGCGAATTGCCGCCGGGCGAACCGGTCGTGATCCTGGATGAGATCCACAAGTACGCGCGCTGGCGCAACCTGGTCAAGGGCCTGTATGACACCGAGAAGAGCTTCCGCAGGATACTGGTCACCGGATCGGCCCGCCTGGATCACTATCGTAAAGGCGGCGACTCCCTGGCCGGGCGTTATCGCTATTTCAGGCTCCATCCCTTTTCCCTGAGAGAACTCACCCGGGCGGCCGGCGGCCCGGAGCGTGAACATCTCGCCGCCCTGGTGAAATTCGGCGGCTTTCCCGAGCCCCTGCTGGCGCAAAGCGAACGCACCCTGCGTCTGTGGCAACGGGAACGGATGACGCGTGTCGTGCGCGAGGACTTGCGCGACCTCGAGCGCGTCAAGGAGATTTCCCTGGTGGAGCAACTAGCGGATCTGCTGCCGGAAAAAGTCGGATCGCCGTTGTCGATCAAGAGTCTGCGCGAAGACCTCCAGGTGGACCACAAAACCGCGGAGCGGTGGTTGTCGATCCTGGAGAATTTATACGTTTGTTTTCGAATTTCCCCATTCGGCGCCAAACGCATCCGCGCGGTAAAAAAGGAACAAAAGCTCTACCTGTGGGACTGGTCCATGGTGCCTGAGCCGGGACCTCGCTTCGAAAACCTGGTCGCCGCCCAGTTACTCAAATATTGTCATTGGCAAGAAGACGCGGAGGGCCACCGGATGGAGTTGCGTTTTCTCCGGGATACCGACAAGCGCGAGGTGGACTTTGTCGTCGTCAGGGACAGCAAACCGGTTTTCGCCGTCGAATGCAAAACCGGCGACAAAGCCGCTAGCCCGGCGGCGCGCTATTTCGCCGAGCGTACCCCCATCCCGGTCTTTTATCAGGTCCATCTGCGCGAGCGCCATTTTCAGTCAGGACCGATCACCGTTCTCCCGTTCGAGCGATTTTGCCGGGAATTGGATCTGCCCTGATAGGCGTAGTGGACCGGAGCATCTTCCCATTGTGGTATGATATTCCAATGGCAACGATTACCTGGCGGGTTGATGAACTGGCAACGCAGCGGGGTTTGAACGCCCGCCAGTTGGCCGAGGCCGCGGGACTGGACCAGAAGACTGTGCGAAACATTCTCGCCGGCCGGGCGTCACGGGTCGATCTTGAGACGATCGCCCAGCTTGCCAGAGTGCTCAAAGTTGGGCCGGGGGCATTGTGGCGGGTTGAGCCGGAACCCGTGGAGGCTTGGCAAAAAACCGCGGGATCGGGGGGAAGGGCTCGTGCCGATGAACTGAACGAAGTGGTTGCAGGCAAATGGCCCCAATATTCTGATTCCGCGCTCGAGCGCGCCACGCGATCTACATGAGCGGTTGCTATCTCGATACGAATTTCCTCTATGTGCATCTGAGATCGCCACGTGGCGCTGCACCGCCGCCGCTTGAGGACTGGCGCACGCGAGTCATCTCGGAACTGACCGTTAACCGCGGTGTGATCAGCCCCCTTGTCCTGGACGAACTCGCTTACCGGCTTATTCTCGCTTGGCTGCGTGATCACGGTGATCGTGACCCTTTGTCCACATATCGAGCCGATGCACAAAGCGTGATGCGCACTGTTCAGCGCCGGCTAGCCGGAACGTGGCAAGCGCTTGATTCGCTTGCTCTCGAAATGCATCCGACCGATCAAACAGTAGTCGAACGAGCGAAATCACTGATGATGCGCCCTGGCCTGACCCCCCGTGATGCCTTCCACGCCGCCCATGCACTTGCCGCTGGATGCGGTGTCATTGTGAGTTCGGATCAAGCATTCGACAGCGTGCCGGATTTGCGACGTCTTGGCCCCTGATACTTAGAACCTATCTCAAAATCACACGCGGCCGCGACTGCTGCGCGCGCGAATGCAGCGCAAGCCGATCGAGGAAAGCCGATCGAGGACAGTCGAGATAAATCAGACAACGCCCCTCCAGACAATTCATCCAGCCTGCCTCGGATACTGATCGGTATCTTTTCAATAATCCGGCGGCGAAATGGGCGGCGATCAATGCCAGCCGGCGGGCGCTGCCGATGCCTTGGACCTGCCACAGCTATTGGTGACGCACGAAGGGCGCCCGCAGGGCGAGGGGCATGGATGGCGCGAGCCACAAAACATCATCATTCACCCTCCCTCAGAACAACCCCGGCCCGCAGGGCTGATCGTCGCGCTGGCTCGGCGGCTGATAGTCCTGGATGACAGGATCATGACGTCCCAGATCGTCTCGTGGATCGGTCCAGATCATGACGATCCAGATCATGTCTGTCCTGGATCGGCTCGTCCTGGATCGGCTCATGCCCATCCTGGCCAGCCCGTGCGGTCACGACTTCCGTTAGCAGGCTGTTGAAAAACAGCCTGCTAATCCGGGCCACGGATGGCCCGGCGAAATCAGGCGCTCCTTAGCG
This sequence comes from Pseudomonadota bacterium, assembly GCA_036832975.1. Taxonomy (GTDB): domain Bacteria; phylum Pseudomonadota; class Gammaproteobacteria; order Xanthomonadales; family Wenzhouxiangellaceae; genus DAITQM01. The sequence goes on along the minus strand of DAITQM010000030.1, from coordinate 21,116 downwards.
GCTGATTTCGGGAGCGCAGCGAAAGTCGCACCTTTCGCAAGCGACGTTGAAAAACGCCAGGATGGCGTTTGTCAACAACCTGTTAGTCCACGCAGGTGCGGCGCGATTGAGCGCGTGACGTTTTCGCCGTTCCGCTCACTAGGGATAGATGTCAAGCGAGCGGAGGGCTGGGTCATGGCTGGAAAGACGATTTCGTTTCGGGGTGCGGAGGCAGTTGCGGTTTCTCGTGCGGTGAACGTTACGGCCATTGTGGCCCTGGCGTTCCTGCCGCTGGTTGAGCAGGCGACTTGGGCCAATGCCGGGTCGCCGGATAGCAACCGCAACGACGCAGTGCTGGAGTTCCAGCCGTCGGTGGAGCGGGGTATGGCGTATCTGAATGACATCGGGGCGGACATCGAGCGGCGGCGGGAAGCCGATCGGGCGCGGCCAACGGACGGGCTCGGCCGGCCGCACGCTGCGGCGCGATTGGCCGCGCAATCAACAGACGCCCGCCCGATCGGCCCGGATCCGGGCCAGGGTTACGTGCGCCTGCCCGGCCACGTGCTGGATGCGCTGGCGCAGGCCACGCTTGCCGTGCCGCAAGCCGAGGTGCCGCTGTCGCCGGAGGCTTCGGCCGACCAACAGGAGTTGACCCTCACCCTAGTGCTCAAGCGCGACGACCCGGCCGGCTTCGAGCGCTACCTGCGCGACGTCTACGACCCTGGCGCGGAGCGCTACCACAAGTTCCTCACGCCCGAGCAACTCGCCGAGCGCTTTGGGCCCTCGCGCGAGAACTACGGCGCGGTGCTGAGTTATCTCCGCCGCCAGGGTTTCACGCTGATCCGGGAATCGAAGGACCGCATGACCTTGACCGTGCGCGGCACCCGCCAGGAGGCTGAGCGCGCCTTCGCGGTGCAATTGCGCGACTATCGAATCGGCGACCGCGATTTCTACGCCAACCACAATGACCCGGCGCTGCCCGCTGAGTTCGCGTCACACGTGGAGGCGATTGGAGGGCTGTCGAACCTGGCCCGGCCGCGGCCGCAGATCAAGGCGATCGGGAAGGTGATTCGGCTCCTGTGCAATTTCCCACTATTTGCGGGCGCGGCGATCCCGGTGGGCCAGGAGACGCTGCAGGAAGCCCAGCAGCGCCAATACAACGCCTGCGCTGCACCGATAAACAAAACGTTTGGTATCGAGTCCACGTCGCCGACTCTTGGTTTTGCGCGCGTCCTGAGCTCTGCCGGTCTGAACTTCAACGATCTCGACGGCGCTGGGCAGACGGTCGGCTTGGTCGCCTTCGACCGGTTCGAGCCCTCGGACGTTGCCGACTACCTCGCCTTCATCGGTGCACCGGCGAGCCGCATCGATCAGGTGGACCGCGTGCCCGTTGCCGGCGGCGCAACCTTCGGCCCGAATCAGGCGGAGGTGCTGCTCGACATCAATGCCGTGCTGACCATCGCGCCCGCGGCGGACGTCGTCGTCTACGATGCACCCTTCGAGGGGCCAGGCGTGAGCTTCCAGGGGCTCTTCAACGCGATGATTGACGACGGCGTGGGCATTATCAGCAATAGCTGGGCGTACTGTGAGGATCAGACGACGCTCGCGGATGTGCAGAGCATCGAGGCGATCCTGCAGACGGCTGCCGCCTCGGGGATCAGCATCTTCTCGGCTGCCGGCGATACGGGCAGCACGTGCCTCGACGGTAGTCCGAACACCGTCGCGGTGCCTGCGAGCTCGCCGAGCATCACCGCCGTCGGCGGGACGTCGCGTATCTTGGGACCAGGCTCCATCTACGAGTCGGAGAGCTGGTGGGACGGGACGAGCGACACACCTCTGACCGGGCAGGGCGGCTTCGGGATCAGCCGGTTCTTTCCGCGCCCCGCGTATCAGGATGGGATCAACTCGAGCCCGATGCGCTCCATACCCGACGTCTCCTTCAATGCCGATCCCGCGCTCGGGGCGCTCATCTGTCAGGCTGTCGGCGGCGGCTGCCCGACGGGACTCGTCTGGGGCGGAACGAGCGTCGCGGCACCCATTTGGGCGGGGATCACGGCCCTCCTGAACCAGGCGCACGGCAGCAACCTCGGCAACTTCAACGAACTCCTCTACCCCCTCGCCGGCACCGACGCTTTTCACGGCCCGGACGAGCTCGGAAGCGACTTCGCGCACGTCGGCCTGGGCTCGCCGAACCCCAACCTGCTGAGCCTGCTGCTGAACGGCGAGACGGCTGGCGCCGTGGACGCCGCGGAGTCGAGCGTCAAGGCCTACATCAGCTTCCTCGCCTTGACGCCGCCGCCGGACCCGACAGTCGCCGCGGACGGGCTGGACGCGGCGTCGGTCGTGGTTAGGCTCCTCGATGCGAACGGCAACCTGGTCTCGGGCAAGACCGTCATCCTCGAGGCGAGTAGCGCCAACGTTACCATCGCACCACCCAGCGCCGTGACGGACGTGGCTAGCGGCGCGGCGGTCTTCACGGTGACGACCCTGACGCCGGAGACGGTGACGTTCACCGCGATGGACACGACCGACGGCATCGCGCTCGCCGACACAGCGAGCGTGCCCTTCGTAGTGCCGCCCGCCGCCAGCGCCGGCATCACCTCATTTCCGACGACGGTCACGGCCGACGGTGTGTCGTCCGCGACGATCACCGTGACGCTCCAGGACTCCCTCGGGCGGCCGACGCCGGGCAAGCGGGTCACGCTCGATCAGATGACCGGTTCGGGCGGCGGCCATTCGGCGATCACGGCGCCCACGCCGTCGGTCACCGACAGCAACGGGCAGATTTCGTTCCAAGTCACCAACCTCGTCACCGAGAACGTGACCTACACGGCGACCGACGTGAGCGACGGCAATCTCCCGGTGCCGGGCAACGCGACGGTGGAGTTCACCAACGGACCCGGCGGATGCGCGACAAACCAACCGTTCAACGTGGTCGGATCCGTCAATACGGCCAACGGCTTCAAGGCCAGCACCTTTGCCAGCGGCTTTACGGTCAACAGCGGCTTCCTGGGCTTCTCTTTCAACTGCTTCGGTGCCTGGGGAATGGCGTGGGACGCGGCGGGCAATCTCTATGTGACCGAGTGGCCGACAGGACAAATCTTCAAGTTCGGTCCGTCGGGCGGGATCGCCGACGCGAGCCATTTGTTTACGACGGTGCAGGCGCCCGCCAGCGGCGTGGCGATCGATCCCGCAGGCAACATGTTCGCCAGCGAAGCTTCGGTGAGCGGCTCCAATGGCGACATCGTTCCGGTCGATCTTTCCACGGGCACCGTTGGGACGGCGATCGCCTCGGGCATCGGGTGTCTCGGCTCAATGGTGCTGGATCCAACCATTCCGGCCCTGTACGCGATCAACTTTTGCAATATCGGCCAGGCTGGCAGTCACAACATCTGGCAAGTGACGGGAATCGACGGTCCGAGCCCGAGCACCACGGTTTACGCCCAGGTCCCCTCATCGAACGTAGAGAATCTCCAGCTTGCCGTCGCTCCGGACGGAACGCTCTACGATCTATTCTGCACCGGAAGCGTTGGATGCGAGATCGCGCGGGTCAGCACCGATTCGCCGCCGGTGGTGACGACGCTGGCGACCGCTGACGGAACGCCGATCACGCTTTTCGGTTCTTTAGGGATCGCCACGGGCGGGATGCAGCCGAGCGGCGACGCCCAATTTATCATTTTGGGTTCGCCGGAACAAAACGGGCTTGGCGAGGGGATTCAGACGATTGACCTCACGGGTACGGCGCCGGCGCCGGCGGTGCAGATCACGACGAGCTTTCCGTCGGCACTGTCGAACTACGCGATCGGGCCGGACGGATGCCTGTATATCGCGGGCGGGCCCACGGTACAGAGAATCACCAACCTCGACGACACCTGCGACTTTGGGCCGCAGAGCCAGCCACCGATCGTCAGCTTGACGCCGAACTCGGTATCGCCCAATCCCGCCCAGGGGGCATCGCAGAATTTCATCGCCACGACACACTATGCTGCCGTGCCGGAAGGAACGCCGGTGATACTCGCGGTGTCCGGCGCCAACCCGGAAGTCCAGATGGCGCGCACCGGCGCAGACGGCGTGGCCACTTTCAGTTATACCGGCATCAATCCGGGCGACGACACCGCGTTGGCGTTTGCCACTGTCAACGACGTTGGGCTCAACTCGAATCTCGTGCAGGTCACCTGGGATCCCGGCGTGCAGGTCACCGATCTGTCGCTGAACTTGAGCCCGCAGACCGGCACCGTGGGCGAGAGCGTGACGCTCATCGCGCAGCTTATCAACGTGTCGGCCAGCCCGGTGGCGCCTCTTCCCGACCAGCTCGTGCGGTTTGAGCTGGGCGGCGAAAGCTGCACCGCTATCACAGACATGATGGGCATCGCGAGCTGTGGGGTGATCTTGAGCGCCGCGGGTAATACGTTGTCCGCGAGCTACGACGGAGTCGCGGGCAGCTTCACGCCGGCCTCGGACACGCGCGGCATCCTTTTGCCGCTGGATGAGATCTTTGCCGACGGTTTCGAATAACGGCCGCCATCAATGATCGCGTGAAAGCGTAGAAACACGCCTGGCGATCATGGCGCTGTGGTGTTGCCGGCGTGATCGACCACCGGGCAGCGCGGGCGCGGGGTCCATCGTTTAGGAACAATGTGTTGGGGCAACCGACTGGGCTTGATCCTGTCCGATCATCCCACAGCTAAGTCTGCATCAATGCCAGCCGGCGGGCGCTGCCGATGCCTTGGACCTGCCACAGCCACTGGTGACGTCGGCAGGGAGCGCTTGCCCGCCGCGCCGGCATTTTGTCCGGCGTGGCGAAGCCCGGTCTGGACCTCGGCCGGACTTGGCGTGTTCCGACCCGTCCCGATATGCCGCGCCCGCAGGGCCGGTCACGGCCCCGCGATCGGCACGGCCGTCAGTCGCGGCCTACACGTTTTGTCGGCGGTGGACTACAATCTGGATGGCAAATGCCCGCTACCGGGGCTGCTTGGGGGAAGCTATGCTGGCGGGATAAGACCGAAAGAACCTCATCCCCAGAGTGCCGCATGATCAAAGTAGTGATTGTCGATGACCATGATCTGGTCCGTACCGGCCTGAAGCATATCCTGGCGCGCGCCGGGGATATCGATGTGATCGCCGAAGGTGCCGACGGCGAGCAGGCGATCCGCCTGTACCGCGAGTTGAAGCCCGATGTCCTGTTGACCGATATCGGCATGCCGGGTCTGTCGGGCCTGGAGGTGACGCACCGCTTGTGCGCCGGCCATCCCGACGCCCGGATCATTATTCTGACGGCGTTCGTTCAACAGCCGTTTCCGCGGCGTTTGCTGGAGGCCGGCGCCAAGGGCTATCTGACCAAAGCGTCGGCCGCCGAGGAACTGATCGCCGCCATTCGCACCGTGGCCGCCGGGCGCACTTACATCGGCACGGATATCGCCCAGCAATTGGCGGCAACGCTGTTGGACAGCGTGAAGAAAACCTCGGTGGAGGGATTGTCGGCGCGTGAACTCGAAGTGATGATGCTGCTCGTCCAGGGTGTGCCCGTGCGTGAAATCGCGAAGGCGATCTCGATCAGCCCGAAAACGGTCAGTACTTATAAAGGCCGGATTATGGGCAAGCTCGGCGTTAAGAACGATGTCGAGCTGACCCGGATCGCGATTCGCTTTGGCATGATCCAAGATATCACGGCGGACGCCGACGAGCCGCCGGCGATGGAGGAAACGGCGAGCGCAGGCGAGGCGGCCGCCGGTCTCCCCGAACAAAGTGCAGCGGACGAAGAAAGCTGATCGGCTCGGGGCCGTCAGGGTTCGCCGATGGACTCGATCTGCGTACTTGGTTCCGCGGTCGTAGAGCGGGCTTCCCCGCCATCTCTTGGGCCGGGATGATTTGTCCAGACCGGCGGCGTCTCCGGCCGGGCAGCAGGGGCCGCGGGGGTGGTGGGGCCGACGGTGACTGCGGCAGGGGGAGGCGCGGTGACGGGCTTAGCCGGCGCGCTGACCGGTTCGCCGGGGCCGGCACCGGGGGCCGGCTGGGGCGTGGCAACCGCTTGTTTTCTGCCTTCCCGCGCTTCGCGGCGCCGCCGTCCGCCGCGCCGCCCGCGGCGGCGTTCGGGGCGGGAGGAGGAGGGCGGAGTCGTGGCCGGCGCATTCCCAACTGGGGCGGGGGCGGCCCCCTGGGGCGTCTCGATGGCGCGCTCCGGACCCGTGGTTTGCGGCGTGGAGGGGTATGCGCCGCTTCCGGTGGCGGCCGGACGGGTTTGGGTTGGCGCCATTTGCTGCTTATCTTTGGCGGTTTTCGCGCCGCGCATTTCCCGGGATTTGTGCGCCGCCGGCCGCCGGCCGCCGGTCGCGGCGTCGCGGCGATGGCGATGCTCGCCGGGCCGCGGCCGCACCGGAGGTTTATGCGACGCTTTGGGCGGGTGCCGGCCGGCATGGGGGGCCGGCGAGGCCGCCGGTACGGCGGGGGTACGTGCTTGCCACCAGGCCTGCAGAGTGCGCCATAAGGCGCGCCAAGGGCGCCGTTTGACGGCCGGGGCCGGGGCTTCGGGCTTGATGCCACGTACCGCAGGCACTTCGCGTTCGACCGTTTCGCGGCCGCCGCTCAGCGGCGTCTCGGCCGGCGCTTCCTCGCTGACCATCAGGTAACTGGGTTCGCTCAAGGTCTCGCTGGTGCGCAAACGGCGGATGTCGAAGTGCGGCGTTTCCATATGCTCGTTGGCGACGATCAGCACCGGCAGCCGGTTGCGTTTTTCCAGTTCGCGGAGTTGTTGGCGTTTTTCGTTGAGCAGGAAGTTGGCGGCGGCGACCGGCGCCTTGACGATGATCTGTCCGGTATTGTCTTTCATCGCTTCTTCCTCGATCAGCCTGAGGATCGACAGGGCGAGCGATTCGACGCTGCGGATGACGCCGTGCCCCATGCAACGCGGGCAGGTGATCTGGCTCGCTTCACCGAGCGACGGCCGGAGCCGCTGGCGGGACAATTCGAGCAGGCCGAAACGCGAGATCCGACCGAGTTGGACGCGGGCGCGGTCTTCGCTCATCGCGCCGCGCAGGCGTTCTTCGACGGCGCGCTGGTTGCCGCGGTCGTTCATGTCGATGAAATCGATGACGATCAGGCCGCCGAGATCGCGCAGCCGAAGCTGGCGGGCGATTTCGTCGGCGGCTTCGAGATTGGTTTGCAGCGCGGTGGCTTCGATGTCGGCGCCCTTCGTGGCGCGCGCCGAGTTGATATCGATCGACAACAGCGCCTCGGTCTTGTCGAAGACCAGCGCGCCGCCGGACGGCAGCCGGACGTCGCGGCGGAATGCGGTTTCGATCTGGCTTTCGATCTGGAAGCGGCTGAACAGCGGCACGTCGCCTTCGTAGAGCTTGAGTCTTCGCAGGTTCCGCGGCATTACCATCTGGATGAATTCCCGCGCCGCGTTGTAAACCGCTTCGTCGTCGATGACGATTTCGCCGATGTCGTCGCGAAAATAATCGCGCAAGGCGCGGATGATCAGATTGCTTTCCTGATAGATCAGGCACGGCGCGCGGCGTTCGGCCGCGGCACTCTCGATCGCCTGCCACAACTGCAAGAGGTAATCGAGATCCCATTGCAGTTCCTCGACAGTGCGTTCAACGCCGGCCGTGCGAACGATCAGGCTGGTGTCGGGGGGCAGCGTCAGTTGGTCGAGCAGGTCACGGATCTGCCGGCGCTCCTCGCCAAGGATGCGGCGCGAGACGCCGCCGCCTTCGGCGTTGTTCGGCATCAGCACCAGGTAACGGCCGGCGAGGCTGATATACGTAGTCAGCGCCGCCCCCTTGTTGCCGCGTTCTTCCTTGTCGACCTGCACCAGCAGTTCCTGCCCTTCGGCCAGCGCTTCGCGAATCGGGGCACGCGGATTGCCGCGGGCTTTTTCCTGATACAGGCGCGGCTGGATTTCCTTGAGCGGCAGGAAGCCGTGGCGTTCGGCGCCGTAATCGACGAAGCAGGCCTCGAGACTGGGCTCGATGCGCGTGATCCGGCCCTTGTAGATATTGGCTTTCTTTTGTTCCTGGGCCGGGGTTTCGATATCGAGGTTGAGCAGATGTTGGCCATCGGCGATGGCGACCCGCAGCTCTTCGGGCTGCGTGGCATTGATCAGCATGCGTTTCATTGTTTTCGTCCTCGGATGCCGCCGTTAAGACGCGGCGGGCGCGGTGCCGGGGTTCGCGGCACCGCCACCGGACGGCAGGTCCGGTGGGCGCGGGCGGCGCGCAATCTTCGCGCCGGCATCCGTTGTTGGGGCCGCGGCGCCGTATCTCGGCGCCGGCGGCGGTTAATCGGTTGACCTTTCCCCGTCGGCCCGGGGGGCGGTCCGGAATCAGCATTGTGTGCGACAACCAAGCGGTTCTACCCGCCGGACACCGAGCCGTTTTACCGGGATGCTACACTAGCAGCCTGTCGGGCTTTACCTGGCACGGGCTGCAAATCCGTCTGCACGGTCCATATTTCCTCCGAATCTTGGCCCGTAGCGGTGCTACGCGCCGGCGATCCGGAGAAAATCTGTCCTCGCGCAGCCGAATTTTCGCCCCGACCGGCAAAGCCCGACAGGCTACTAGCAGCCCGACAGGCTGCTAGTAACGCTGCTTGTAACGAAGCCTGTTTTGAGTCAAGCCGCAACGGCTTGAGTCAGAAAGGCATGGTTCATGGCGCGGTGGCTTGCCGAAATCCTGCCGGGAGCGGTCGGTTCGCAGCACTGCTCTGACGCGGTGGTGACTGGATCGGCAGACATTGCGGCGTTAGGGAAACCTGCCGGCAATGACGGGATCGGACAGCTGAACAGCGTACCGAGCACAGACATTATATAACAGGATTGTTTTACCTTGCACAGTCGATCGTCGCCCGGCCGGCAGGCCGGATCATGACCCCCACCAGGGTGCGAACCCCGGCCGATGATCGACCGGACCGGGATCTAAGGCGTGCGGGCGGCGGGGTGACGACGGTCGAGGTCCCGCCGGCTGCCGCCGGCCAACGGCTCGATAATTTTTTGCAAGGCCGCCTGCGTCACTTGCCGCGCAGCCTGATCTACCGGCTGGTGCGCACCGGCCAGGTGCGGGTCAACGGCGGGCGGGCCAAGCCATTGACCCGGCTCAAAGCCGGCGACCAGGTGCGCTTGCCGCCGGCGCCGGGGGGCGAGCGCGGCGCGCCGCGCCGCGTGCCGCCCGGTCTGGTGGCGACCTTGCAAGCGGCGATCGTCCAGCGCGATGCGCGGCAGGTGGTGATCGACAAACCGGCCGGTTTGGCGGTGCACTCGGGCAGCGGTCTCGATTTCGGAGCGATCGATGCGCTGCGCGAGATGTTTCCGGGGCGGGATGTGCAGTTGGCGCACCGCCTCGACCGGGCCACCAGCGGTCTTTTGCTCGTCACGCTCGACCGGGAGGCGCTCCGCACGCAGCACCGGGCGCTGGCCGCCGGCCGCATCGGCAAGTATTACCTGGCGTTGCTGCATGGCCGCCTGCCCGAAGACAAGGTCACCGTCGATCTGCCGCTCGGCCGTGACGTGGCGGAGCGCCGCGAGCGCCGGATGGCGGTGAGCAGCGACGGCAAACCGGCGCGCACCGAATTCCGCCGCTTGCTGGATGTGGTGGGCTATACGCTCGTCGAATGCCGTATCCTGAGCGGCCGGACGCACCAGATCCGGGCGCACGCTGCGCACCTCGGCCTGCCGCTGGCCGGCGACGAGCGATATGCCCCTGAGGCGGCGCTCGCCGGCGACCGCGCCCTGGGCCTGCACCGCCTGTTTTTGCACGCCCACCGGCTCGATCTCGATTGGCCCGAGCCGTGCACTTTGTCGTCGCCGCTGCCCGCCGAGTTGGCGGCTTTTGTCGAGCGACTGGAACGCCGGGACCACGCATGCTGAACTCGTTGCCCTTGTTTATCGGTTTGCGCTATCTTCGCGCAAAACGGCGCAACCGTTTCATTTCGTTCATCTCCTTCAGTTCGATGATCGGCATCGCCCTCGGGGTGGCGACGTTGATCGTTGTGATTTCGGTGATGAACGGCTTCGAACAGGAACTGCGGGCACGCATTTTAGGCGTGGTAGCTCATGCGACGATCCAGGGTTGGGACGGGCCGCTCGCCGATTGGCCGGCGGTCGTGGCGCGCGCCGGGCAGCACCAGGAAGTGGTCGCCGCGGCACCGTTCATCGAACAGGAAACGATGCTCAAGGGGCGGCGCGTCAGCGGCGCGCTGGTGCGCGGCGTCGAACCGGACTTGGAACGCGGGGTTTCCGATCTGGCCGGCGAAATGCTCGTCGGCAGTATCGACGATCTGACCGACGGCGGCTGGCGGGTGCTGCTCGGCGAGGGTCTGGCCAACCGCCTCGGCGTCGGGCCCGGCGATGCGCTGACGATTTTCGCCCCCGAGTTCCGGGTTTCGCCGGCCGGGCTTTTGCCGCAGGTCCGGCGTTTCACGGTCGCCGGCATCTTTTCCGCCGGGGTCAACGAATACGATACGGCGTTGGCGGTCGTCCATCTGGCCGACGCCCGCCGCCTGTTGCGCATCCCCGGCGACGGAGTCGGCGGCATTCGCCTGAAATTGCACGACCTGCTGCGCGCCTGGTCGGTGGCGCGCGAGTTGGCCGATACGCTGCCCGGCCGGATCCAGGTGCGCGATTGGAGCCAGCAGCACGCCAACCTGTTCCGTGCCATACGCATGGAAAAAACGGTGATGTTTATGATCCTGTCGCTGATCGTGCTGGTCGCCGCGTTCAACATCATCTCGACCCTGGTCATGGTCGTCACCGACAAGCAGGCGGATATCGCCATCCTGAAAACGATGGGTGCGGAGCCGAGAACGGTGCTCGGCATCTTCATGATTCAAGGTTCCCTGATCGGCGTCGTCGGGACGTTCGCCGGGGTGGCGCTCGGCGTTGCGCTGGCCTTGAACGTCGAAACCGTCGTCCCGGCGCTCGAACGATTGTTCAACGTGCAATTTTTATCGGCCGATATCTATTACATCAGCGAGTTGCCGTCACAATTGCGTTCGGCCGACGTCATCCGCTTCGCTTCCCTGTCGCTGTTGATTTCGGCTTTGGCAACGATTTATCCGGCGTGGCGCGGGGCGCGGACGCAGCCGGCGGAGGCGTTGCGCTATGAATGAGGCGGCGGCCGGCGGCCCTGCCGCCGGGGCGGTTCCAACCGGGGACGGGGTGCTCGCCTGCCGTGGCCTGCAGAAACGCTTCACGCAGGGCGGTCTTCACGTCGAGGTGCTGGCCGGTGTGGATCTGGACATCCGGGCCGGAGAGCGGGTTGCGATACTCGGCGCTTCGGGGGCCGGCAAGAGCACGTTGCTCCATTTGCTCGGCGGCCTCGACCGGCCGAGCGCCGGCCGTATCACGCTGGCCGGGACCGATCTGGGCAGCCTCAGCGAAGGCGCCCGCGCCCGGTTGCGCAACCGGTATCTGGGATTTATCTATCAATTCCATCACTTGCTGCCGGAGTTCACCGCGCTGGAGAACGTCGCGATGCCGCTGCTGCTGCGCGGCGTCGCACCGGCCGCCGCGAAGGCCACAGCCGAGAACCTGCTCGGCCGGGTCGGGTTGGCCGAACGGCTGGCGCACAAACCCGGGGAACTGTCCGGTGGCGAGCGGCAGCGCACCGCCGTCGCCCGCGCCCTGGCTGGCGAGCCGGCCTGCATCCTGGCCGACGAACCGACCGGCAATCTCGACGAGCGTAACGCGGCGCAGGTCTATGAACTGATGCTGGAACTGAACCGCGAATTCGCCACCGCCCTGGTGTTGGTCACCCACGATCCGCGGCTCGCGGCGCGGATGGACCGGCGATTGGAACTGTCCGGCGGCCGCCTGCACCCGTCACCGCCTGGGTGAGCCCGGCTGATGGCGCCGCCGGCCTGACCCATGCGCGCCCAGCTTGCCGGTTTCGCCGCCGGGATTTTGGCGCTGGTCCTTTTGCCCACCCTGCCACCGCCGTGGGTGGTGTTCATCGCCGGTCTGCCGCTCGCCGCGGCCCTGGCGATCGGCCGGCGGTGGGTGGCGCTGGCCATGGTGCTCGGGTTGAGTTGGGGCGGGCTGGCGGCGTCTGTCCGGCTCGCCGACCGGCTGCCGGCCGGCACCGATATCGTCCGCGACGTCAGCGGCCGAATCGTCTCGTTGCCCGAGCGATCGGCCGACCGCCTGCGCTTTGTACTGGCACCCGACCACCATTCCCGCAACGCCGGCCTGCCATCGCGCATCCGGGTCGATTGGTACCGCCCCGGCGGCGCCGGTAAGGCCCCTGTTGACGATGTCAATGCCGGCGAACGCTGGCGCTTCACGCTGCGCCTCAGGCCGCCGAACGCGCCGTTCAATGACTACGGCTATGACGCCGAGCGGCAATTTCTCCTGGCCGGGATCGGCGCGGGCGGCGTGGTGCAGACCTCGGCGGCCGAACGCCTGGCTGCGGCCGCGCCGACTTCGCTGATCGCCTACCGAGCGGCGCTCGGCGACTGGCTCGACGAGAACCTGCCGGCACCGACTGCGGCGCTTGCCCGCGCGCTCATGCTCGGCGACCGGAGCGGTTTCGACGATCGGGATTGGCGGCGTTATACCGCAACCGGCACCGGCCACCTGGTGGCGATCTCGGGGCTGCACATCGGTTTGGTGGCGGGTTTCGGTTTTGCCGTCTGCCGTCTGTGGTTACTGGCTTGGCCGGCTTTGACTCGGCGCTGGCCGGCCGTCGTGCTCGCCACCTGGGGCGGGGTGCTCTTCGCCGCCGCCTACGGCCTTTTGTCCGGCTTGTTGCTCCCGTCGCGCCGGGCGCTGGTCATGCTGCTGGCCGCCGCCTTGGTGCTCGGTATCCAGCGCGCGGTTCGGCCGTGGCAGGCTTGGTGGCTGGCCTTCGCGGCAGTGCTGGCGGTCGACCCGGTCGCGCCGTTGGGTGCCGGTTTCTGGATGTCGTTCGGGGCCGTCGCCTGGCTGATTTATGGTTTTTCCGGTCGTTTCTCTGGTGATTTGTCCGGCGGGGGTGCCGGGCGCCGCGGGCCGCGGCAGTGGTTTGTGGGTCTGGTCTTCGCGCAGCTTCTGCTGTCGTTCGGGCTGGCGCCGCTCGGCATCTGGTTTTTCGGGCAGATCAGTCTGGTCGGGCCGGCGGTCAACCTGCTCGCCGTGCCGCTGGTCGGGCTGTTGGCCCTGCCACTCATGTTCGTTGCCCTGTTACTTCACCTTGTCGGCCTGCCCGCCGCCGGGTTGTTGCACATCGCCGCCTGGCCGCTGCACGCCTTCGAAGCGCTGTTGACATTCGCTGCGGCGCCGGACTGGGCGGGGCCATACCCGGCCACGCCGGGTTGCCGGCGGTGCTGATGGCCAGCGGCGGGCTGCTCTGGCTTTTCGCGCCGCGCCCGGTGCCGGGACGGGTGCTGGCCCTGGTCTGGTTGCTGCCGTTGCTGGCACCGCGGCTGGAGGCTCCGGCGGCAGGCGATTTTGCGGTGACGGTGTTCGACGTCGGCCAGGGTCTGGCGGTGGCGGTACGTACCCGCGAACACCTGATGCTCTATGACACCGGTCCGGGCGACGGTCGCGGCCGCGATTGGCTGGCCGCCGCCGCCGCGCCGGCGCTCAGGGCTTACGGTGCCCCGCCGCTCGATCTGGTGGTGATCAGCCACGGCGACCTTGATCACCGCGGCGGTCTGGAAACGGCGCAAGCGCTCCGCCCCAACGCGACGATCGGCAGCGAACCGCGCCGCGCCGAGCGCTGTACCGCCGGCCGGCAATGGGTATGGGACGGTGTCGAGTTCCGGATTCTGCACCCCGGGCCGCACCTGCCTTATCTCGGCAACGACTCTTCTTGTGTGCTGCACGTCAGCGGCCGGCATGGCCGCCTGCTATTGCCCGGCGATCTCGGTTTCGCCGGCGAGGCCGCGCTGCTGGCGCGGCATGGCGATGTGCGCGCCGAACTGCTGGTCGCCGGTCACCACGGCAGCCGCGGCTCGACTTCGCCTGTCTGGCTCAGTGCGGTGCAGCCCGCTTTGACGATCATTTCGCAAGGACGATACAACCGCTTCGGCTTTCCGCATCCGGAGGTCGGCGAGCGATTGGCCGATGCCGGCAGCGCCGTGCTCGATACCGGGGCCTGCGGCGGGGTCACGGTTCACTATGACGGTGAACGGTGGACCGCACGTGGCGCCCGCACCGCTCTCCGCTGGTGGCGCAGCCCGCCGCCGGCACCGTGCATCTGGTCAAGCCGTCCGCCATAACGAAGGCGCTGAGCGCCCATTTTCCGGTTGCCGGCGACTGCCCGTCTGGCGATCGGGCATGCTCGATTCAGGACCTTCATTCATTTCCCAGGCCGACGAACGTGCCGCCGTTCGCGGCGGTCAGTTCGCGCATCAACAATGCGAAGTTGAGGCCGGTCACGCCGATGCCCTGGTTGATGTACTGGGTGGGAAAGCCGATGGCGTGGATGCGGACCCGCGGTTTGCCGTCCGGACCTTTGGGATTGAGCCGAGCGACGGCATTGATCACTGGTTGGACGGCCCGCCCGCTGTACTCGTCGCCGAAGATGAAGATGCTGAACGATTCGCGGCGCCCGCCATACATGCGGATCGCCGCTTCGATGCCTTCGACCGGCGAACTATTGGAAAAGGGCTGCCACAGGCGCAAGCGCTCGATCACCTCGCGACGCAGCGCCGGGGTGTCGGTGATCCAGCGCCCGGCGTACTGATCGAACATCAGATCGCCCATGTCGTTCATCACCTGGATGCCTTTGACCTGGGGATAGACGTTCAGCGTCTGTTCGAGTTTACGGACCACGCTCGGCCAGATTCGTTGCATGCTGCCCGAGGTGTCGATGATGAAGACGATGTGCTCGCTGTCGATCGGCACGCCGCCGACCGTGTTGTCAGGGCGCCGGCGGCTGCTTTTGAGCAGGCGCTGCATTTCCTCGGTCAGCGATTGCCTGGCCCGTTCGAGGCGGTTTTGTATTGTCGCCAGGGCGCGCTGGTCGAGGGTCCGCTCGCCTTCTACTTGCGCCTGCCTGGCGAGCGCGGCGCGGCGCGCTTTTAGAGCTTGCAGCTCACTGGCCATCTCGTTCAAGTGCGCCTGTTTGGCGGCGTTGTCCAATTCGACCGCCGGGATCAAGGCCGCCAACTGCCGTTCGGTGTCGAGCAACCGTTCGCGGGCTTCGGTCACGCGCAACGGCTCGCCGGTCTTGCTGATGACGAGCAGCATGACGATGGCGCCGAAGCCGGAGCTGATCACGTCGAGGAACGACAACAGGTTGCCCTGCAGGCCGTCACGGCGTTTTTTGAGCAACGGTTTCATCACGGCCAATCGGCGGTGGGCGACAACAACACGCCGCTGCTCAGCCTGGCCAGTTGCCAGTAGGCCGCGGCAGCCAGCGGGTCGCCCTCGAAGGGCAGCAAGATGACGTTCACCGGTACGACTTTGGGCACGATGCGCAGCGCTTCGTTGAACAGTTGCAGGCGTCGCGCCGGCGAGACGTTGCCGCGTTGGTTGGCGAGCAGTCCCTGGGTCGGCAGGCCGTCGGTGAGCAGATAGATGTTGTCGGTGCGCGGTGTCAGGCCGGTGGTCGAGGCGATGGCCCGGTAGAGGCTGGTGCCGCCGCTGGGAACGACGCGGCGGAGCGCCTCGAGGGCTTGCTCCAGCACTTCGCCGCGGGTGCCGATGGCGAGCCATTGACCGCTGGTTTCGGCCAGCACCGGGCGTACGTCGTCATTGAAAACGTAAATCTGGAATTGCGCTTCCGGCGGCAGGCGCGCGGCCAACCATTCGACCGCGGCGAGGGCGCGCCGCCATTTCGGTGCCGCCCGGCGTTCGGCCTCGGAAAGGTTGCGCCGGCGGATGACGCCGACGATGGTCTCTTCGAGCATGCTCGCCGAGGCATCGACCAGAAATAAAATGCGGTTGCCACCGATTTTAAGACCGGTCAGGTACTGCCGCTCGCCGTCGTCCTGACGCAGAAGATTGGCGTTGTTGTCCTGCTTGACGGCTTCGTTGCGCAATGCCGCGACCTGGGTTTCCAGTGAGGTCAGTTGCGAACGCAGCGTTTCGACCGCGGCGCGCCGCTGCGCGATCTCGGCGCTGGGTGGGGCAGTGCGGTCGATATCTTCCGCCTGCTCAGCCAGTTCGGCGCGTGCCGCATCCAGCTCCGCCTGCCGCCGTTCCAGCGCCTTGCCCAATTCGTCGGCGGCGAATTGGTGTTCGACGTATTGGGCCTGTAATGCGTCGATCCGGGCATTCAGTTCGGCCAGCGAAGCCTGTTCCCGTTGTTCGCCGGCATGGTCGATGATCAGAAAAATCAAGATCACCGACCCCAGGCCGACCGACATGACGTCGAGAAACGACAGGCTGATGGTTTCCGTCGGTCGGCGGCGGCTCATCGGCTATTCCGTCGGGCAGTCTGTCGGGGTCCGTCCTTCATGCTGCAAGGCGTGCACGGGGTTTATTCATCGCACTGGTGGAGCAGCATATAGTTTTGCCCGCCGACGGTCAGCGTATCGCCGCTCTTCACATCGCAGGCGCCGTGCAGCGGACTACCGTTGACGCTGACTGGGGTCGCATCGCCGGCGATGAGGCGGAGACGATCGCCGTTCAGGCGCAACTCGGCGGCGCCCGACGCCGGCGGCCGGCCGGGCGGCAGCGGGAAGGGCTCGCTGCTCAAACGCCACAGGCTCGCCCCGTCACTGAGGTGGGTGGCCGCCGGTGGCGGTGCCGCCGTTGCCGGTGGCGAGGCGAGTGAACCGCCGGCCAGCGGCAGCCGAGTGTGATACGGGACTTCTTCGATATTTTCGGCTTCGGTATCTAAATGATACGACAGCAAGCCAATGGCGACGGCATGGGCGGCGAGCAGTGTGCCGCTGGCCGACGATCCGAGCCGGTCCCTGAAACCCGGTAAAAGCCCAAGACGGTGGCGCAGCAGGACGGGAGCGCCGGCCTCGTTCGCGGCGTCGAGCAGCGGACGATATAACGGCGCGGCGATCGAGGTGAACATTTCGCGATCGAGATCGACGGCAAACTCGTGGCCGCCGGAGGTCAGGGCAACGCGCAGGCGCGGTTGTTCGGCCAGTTGTCCCAGCCACGTGGGCAGCCGGTCGAACAACTGCTGCTCGCTCGCCGCGCTGTGCAGTGGATCGAAACGGGTGTGCTTGAGAAACGCTTCGCCGATCATCTGCGCCCAACGCTCGTTGAGCCGCGCGGTGCCATGTTGCGCCAGGCGCCGCCGTTCGCCGAGTTCGGCGTGCCCGCCAGCGATGCGCACGTGCTCGGCGGTCATCTCGTGCAGGTGAATATCGAGGACCAGGTAGTCATCCGCCGGCCCGGCGTGCGCCGCCGAATGGGCGGCGGCCACAACCGCACTGGCGGCCATGGCCTTGAGCGGCACGTCCAGGGAACGGGCGATGGCGAGCAGCAGGGCGAGGCGCTCGGGGTCGTCGTCGCCGACGGCGAAAAGAACCTGGTCGTATTCGCGGTGCACCGGCGTCCACAACTCGCGCAGGTGGTACCAGGCGAGATCGGCGTGCGAGTGCGCCGGGCCGGAGGCGCTCGGCAGCGGCTTTTGATCAAGACGGCTCCAGAAACGGTCGTGACCGGCCCGCGGGTTGAGGCGCAGCCGCGCCGCCGCCTGTTCGCCGACCAGGATTTCCCGGCCGGCGCAGAAAGCGTAGCCCGGCGAGGTCCGCCGGATGCCGTCCTCATCGGCCAGTTCGATGCCGCTGTCGTTGATTTCGATAACGCAGCGTTTCATTCTAAACACGACCCAATTGTTGCATAGATTCCCGGAATTCTCGGTCAAGCTGGCGAGTGCAGCTTGTCCGATTCCCCGACAAACCGTAGTAATTCTACGGTTCGAGGGGAAGCGGACAAGATGTGCCGCCAGCTTGGGCGAGAAACCGGGCGCGTCACGATATATGAATTCGATTTTCCTGCTAATAGCAACATAATTATGATTTCATGGTGAATTTGATAAAATCGAGCAAAATTTATGCAACGATTGGGTCGGTTATCCAGGGATTTTGAGGTACTGCACCAGGTTGCGGTCGCTCGTCGTTTTGGTATCGAGTACCAGCCTTTCCTGGAGCTGTTGCAATTGGTACAGCGCGAACATGACGACGATGCTGAGCAGCAGGGCGACCAGGGTCGAGTTGAACGCCGTGCCGAGGCTGGCGGTGACGCCGGTAATATCGCCTTGGACCGCCTGGTGGGCCTGAGCCAGAGCACCGCCGATGCCACGTACCGTGCCGATAAAGCCGATCGACGGGATCGCCCAGGCGATGTAGCGCACCATCGCCAGTTCGGAATCCAGCCGTTCGTGTTCGGTGGAACAGACCGAATCGACGGCGTCGGAGACGCTGGGGATGTCCTTTGTCGCCTGGAAGCGGCGCAGGGCGCTGTGCAGGGCGCGGGCGTACAACGAATCGCGCACCGCCGGGTCGAGCGCTTCGATGCCGCGGGCGAAGTCGCGGACGTCTTCGACGAGGATGCTCTGTCCGGGAAGCACCGGAATCAGGTTTTTCGCCAACTGCCGGCGCTCGATATAAACGGCGCGCAGCTTGTTGCCCATGATGAACAAGGCCCAGAAAAACAGGACGAAGCTGATCTCCTGCTCCGGGTCGCGCAGGATCACCCAGACCGAGCGTTCGCTGACGGCGTCGGGATTTTCCGCCAGCGCGATCTGTTCGGCGATCCGGTGTTCCTCGGCCTGCGGCCTGATGGTCACGGTATAGACGGTATGAACCACACCGACGATCAGCACCAGGGCGGCGCTGTGCAAGATGAATTCGCGCGTCAGGGCGTTGCGCGGTAAAAAATTAGCCATTGAATATATTTTTGGTAATCAAATATCCGACGGAAAATCGACGCCGCGATCGGCGACGATCTGTTCCGACGGTTTGAATTCGAAGCTCGCACCCGTCTGTGCCGCGGCGGTGATCTCCGCCGCCGGCGGCCGAGGCGGCGTTTGAACTGCGGGAAGCAGGGTGCGGTCCGGCGCTCCGGCGTCGCTGACCCAGCGGGCGGCAGCCAGCAGCAGGGTAGCCAATAAAAATAATTTCGGCCAATAACGCATTGGTCACTCCGCGTAGCGGGCGATTCTGAAGCCGAGATCGTCGCGCCCTTCGCCGGCTTGGTCGCGCCAACTCAGGCGCATTTCGCCGAGCCCGGCGTGGCGCCAACTCGAACCGCGGACGACGTGGGCACCGCCGCCTTGTGGGCCGAGCGGGTCGCGTTCCAGTGCCGGCGCGGCGATCAGTCCGCCGTCATAAACGTCGCCGATCCACTCCGTTACATTACCACCGATATCGTAAAGACCGAGTGCGTCGGCTTTGAATGTCCCGACCGGAGCGCTGGCCGCCCAGCCGTCGTCGTAATCGCTGAGGACGGCCGGCAGCAGCCCGGCGGCGCTGCGGTCGGCGAAATTACCGGACCCCGCCGGCGGCGGCAGGCTCGCCCCCCAGGGATATTTGAGATCGCGCCCGGCGGCGAAGCGGGCGGCGTAAGCCCATTCCGCTTCGCTCGGCAACCGGTAGCCGTTGGGTACCGGGCGGATCAGTTCGAGGCGCCCATTGGTGGCGCGGTAGGCGGCGGTCAGGCCGTCGCGGGCGCTCAGCCAGTTGCAGTAGGCGGCGGCATCCTCCCAACCGATGCGTACCACCGGTTGCTGTTCATTGTCCAGTGTCACCTTGCCGGCGATGCCGCTGGAATGGTTGCGGCGAAAGGCGCGAAAACGGGCATTCGTCACTTCGCGGTCGGCGAGATAGAACGGCCGGACCAGTTCGACTTGACGCTCGATTTCGTTGGCCCGCCGGCCCTGCTGGCCGCGCGGCGCGCCCATCGTGAAACGGCCCGGTCTGATCAGTCTCAGCCGCTGGCCGTCGCCGCTTTCGAGCCATTCGGGCAGGCGTTCGAGGCGCGCTTCGCGCTCGCTTTCGAGTTTGACTTTGAGTTCGACGCGGCGGTTCGGGTGCGGAGTGACGGTGCGCGTTTCGTCCCGATAGCCGGGTTTGCGAAACAGCAGATCGGTCTTGACCGCCGGCAGCCGGAAAACGCGCGACGCCGGGCCGAGATCGCGGCCGCCGACGATCAGGTGGGCGTCCGCCGGCTCGGCGGCGATCGCGACCTCGCCGCGAATCGGGGTCAGCGTGACCTCGAGATCCTCGACGGCATCGGCCGGGACGGTCACCACATTGCGCAGGTCGTGATAACCGGGATGGGTCAGGATGATTTCGGTCCGCACCTCGGGCTCGAGCGCCGCGGTCAGCGGCGTTTTGCCTTGCGTCCGCCCGCCGATCACGACGCTGGCGCCGGACGGCGTGCTTTTAATCCGGATGCCGGCCGGTGCTTTTTTCAACGTCACTTCCGGCACGGTCTGCGCCTCACTGCCGGTGACTTCGATCTCCCCCGACCACGGCTGGTAACCGGCCAGGCTGAGCGAAACCTCCTGGCGACCGGCGTCGAGGCCGACCGTCGCCGGGGTTTGGCCCAGCACCCGGCCGCCGATCGTGATGTCGGCCCCGGCCGGTTGGGTACTGAAATGGACCGGCGCTTGGGGCAGCAGGGTTACGGTCAGTTGCTGCGTTTTATCGAAGCCCTCGATTTGCACCGTGCGCTGCAACGGTTGATAGCCGTCAGCGGTGAAGTGCAACTCATGGCTGCCGGCGGCGAGCCGCACGTCGGCGAGCGGCGTCACACCGGCCAGGTCTTCGCCGATTCGGACTTCGGCGCCCGCCGGGTCGCTGGTGATTTCGAGCCGTCCGGGCAAGGGCTGCATGGCAAAGGCGAGGTGCACCGGTCCAGCGGCCGGGATATGAAGCGGTTCGTCGAGTGGCGCGTAGCCCTGCCGCTCGGCGTGCAGGCGATGGTCGCCCGGACTGACCCAAAGGCGGGATCCGAAGTGCAGAGCCGGACCGCTGACCGACACCCGGTCCGGCGGCGGCGTGATGTTGAGTTCGACCGAACGCAGCGACGATCCGGACCAGACCAGTCCGATGACCAGGGCGGAGGCCAGGACGGCGGCGATCGGCAGCAGCCAGAAGCGGGGGTGCGACGGTCCAGGCCCAGGCCCACGCGGTTGCCGGGCCGTCCGTGGCGTCGCGGCGCGGGGTGGAGCGGCCGGGGGGGCTGGGGGCGGGGGGGGGGGGGGCCGGGGGGGGGGGGGGGGGGGGGGGGGGGGGGGGGCGCGGGG
>DAITQM010000029.1:0-34839 GCA_036832975.1 Pseudomonadota bacterium | reverse complement strand
GGCCCGAAGGGCGAGGGCAGGATTGCCCAAGTAAATCGAGCAAAATTTATGCAACTATTGGGTCTACGATAAGCCCGCAAAAACAACGGCCAGCCGTCACCGCCCGGCTGCGCGGGGCCGGGGCGGTTTGCCACGTCAGTCGCAAGAAGCCCCTGGAAGCGTAGCCGTTGCGCCTTTCGCCAGCGACGTTGAAAAACGCCAGGATGGCGTTTTTCAACAACCTGTTAGATGATCAGTTGCCGGAATCAGTCACTGCCGGCGTCTCTTCCAAATCCGCCTCGGCCCGCGCCTTGGCCGTCACCTGACGTGCTGCTTCGGCCAGATCGGCGGCCAGTGCCGCTTGCGTCTCTTCACTGGGCGGCGGTGTCGCGGTGGGCGGACTTGCGGACTCGTTTTCCGCCGAATCATCGAGAATTTCGGCGTCGTTTACCGCGGCATCATCGGCGGCCGGCGCGAGCGTCTCTTTCGGGCACTCCACCGCCCTGATCTGGGAGATCTTCGAGCCGCGGATGTCGAGCCCCACCTCGACAATCACGAAACAATCCCCACTGGTAATCAGATCGCTTTGAATCTGCGAGATCCTCGAACCGGTGGGTGTCTCTTCCGCCGGGCATTCGACAGTGCGGATCTGCGAGATCTTCGAACCGTCGGGGGTGACCCCGACCACGTCGATCACGAAGCATTCGCCGCTTTGAATCTGCGAGATCCTGCTCCCGCAGGCGACGAATAAAACCCCCGATACCAGAATGAGCGCTCCGCTCCCGGCCCACCTTGCGAGACGCGAAATACCGTTCATGCTGTGCTCCACTTGCGAGAAGGGAGTCCTCATCTTATTAGATCGTCTTGCCCAAGTCTAGGATATTCGGCCTCGATCCCCCTTCCCAACTCGCCCCGGGAACAAGGGGGGAGAGGTTCAGACCCCCTTCCCAACCTTCCCCCTGGGAGGGGGAAGGAGAGGTGCCCGCTTGCGGGGGGTTGGGGAGGGGGTGGCCGCTGGCTAATCGTGCCAGCCGGCCGGTGTCCCGTCGATCGGGGCGAAGCCGTTGCTCAGGCCTTTGGTGACGATGGCGACGGCGTTATGCGGGTGCAGACTTTCGAAATGGCGGCAGCGGGCCCAAAAATCGATGACGCGCTCATCGCTGTCGAGCACTTTGCGGATGCGCCGCGCGGCGTCTTCGCAGAACATCAAATTGGCGCCGTTCAGCCGGGCGAAAGCCTGTTCGTCCTCGCGCTTGACCGCCGCCTGCACCGCCGTTTGCAGTGCTGCTTCGAGGCAATCGATCAGGTCGAGCAGCGGGAAGGCCTCGAAACTCGGCGCCAGTCGAACGCGGACATCGGCGGCGCTGCGCTGGCTGTGCGGGGTGGCGCTGATGCCGCGATCGCCGCCGAGCCAGGCGCGCACCGCCTCTTTGGCCGGTTGCCGGGCGGCGGCGAAATCGGCGTCGAACTGTTGTTGGATCAATTGCCGGGCGAGCGCCGCCGAGCACGGGCAGGTACTGGAATAAAGTACCTGCATCGCCATTTCCATCCGGAATTCACGGCTGCGGCATTCGTCGCCGTTGAGTTCGGCGATCAGACTGACCGGATAGCGCCGCCAGCCGTGGTGGTCGCTGACCAGCGCCGGGCGGCGGACCATGAGATCGAAATCCAGCCGGATCAGCGCCCGGTCGGAAAGCTCGCGGTGCGAATCGAGGAATTCACGCAGCACACGACGCAGGGCGCATGGGCTGAGCGGGTGTTCGGCCAGGGTTTGTTCGAGCAAAAGATAAAGCCGCGACATGTGGATGCCGCGCGCCGCCGGATCGATGAGGTTGACGAATACTGTCGCCCGCGCGTGGGCCGCGGCTTCGTCGTTGTTGCCGAGTTGGATGCGGACCGGGATTTCGACTTGATTCATCCCGACCCAATCGAGCCGGCCGGCGATGCCGGGCCGGGCTTCATTGGCGATATCCGGCAATAAAGCAGCTTCGGATTGTTCGGGCGGATTCATCATGCACTCCGGGCCAGGTTCAATTTTGCGCGGCTCCACCCCAAGGCCGAGCGGACGGAATAACAGTCGAGTCGCTTGGTCGGAGCGGGGAGATTCGAACTCCCGACCCCCACAACCCCATTGTGGTGCGCTACCAGGCTGCGCTACGCTCCGCCACGACAATTGAATGATGCATTATACGGTTTTCGTGTCCAGCCCGGCCGCTGCGGGCGGCGGGATGGGTTTACGCTGGATGGGCCAGCGCCGCCAGGCGATCGGCGTGGGCGGCGGCGCGCAGCGGTTCGACGAGGGGTTCGAGGTCACCGTCGAGAATGTCGGCGAGGCGGTACAGCGTCAGATCGATGCGGTGATCGGTGATCCGCCCCTGCGGAAAATTGTAGGTTCTGATGCGTTCCGAACGGTCGCCGCTGCCGACCTGCGTTTTGCGCGCCGCGGCCGTCGCCCGGCGCTGCGCTTCCTGTTCGCGGGCCAAAAGCCGGGCGCCGAGCAGGCTCATGGCGCGGGCCTTGTTTTTGTGTTGCGAGCGCTCGTCCTGGCATTCGACCACAATGCCACTCGGCATGTGGGTGATGCGGACCGCCGAATCGGTGGTATTGACATGCTGGCCGCCGGCGCCCGAGGAGCGATAGGTATCGATTCTGAGATCGGCGGGGTCGATGACGATCTCATCGACGGCTTCGACTTCGGGCAGCACTGCGACGGTGCAGGCCGAGGTGTGTATCCGCCCCTGCGCCTCGGTCAGCGGGACGCGCTGAACGCGGTGCGTCCCAGCCTCATATTTGAGCCGTCCGTAAGCGCCGTCGCCCGAGACCTTGGCGATCATTTCGCGGAAACCGCCGTGTTCGCCCGGCGTTTGCGACACGGTGGCGACGTTCCAACCCTGGTGTTCGGCGTAGCGCGCGTACATCCGGTAAAGATCGCCGGCGAACAGTGCCGCTTCGTCGCCACCAGTGCCGGCGCGGATTTCGAGGTACAAATCGCGGTCGTCGAGCGTTTCGGGGGGCAACAGGCGCCCGGCGAGTTCCCGTTCGCATGCCGCCAGACGTTGTTCCAGCGCCGAGATTTCCTCGGCCGCCAGCGCTGCCAGCGCCGGGTCCGGATCGGCACTCAGGCGCCGGGCGTCAGCCAGCCGGCCGGCCAGTTCGGCGCGTGTCGCGACGGCTTTGACCACGGCATCGAGCACGGCATATTCCCGGCTTAGCCGCGTGTATTCGCGGCGCGAGGCGGCCGTCTCCGGGGCGGCGAGCAGGCGGCCGAGTTCTTCGTGGCGGAGCGCCAGTTCCTCGATCCGGCGCTGCAATCCCGGATGATCGAGTAGAGATTTCATGACGCCTGCCGGCGGCGGTTCGGCGTGGCCTCGGAGCCGGCGTCCCGCGTCCCGTGATTTGTCTCCGCCTCGCTGTCCGGGTCGCTGCCCTCCGGGGCTTCGAGCAGCAGGGTGCAGAGGCGCTCGACGAGCGAGTGGTCGCCGCTGCCGGCCAGCGCCCGCAAGCCGCGGCTCGGGCCGTGCAATAGGCGTTGCGTGAGACGGCCGGCAAGCAGGTCGAGCGCGGCGTCCGCTTCGAGACCGGCGGCGAGCCGGCGGCGGACCTCGGCCAGTGTCCGGTCGCGGATGGTTTCCGCTTGCTGCCGGTAAGTGGCGAGCCGGTGCTGGGCGCGGCGGATTTCGAGCCAACGCAAAAAAGCCGCGGTTTCCTGCTCGACGATCAGCCGGGCGTCGTCAGTGGCCGCGGTGCGCTCGGCCAGTCCGGCGCGGATCACTTCCTGCAAGTCGTCGATCGTGTACAAAAAAACATCGTCCAGGTCGGCCACTTCCGGGGCGATATCGCGGGGCACCGCGATGTCGATCATCAGTAGCGGTTGGCGGCGGCCGGCGCGCGCCCGGCGCAGCAGCGCTACGTCGATCAATGGCTCCGGGCTGGCGGTCGAAGCGATCACCAGATCGGCCTCGCGCAAGACCTCCGGCAACGCGTCGAGGCCGGCGCCGCAGGCGGCGGTGAACTCGCCGGCCAACTCGCCCGCCCGCTCGGCATCGCGGTTGACCACGGTCAGGCGGCCAAGCCCCTGTTGTTGTAAGTAACCGGCGCTGAGCCGGATCATATCACCGGCCCCGAGCAGCAGGGCGTGGCGCGCCGGCAGGTCGTCGAAGATCTGCCGGGCCAAGGCCACCGCGGCATAGGGCACGGTCACCGGGTTGCGGCCGATCGCGGTCTCGGCCCGCACTCGTTTCGCCGTCCGGAAGGCGGCCTGAAAGGCCCGGTCGAGCACAGTGCCGGCGGTGCCCGCCTGGCGCGCCGCCTGCCATGCTTGTTTGATCTGGCCGCCGATCTGCGGTTCGCCGAGTACCAGAGAGTCGAGACCGGCGCCGACGCCCAACAGATGGGCGATCGCCTCGCGGTCGAAGCGGCGATAAAAATGGCTGTCGTAAACGCCGGCCGGCAGGCGGTGCCAGCGGTGCATCCAGGCGATCAACTCGCCGCCGTCGCCGCCGCTCGTCCGGCAATAGACTTCCGTCCGGTTGCAGGTGCTGAGCAGCACCGCTTCGGACACCGAGTCGAGCGCCGCGAGCGCGGTGAGCGCCGGCTCCGTCTCGGCGGCGGCGAACGCAAAACGCTCGCGGATGTCTATCGGCGTGGTAACGTGATTGACGCCGGCAACGATCAACGGCATGGGCGGAAGTGTTTTGGACGCATCGCGTGCCATTTTCGTCTTTGCGCTCCGCACTGGCAAGCACTATCCATGCGCTGTAAGGAGAAATCGTCCTTGTTCCCGATCCCGATCCTCCGCGCGCGGCGCGGCTCGCTGCTGCCGGTCGTGTGGCCGGCGGCGTTGCTGATCGCCGCCTGCGCCGCCCGCCCGCCGGCCGAACCCGCCGCGCCCGCCGCCGAAGCGGCGCCTGAACCTCCCGCCGCCGAACGCTACCGGGTGCCGGTCGATCCCGAGGCGATTTATCACGTGCTGGCCGGCGAACGCTTGGGCGCCGCCCAGGATCTGGCCGGCGCGGCGGTGGAATACACCCAGGCGGCGCAGAAATCGCGCGATCCGGAGATCGCCGAGAGGGCGAGCCGCATCGCTTACGCCGCGCACGCCTGGCCGGAGATGAACGCCGCCACCGGGCGCTGGCTGGAACTGGAGCCGGAACGCCACGAGGCGCTCCAGTTTCGCGCCCTGGCCCAGATCCAGACCGGGCAACTCAGCGGGGCGCTGGGGACGTTGAACCGCCTGCTCGCCGGCCATCGGCAGCCGGCCGAGGGGTGGGCGCTGATCGGGGCCTTGCTCGATGCGGTCGACGACGCCACGCGGCGCGACGAGGTCGCCGCCGCACTCAGCGACCTGCATCGCGGCGAGACGCGCCCGGACAGCCTGTACGGCCAGAGCATCCTCGCCTTTCGCCTCGGTGACGCCGCCGCGGCCCACGATTTGGCCGAGCGCGCCGCGCGCGACACAGACGACCTTGAAATTTTGCAATGGGCGGCGCAACTCGCGCACCGCGGCGGTGACGATGCGGCGGCCCTGGCCCATTACCAGCACGCCCTCAAGATCGATCCTGCGGCCCGCAGCGTGATTCTGGCCGCCGCCGAATTGCTGCGCCGGCAGGGGGAGAACGATGCAGCGCGGCAGCTTCTGCTCCGCCTGCCCAGGGACAGCACGGCGTGGTACACGATGGCGCTCTATGCCCTGGCCGCCGGCGAGGGCGACACAGCACGCGCCGATTATCGCCACCTGCGGCGGCTTGAAGACGAGCCCGGCGGCCTGCCCGAACCGCTCCGTTTCGACCATTATTTCTATTGCGGGCGGCTGGCCGAACAGCTCGATCTGCTCGCCGACGCCGGCGATTGCTACCGCCGGGTGCAAGCCGGACCGCAAGCGACCGCAGCCCAGCTCAGGCTGGCGATCGTCACCGCCAAGCAAGGCGCGCTCGAAACGGCGCTCGCCGCTTTGCACGAAGCGCAAAAAAGCGGGGGCGACGAACTGGCGATCGGCGCCTATTTGACCGAGGCTGAACTGCTCGGCGATGCCGGCCGGCCCGACGCGGCGCTCGCCCGGCTGAGCGCGGCATTGGCGGCGCTGGGCGGCGACCACCAACTGCTCTACGCCCGGGCCCTGCTCGCCGATGCCGCCGGCGACCTGGCGCTGGCCGAACAGGACCTGCGCCGCATCATCCAGGAAGACCCGGAAAACGCCGCGGCCCTCAATGCGCTCGGTTACACGTTGGCGAACCGCACCAACCGCCACCAGGAAGCATTGAAACTGATCGAGCGCGCTCTCGATCTCAATCCCGGCGATCCGGCGACCCTCGACAGTATGGGGTGGGTCCAATATCGGCTCGGCAATCTGGCATTGGCCGAACACTACCTGACGCGGGCCTTGGCCGGCGAACGCAACGCCGAGATCGCCGCCCATCTGGGCGAAGTATTGTGGCAATTGAACCGCCGCGACGAAGCCCGGGGTTATTTCGAGGCGGCCGCTGCCCTTGACGCCGACCATCCCGTGCTGCGCGAGGCCCTCGAGCGCCTGGGAGTCGAGAGACAGTGATCAGCGGCCACGCGCCGCCGTCCGGCAGGCGCGCCGCGCCGGCGCTGGTGGCGCTTCTCGCCTTGACCGCCGGACTTGCGGCGTGCCGCGCTCTACCGGAGCGTGAGGCGCCCGCGGGCACTTGGCTAAAAGAACGAGAGGCCTATTTCGCGGAACTCGCCTCGTGGCGCCTGGAAGGCCGGCTGGCCATCACCGACGGCCGGCGGGGCGGCAGCCTGCGCTTTTCGGTCGAGGACGGCAATCAAGGCGAGTGGCGCGCCAACCTCAGCACCACCGGCGAGCGTTGGCGCCTGACGGTCCAACCCGGCGGCGCCCGCCTCGAAGCCGGGCACGGTGGAACGCAGTTCGGCCCTGAGCCCGAGCCGCTGGTCGCCGCCGCGCTCGGCTTCGAACTGCCGGTCAGCCTGCTGCGCGATTGGGTCCGCGGCCTGCCGTCACCCGCCGCGGCCCGCGCCTCGTTTCGCCGTAACGGCACGCTCAGTGAAGTGCGCTACGACGGCTGGCGGGTGCGCTATCTCGATTACGTGCTGCAAGAGACGCTGTTACTACCGACCAGCATCGAAGCCGAGCGCGGCAAATACCGCATCCGGGTCCGGATTGCGAAGTGGGCATTGGCTGCCGATACGCCGGTGCCGGTGAGCCCGGTTAAAGCGCCCGGTTGAAGCCCGCCGTCTGAAGCGTTTGGCGAAGGCCGCTATAATGGCCAAGGAACCCGGCTTCAGGTTCCATGCTGGGACGTCGCCAAGCGGTAAGGCACGGGGTTTTGATCCCCGCATGCGCAGGTTCGAATCCTGCCGTCCCAGCCAATCGACCTTATAACGCCCCGGCAGCACCCTGATCGCCGGACCACACCGGAGTTTTGCCGATGTCGGTCACCGAAATCATGTTTTTCGCCGGCAACGCCAACCTGCCGCTCGCCGAGGCGGTCGCCCGGCACCTCGGGATCGCGCTCGGCAAAGCCATCGTCGGGCGTTTCAGCGACGGCGAAGTCAACATCGAAATCATGGACAACGTCCGCGGCCGCGACGTCTATCTGCTGCAGCCGACCTGCGCCCCGACCGCCGACCATTTCATGGAACTGCTGGTCATGATCGACGCGCTGAAGCGCGCTTCGTCGGGCCGCATCACGGCGCTGATCCCGTATTTCGGCTACGCCCGACAGGATCGCCGGCCGCGCTCGGCGCGTGTCCCGATCACCGCCAAAGTCGCCGCCAACATGATCAGCACGATCGGCGCCGACCGTATCTTGACCATCGACCTGCACGCTGACCAGATCCAGGGCTTTTTCGATATCCCGGTCGATAACGTTTACGCCTCGCCGCTGCTGCTCGCCGACATCTGGCAGCGCCAGAACAGCCACCAGAACATTGTCGTCGCCCCCGACGTCGGCGGCGTGGTCCGCGCCCGGGCGATCGCCAAACGGCTCGACGTCGATCTGGCGATCATCGACAAACGCCGGCCGCGGGCCAACGAAGCGACGGTGATGAACATCATCGGCGAAGTCGGCGGCAAGTGCTGCATTCTGGTCGACGACATGATCGACACCGCCGGCACGCTGTGCGCCGCCGGCGCCGCACTGAAAGACAAAGGCGCCGAAAAAGTCGTCGCCTATTGCACCCACCCGGTGCTCTCCGGTCCGGCGGTGGAGAACATCGAAAAGTCGACGATCGACGAAATCGTCGTCACCGACACCATCCCGCTCAGCCCCGCGGCCCGCGCCTGCCGCCGCATCCGCCAGCTCAGCGTCGCCCAGATGCTGGCCGAAACCATCCGCCGCATGGCCCTCGGCGAATCGGTCAGTTCGATGTACGTCGATTGAGCGGGCGGCGATGAGGCGCTGCCGCCAGCACTCGGCGCAGCGGTGCCTCAGAAGCCGCATACTCGGCGAGTTCCCGCGCCTGCAATAGAAAACCTTGCGCCGCGTAGGCTTGTGCCGTGTCCGGATCGAGGGCCAATGCCGTTAAATTTCAGGAAATGGCCAGGAAACGCCGCACCGGGCGTTCCGCATGGGAAAATTCTGCGCCGGTCCATCGCGGCCGCGATACTCGTCTCGCCGGTAGCCTTCAACGGTCGCCCGGTGACCGTCCGGGCGCCAGGCCGGGGCGATCACGTTGGGCATATCCGAGCGGCCGAGGAGTGTGCCCGGAGCGATGGCGAACTCGCCATAACGCCGGTTGATTCGGTCGACCACGCTGTCGATCTCCTGGTGCGGCTCGCCGGCGGGCCGCAGCCAGTCCTGCTGGCCGGCGCGCGGTTGGGGGTTGTGGGCCGTGATCTGTACCTGGAAGATGCCCTCGCCGTGCCAGCAGTGCTGGACGAAATGCCGGCACAGGCCGCGGAGCGTATGACTGCACGCGGTCGGCATGACCCGGTATTCGCGTTCCAGCCAGCCGTCGCGGGTGCGCAAGCCGATCTGCAAGCGGCCGGCTTCATAGTCGTGGCGGCGCAAGCGGGCGGCGACTTTCTCGGCCATGTGGATCAGATAGGTGGCGATAAGCCGGGGGTCGCGCGTGTCCGGCGGCGTCACTTTGCCGTGTCCGATCGACTTCGGCGCCGGGGCGGAAAGGATGAGTGGGGCCGGATCATGGCCGCGGCACACCGACCACAAGCGGCGGCCGATATCGCCCCAGCGCCCGGCGAGCACGCCGATCGGCAGGCGGGCGACGTCGCCGCAGGTGGCGGCGCCGTAGCGCGCCAGGTGGGTGCGGATACCGCGTGCGATGCCGCAGATTTCCTCGACCGGGCGCGGCGCCAGCGCGGCCCTGACCTGCTCCGGCGGCAATAGGGTGAGACCATCCGGTTTGTGCCGTTTCGCCGCCCATTTCGCAGTCAGTTTGCCCTCGCTGAGACCGACACTGGCGTGGAGACCGGAGACGCGGTGAATCACCGCCTTGATGCGTGCACCGATGGCCGCCACCGAGCCGAACAGCTTCTGGCTGGCAGTGACATCCAAAAACGCCTCGTCCACCGAGAATACCTCGATCAGCGGCGTGATCTCGGTCAGCGCCCGCATGATGCGGGTCGAGATCTCGGCGTAGCGCTCCGGTCTGGCCGGCCGTTGCACCAGGTCCGGGCACAGCCTGCGCCCCGCGCGCAGGCGCATCCCGGTCCGCACGCCCCAGGCGCGCGCCTCGTAGGAACAGGTGATAATGCAGGTGCCGCGCCGGCCGTTGGTCACCGCCACCGGCCGGCCGCGCAGCGCCGGGTCGTCGAGCTGCTCGATGCTGGCGAAAAAGGCGTTCATATCGGCCAGGGCGATGGCGCGTTGCCATGGCGAGTTCATGGGGGTGTTGAGCTAAAAAAACCGGTGTACCGAATGCAAGATTCCCTGGATTTCGACCCGTCCCGGTTCGTAGTGGTGGACCGGGTAGGCGGGGTTCTCGGCCTTCAGCGTGATGCCGCCGGGGCGCTGGTAGATGCGCTTGAGCGTCGCCTCGTGGCCATCGATCAGGGCGACGACAATGGCGCCGTTGGGCGCCGCGCGTGCCGGCTTGATCAGCACCGTATCGCCGTCGTAAATGCCGGCGTCGATCATCGAATCGCCGCTGACCTGCAATTGGTACAAACCGGGCTGGCGCAGCCGGTCGTGGAAATCGATGTAGTCGTTTTCGGGAACCGCCTCGAGCGGCCGGCCGGCGGCGATGCGTCCGGCCAGCGGAATCGGCGGGTCACCGGCGCCGCGCCCGGCGGCCGGCAACGACAGGCCGCGCGCGCGATGGGCCGCCGTGCGGCGCAGGTGGCCGGCGGCGATCAGGGCATTGACGTAATGGCGCACCGAGCCGCGCGAGCGGTAACCGATCGCCTCGCCGATTTCCCGCAACGTGGGACTGAACCCCTGGTCGCGAAGCGCCGCGGTGACGTAATCCAGGATTTTCCGTTCAACCGGTTTCACGGCACCAGTATATAGTACAAATAGAGTACTTACAAGCTACCGGCTCAAAAACAAGCCGCGTCCATGGCCGATGCCTGAACCGCGGACGAATCGGGACAGTCACCACTCCCTCGTCACCACTCACTCTCCGCCCCCTCGTTGCTCCCCCGCTTGCGGGGGAGAAATAAAAGCACTTCCCCGCCAGCGGGGGTTTTGAATCGTGCTCCGGCGGTCTGGAGCGCTGGGCTGTTCAGCGTAGCCGGTCGAGGGCGGCGACGACCTGGTCGCGGGTGGTTTTGAGCGCGCCGGAGAGGGTCTTCTCGGCGTTTTTGGCGGCCGCCGTGCCGCTGCCCTGGGTGAGGCTGGCGGCGTGTTTTTGCCATAAAGCGAACAGTTCGACGCCCGATTCGTGTGCCGGCCCCGGAATCAGCCGGGTCAGATCGCGGATCATGGCCACCTTGCCCCAACCCTCGGTCCACAGTTCGCCGTCACGCCGGCCCTCGGGCTCGGTGCCGGCCGATTTGAAGTAATAGGTCCGGTCGATGATCTGTTGCAATTCGCCGAGCTCGACCAGAACGCGGAAACCGGCTTCGCGGATGTTGCGGTGCGCTTCGGAGGTTTCGTTGCGCCAGGTGTTGTAGGCCAGCCCGGTCAGCGCGATGAGCAGGCTGACGAAGGCGACACCGTGGGTTTTGAGTTGGCGCAGGGTGCGCAGCTCGCGGAGTTGGCGGGCGTCGATCCGCGGCGTTGTCTTAGCTGGTTTGTCCGTGACCATGGATCTGCTGCCGCTTGTGCCGGATCAGGGCCGAAATCTCTTCGTCGCCGCGGCCTTCTGCCAGCAATTGACCGTAGTCGGCGAGTGCTGCTTGCACGGTCGGCAGCTCGGCACCGATCGCGGCGGCGAGACGGGCGCAGATTTCGAGATCCTTGTGCAGCAGGGCCAGCTTGAAGCCGCCGGTGAAGCGGTTGTCGAGCATGCTTGCGCCTCGTTTGTCCAGAAACCAGCAGCCGGCGGCGCCGCCGCGTAACACCTCCAGCAAGGGTTCGCGCGGCAGTTGCAGGGCTTCGGCCAGCGCCAGGCCCTCGCACACGCCTTCGGCGATGCCGGCGACCAACACCTGGTTCACGGCTTTGGCCGCCTGGCCGTTGCCGCTTGGCCCGAGGTAGGTGATTTTGGCGCTGTAGCATTCGAGCAGCGGGCGTACGTCTTCGAGCACTTCGGCATCGCCGCCGGCCATCACCGCCAGTCGGCCGTTTTCGGCGCCTTCGACACCGCCGGAGACCGGGGCGTCGATCATCGCGCCGAGATGCGCGGCGACCTCGGCCGCGAGCCGGCGCACCGTGGCCGGCGCGACGGTCGAGTGATCGACGATGATCTGGCCGGGCCGAAGTTCCGGCAGCAATTGGGCGATCACGGTTTCGAGATCGTTATCGGCGCTGACGCAGGTCAGGATCACCTCGACCTCGGCCGGCAGTTCGGCCAGGCGCTCGACGTGCCGGCAACCGCAGTCGGCGGCGAGCGCCGCGGCTTTCTCGCCACTGCGGTTCCAGACGGCGGCCAGGGCGCCGTAGGCGGCAAGGTGGCGCGCCATCGGCTGCCCCATGGCGCCGAGACCGATCCAGCCGGCGCGCGGTAATGTTTTGCGGTGGGCCATCAATCCTCCAGATAGGTGTAGCCGTCGAGTCCGGCTTGCAGCGCCGCCTCGACCGGGCCAGCGACGGCGGGCGGCAGTTGCGCCGCCTGGATCTTGCTGCGGCAGGCGCGCATCAGGTCGGCCGGGTTGTAGCCGAGGTATTCGAGCAGGATGCGCGCCGTATCGCCGTGGCGCAGATTGGTCAGCTCGAACGTGCCGTCGCGCAGCGTCACGTCGGCGCTGTCGGTGTCGCCGAACAGGTTGTGGATGTCGCCGAGCGTTTCCTGGTAAGCGCCGACCAGGAAGATGCCGAGCAGGTATTCTTCGTCGCCGGCGACGGGGTGGACGCGCAGGGTCTTTTCGACGCCGAGCTGATCGACGTAGCCTTCGATCCGGCCGTCGGAATCGCAGGTCAGATCCTCGAGCACGGCGCGCCGCGACGGTTCTTCGTCGAGACGGGCGAGCGGCACGATCGGAAAGACCTGGTCGAGCGCCCAGATATCCGGCGCCGACTGGAAAATGGACAGGTTCAGGTAATATTTATCGGACAGCCGGTATTCCAATTCTTCCTCGAGTTCGCGATGCCTTTTGCGCTCGGTGGGGGCGAGGCGCGAGCGGATCTTGAGCAGCAGGCCGTAGTAGAGCTTTTCGAGCGCGGCGCGTTCGGGCAGGCTGAGATCGCCATAGAGAAAACGATTGTGGCCTTCTTCCAGGTAATGGCTGGCTTCGAGCCAGCATTCCTCGGGGCTGCGTTCGTCGAGTTCGTCGAAAATCTGCCGCATGCCAGCCAGCACGACGTGTTCGTCGTCGCCGCCCGGCGGCGGATCGGCGGTGAGCGACGGCACCTGTTCGGTCGCCGAGACCGGGACGACCAGCACGGCGTGGTGGGCGGCGAGCGCCCGGCCGGATTCGGAGACGATCGCGGGCGGTTCGAGTTCGTGTTCGAGGCAAAGGTCGCTGAGGGCGTGGACGATCGTTGCGGCGTATTGGCGGACCGTGTAATTCATCGAATTGTAGGTCCGTGACCGGGAGCCTTCGTAATCGATACCGAGTCCGCCACCGATGTCGATGAAGCCGAGCGGCGCCCCCAAGGCGCGCAGTTCGGCGAGATAGCGGCCGGCCTCGCGCATCCCGGCCTGGAAGTCGCGCAGGTTCGAAATCTGCGAGCCCATGTGAAAGTGCAAAAGTTGTAGCCAGCCGAGCCGGCCGTCGCTTTTCATGCGCTGCACCAGATCGAGTATCTGGCTCGCCGACAGCCCGAATTTGGCCCGTTCGCCGCCCGTATCCTGCCATTTGCCCTTACCGGTCGACGATAAGCGCAGCCGCACGCCGACCTCGGGTTCGACCCCGGACTCGGCCGCTTCGCGGGCGATCAGTTCCAGTTCACCGGGCTTTTCGATGACCAGGATCACGCGCAGCCCGAGGCGCCGGCCGATCAACGCCAGGCGGACGTATTCGGCATCCTTGTAGCCGTTGCAGATCAGGTAGCCGCCGGTGCGGCTCATCGCCAGCGCGGCGATCAGTTCGGGTTTGCTGCCGACTTCCAGCCCGGCGCCGTCTTCGCCGACCAGCGAATGGACGACGCTGTGTTGCTGGTTGGCCTTGATCGGATAAATCGGCCGGTACTGTCCGGGATACTCGTAGTACTCGCGGGCCTCGTCGAAGGCGTTTTTGAGGGTGCGGAGCCGTTGCCGCAGGATATCGGGGAAACGCAACAAAAGAGGCAGGCGCTGGCCCTCGTTACGCGCCATGCCGGCCAGATCGAGTAGCGCGATCGCCGGGCCGGCGGCACCGGCTACCCGGACATTGAGCCGGCCGTCGTCACCGACATCGAAAAAATCCTCAGCCCAGTTGGGAATGGCGTAGGCGCGCCGCGCGTGATCCGCGCTCCACGAGGAGGTGTTCATCGCCGCGCATTGTAGCCGATTGCCTGCCGCATCCCCCGCGGGTGCTACGCGTCGGCGATCCGGAGAGAATCTGTCCTCGCGCAGACGGATTTTCGCCGTAACTGGTAAAGTCCGACAGGCTGCTAGACGCGCGGGAAGCGTGCGCCACTCAGGTGCCGGTCATGCAGAAGGCGTTGAGCTTGTTGCCGTCCGGATCGCGAAAATACCCGGCGTAAAAACCATTGCCACGGTCGCCCGGCGCGCCTTCGTCGGTGCCGCCGAGATGCAGCGCTTTGCGGTGCAGATGATCAACCTGGGCTGGCGTTTCGACCGCCAGCGCCACCATCGTGCCGTTGCCGGCGGAGGCCGGTTTGCCGTCGAACGGTTTGGTCAGGCCGATACCCGGCTTGTCCGGCGCCGCCGACCAGGCGATAAAGCGGTCGGTCTCCATGAAGCGTTGGCCGCCGATCTCGCCGAGCAGTGCATCGTAAAACGCGGCGGCCCGCGGCAAATCGTTGGTCCCGAGGGTGACGTAACCGATCATCGAAAGCTCCTCTGAAGGTGAATGTGAACGATGCCCTGCCGGGCATTGTACGTCCACCGGCGCCTTATTCCGGGCGCTCGGCCGGCGGCAGCAGGTCTTCGAGGAAATACGCCGCAAGTTCGGCGCGGCCGCCCAGGCCGGCCTTGCGGTAAACGGCCCGCGCCTGGTCGCGGACAGTGCGTTCGCTGGCTTGGCGCAAGGCGGCGATTTCCTTGAGACTCAAGCCTTTCAAAAGCAGCATTCCGACTTCGGCTTCTGCCGCACTCAAGGACCAGACGGCAAATTGTTCGCCGATCGCTTTCCCGAGTCCGCGCACCAGAGCCCGGTATTGTTGCCGCCAGTGGCTCGAATCGGCGGTGACCGCTATCAGATTGTGCAGCAGTTCCCGGGTTTTGCGCCGCGTTTTGAGCAGGTGATAGATCAGCAGCGCCGCGCCCGTGGCGGCGATGAAAAGCGCCAGCCCTTCGATCGTCAGGTGCAGCAGCCGCACACCGTCGAGATAATCCCCGATCAGATCCCAAAAGATCAGCGCCCCGACCGCGGCCAGCGCCGCGGCCGAAACGGCGGTAAAGAAACGGCCGGATTCGTCGGATGGCGGATTCATTGCGCTTTCCAGGCTGATGCAACACTCAATTTGGGGCGTTTGGGCCGGGCGTCGTCCGACGGATGGCGCCGGTAGCCCGCTTATGCCATTTTGCGAGTCACCGAAACCGGAGGACGATGCAATGCCGAAACAGCCGAACACCGAAATACCGCGGTGGGCGAGCCGGGACTGGGTTCCCGTCTGGGATCCGATCGTCAGGATCGGCCACTGGACGCTCGTCGCCGCATTCTTCACCGCTTATTTTACCGAAGACGATTTTCTATCCGCTCACGTCTGGGCCGGCTATATTGTCGGTGCCGTCGTACTGCTGCGCATCGTCTGGGGGGTTATCGGCAGCCGGCACGCCAGGTTCGCCGATTTCATCTATTCCCCGGCCGCGGCAGTACGCTACATCAAAGGTCTAGCGACCGGCCGGGCGCCGCGTTATCTCGGTCATACCCCGGCCGGCGGGTGGATGATCCTGGCGCTTCTGGCGATGTTGGGCGGCACGGTTTACACCGGGCTCGAACTGTATGCCATCGAAGAGAACGCCGGGCCGCTGGCCAATGGCGAAGTGCTTGACGCCGGCCGCCGGCCGGAATGGATCGCCACGGCGGCGGCGCATGAGGATCGCGATCGGGAGCGGGAAGACGATGAGCGCGAAAAGCGGCACCGCGCCAGCGAGGAATTTTGGGAAGAACTGCACGAAATGCTCGCCAACCTGACACTGCTTTTGGTAGTGCTCCACATCGGCGGCGTCATCGCTTCCAGCCTGGCGCACCGCGAGAACCTCGTCATGGCGATGTTGACCGGTAGAAAACGAACCTGAATGTGCCGATGTTGAATTGGGCTGTTATGTTGTTCTGGGCTCAGCGTCGGCGCCTCGTGCCGGCGATGCCGCCCAGCACGCCGCGCAAGATCTGCCGGCCAACCTGGTTGCCAACCGTGCGCAGAGTCGATTTGGCCACCGTTTCGATGGCACCTTGTCGGCGTGAAGTACCAAACAACATGTCCTTGAACCAACCACCGATGCCGCTGCCGGCGGCTTGCTCTTGTGCGCCGTTTTTTGCGGGAGAGGGCATTGTCGTGGCACTAGGCGCTGTCGCCTCGGACGCTGCCTTGGCACGTTGCGCCAGCACCTCATACGCTGACTCGCGATTGAGTACGCTGTCGTAACGGCCACTGACCGGGCTGCGCGCACGCACGATGGCGCGTTCGGTGTCGCTGATCGTACCCATGCGACAACGTGGTGGCGCCATCATCGTGCGCTGCACCGGCATTGGGATGCCCTTGTCCTGCAAGGTCGAAACCAGCGCTTCACCGACTGCGAGTTCGGATATCACCGTGGCGACATCCAGCTTGGGATTGGCGATAAAGGTTTCGGCGGCGCTGCGTACCGCTTTTTGATCACGCGGGGTAAAGGCGCGCAGCGCATGCTGGATACGGTTGCCGAGCTGGCTCAGCACCTGCTCGGGCAAGTCGTCGGGGTTCTGCGAACAAAAATACACCCCCACGCCCTTGGAGCGGATCAGCCGCACCACCTGTTCCACACGCTGGCGCAGGGCCGGCGGGCAATCATCGAACAACAAATGCGCTTCATCGAAAATGAACACCAGCTTTGGGCGTTCCATGTCGCCCACTTCTGGCAAGTTTTCAAACAGCTCCGACAGCAGCCACAACAGGAAGCTCGAATACAGCCGTGGCTTGAGTACCAATTGATCGGCGGTCAGCAGGTTGATGATGCCGCGCCCGCTCATGTCCTGACGCATGATGTCTTCCAGCGCCAACGCGGGCTCGCCGAAGAAATGCCGGCCGCCGTCTACTTCCAGTCGCAGCAATGCGCGCATGATTGCCGACACTGACTGGCTGCTGACCAAGCCGTATTGCCCGGAAACCGCCTTGGCGTTTTCCAGCAGATGGTTCAGCAACGCGCGCAGGTCGTCGAGATCCAGCAACAGCAACCCCTGGTCATCGGCGAGGCGGAACGCGATTTCCAGCACG
Organism: Pseudomonadota bacterium; assembly: GCA_036832975.1. Lineage (GTDB taxonomy): Bacteria > Pseudomonadota > Gammaproteobacteria > Xanthomonadales > Wenzhouxiangellaceae > DAITQM01. Next base: position 17,794 of record DAITQM010000029.1, on the reverse strand, counting down.
CCCTCCTGCACGTCGTTCAATTCCAGCACCCGCGCCAGCAGGGTGGGGCCCATTTCCGACACCGTGGTGCGAACCGGGTGGCCGAGCTTGCCGTACAGATCCCAGAACACCACCGGATTGGCTTCGTTGGCATAGCCGGTGATGCCCAGCGTATCGATGCGCTTTTGCAGCTTGTCGTTCAGCGTGCCGGGTGCCGCCATGCCGGCGATATCGCCCTTCACATCGGCCATGAACACTGGCACGCCCAGGCGCGAAAACCCTTCCGCCAGCACCATCAGCGAAACCGACTTGCCGGTACCCGTGGCGCCGGCGATTAAGCCATGGCGATTGCCGTAGCGGCTCAGCAGGTACACATCGTGCTCGCCCCTACCAAGAAAGATATCACTCATGGCGATCTCCGCAAATTGTCTGATGTTATAGCGCAGCGTCGCAGGCGTGTGCTTCCCCGCGCTGTTTTCTCCTGAGCACGCTGGAGTGCGCAAGACAAAGAGGTCAAGCGAGGGCTGCTGGGCTTTTTATAATGGTGGCCAGGGACAGAATCGAACTGCCGACACGAGGATTTTCAGTCCTCTGCTCTACCAACTGAGCTACCTGGCCCCGTAAGACACGTTACTTCGTTCACCGCCGAGGGGGCGTCGCCGCGGCGGGTGGCATATTACACCGTGCGCGGGCGGGTAAGTCAAGGTAGGTGGGGTACTATGATGGATTGTGTGTGACGGGAGAAATCCGATGCAGGCTTTGTGGCTGATTTTGCGGCGCCGGGCGGCGCTGGTTTCGCTGGCGGGGGTTTTGGCGGCGGCGGCGTTCCAGCCAGTGGTCGCGGCCGGGCTCGCCGAACTCTCCGCGGCCGAGTTGGCCGGACTGCAATGGCGCGAGGTCGGGCCTTATCGCGGCGGGCGCTCGGCGGCGGTGACCGGGGTGGCTGGCGACCGCGATGTCTATTATTTCGGCTCGACCGGGGGCGGGGTCTGGAAGTCCACGGATCAGGGCCTGACCTGGAAAAACGTGTCGGACGGCTTTTTCGGCGGCTCGATCGGCGCCGTCGCGGTCGCGCCGTCCGATCCTAACGTGATCTATGCCGGCACCGGCGAGAAGACGGTGCGCGGTAATGTCTCGCATGGCGACGGGGTGTGGAAATCGACCGACGCCGGCCGGACGTGGAGCCATGTCGGGCTGCCCGAGTCGCGCCATATTCCGCGCCTTCGCGTTCATCCGAACGACCCGGAGCGGGTTTATGCCGCGGTGCTCGGCCATTTGTTCGGACCCAATCCCGAACGCGGGGTGTATCGTTCGACCGACGGCGGTAAAAGCTGGAAGAAAATCCTGTATGTCAACGATTCGGCCGGGGCGATCGACCTCGTTTTCGATCCGACCAACCCGCGGATTCTCTATGCCGCAACCTGGCGCGTCAGGCGCACGCCCTACAGTCTAGAAAGCGGCGGCGAGGGTTCCGGACTTTGGAAATCGACCGACGGCGGCGATACCTGGACCGAGTTGACGTCGAATCCCGGCCTGCCTGAACCGCCGATCGGCATCGGTGGCATCGCGGTGTCGCCGGCCAATCCCGATAACCTCTATGCGATCGTCGAGGCGGCCGGCGGCGGCGTATTCCGCTCGCGCGACGCGGGCAAAACCTGGGAGCGGGTCAACCAGGAGCGCAAGCTGCGCCAACGGGTGTGGTATTACTCCAGGATTTACGCCGATCCAGCTAATGAAGACAGTGTCTATGTGGTCAACGTCGAGTTCCTGCACTCGCGCGACGGCGGCAAGACGTTCGCAGCGATCGCGACGCCGCATGGCGACAACCACGATCTATGGATCGATCCGCACGATCCGCGGCGCATGATCGAGGGCAACGACGGCGGGGTCAACGTCTCGACCGACGGCGGCAAAAGCTGGACGGCGCAGGACAACCAGCCGACGGCGCAGGTTTACCGCGTGTCGACCGACAACGCTTTCCCTTACCGCCTGCTCGGCGGCCAGCAGGACAATTCGGCGCTACGCATCCGTTCGCGTTCGGCCTTCGGTGGCGCGATCGGAGTGCGCGATTTCGAACCGACCGCCGGCGGCGAAAGCGGTTATGTCGTTGCTCGGCCCGACGACCCCGATATCGTGTTCGGTGGTTCGTACGGCGGTTACCTGATCCGCGTCAACCACCGCACCGGTGAAGTGAACGCCGTCAATCCATGGCCCGACAACCCGATGGGCTGGGGCGCGGCGGAATTGCAATACCGTTTCAACTGGAACTTCCCGATCTTTTTCTCGCCGCACGATCCGCACGTGCTGTACGCTGCGGCCAACGTGCTGTTCAAGTCCGCTGATGAAGGCCGTACCTGGCAGACGATCAGCCCCGATCTGACACGCGATCTGAAGGACAAGCAAGCCCCCTCCGGCGGACCGATCACCAAGGACAACACCAGCGTCGAATATTACGGCACGATCTTCACGGCGCTCGAATCGCCGCACGAGGCCGGTGTGTTGTGGGCCGGTTCGGACGACGGGCGGGTGAACCTGAGCCGCGACGGCGGCAAGACCTGGCGCGACGTGACGCCGCCGGGATTACCGGATGAAATCCAGATCAACAGCATCGAGGCGCACCCGGCCGAGCCCGGCGGGTTGTACGTGGCGGCGACGGCCTACAAACAGGACGACTTTGCGCCTTATCTGTATCAAACAACCGATTACGGCGGACACTGGAAGAAAATCACGCGCGGCATCGCCGCTGGTCATTTCACGCGCGTCATCCGCGCCGATCCGGGGCGCGCCGGGTTGCTTTATGCCGGCACCGAACGCGGTTTGTACCTGTCGTTCGACGACGGCGCGAACTGGCAGCCGGTGCAGGCCAATCTGCCGCTCACGCCGATCACCGACCTGGCGCTCAAAGACGGCGACTTGATCGCTGCGACCCAAGGCCGCGGTTTCTGGATCCTCGACGATCTGTCGCTGCTGCGCACCTGGGACGATTCGGTCACCGGCAAAGCGGCGCAGCTTTTCGCTCCGGGGCGGGTTTACCGCCAGCGGCCCGGCGGGCGGCAACGAGAGCCGGTGAACGAAGGAAGAAACCCGCCGGCCGGCGCCGCGTTGCGTTACTGGCTGGGCAGCGACCTCAAGGCCGATGAAACGCTCGAACTCGAAATCCAAACCGCCGACGGCCGGACGATCCGCACGTTCACGCCGCAGCCGGTAACCGAAGACGAGAAAAAAGCCCAACCTGAAACCCCCGACGACAACCGGCTGCTCGCCGTCAAGCGCGGGGTGCAGCAGGTGGTTTGGGATCTCAAATGGCCGGCGGCTGAAAAATTCGACGGCCTGGTGTTGTGGAACCGCGACCTCAGCGGGCCGACCGCGGTGCCCGGCGTTTATCGCGCCGTGCTGCGCCGCGGCGCCGGCGAAAGCGTCGCCGAGTTCACGGTCGTGCCCGATCCGCGGTCGAGCGCCACGGCGGACGATTTTGCCGCCCAGTTCGAATTCGTCAGTGCGTTGCGCGAGCGGCTGAGCGAGGCGCACCGCGCGATTGCCGAACTGCGCGCGGTGCGCAGCCAGCTTGCCGCCGTCAAAGAAAAAATCGACAACGATGAAGCCTGGCAGCCGTTACAGACCGAGGCCGAAGCAGTGCTCGCCAAGATCGAGGCGATCGAGAAAACGTTGTATCAAACGCAAAACGAAAGCCCGCAGGATCCGCTGAACTTCCCGATTAGGCTGACCGACAAGCTGGCCGGCGTGATGCGCCTGGCCGCCTTCGGCGACGCGGCGCCGACCGTGGCGATGCGTCAAGTGGCGGCCGAACTCGAGGCCGCGGTGGCGGCGGAACTCGGCAAGCTCGAAGCGGTCTGGAACGACGATCTGCCGCGTTTCAACGAACGTGCCGCAACGCTTGGTCTGCCGGCGGTGGCCCGGCCGGCGGCCGACAGTGAGTCGGACCGTGAGGTCGGCTTGCGAGCTTTGCCGTAGGCATATAAAAAAAGGAATCCTCGAATGGTTGGATTGCACCGCGCCGGCGGTGCGGCGATGTTGTGGGTTGCCTGCCTGATCGGTCTTTTGCCGTGCCGGGCGGCGCCGGAAGAAGAGCGGGCGCCGGATACGGCGCTCGAACCGTTTACCGTGACCGGGACGCGGCTGGCGCGGGCGCCGCTCGACGGCGCGTTTCCGCTCACCGTGCTCGACCGCCGGACCTTGCTCGAAACCGGTGTTAGCAACCTCGGCGAATTGTTGCAAGAGCTGCCGTTTATCACCGGTTCGCCGTTGAACAGCAACGTCGGGGCGCGCGACGCCGGCGGGGGCTTTGCACGCGGCGCGGCGACGCTCGAACTGCGGGGCCTGGGCGCCGAGCGCACTTTGATCCTGCTCAACGGCCGGCGTATCGTCCCCGGCGGCGGCGGGGCGAGCGGCATCGTCGATGTCGGCATGATCCCGCTGGCGGCGATCGAGCGGGTCGAAATTTTCAAGGCTGGCGCTTCGGTCGAATACGGTGCCGACGCCGTGGCCGGGGTAATCAATCTGATCACCCGGCGGCATTTCGACGGCCTGGAAGTGCAGGCCAAAGGCAGTGTGACGAGCCGTGGCGATGGCGACGGCCAGTTCAGCGCTGTCTATGGCCGCGCCGCCGGCGGCGGCGATTGGCTGGCCGGCGTCCAATACCTGACGCAGGAAGACGTCGGCAAAAGCGAGCGCCGGTTTTCAAGCCGCCTGCTGACGGTCGCCGGGCCGGACAATACGATCGTGGCGGACGGCAGTTCGGCGCCGCCGAACGGCAATTTCCGCACCTCGCTCGGCCGGCTGACGTTGATCGACGGCCAGGACGGCACTTCACCGGACGACTTCAGGCCGTTCACCGCTGCCGACCGCTTCAACTTCAACGCTTTCGAAGATCTGAGACAAGACGCCGAACGCTTCACCGCCTTCGTCGAAGGGCATTATTCTTTCGGCGCGGCGTTGAATGTCTTCAGTGAAGCGCTGTTCCAGCGCCGTGACAGCGATACCCAGCTCGCCCCGCTGCCGTTGTTCACGAGCCGCGAAAATCTCGCCGTCGCCGCGACGCAGGTCTTCAATTCGTTCGGCGAGGAGATCGCCGACGCCCGCCGCCGGCTGGTCGAAGCCGGCCCGCGCTCCTTTATCCAAAACGACGAAACCTGGCGCGTTGTGCTCGGTGCCGACGGCCGGGTCGGCGGGTGGTGGTGGGATGCCGCGGTCAATCACGCACGCCATACCCTCGATCAGGTACAGACCGGCGACGCGCTCGACGAACGCCTGGCGCTGGCCCTCGGCCCGTCGTTTTTCGACGCCGCCGGCACCGCCCGCTGCGGGACGCCCGGTGCCGTGATTGCCGACTGCGTGCCGCTCGACTTGTTCGGCGGCGCAGGCAGCGTCACGCCCGAGATGCTGGCGTCGATCGTCACCGATCTCAAAGATCACGGTTTCAACGAGCAGACCGTGTTCGGCGTCAATCTCAAGCGCGACCTCATCGCCTTGCCGGCCGGGCCGCTGGCCGCCGCCTTCGGCTACGAATACCGCGATGAGGACGGCGCCGACGTGCCCGATGCGCAAACCGTGCGCGGCAACACCAGCGGCGCAGCACGGGCGATCACCCGCGGCGGCTTCGACAGCAACGAGTGGTATCTGGAACTCGGCGTGCCGCTCGCCGCCGGCCAGCCCGGTATCGAGGCGCTGGACCTCGACCTCGGGGCACGGCTCGTCGATTTTTCGAATTTCGGCAGCGAGGCGGTATTCGAAGCCGGCTTGCGCTACCGGCCGGGCGGCGGGTTCATCGTCCGCGCCGCTTATTCCGAGGCGTTTCGGGCGCCTAATGTCGGCGAATTATTCGGCGGGGTGGCGCAGTCGAATCCGATCGTCGTCGATCCGTGCGCCGATTTTTCGCGGCTGACGGCGGTTGAAATCGAACGCTGTATCGCCCAGGGCGTGCCGGCCGACGGCAGTTTCGATCAAAGCGGCAACGAAATCCCGGTCATGGGCGGCGGTAACCCGGACCTCGGCGCCGAACAGGCCGACATCGTCACCGCCGGCTTCACCTGGCGGCCGCCGTGGTTCGCCGATCTGGAACTCAACGTCGATTACTACGATATCGAGATCGACAACGCGATCGCCGCGCTCGGCGGCGAAACGGTGCTGGCCGAATGCCTGCGGCGCGGTACGGCCGACTTCTGCGGTCGGATCGAGCGCGCCGCCGACGGCAGCCTGACGCAGATCCGGGCCGAGTTGTTCAATATCGCCAAAGAAACGGCGCGCGGTGTCGATCTCGAACTCGCCGCCGGGCAGCGGCTGCTTGGCGGCGCTTTCACGCACCGCGTCTTGTTGAGCTATGTCGATGAGCGCAACCTGATCGCTTTTCCCGGCAGCGCGCCGTTGGTCGGCGCCGGCGGCTTCGATATGGACCGCTTCGGGGCGATCCCGCACTGGCGCGGCCAATACCTCGCCGCGTGGGAGCGCGAGGCTTGGCGTTTCGGCTACCAGACGCAATGGATCGGGGCGCTGAACGAAACCGGCGGCGAGTTGTTTCCCGGCACCCGGCGGCGGGTGCCGCACGTCGTGTACCACGATCTGCACGCCACCTACCGCTTCGCCGGCGGGTCGAGTGTGGCGTTCGGCATCGACAACCTGACCGACCGCCGGCCGCCGCTTTTGATCAACGCCGACCAGGCCAATACCGACGTCGCGACCTACCGGTTGCTCGGGACGACTTTTTGGACGCGGCTGACCTGGCGCGGCTGACCGTGCCGCCGGCTGCCGCGCTGGCGGCAGATGGGTTAGCCGTCCGTGCCAGGTCGAGTCCGGCAGGTTGCCGGGCGCGGCCCGCTGGCGGGCGATCGCGCGGTTTATGAATCATCCGCGGTAACATAGGCCTTAGCAGGCTGTTAAAAAACAGCCTGCTAATCCGGGCCACGGATGGCCCGGCGAAATCAGGCGCCGCTCAGTGGCTGATTTCGGGAGCGCAGCGCAAGTCGCGCCTTTCGCCAGCGACGTTGAGAAACGCCAGGATGGCGTTTTTCAACAACCTGTTAGGATCGGCCGGGCATCGGGTGCCCCGGCGGCATGACGGACCGTGGAGCATGGACCACAAGACGACCAAACCGGCGACCTTCTTGATCAAGGATCCATCGCCTGATTTCGCGCAGCACGCACTCAGTCTGCTGCGCAACCGCGGGCTGGCGGTCCACACCCGCCACGTGCAAACGGTCGAGGAGTTGGCCCGCCTGCTCGAGCCGGACACGCCGGCGGTGCTGGTGACCGCCGCCGAGGGGCGCATCGACGAACCGCACCAGGTGCGCAAACTGCTCGCCACCCACCCCGCGACGGCGTTGATCGTCAGGTTGCTGCCGCCGGTTTCCTTGGAAATGTTGGGCGCGGTATTCGAAGCGACGCCGGACGGCGTGATCGACTGCGACGACGACGACCAACTGGCGGCGCTGGCCGGCCGGCTGCTCGACCGCTGCAACCGATTGACGGCGTTGCAATCCGATGCTGCCCGCCTGCGCGAGTTGGAAGAACGCTACAACCTGCTGCTCGATTCGTCGCGCGAAGCGATCGCCTACATCCACGAAGGATTGCACATTTATGCCAACAGCGCTTATATCGAACTGTTCGGCTATCAGTATTTCAGCGATCTCGAAGGCGTGTCGATCATCGAATTGCTCGAACCGGCGGCGGACGGCGGCGACCTCAAGCTGCTGCTCCGCCATCTCGATCAGGGGTTGTTGCCGCCGGCGCAGAATTTTGTCGCCCGCCGCGGCGCCGGCGACAAGTTCAACGTCACCGTCGATTTCTCCCCGGCGCGCTATGGCGGCGAGTCTTGCGTGCAGATGCTGGTCCGCGAGGTGCGCCAGGAGATCGACCCGCAACTGCACCAGGAACTGGACCGCCTGCGCAATACCGATCTATTGACCGGCATGCTGAACCGCCAGGCGTTCATGCAGCACCTGGCGCAGCATCTTCACGCCCTGGGCAAGGAGGTCGCCGCCGGCCTGCTGCTTGTCGAGGTCGATCGCTTCGATCGCTTGATGGAGCGCCTCGGAGTCAACGCCGCCGACGCCATGGTCGCCGAAATCGCCTCTCTGCTCCAGCGCCTGCTCAACGCCGAGCACGACCTGATCTGCCGCTACGGCGACCACACCTTCACGTTTTTCGTCATCCGCGAGCGGCGCGAGGATATCGCCGCACTGGCCGAGAGTCTGGTCGCGGCGATCGCCGCCGAGCCCCTGGAGCTGCAAGACAGCAGTGTGGCAGTGACGGTCAGCGTCGGCTTGAGCCCGCTCGGCGAAATGAACCGCGACCCAGAAGTATTGATCGGCCAGGCGATCGGCGCTTGGCAGGATGCCGTCGCCGCCGGCGGCAATCGCGTCGAACGTTACCGGCCGCGGCTTGTGGTGGGGGGCGATCAAACCGAACGCGACCAGTGGCTGACCCGGCTGGGTCATGCCGTCGACAACAACGAACTGAAAACCGCCGGCGCGCCGGTCACCAATATCGACAACGACCGCGAGCAGATCGTCTTTCACCGGCTGGTCTGGGAAGCGGCGGAAGGCGACCAGCGCAGCGGCGAGGATTCCTTCATCGCCAGCGTCCGCCACAGCCCGCTCGCCACTCGACTCGACCAGCTTCGTATCGCCGAGGTGCTGACCCACGGCGAACCCCGGGCCGTGCACCTGCTGCGCCTGTCCGCCGATACCTTGCGCGACCCGAACTTTCCGGCCTGGCTGCGCGGCCGCCAGCTCGATGCCAAGGTGGCGTTGGCCCAGATCGTTTTGCTGATCGACGGCGACGACTTGAGCACCGATCTGCGCCATGCCAAGAACCTGATCGAAGACCTCGGGCCGGAGGGGCTGAACTTCGGCATCGACCGCTACGGGGCGAGCGACGAAATCCGCCGCCTGGCCGAACACCTGCCGGTGCTGTGGTGGCGCCTGGATCCGAAGTTGACCGAACGGTTGAACGATGCGGCGCAACTCGATCGTTTAAAGAACATCGCGCAGAGCGCGCGGCAGGCGAAAATCCGGGCCGTTGCCACCGGTATTTCCGGCGCCACGGCGATGGCCCAACTCTGGCAACATGGTATCGCGCTGGTCGAAGGCACGGCCGCCGTCTGACCGTGCAACGCGACTTTTGGTGAAACTCCGATTGAGGCGGCGAAATCAGGCGCTGCTCAGTGGCTGATTTCGGGAGCGCAGCGCAAGTCGCGCCTTTCGCAAGCGACGTTGAAAAACGCCAGGATGGCGTTTTTCAACAACCTGTTAGTCCAACCGCTCTTCGAGGGCGCGGATGCGCACCGGGATCGGCGGGTGGCTCATGAACAATGATTTCAGGCCGCCGCCGACCCGCCCGGAGATACCGAACGCTTCGACCGATTCGGGCAGCGTCGTCGCACCGTGCTGCTGGCCGAGCCGGCGCAGCGCGGCGATCATCTTGTGCCGTCCGGCGAGGCGGGCGCCGCCGGCATCGGCGCGGAATTCGCGCCAGCGCGAAAAGGCCATCACGAGCAGCGAGGCGAGGATGCCGAGCAGGAGTTGCATGACCATGACGGCGACGAAATAACCCGGGCCGTAACCGCGTTCGCTGCGGAACACGGCGCGGTCGATGAACTGGCCGAAAATCCGCGCCAGCAGCAGGACCAGGGTATTGAGCACGCCTTGCAGCAGGGTCATCGTGATCATGTCGCCGTTGGCGACGTGGCTGACTTCGTGGCCCAGCACCGCCTCGACTTCATCGGGCGCCATGTGCTGCAAAAGCCCGCTCGAAACCGCGACCAGCGCTTTGTTGCGTGACATGCCGGTGGCGAAGGCATTGGCTTCCGGCGCGTCGTAGACGGCGACGTCGGGCATGCCGATGCCGGCCTCATCGGCCTGCCGGCGGACGGTGTCGAGCAGCCAGCGTTCGCCGGCCGTCGCCGGCTGGCGGATCACCCGGGCGCGGGTGGACATCAGGGCCATCCGCTTGGACATGGCCAGCGAGATGAAGGCCCCGCCCATCCCGAAGACCAGTGCGAACAGCAAGGTCTGGGCCTGGTCGAGGGCGATGCCGTTGGCGCGCAGCCACGGTGCCATCAGGTTCATCACCAGGCCGAGTACCATCAGCACGGCGAGATTGGTGGCGGTGAACAGGACAACGCGTTTGAACATCTCGATCGTCTCCAAATCGGCTGTGAGCAAATAAGACTTTTATGGCGTTGGCAGGTTCACCCAATTGTTGCATAGATTCCCGGAATTCTCGGTCAAGCTGGCGAGTGCAGCTTGTCCGATTCCCCGAAGAATCGTAGTCATTCTACGGTTCGAGGGGAAGCGGACAAGATGTGCCGCCAGCTTGGGCGAGAAACCGGGCGCGTCACCTTATGTGAATTCGGTTTTCCTGATAATAGCAACATAACTATATGATTTCCCAGTGAATTTGATTAAATCGAGCAATATTTATGCAACGATTGGGTACAAACCACAAGAGCCCGGCGTGAGCGCATACCGCGGTCGTTTTGCGCCGTCGCCGACCGGCATGCTGCACCTCGGCTCGCTGCTTGCCGCCGCGGCGAGTTGGATTGAAGCTCGGGCACGGTGCGGCGTGTGGCTGCTGCGGATCGAGGACATCGATCCGGCGCGTGAGGTGCCGGGTGCTGCCGACCGTATCATCGCCGAACTGGCGGCCTATGGGATGGAACCTGACGAACCGGTGCTCTGGCAAAGCACGCGGCGCGCTGCCCATAACGAGGCGCTCGCCACACTGCTCGACGGCGGCCGGGCCTTTCCTTGCGCGTGCAGCCGGGCCGACCTTAAGCCGGGTGGTGTTTATCCTGGCACCTGTCGCCGCGGCTTGCCACCCGGCAGGGTGGCGCGCTCGATCCGTTTCAAGGCGACCGGCCGGGTCGCTTTCCGCGACCGGGGCCACGGGCGGATCGTGCAGGATCTGGTACGCGACTGCGGCGATTTCGTGATCCGCCGCGCCGATGGCTGGGCGGCCTACCAACTGGCCGTGGTGGTCGATGACGCGGCGCAAGGTATAACCGATATCGTCCGCGGCGCCGATCTTTTATTCTCGACGTCGCGCCAGATCGCAGTGCAGCGCGCCCTGGGGCTGCCCACGCCGGGTTATCTGCACCTGCCGCTGGTGCTCGGTCCCGATGGCCGCAAATTGAGCAAACGCTGGCACAGCGACCCGCTGGCCGGCGGCGATCGCCCAGCGGCCCTGCGCACGGTGTTGACTCTGCTCGGCCAACCGCCGCCCACCGGCATCGCGACGCTCGACGGCCTGTGGTCATACGCCGTGCAGCACTGGAACCCGTCGGCCATCCCGCGTGGCGTTCAGCCCGCCGCGGCAGGCGCTATACTGCCTTCGGAAGATTGACTCCCGGATCAGCGATGGCCCGACAGTTTCTGGACTTTGAACAACCGATCGCCGATCTCGAAGCGAAGATCGAGGAACTGCGCAATGTCGGCTCGGACAGCGCGCTCGACCTCGATGACGAGATCCGCCGCCTGCAAGCCAAGTGCAAGGCCGAGATCGAGCGCATCTTCAATAATCTGACATCGTGGCAGATGACCCAGCTCAGCCGCCATCCGCAGCGGCCGTACACGCTCGATTACGTGCCGCTGTTATGCGACGAGTTTCACGAACTGCACGGCGATCGGGCCTTCGCCGACGACCCGGCGATCGTCGGCGGTCCGGCCCGCCTCGGCGGCCGGCCGGTGATGTTGATCGGCCAGCAGAAAGGCCGCGATACGCGCGACAAGCTGCACCGCAATTTCGGCATGCCGCGCCCCGAAGGCTACCGCAAGGCACTGCGCCTGATGCAGATGGCGGCGCGTTTCGGCCTGCCCATCGTTACGCTGATCGACACCCCGGGGGCGTATCCCGGCATCGGCGCCGAAGAACGCGGCCAGTCCGAAGCCATCGCCCGCAATCTGCGCGAGATGACCCGCCTGCCGGTGCCGATTATTTGCACCGTCATCGGCGAGGGCGGTTCGGGCGGCGCGCTGGCGATCGGCGTCGGCGATCGGAGCAACATGCTGCAATACAGCATCTATTCGGTGATCTCGCCCGAAGGCTGCGCCTCGATTCTGTGGAAAAGCGCCGAGCGGGCCGCCGAGGCGGCCGAAGCGCTGGGCATCACCGCCGCCAAATTGCACAGCCTCGGTTTGATCGACGAGATCGTCCGCGAACCGCCCGGTGGGGCACACCGTGATCCGGCGGCGGCGGCGGCGGAATTGAAGATTGTGCTCGAACGCCAGTTGGCCGAACTGTCGCCGCTTGCCGCCACCGATTTGGTCAGCCGGCGTTACGACCGGCTGATTGCTTACGGCATGGTCAGCGAAGGAAACTGACCTTTTAGCATCACCCCGCGTGGTCGATATCCCCCGCATCAAAAACGCCGCTGACTTGCCTGCGCACCTGGCCGCGGTCCTCGCCGCCTGGCCGACGCCCGGCGAGTATCTGCTGGCGGTCAGCGGCGGCGGCGATTCGCTGGCCATGATGTTTCTTTTCACCGCCCTGGGCGACGCAGTGCCGGCGCCGTGGCGTGTACTGCACGTCGATCACGGGCTGCACCCCGAAGCCGGCCGCTGGGCGGCGCATGTTGCCGCCCTGTGCCGGGAAAACAATATTCCCAGCACCATCCGCCCGGTTCGGGTCCAAGCCGGGAAAGCGGGTCGCGAAGCCGCTGCGCGCCAGGCGCGCTACGCCGCCCTGGCCGCCGCGATGCAGCCCGGTACGATGTTGCTGACTGCCCACCATCTCGACGATCAGGCCGAAACCGTGCTGCTCCGCTTGCTGCGCGGCGCCGGGGTCCGCGGTCTGGGGGCGATCGCACCGCTGCGCCCGTTCGGCCCGGGCCAGCTCGGCCGGCCGTTGCTCGCCGTACCACGTCGCCTGCTGCGCGCTTATCTCAAGCGATGCGGTGTGGGATGGATCGAAGACAGCGCCAACCTGGATCTCGAACACGACCGCAATTATTTGCGTCATCGGGTGTTGCCCGTCCTGGCCCGGCGGTGGCCGGCGGCGGCCTCAAAAATGGCGGCCAGTGCCGAGCAATTACGCGCCGCCGAGGCGCTGTTGATCGGTCTCGACCGCGCCGGGCTGGCCGCGGCAGAACAAAACGATCGCCTGGATCTGGCGGCGCTCGCCGGATTGCCGGCCCTGCAACGCCGGCGAGTGGTGCGGTTGTGGCTCGAACAGGGGAACCGGGTTCCGCCGCCGGCCCGGCGGCTCGAGGTGTTTCTCGAACAGGCGCTGCACGCGGCGGCCGACCGGCAGCCGGTACTCGCTTGGCCGGCCGGGCGGCTTTACCGCTATCGCGGCGGTTTGTCTTTCGTCCCCGCCGGAGAGTGGACGACCGCCGCCTGGGAGGGGGGTGCGCAGCGCTGGGACGATCCGGCGACGCCGTTCCGGCACCCGAAAATCGGCGCGCTCAGCCTGTCCGGCCCGCCGCCCGCCGCCTGGCCGCCGCTGTGGGTTGATCGGCGCCGCGGCGGCGAACAAATCACCGTCCGGGTCCGTCACCTTCATGCCGGAGCCGCGGGCGGTAACGTCGAGGACAGTCACCCACCGGCCACATCGAGGACAGTCACCACTCCAGTCAAGGATCGTCACCATCAAGAAGTCGAAGGCCGCCAGCATCACTGTCTGAAAAAATGGTTTCAGGCGGCCGGCGAACCGCCCTGGCGGCGTGCGCATTGGCCTTTGCTGTATCATGACGCTGGTGCCGCCGGGTTTCAGCTCTGGGCCGTCGGCGATCGCTTGCTGGCGCCGGAGTGCCGGGACTGGCTGGCCGCCGCCGGGCTCGAACTCCACTGGCGGCCGCCGTGGATACTGACGCCGACAACCCCGCTGCCCCCTGACCCGAATGACGACTGAACCCGCGACCGCCGCCGATTTCGAAAGCGCGCTGAAGGCGCTGGAGAGCGCTGTCGAACGTCTCGAATCCGGTGAGACCGATTTGGCCGAATCGCTGCGCCTGTTCGAAGAAGGCGTGGCCAATGCCCGGCGCTGCCAGCAACTGCTTGACGAAGCACGGCAGGTCATCGAGCGTATCGATCCGGCCGGCGCCGCAACCGGTGCGGCGGCGGATGAAGCGAATGGCGACTGAGCCGCTCTGACTCTACCCAATAGTTGCATAAATTTTGCTCGACTTCATCAAATTCACCGTGAAATCATTTAATTATGTTGCTATTAGCAGGAAAATCGAATTCACCTAAAGTGACGCGCCCGGTTTCTCGCCCAAGCTGGCGGCACATCTTGTCCGCTTCCCCTCGAACCGTAGAATTACTACGGTTCGTCGGAAAATCAGACAAGCTGCACTCGCCAGCTTGACCGAGAATCCCGGGAATCTATGCAACAATTGGGTTTCATGCCCAACGGCGATCCATCATGAAAAAAACCATGCGTGCCCTGGTCAAGGAGCACAGCGCGCCCGGCATCGTCATGCGCGATGTGCCGGTGCCGGTGCCGGGCCCTAACGAAGTCCTGATCGAAGTCGAAAATACCGCGATCTGTGGCACCGACTTGCACATCCACCAATGGGATGCGTGGGCGGCGCGGACGATTCGCCCGCCGCTCGTCATCGGCCACGAATTCGTCGGCCGCATCGCCGCGCTCGGCGCCGCCGTCCACCAGTATTCCGTCGGCCAGCGGGTGTCGGCCGAAGGTCATATCGTCTGCGGCATCTGCCGCAACTGCCGCGCCGGGCGGCCGCATCTTTGCCCGCATACCATCGGCATCGGCGTCAACCGCGACGGCGCCTTCGCCGAATACGTCACGGTACCGGTCAGCAACCTGTGGCCGATTCCGGACGGCATCGCTCCGGAGCTGGCGGCGTTTTTCGATCCGTTCGGCAATGCCGCGCATTGCGCCTTGCAATTCGATCTGGTCGGCGAAGATGTGCTGATCACCGGCGCCGGGCCGATCGGTATCATCGCCGCGGGCATCTGCCGGCATGTCGGCGCGCGCCACGTCGTGATCAGCGACGTCAACGATTACCGCCTGGCGCTGGCCCGGGAAATGGGGGCGACGCGGACGATCAACGTCCGCCGCGAAGCGATCGCCGATGCGATACGCGAACTCGGCATCGAAGGTTTCGATATCGGGCTCGAAATGTCGGGTAACGCGCAGGCCTTCGAGGATTTACTCGAAGCGATGTACCACGGTGGCAAAGTCGCGCTGCTCGGCCTTTTGCCCAAGGGCACCGCGGTCGATTGGGACCAGGTGATCTTCAAGGGCCTGGAAGTGCACGGCATCTACGGCCGGCGGATGTACGAGACCTGGTACAAAATGACGCAGATGGTGCTCACCGGCTTTCCGCTGCACAAGGCGATGACCCACCACATCCCGATCGACGATTACCAACAGGGTTTCGAACTGATGGCCGCCGGCCAATGCGGCAAGGTGGTGTGCGACTGGCGCGCCGCGGTCGCTTGAACAAGAGGAATGTGGAATGACGGACCGGCAGGCCATCGAGCGTTTTACACAGACCCTCGGCGAGATCGCCGCCGCGGGTCTCGAAAAACGCGAGCGCGAAATCGTCACGCCGCAGCGCGTCGCAGTGCGGGTCAAGGGCGGCGCCGAAGTGCTCAATTTTTGCGCCAACAATTATCTCGGGCTCGCCGCCCACCCGGCGGTCATCGCCGCCGCCCACGAGGCGCTCGATCGTTACGGCTTCGGTATGGCCTCGGTACGCTTCATCTGCGGCACGCTCGATCTGCACCGCGAGTTGGAACGGCGGATCGCCGCCTTTTTCGGCACCGACGATGCGATTTTGTACAGTTCGTGCTTCGACGCCAACGGCGGCCTGTTCGAGACCCTGCTCGACGAACAGGACGCCGTCATTTCCGATGCCCTCAACCACGCCTCCATCATCGACGGTATCCGGCTGTGCAAGGCCGAGCGCCGCCGCTATCCGAATTCCGATATGGCAGCGCTCGAAAAGGCGTTGCAAGAGACCCAAGACAAACGCACCCGGCTGATCGCCACCGACGGCGTATTCAGCATGGACGGTTATATCGCCAAGCTCGACCGGATCGCGGCGCTGGCTGAAAAATATAACGCCCTGTTGATGGTCGATGACAGCCACGCTACCGGTTTCATCGGCGCCACCGGGCGCGGCAGCGCCGAGCACCACGGCGTGATGGACAAAGTGGATATCTTCACCTCGACCTTGGGCAAGGCGCTGGGCGGCGGCAGCGGCGGCTTCACCACCGGCCGCCAGGCGATCATCGATCTGTTGCGCCAAAGGTCGCGGCCTTATCTGTTCTCCAATTCCCTGCCGCCGCCGCTGGTCGCAGCCGTGCTCAAGGTGTTCGAGCTGCTGTCCGCCGGCACCGAACTGCGCGACACACTCGAACGGAACACCCGCTATTTCCGCGAGCGCTTGACCGCCGCCGGCTTCGAGATCAAACCGGGCACTCACCCCATCGTGCCGGTCATGCTCTACGACGCGGTGCTGGCCCAGAAGATGGCCGCCCGGCTGCTCGACGAAGGGATTTATGCGATCGGTTTCTTTTATCCCGTTGTGCCGCAAGGCGAGGCGCGCATCCGCGTCCAGATCTCCGCCGCCCACGAGCGCGAACACCTCGACCGGGCGGTCGCCGCCTTCACCAAAGCCGGCCGCGAACTCAAAGTCGTGTCATGAGCCCGAACACAGCAACTGCCGGCAAGACAGTCGAAGGCGGCTGATAGGAGTCTGTCGGACTTAGTTATGCGCATGCGAAGGGAGACCATACCCGCGAATTACCCGATACCGTCATCGCATAATGGGTTTTGTACGCTCCTTTCAGCGAATGCAGCCGAAAACCGGATAAGTCCAATTCTTCTGGGCTGGTACTGCGATCAAGCGGGGTCAGGATGCGCTCCAGATTCGCAACATGATTTGCGGAAACTTTGCTCGACCGGCGCCCTTCATAGGGTGCTTTTAGGCCGCGATGACGGAACGATTTGATCACATGCCCTATTGTACGCTGCTACGCGACAGTTGTTAACAATAATACCGTGAATCGTCGCCATTTGTAGGAATTTTTCTACAGTGCGCAGAGAAATGCGCCTACACATCGGAGGGAAGATTTCCGATTTATATTGCCGTGGATTCAAATTACAGTATCTTTTGCAAGCTCCGGTGTCATTGTCTTGAAATTGTTAAATGAGCAGGGTAGTATATCGGCAGTAAAATCTTTCAATTGGACGAGGATTGGAGGAAAAATTAAGTTTTCTAACCCCACGTCAGTTGAAAACTGGGTATCAATTGTCGATGCAAGCAATCCAGTAAATGGGGTTAAATATGATTTGGATCAAATCCCAATAGAAACTTCACAGGGCGTAAATACAATCAGTGCAATTGCAAGCTTTCAGTCGACATTTATCGCAAGTGATACAATGAGCTTCACAGAAGAAATCCCGCCGTGTGTTGGCACTGGCGAATGCTATATACCCTGATATATCATTGTCACTTTCGTATCCGGAATGGCTATCAAGACTGCTTGATAGCCATTTCATATATCGGGATATACAAATGATTTCGTTTAGATATTGTTTATACATTTTGATGATTCCGGTATTTGCCTCGTGTTATCATCCGTTACCGGTTCGAATCAAAGAAAACTTAGATACGAGCAGATTGAAATCAGAAAATGGCTCTGCAAATTTATCAGCCGTAGATATACAGAAATTCGGCCCATTGAAAATACTTCACTCTTTCAGCTATTTTCCTGGAGCCAGGCTTGTTAATATAAGAGATTTTTCTCTAATTTATAGTAATTGTTTTGAAACACTGCTGTCCCATAAACTTTCACGCGAATACAAAGGCTTTCTGTAGACTCGG
>DAITQM010000028.1:0-36417 GCA_036832975.1 Pseudomonadota bacterium | reverse complement strand
AGAGATTGCCGCCGCTTTTCAAGTCAGCTCATACACCAGATCTGAGCGTAGCTCCTCTTCCTTTTCCGCCTTTTTTAAGAACCGAGAAGGATCTTTTGCCCTGGCTGAAACTCTATCTACTCGCGGAACATCTTTAAGCTCATCAATAAGTCTAGACTGTAGTTTTCTGGCGATAGTTTTAAGATAGATTTCCCACCTTTCTTTATACTCTGTCTCGATGGTCATTTTTATTTAGACCTCCTGAGCTTTTCATCCACAACCTTCCCCGCTGTAACAAACCTGACACTTTTCGAATCTCCTTCAACCGCTGACGATTCAAAACAATCATCGAACTTTGAAGCCTGCGCAGACAAGATGGCACCGTTGTCTAATTCAACCATTTTATATGATAAATGTTTGTCAAATTCGGCCTTATCGAAGGCGAACTTATCATTCAACAACCTAAATGGGGTTACCTGTGAGCATATTTTCTCTTTCGTCTTATCAGACAAATGAAACTGATCACAAAATTCGCTAATAGACATAGCCTTATTAGAAATGTTTTTTGCCAACTTGGCGCATGAGGCAATCTCATGCTTTATTTCTGTGTCTGTAGTGTTTGCTATTGCGTTACGAAGAGCTAGAGCTAATCGTTTCGTGCCCTGCTTTGGTGTTGTCTGGAAATCAGATCGAAGAAAGTCATTTATCCAATATGCTGCAACTTCTTTCGCTCCATGATTGACTTGCTTGTCAATTGCAAAACCCGTCCATAAATCGTGGTTCGGGATTTCGAATTTGTACATTGCAGATTTGTATGAATAGGCACTTCTAAGAAATACCTCTTCTACAAACTCCACTTTTAATTTTGTAGACTGCCTATTAGCAACAATGCCTTCGCCCGCTGGAAATCGTGAAATTACGATTTTATGCTCTTTTTCATTGCTTCCAATGGTAAAGAATATCAGACCCATTCCAGATTTTTCAGTGGTGGCTCGCTGCAATCTTTCAGCTAGAATTTTCCCCTCATTGAGGCTTTTTGTTGTAACTAATTGAACCACCTCGTCCCTGACTGCATTATTTTGAGCTTGATCTTCCGACATAAACACGATTGGTATATTACAATCAGAGTCTGAATTATCAAATATGCTAGATAGCATATTATATAGCTTCCCCTTCTTCGGGATCACTGCGCCGCTAATGGTTGGCTGATCATCAGCATGTTTTCCAGGATAAGTAAGAAAGCTAATTATTTTATCTATCGTGAATTCAACTCATAAGTGCAACTCTACAAGGTCGAGAGGGCAAGCTGCGGTAGTATCGTGGCTTTCTCGTACCGACCAAAGTAAGAGGAGCGCAGATGAGCTACACGCAGCTTGCCCAAGAGGAACGATACCAAATTTACATCCTGAAGAAAGAGGAATACAGCCTGACAGCGATTGCCGAGTTGCTCGGGCGCGACAAATCGACCATCAGCCGGGAACTGCGCCGGAACCGGGGCCTGAAGGGCTATCGGCCCCAGCAGGCTCACAACCTGGCGCTGGGGCGGCGTTACGGCAAGGCACAGCCCCGCATCGATCAGCGGATCTGGCAGCTGGTCGAGGCGCTGATCCGCGATGAATGGAGTCCGGAACAGGTCGTTGGCCGGGTTCAGATGGAGCAAGGCGTATCGATCAGTCATGAGAGGATTTACCAGTATGTCTATGCCGACAAGCGCTCAGGCGGCAACCTGTACACCTATCTGCGCTGCCAGAAGGCCCGGCGCAAGCGCTATGGGCGCTATGACCGGCGTGGCTGCATCCCAAATCAGGTCTCGATCGACGAGCGCCCGGCCATTGTGGACAGTAAGCGGCGTTTCGGCGACTGGGAGGGCGATACCGTGATCGGCAAGGGGCACCGCGGTGCTCTGGTCACGCTGGTCGAGCGCAAGTCGCTGTATACGGTCATCCGATCGGTTACCCACAAGACGGCAGAAGCCGTCCGGAACGCAGTTGTGGACGGGCTAACGCCGTACATCGACTGGGTGCAAACCATCACCTATGACAACGGTCGGGAGTTCGCCGATCACACAGGGATGGCCCGTGACCTTGATGCCCGCATCTACTTCGCGCATCCTTATGCCTCCTGGGAACGCGGATTGAACGAGAATACCAACGGCCTCATCCGGCAGTACTTCCCGAAACAGCGGGATCTGAGAACCGTTACGCAACGAGAAACCGAACAAGCCATGGATAAACTCAACCACCGCCCGAGAAAGTCACTCGGCTTCCGGACACCCTATGAAGTCTTCTTCAGCACCAAGACTTCGTTAACCGTTGCACTTCAAAGTTGAATCCGCGTATTTTCATATTTTATCCTTGCTTACGAGCCACGATAGCTTTTGCATAACTAGAATTCGACACCAAAAATGGTTGATAAAAAAATGTTAAATGGTGTACAAATACACATCATAGCACAAACTGTTCCTACCAATCTATGAATTACGCTCACCCAATCCGTGTTGACGGACCTGGGAAATGGGTGCGCCTGTGGTTGAGGCATTTTTGACGCATCTCGCAGCCGCATCGCAGGCAAGTAAGAATGCACGAAACACGACCCATTTTCACGCATTTTTCGTTAAGCGTCCGGATAGCGTTACGGTATCATTGCGGCCGCCTCGGCTAGCCCTCTGGCAATGCAACCCTGTATTGCGCCACCGTCCACTTGATCATCGTTCGGAGCCTGGTAGTGGCGGCAGACCCAATTCTTTGAGAAATGTGTTGTGCTTTGCCGTTGCGGTACGAATGTCCTTCTCGATCGCCACCAAGTCGTCGTGTGTCGCCGCCAGATCAATCTCCGGCTCCGGCTCGGCCGTGCTCACGTACCGCGAAATGTTCAGGTTCCAGTCATTGGTCTCGATCTCGTCCATGCCGACGCGCCGGGCATACCGCTCCTCCTCCCGGCGGTGCTGGTAGGTGTCGTTGATCTTCTTGATGTGCTCGGGCGTGAGAGTGTTTTGCCGCTTGCCCTTCTCGAAGTACTTTTCGGCGTTGATGAACAGCACGTCATCCGGCTGCTTGCATTTCTTCAGAACCAGTATGCAGACAGGAATGCCTGTGGAATAGAACAGGTTCGCCGGCAGGCCGATCACCGTGTCTATGTGCCCGTCTTCGAGCAACTTCCTGCGGATGCGTGCTTCCGCCCCGCCGCGAAACAGCACGCCGTGTGGCAGGATGATGGCCATCACGCCGTCGTCCTTGAGGTAGTGGAACCCATGCAGCAGGAAGGCGAAGTCGGCCGCCGATTTCGGCGCGACGCCGTGGTTCTTGAAGCGCATGTCCTCACTGGCCTCGTCGCGCGGGGTCCACCGGTAGCTGAAAGGCGGATTGGCGACAACGGCATCGAACCTGGGCTTCTTTGCCGGGTTGGTCTCGCGCAGCCAATCCCATTCGTTCTTGAGGGTGTCGCCGTGGTAGATCTCGAACTCGGTGTCCTTGACCCCGTGCAGCAGCATGTTCATCCGCGCGAGGTTGTAGGTGGTGATGTTGTACTCCTGTCCGTAGATCTTCCCGATCGTGCCGCCGGCTTCGACCATGCGGCGCCGCACGTTCAGCAGCAGCGATCCCGAGCCGCAGGCGAAGTCGTAGACGCTGGCCAGCTTGGGGCGCGGGCCCGTTTCCGGCGACTGGCTGTCGAGGGTGACGATGCCGGAGAGAATGTCGGAAATCCGCTGCGGCGTGTAGAACTCGCCCGCCTTCTTGCCCGAGCCGGCTGCGAACTGATCCAGCAGGTATTCATAGGCGTCGCCGAGTGTATCGGCATCGGTAGAGAATTCGGAAAGTCCTTCCGCGATCCGCCCGATAATCGTGCAGAGCTTGGCGTTCTGTTGTGAGTATGTCTTGCCGAGCTTCTCGGAGTTGAGGCGTATCTCCGAGAACAGGCCCCCAAATTCGTTCTCGAACGATTGGTTCTCGATGTACTTGAATCCCGCCTGCAGAGTGTTCAGCAGTTCCTTACTGTGCGTCCGGGCCAGATAGGCGATGTTCGTCCACAGATACTTCGGTTCGATGACGTAGTGCGCCTTGCGGCGCATCTGCTTTTCGAAATCCTCAATGTCCTCCGGATTCGCGGCGTACCACACGGACAGCGGCGTGCGCCCGCCGTTTTCCACCGTATTAGGGTCCGGATAATCCCGGGCGAGTTCCTTTTTTGCCGCGGCCTCGTAGTTGTCGGAGAGGTAGCGCAAGAACAGGAACGACAGCATGTAGTCGCGGAAGTCATCCGCGTTCATCGACCCGCGCAGGTCGTCCGCGATCTTCCACAAGATCTTTCCGAGTTTTTGTTGGTCGTTTTTGGTCATGAGTTTGTTTTCTCACAGAGGCACGGGGGCACGGAGATGGTTGTGATAAAGCGTTCATGCGCGAAAGCAGTCGCCGTCTGTAAGATTCTCGCACGGTGTTTGTGTTTATTCTTCGTCATATTTCACTCTCATTTCCTCCGTGTCTTTGTGCCTCCGTGAGAGACCAATCGCCGGCGCTCATAACGTACCGTTGATGATCCGAGTGATCCCGTTTTTCATCAGCTCGTCACCAAAGTTTAGCAGGTATCCAAGTTTCAGTTCTGTCAGTTTCAGGTAGGTGAGAAGCTGCTTCTTGTGAACGGGATGGAGCTTTTCCACCGATTTCAATTCGATGATGACCAGCCGATTGACGATCAGGTCGGCACGAAATCCCTCATCGAACGACAAGCCGTCGAACTGGATCGGGACCGCTACTTGGCGTTGTACGAGCAGCCCGGCACGCTCCAATTGCATGGCCAGCACAGGTTCATAAACCGACTCCAGCAGCCCGGGGCCAAGCGCTTTGTGGAGATTGACCGCACAGTCAACAATGATCGTCCCAATCTCATTTTCATGCATCGTCAGTTCCCTCCGTTCCCGGAAGCTCCGTGCCTTTGTGCCTCCGTGAGAGGTTTTGAAGGCTCTCACAAAGGCACGGAGGCACGGAGATTGGTGGTGCTTGATTCATGGGCTGATGTCCTCCGGCGACGGGAAGAGTTGCTGCATCAGGCCGCGCTTGTGGATGCGGAGGGCTTCGAGCTTCTCCGTCTGCGCGGCGATCAGGTCGTCGAGGGCGGAGAGGCAGTCGGCGATGCGCTGTTGTTCGCGCAACTCAGGCAAGTACAGTTCAACTTCTGCCAACTTCGTGCGACTAATTCGCTTTCGCGTGGAGCCGGATGCTAGCGAATCAACTTCGCGGTAATACTCCTGCCGCTGTGATAAAGCGATAAATAGGTAAGGAACGATCTTGTCGCTACGGAAGCGTACAATCGCGCAGTCGACGGCAGTAATCATTCTCGATCTAGTGTCCGGTACAAGACAAGCCCTACCGATTGGATCAGGTAGACGAGAAATCAGGCAATCGCCAGGTCGCACCTCCTTACACCGCAGTCGCTTGAAGGTCTCCTCGGAGATAAAGCGGGCATTGTCTCCCTTGTCAATAAATACGCCCTCGCCGACGTTGCCGGTCTGCACCAGTCGGATGCCCGAAGGCGACTGATCCTTCGACTCGATCCAGTCGCCATCGCTGATTTCACGCGCAACGGTTGATAGTGCGCGTGGTGTCCACTCTGCTGCCTCACGAAATTCGGGAAACCGCAGACGGGGGCGGGTTTCGCCTTCGCGGGGGAAGAGCTGTTGCATCAGCCCTTTCTTGTGATCCCGCAGCGCCGCCAGCTTCCGCCGCTGCGCCGCGATCAGATCGTCCAGCGAACCCAGGTAGTCGGCGATTTTCTGTTGTTCGGCGGGCGTTGGCGGAAGCGGAACTTGAATCTCGGAAATCCGATTGGCGGATATTCCATAGACCTTTGCTCCCTGAGCTTGTTTATGAATCCCGCCTCGAACTACAGCGGATTGAAACAGATACCCCCCGAAACCAACAATTGGTTCGGCCCCGCGGCGCGTTGCGAGTATGGTGTGCGTTCCAGCTACGACTTGTTGTCCGTCCAATGACACAATCTCAATCGCTTTCCCAACGTCGTTCAGATCTTCGGAAGCGTCCGCCAATACAATATCGCCTTCCTCGCAAAAAGCGTTGTCGTTGAATGAATCCACCGGCACATCCGGATTCAGGTACGGCACATACTCGTCACTCACATAGAAACGCGTTTGGAACTTCGTGTGAATGTCACCGTAATGGATATTCTTGACCGTTCCGTCTTCGTAGTTGAGTTTGTCGCGCGAGAGCGTGTTTGTCCGCTTGAACCTATAGAGGTCAGCGAGTTCCGGCGTCAGCCAACCGTCACCATCCTGAAACTCCGGAAACCGCAACCGAGGTACGAGCGTTTGTTGTTTGTCTTTCTTTCTCATGCCGGGTGCGCGGGTCATGACTCGCCTTCGAGCCTGTCGGGGTTCTTGAGGGCTTTTTTTGCATCGGACGTCAGGCGGCGTTCGACTTTCTTCACATCCTCGGCGGGCGGGAGCGCCTCTGGGCGGATGCCTCGGCTGAGGAGAGTCTTGCGGACGGCTTTGTTGTTGGTGACATGCTCGTGGGAGATGCTCGGCTCGCTGGTCATCCGGTTTTCGCGGGCATTGTGGATGGTGATCTCGGTGGCGAAGTCCTTGGCCTTGAGGATGATTGTGGGCGCGAAGTCGGCCAGTGGCCGGGCATCGGGCACTTTCCACTGGGCCTTCATGGCTTTGGTGCTCTTGCCGAACATGGCGTTGTCGCCTTTGCTGCGGATGAGGGCGAAGTTCTGATTGCCGCCGGTCTGCTCGTAGATGACGCTGGAGAGTTCCTTTTCGGTGTCAGAGAGCTTCTTTCGGGCGGAGACGCGTTCAGCTTCGAGTAGTCGCTGCTCGATGAGTTCAGCTCGGCGGGTCTGGATGGCGAAGTAGCTCTGGGCAAAGGCGATTTCCTGTTTGTTCGGATCGCCGTTCTGGGCCGTCAGGTAGCAGGCGTAGCGGGTGAGCATGATGTCGCTGATCTCCCGCTGGCTGCCGGAGCCAAGGTCGACCATTTTCCCGACGTCAGCAAAATGGTCTGGAACGGCGTGCCCGGATACGTCGCAGGCGGTCTTGGCCTTGGCGATGACGTTGAGGAAGTTGTCCCACTTGGTATAGCCCAGAAGGTGCTGGAGATCTCGCGCCAGCCAATATTCGACGCCATTTTCAGTCTGCTGGGCGTGGCCCTCGAAGGTCTCGGTGAGAAGCTGGATCTGGTTGGTTTCCATAAGTTTGCTCCCGGGGGGTCATTGTTCGTACGCGCTCAATCCCGAAATCGTCCGTCCACCGGCTCGCCTCTTCAGCAGCGGCACGAGGTCTTCCATCAGGGCGAGTTCCCGCCGGGTGCGTTCGCGCCAGCCCAAGTCCAGCGGCGCGAGCAGATCGACGAGCTGCTCGCCGTCGAAGATCATCCGGTGCAGGATGCCGTCCACAAAGCTGGACAACGCCTCCGGGGGCAGTCCGTGCTTGTCGGCGAGCTCGGCCAGTTCTCGCGCCTGCTTTTCGGCCTTGAACTGCTGGTAGCCGGCCCTGACCTGGTTCTCGTCGAGCGGCTTGCCGGTTTCCAGTGAGCGGACGTACTCGGCGATTTCTTCGCGTTCATCGAGGAACTTGGCATCGGACTCGATCAGGCCGATGAGCTGCTCGCGGCTCATCTTGATCTTTTTCGGATCCTGATCGGTAAAGCGCGCGATCAGGTTCATGATGTAGTCGTAGTCAATGGTCGCCGATGCGAATAGAACGAACTCGAAGTCGAGATGATCAACCGCGGGGTTGTCCGAGCTGCCCGGCTTTTCGCGCTGCTCGCGCAGCCGCTGGGCGGTTTCGAGATAGGCCCCGCGGAAGCTGCGCAGCTCGTCTTTGGGGAGCGTCTGCTCGATTTCCTGCTTCTGCTCAGCGGTGAGGTCGGTGTACTGGTCGAGCTGGGTCTGAAGGCGCTGGACTTCCTTGAAGCGATTGATGAACTGGGCGCGGGCGTCGTCGCCCTTGAGGTTAGCGATCGACTCGGGCTTGGGTTCGAGGCCCTGGGACGTGAGGAATTCGTCCAGATCGGCCTTGGCCTGCTGGAACTGTTCGATGACCTTCGGGGCCTTGTCCACCAGCCAGATTTCCCGGGCCGCCTCCGCCTGCGCGCCGGAGAACAGGGCGATGGCTTCATCGACATTGGCCTGCTGGCCGCGGAAGTCGAGGATGTGGCCGTAGGGCTTGGTGGCGTTGAGTATGCGGTTGGTGCGGCTGAAGGCCTGAATCAGGCCGTGGTGCTTGAGGTTCTTGTCGACGTAGAGGGTATTGAGGTACTTGGAGTCGAAGCCGGTGAGCAGCATGTCGACAACGATGGTGATGTCGATCTTCTCCACGCCTTTTCCCGGCAGGTCGGCGTTGGGGTGCTGCTGATCCTTGATGCGCTGCTGGACGTCCTTGTAGTAGTCATCGAACTCGCCGATCGAGTGGTTGGTGCCGTAAGCGGCGTTATAGTCGTCGATGATCTCTTTCAGCGCGGCCTTCTTCTTGTCCGGCTCGGTGGCGTTGTCCGCCTTTTCCTGGGGCAGGTCCTCCTGGAGCTGGCGGACGTCGGCGTTGCCGTCGGCCGGCGGCGAAAAGACGGCGGTGACCTTGAGCGGCTCGAAATCGGAATCTTGGGCCTGTCGCTCGGCCTGCACTTGTTTGAAAAGTGCGTAGTAATCGATGGCGTCGTTGATGCTTGATGTGGCCAGCAGCGCATTGAAACGCCGGCCCGCGGTAGCGGCGTCGTGTTTGTCGAGGATGGCATCGACGACGGCCCGCTTGGTCAGCGTGTCGCCCGGTTTAGGCGGGTTTTCGCCATCGGGCTTGTAGTAGTCCACGTGGAAACGCAGAACGTTGCGGTCTTCTATGGCGTGGGTGATGGTGTAGGCGTGGAGTTCCTGCTGGAAAACGTCCTCGGTCGTCTTGAGCGTCTGTACATCGCCGTTGATCTGCCTGACGGTGGCGTTCTGCTCGAAAATGGGCGTGCCGGTGAAGCCGAAGAGTTGGGCCCTGGGGAAGAACGCCTTGATGGTCTGGTGCGTATCGCCAAACTGCGAGCGGTGGCATTCGTCGAAGATGATGGCCATGCGCTTGTCGCGCAGCGGCGCGAGCAGATCCGAGTACTTGTCCCGTCCGCGCTCATCGCGTTGTTTGTTGCGCTTGCTGTGCTCGTCGAGGGCAAGGCCGAGCTTCTGGATCGTGGTGACGATGACCTTGTCGCCGTAGTCGTCGGAGAGCAGCCGGCGCACCAGGGTGGCAGTGTTGGTGTTCTCTTCGACACAACCCTCCTGGAAGCGGTTAAATTCCTCGCGGGTCTGGCGGTCCAGGTCCTTGCGATCGACGACAAACAGGCATTTGTGGATGTCGTGATTGTCCTTGAGCAGCGTGGATGCCTTGAAGGACGTGAGCGTCTTGCCGCTGCCCGTTGTGTGCCAGACGTAGCCGTTGCCACTGTTCTCCTCGATGCACTTCACGATGCGATCCACCGCATAGATCTGGTAAGGCCGCATCATCAGCAGCTTCTGCTCGCTGGCAACGAGCACCGTATAGCGGCTGATCATGTCACCGAGCGTGCACTTGGCGAGGAAGACATCCGCGAAGTCGTCGAGGTGCGTGATCTTGTTGTTGTCCTCGGCGGCGAATTGGTAGATCGGGAGGAAACGCTCCTCGGCATTGAACGTGAAGTGACGGGTGTTGTTGTTAGTGAAATACCAGGTATCCGTCCGGTTGCTGACAACAAAGAGTTGCACGAAGCACAGCAGTGTGCGCGTGTACCCATTGCCGGGGTCGTTCTTGTAGTCGACGATCTGCTGCATCGCGCGCCGCGGGCTGATGCCGAGGGTTTTCAACTCGATCTGGACGGCGGGGACACCGTTGATCAGCAGCAGCACATCGTAACGGTGGTAACTGTAGTCGGTGTTGATGCGGAGCTGGTTGACGACCTCAAAGCAGTTCTTGCACCAGTTCTTGATGTTGACCAGTGTGTAGTTGAGCGGTGTGCCGTCGTCCCGGGTGAAGCTATTGATCTCGCGCAGGGTACGCGCGGCGGTGAAGACATCGGGGGTGACGATCTCGTCGAGCAGACGATCGAACTCGCCGTCGGTCAGTTTGACGCGATTCAGCGTCTCAAACTTCTCGCGAAAGTTGGCTTCAAGGGCGGCCCGGTCCCGAATGTCGTCCCTGATGGTGTACTTCAGGCCGCGCAGTTTGTCGATGAATGCCGTTTCAAGGTCCATCTCGCGAACGCCAGAAGGAGTCTCTGTTGCCGGGCGATCATAGGTGCAGTCGGATGAGCTCATGACCCATTCCAAAACAAAGAGTTACGGCATCGGCCGAAGTGGAAGACAATGCAATATGTTGACACGGGAGCGGAGGTTGTGACCAGACCAACCTGCGCCTTTTCCGATTCTCGATTCGACTACAGTTTTCATCTCACGTTAGGTTGTAAGCGGCCCAACGATTGGGATGAGAGGCGCCGCTGTTTGCGCGTCCATCTCGGTCCGTTATGCATTTTCCAATGAGAGCCACTGCCCCGAATGTATTGCATACTTTCCCACCAATGATTCGTGGTCATCTACGATATCAACACGTATCTGATTTGCCACTGGTGCCCAAATGGAATTTTTCAGATTATCAAGCGTAAAGCCTTCCTCTAAGAAGCTTTTCTGCCATACTTTATTAGTTGAATCCCACCGATATCCACTAGCCTTCAATTGGTCCCTTATTGCATAGGTAGCCCCATTGTTCTGAGAATTAAGATTCCCGACTCTTACATTGAGACGGGGATTCTCTTCTTTTACAGGGGTTAGACTGTCCCAGGCTATGCGATCAAGCGATAGCCTTGTTGTAATGTCCTGAAGAAACGGGGAGATCGATTGCTCTTCGGTTAGAATGATTAGAGTGTCTACTGCTCGAGTAAGAGCTACATAAAACAGCCGTCGTTCCTCGTCGTTAATCTTTTCAAGATCGTCACCCAGAACTCTTGTAAACACCCAATCAGGATGAATAAGAGGATAGCTTCGAAGAACGGCATCAACGACGATTACCACGTCATTTTGTAATCCCTTGTATTTATGAGCTGTTGATGTTGTTATCCTACCCCTCACCTCTTCCGGAAAATATGAGCGAATTAGATCGCAGAACGCATCAAGCCCGCTTCTTTTGCGAGTTTGTATAGCGCCATACTCAATGTACCAAGGTAATGAATTCTTTCTACAAAGGAGGACTATATCTCTGTCGGTGGATAGCCATTTTGATACAAGCCTCAATACCGCTGGTGTAATTTCGTCTCCAGCATGCCTTTCGTTTTCTCTGTTGGTTGGCGTAAACGCTTCTAGATTGCCTATCAGTACTGTGCCACTATCTGATCGATATGGCTTGGCAGGCTCTCCAAGCCCATACATTAAAGCGTTTCCAAGTTGCACAATCGACTTAGCCGAACGGTAATTAGTAGATATAGGCAGCTTGCAAGTGGGCGAAAAGTGACGGTGAAAGTTCTTATAAAATTTTAGGTCTGATCCTGCAAAACCGTTGATAGCCTGCCAATCATCTCCGACGCAGAAAAACTCTATCGAATCTTTTTGTTCTCGTATTGCATTCACAAGCCTTAAGAATAAGGCAGAGAAATCCTGATATTCGTCGATACACATATAGCGAATATCTTTCAAATCGCCTTTTCCCGATTTTCTTTCAAATATCGTCTGCCCTTCCTTGATATTCTCCGCGGCTCTTTGCATTAAACCATCAAAATCTTCTTCTCCGGTCGCCTCTAGACGATCTAGGTAAGCAGCATAAAGATGTTGCGCGATTTCTAGAAACTGGCTTTCAACAGGCGCCAGATCACTCCGAGAATCTATAAGTTCAACCAGTTGAGGCGAATCTAGTGAAAGTTTTCTGCAACGCTGAATGAAGCCGATAGAGGTTGTAGTAAACCTGTCGATTGCCCTGTCTTTTATTCGGTCCCATATCTCATCTTCAGTGAGAGGAGTGCATTTGATGTTATATCGCTCGAGAATATCGCGAAACGACGAGAAGAATTGGTCTCGACCTAGGGACACATTCCTTGGAACAATCTCTAACAGTCGCCACGACGGATTGCCGCGCCAAAAGTTTCTCTTCTCCTGCATCTGCTCATCGTAGTCTGGGTCACCAAGCAAACCAAAGTACTCAACGACAACCCCACTGTTCGCCGATTGAAATATGGTGAAGTCGGGTCGATAGTTAATGCCATTCCACCAGCAGTTTCTTTCGTACTTGTATGGGATATCATGCTCAAATAAGAAATCTGCTATTAACTTTTCACCGTATGATTTTAGATATTCTCCACGAAGGCTAACTTTCGGCAAAGACCTACGGTACTGCATTAGATCGGCTTTTTCTCGATCATACCCCCCTAATACAATTCTTTCCCAATCAGCACGGTAATGCTCGAGCATCAATGAACGTATTTTTTCTTTGAATCTTGGATCGCGAAGGCAATCATCAATCACTGACTGAAGCGACCGGCTCTTGGCCAGGTGTTTGCTAGCGGGGTCATCATAAAGAAGGTTTTCTTCAGGATGTACTAATGCGTAGGCCAGTGCGTGAAATGTCATTACGTACGGAGCATTGTCACCGAAGTATTTTTCAAGTCTTTCGTTTATCTCTTCTGCTGCTTTTCGGTTAAATGCCAGTAGGATTATTTGGCTTGGGGGGATCCCGCAGTGTTTTTGCAAAAAAATAGCTCGCAGGACGAGAGTTGTCGTTTTTCCACTTCCGGCGCGTGCGATTACTTGAACGTGCTTCCCATATGTCGATATGGCTGCCGCCTGTTCATCATCCAGCTCGGGAAGTTCATTCTCCTTTAACCATGACTTTATGAAGCCTATTTTTACGTTTTCATACTCATCACGAGAAATGGCCGCAGAATATCTATCTTTATAAAAATCATCAGAGCAAAGAAAATTGTCTTTTAAGCATTCCATTATTTTGGCGAACGCAATATCCTTTTCCTTCCGTTCGCGCTCTTTACGCTTTGCTTCTTTCTGCCTTTTTTGCTCTGCTTCAATCCGCGCTTGTCTGGCACGTTGCTCAGCAATTAACTGCTCTCGCCTTTTTCGCTCCAATTCTTGCTCCCTGGCCTTACGTTCGGCTTCCCAGCGGAGTCTCTTTTGTTCTATTTCACGCAGCTTTCCTTTCCTCCGTTCTCTTATCAGGGAGGGAAGACTGTTCCATTCATCATCATTGAGTATTTTACGTAACTCCTTCAGAACCTCACGCTCGACTTCATCACCAGACTCGGGCTTTTCCAAAAGTTGTGGAGCTAGAGTTTCCAGATAGTACATTTCATGTTGATCCCAGCTACACCAATGCGAGATCAGTTTATTCAGAAGATCGTTTGTGATTTTGTTCTGCGCCATTACTTCACGGTGCCCTTTTTATGCATAACGCCAGCCATCACCGGTGTCAAAAACGTAGCGCAGCGGAGTTTTTGGCATCCGGTGTATGGCCTGGTTATAAGTCAATTAGCCCTGCTCCGGCGGACCACCTCGTGGACGATTGGTAGTCGACAGGCTGGAGGACTTCGCGATTGCATAGCCACCAACCCCACTCAGGATAGGCAACCCCGCCTCCGGACTAATTGTTTTCGTCAACAAGAGTACAGTTAACAACGTGATAATGACCACCGCCACCAACATTTGGCCGTACTTATCCCAAAAGTCGTTGCGCTCACGAAGATAGCCCCGATAGACTTCTGAAAACTCTTGAAGGGCCTGCTGGCGATCCACTGGGGAAGAGTTCTTCCCATAGTGAATCAGCCAGAACTCGTGAAACCAGTATCCAAGCTCTCGGTCAGATAGACTCTTACCAAATTTGAACACAGCCCAAATGGCACCGCCGCCTGCCATCAGAACAGCTAAAGACAGCCAGAATTCTTGCGAGGAAAGGAAATCCATCAGTTCTCCTTGTACTTATAACTAGAATTCGACACCAAAAATGGTTGATAAAAAATTGTTAAATGGCGTATAAATACACATCATAGCACAAACTCTTCTTACCAATCAATGAATTACGCTCACCCAATCCGTGTTGACGGACCTGGGAAATGGGCGCGCCCGAGGTTGAGGCATCTCGCAGTCGACCGCAATGTGGCCACCTCGATGCAGAACCAGGCACTGGCGGCAATCCTCTTTCTTTACCCAATTGTTGCATAAGTTCACGGGATTCTCGGTCAAGCTGGTGAATTAGAAATCGAGCAAAATTTATGCAACTATTGGGTCAAGTGAGCATGGCGGCGGCGAGTTCGGCGTCGGCGATGCTGTCGGGATCGAGTAAGAGGGTGGCGTATAGCATTTTGTCGAACTCGTGTTTGAAATGACGGGTGATGGCGTGCGGGTCGGGTACGCGGCGGCGGTCGGTCATCATGCCGCAGAAGACTTTGTCGTGATAGGTGAGAATGCTGATCCCCATGCCGATGGTGCCGGTCTGCGGCACCCAGAACATCATTTCGCGGATCGCGGCGCCTGCTAAATATAACGTCTGCCGCGGTCCGGGTACATTGGTCAGCACTGTGCTTGCCTTGCGGCTCATCATCTCGAGCACCGGTTTTTGGACGACCGCCGGCGCCATGCCGAGCGCCGCGAGCAGGCCGAACGCCACTGCCGCCTGGCGCGAGGCTTTGAGTTCCTCCATGGCTTCGTGTATCTGGTACAGGCGGCCGAGCGGGTTCGGCTCACCAACCGGGAGCGGCAGATAGACCAGGCCGAAATGGTTGCCCAACTCGCGGGCGTGTTCGAGCGGCCGCAAGTTGACCGGCACGGTGGCGCGGATCGTTAGGCCGTCGGGGTCGGTACCGCGATCGAACAGGTAAGCGCGCAGGGCGCCGGTGATCGCCGCGATCAGCACGTCGTTGACGGTCGCGCCGAGCACGCGACTGACCGCCTTGACTTCGTCGAGCGGCAGCGGCGCGGCCCAGGCCACCCGTTTGCGGCTGCCGATCGCGCCTTTAAAAACGCTCGGCGGGTCGTCGGGCAGCAACAGCACGCCGCCCAACTCGTCGGCGATTTCTGAGGCGATGCGGGTGTAACGTCCGGCCGCTTCGGTGTACTCGGCCAGTTGCGACGGCTCGTTGAGAATCTGCACGATCTCGTCGGCGGCTTTGCCGGCCAGTTCCAGCGCGCTGCCTAAACCGTCGCGCGCCGGCTTGGCCAGCCGGCGGAAGATGCTCGACTCGCGCGCCTTGCGCGCCTGCCACGCCACCGGCGAACGCTGCGCCAGAGACGCTGCGGCGTCGCCTTCGGTCAGCGACAACATCACCTGGATCAAAGCGATGCCGTCGGCGTAGCAATGGTGGATGCGGGTGACCAGCACCGGCCCGCCGCGGTAGTTTTCGATCAGGTGGAACTGCCAGCGCGGCCGATGGGCTTCGAGCGGCGTGCTCGCCAGGTCGCTGACGTATTCTTCGAGTTCGGCAAAATCGGCGGCGCCAGGCAGTGCCGCGCGGCGGACATGGGCGCGTAGATCGAAATCGGCGTCTTCCTCCCACCAACAACCAGCGGCCGAGGCCACCGCCTTGCAGCGAAAGCGGGAAAAGGCCAAAAAGCGGTTGTCGATGACGGCGAGCAGGTCGTCGTAACGGATTTCCGGGCTGAGGAAAATCACCCCGGTGATCATCATCAGGTTGGACGGCTGCTCCATCCGCAGCCAGGCGGTATCGACCTTGGAGATCGGCTCGCGGTCAGCCATTTGGCGCTTCTTTGGCTCGGTTTTCCAGCATTGTAGCCTCAATCAGCATCTAGCCCGGCCGGCCGTCGACCCGCGGAGCGACGAGGATGGGCGTATAGACGGCAAGAAAGATCGCGAAGGCCAAAAGCCAGGCGCCGCCGGAAAGCAGCAACCCCGACCGGTAGGCAAGCAGTCCAAAGACCGTCATCAGCCGCGTCACGGCGGCGATCAACAGCAGCCAGTACGCGGCGACCATGATGCCCGGCAGCGTCAACGGCCGGCCGGTATGGCCGAGTGCGACGCGCGACATCACGGCGACGACCATCGTCGCCATCGCCCCGGCGCCGGCCGCATGCTGCCAGGCGAGTTCCGGCACCAGTGGCGTCGCCGCGCCGAGCGCCCGGAGCATCAACGCCACGATCAACCAGGCATAACCTAAGTGCAAGATCCAAAGCAGCGGCTCACGCCACACCAGCCACGGGCGCCAGAGAACGAAGCGCACGACATGCAGCGCGGCACTCGCCCCCGCCAGCCAGGCGACGACGACCGGCGGCCAGATCAGATGGCCGAAGGCGAGCACGGCGAGCAGTGCGAGCGATGCCCGCTCGATCGCCGGCGACGTCGTCACCGGCCGGCGATCGCGCCCCTGGCGCTCCAGCCAGTTGCCGCTGAAGGCCGGAATGAGGCGCCCGCCGATGATCGCCAGTAACAACAGCAACACGCCCAGCCCCAGGGTCTCGGCCTGGCGCACGAGGATGAAATCGGCGCGGATCACACCGGCGTGAAACGAGACGTCCGCCGCAATATAGGCGAAAAGGATAAATACGAGCAGCAGGTTGCGCCGCTGGCCATGCCGGGCCAGCACGGCGCCGGCATAAAGCGCCACGGCGGACATGAACGCCGGATCGATCACCGCCGCCGCCGTCGGCGGCAGCCATGATGGCGCTCCCATGGCCAGCCGCCCGGCCAGCCACAAGCCGGCCAGCGCCGCCAGGCGGTAGCCGGTCAACGGCGCCGCTCCGGTCCAGTTGCACATCGCGGTGAGTAAAAAGCCGGCGATCGCCGCGCCCGCCAGGCCGAAAAGCAATTCGTGAGCGTGCCAGTGAGGGACAAGCTGCAGCCCTGGCCATAATGGGGTACCCCAAAGCCAGCCGGCCAGCCAGACCAGCATCGAGACCACCGCCCACAATGCCGCGAGCAGGAAGAAAATTCGGAACGGATAGGATAATAATGCTATTTTTAGGGTCTTCGTCATAATCAATTTCCCATGATCGCCGGTAACAACGTCACGCTGGTCAACGTAATCAGCGCTAAGAGCAGCAGATTGAACCCGATTCCCGCCCGCGCCATTACGCGAATGGTCAAACGGCCGCCGAAAACGACGGCGTTCGGCGGCGTCGCAACCGGCAGCATGAAAGCGCCGCTCGCCGCCAGCGCGGTGGGGATCGCCAGTTGCCACGGCGGCAGGCCGGCAGCCAGCGCCAGCGAGCCGGCAAGCGGCAGAAAAGCCGCGGTGCTCGCCGTGTTGCTGGTCAATTCAGTCAATAACAGCATGAAGGCGCAAAATCCGGCGATCAATACCCAGACCGGCAACCCCACCAGAAAGTGCAGCATCCCGCCGAGCACCGCGTTGAGGCCGCTGTGTTCGATCGCCCCGGCCAGCGCCAGCCCACCGCCGAACAACAACAAGATGCCCCAC
Organism: Pseudomonadota bacterium; assembly: GCA_036832975.1. Lineage (GTDB taxonomy): Bacteria > Pseudomonadota > Gammaproteobacteria > Xanthomonadales > Wenzhouxiangellaceae > DAITQM01. The sequence continues at coordinate 19,054 of DAITQM010000028.1, read as the reverse complement.
GGCAGTTCTGCCGCCTGCCCCCAGTCCAGCAGGCGTTGGCCGCGGCCGGCGGGCAACGCGAACAAGGCGAGCGCGGCGACGAGCGCGATCACGGTATCGTTGATGCCGGGGATCGCCGCCGCCAGCAACGGCTGAAAGAGCCAGGCCAGCACCGTACCGGCGGTGACCCAGACGACGCGGCGCGGTGCGGCACCGGCTAGCCGGGCCCTACCCCATGCCGCGGGCGGATCGGACAGTGGCGCATGCCCCGCAGACCGGGGTGCCGGCACTGCCACAGGATAAAGGACGCGCGTCAAAAGCACGATGCCCAGCGCGGCCGCCACGACGACCAGCGGCAGACCGAAGGCGAGCCATTGCACGAAAGAGATCTCGATGGCATGCGCTTCGTCGAGGTAGGCGGCGGCCAGCGCATTGGGCGGCGTCCCGATCACGCTCGCCATGCCGCCGATATTGCAGCCGTAAGCCACCGCGAGCAGCAGCGGGATTTCGCCGCCCGGCGGCGCGCTCTCCGGCCGGGCAGCCAGCGTGGCGCGGGCGATCGGCGCCAACATCAGCGCCGTGGCGGTGTTGCTGACCCCCATGCTGAGCAGGGCGCCGGCGATAAAAAATGCGGCCACGACCCGTGCCGGCGTCGTGCCGATCCGGGCCAGAAGCCAGCCGGCAAATGCCCGGCTCAGGCCGTGGACTTGCAAGGCGCGGGCGATCACGAAACCGCCGAGGAACAGAAATATCACCGGATGGGCGTAGGCCGTGGCGGTCTCGTGCAGGCTGCTGACGCCAGCCAGCGGCAGCACGATCAACGGTAGCAACGCGGTCGCCGGCAATGGCAGGGCCTCGCTGAACCACCAGACGGCCATCCATACGGCCAACCCCGCGGTGCGCCACGCCGGTTCGCTCCAGGTCTCCGGCGGTGGCGCCAGCCACACCGCAGCGGCCAGGCAAGGGCCGAGCCACAGGCCCAGTCGTTTCGGCCACTCGGACCTCGTCATTCCGGCACCGCCCGCACGCCGCTGAGCGCCCGGACAAAGGCGGTACAGGATGCGGCCAGCGCCGCGGGGTGGTAGCCGCCTTCGAGCATCGCCACCAGCCGCCCGGCGGCACAATCGTCGGCCAGTGCGGCCAAACGCTCGCCGATCCAGCCGAAATCCTCGGCGTCCAGTTGCCATTCGGCAAGCGGGTCATCGCGGTGGGCGTCGAAACCGGCCGAGACCAGAATCAAATCGGGCTTGAAATCGGCGATCCTGGGCAATAGTGCGTCTGCCCAGACGGCCCGGAACTCGGTCGAGCCGGCGCCCGGCGGTCGTGTCCGGTTGCACAGGTTGCCGACCCCGGTCTCGTCTTCGTGTCCGGTGCCCGGATAGAGCGGAGCTTGGTGCGACGAGGCGTAGAACACGGCCGGCTCGCGGCCGAAAATGTCCTGCGTGCCGTTGCCATGGTGGACATCGAAATCGGCGATCGCAACCCGCCGCGCCCCCTGGCGCAGCGCGAAGTCAGCAGCGCAAGCGATGGGGTTCAACAGGCAAAACCCCATCGGCCGGGCACGGCCGGCATGGTGTCCCGGCGGCCGGACGGCGCAAAAAACCCGCCGCGCCGCGGTCTCAAACACCCCTTCGACCGCCGCCTGCAACGCGCCGGCGCTGTGCCTCAGCGCCGCGATCGTCCCGTGCGACAGATAGGTATCGGCGTCGAGCGCCTGCGGCATCGCCCCGGCCACCGGTTCGCGCGTAACAAGCGCCTGCCAGTATTCCGCCGGATGGATGCCGGTAATGAACGCCTGATCCGCCGCCGGCGCGTCCTCGGCTGGAAAGCCGGCCGCGGCGAGGGCCTTGAGTACCGCGCGCAGCCGATCAGGCGATTCCGGATGCCCGGTCGGCGGCCGGTGTTCGAGACAGGCCGGATGGCCGATCAGCCGCAGCGTCTCGTTCAAGGTCCGCTCCCGTCTCACCCGATCGTCATACCCGCCACGTGCGGCTGTTCATCCACCGTGCCGAAGCGGCCGCGCTCATCGCGCCTGACGGCGGCCAGCGCGACCTCGGGATCGTGCGTGAAAAACAACCGCACGCCGCGCTCGAACTTGTCCTGCAAAAACGCCTGCTTCTCGTCGATCAGTTTTTCCGGGTAACGGTCGTAGCCCATCGACACCGGAACGTGGACCCACGGCAGGCCGGGAATCAGGTCGGCGCAGAACACCACGCCGCCGTCGCCGCCGATCTCGGCGAGCATCAGCCCCGGCGTGTGGCCGTCGCTGTAATGAAAACGCACCGCCTCGCCAAGCAACGAGTGACGCTCGCCGGTGACGAGTTCCAGGCGGCCCGAATCGCTGAGCAACGTTGTCAACTCGGGGATAAACGAAGCCCGGTCGCGCGGATGCGGGGCGAGCGCCCGCCGCCAATGCCGCTCGCCGACCAGAAAGCGGGCGCGCGGGAACAGCAGAGCAGGTCGCTGAGCGGCACGCCACGGTGCTAAAAGACCGCCGGCGTGATCGAAATGGAGATGGCTGAGCACGACAACGTCGAGCGCCGCATCATCGAGCCCGGCCGCAGCGAGCGAAGCGAGCAGCACGTGTTCGTCTTCGGCGACACCGTAGCGCGCTTTCAGCGCCGGTTCGAAAAAAGCCCCGATGCCGGTCTCGAACAACACGTTCATGCCGTTCAAATTCTTGACGAGCAGCGCCCGGCAGGCGAGCGGCACGCGGTTTTCGCCGTCGGGCGGCAGCCACTTCGCCCATAGCGCCCGCGGCACGTTGCCGAACATCGCACCGCCGTCGAGTTTTTGCGTGTTGCCGTCGATCGACCAGATTTTCATCGCTTCTCCTGACTTTCGATATCGGCTGCTTTGAGCCAATCTTGATAAATTGCGCGGCGTGGTGCGCCGGTCGTTTCGGCCGTCAGTCGTGCCGCCGTCACCGGCGGCAGATGCGCCGCCAGGCGCGACATCAATGCTGCGGCGGCGGCCGGCACCCCGCGTTCGGCCGGCGGCCGGTGGCCGGCGACGACCAGCACCGCCTCGCCGCGTTGCTGTTCGGCGTCGTCCTTGACCCAGGCGGCCAGCTCGCGCAGCGGCGCGCGGCGCACGGTCTCGTGGCGCTTGGTCAGTTCGCGAGCCAGACACGCTTCGCGCTCGGGGCCGAAAATCTCGGCCATTTCATCGAGGCCCACGGCCAGGTCGTGAATCGCGACGAACAGCACCACCGTACAACCCAATGCCGCCCATTCGCGAAACTGCGACGCGCGTTCGCCGGCGCGCGAGGCGGCAAACCCGGCGAAATAAAAACGATCGGTCGGCAGGCCGCTGACCGACAGCGCGGCGAGTACGGCACTCGGCCCGGGCACTGGGTGGACCGGGATGCCGGCGTCCTGCGCCGCCCGGACCAGACGATAACCCGGATCGGAAATCAGCGGCGTCCCGGCATCCGAGATCAGCGCCACGTGCTCGCCGCGCTGCAGGCGGGCCAGCAACAGCGGCGCCAGGCGCGCTTCGTTGTGGTCGCGATACGATACCAGGCGGCCGGCGATGCCGAAACGGGCCAGCAAACGGCGGCTGACCCGAGTGTCCTCGGCGGCGATGCAATCGGCCGCCGCCAGCACGTCGCGGGCGCGGGGAGCGAGGTCATCGAGATGGCCGATCGGCGTCGCCACGACCCACAAGGCGCCGCTCGCCGCGACCTGGTGCGGCGCTTGGCCGGTGGCTTGCCGGGGGGCTTGCGCTATCATGCCGTCATGAACCTGTCTCGTTATCCGCGGCGCTTCACCGCCGTCCCGCTGTTGTGCGGCACGCTATTGGCCGGCTGCGCGTCCGGTCCTAGTGTAGCGCCGGTCCCGGCCGGACCGGAAATCGACAGCGCGACCCAAAGCCGGCACGCCGCTGCCGCGGAGCGTTTAGAACAAAACGCTGCGACCATGCCGGAGGGCGGCGACGCCGCGTGGCTGGCGGCGGCCCGCGCCTGGGCCAACGCCGGAGAATACGCGCGCGCCGCGACCAACCTGACGCACGTCGACGTGTTCCGCCTCACGGCGCGCGAGACGATCGATTACGACCTGCTCAATGCCGAAATCGCCTTTTATAACGCCGATTTCGCGGCCGCTGCCGAGATCCTGAACACTCTGCCCGCCGATTTGAAAACCGCCGAGCGCAATGCCGCCGCGGCCCTCGCCGAGCGCGTCGCCGAGGCGCAACGAGCGCCGGCCGCGACGATCGCCGCCTGGCTCGAGGCGGCCCGCCGGCAAGCCGATGCCGAACGGCTCGTCGCGCTGTTTCTCCGCCTCGGCACGCTCAAGAACGACGTCTTGCAACGCGATCTGGAACAAAGCCCTGACGCGCGCCTGACGGCCTGGATCGCGCTGGGCCGCGAGGTGCGCGCCCAGGTGGCCGACGGCCAGGTGGCGGCGATCGACCTGCGCGGCTGGCGGGACAGCGACGGCGGGAACTTCCCTGACCCGGAACTGGCCGCGGCGCTGGCCGAGCGTTTCGCGCTCGAATATCGCCAACCCGCTCGCATCGCAGTCCTGCTGCCCCTCGCCGGCAGTCTGGCCAGCGCCGCGGCGGCGATCCAACACGGCCTGCTCAGCGCCTGGAGCGCGCTGCCAGTCGCGGCGCGCCCGGAATTGCTGTTCTTTCGCCTCGGCGACCAGCCGGCCGAGGCCGCAGCGGCACTATATGAAGCCCGTGACGCCGGGGCCGAGTGGGTGATCGGCCCGCTGCAGCGCGATGCCGTCGACCAGGTGCTGGCCGTGCCGGGCAACACGCTGCCGCTGTTGCTGCTCAACCGGCCCGGCGACGAAGCGGCCGCAGCGGCGGCCCGGCAGGCCGGTCTGCCGGTTTACACGCTGGCGCTTTGGCCTGAAGACGAGGCGCTGGAAGCGGCCGTCATGGCCTTGGCCGACGGTCACCGCAGCGCACTATTGATCGCCAGTGACGATCCTTGGGGCGACCGGGTCGCCGCTGCCTTTAGCGAAGCGTTGACACTCGGCGGCGGCCGGGTGCTCGCCGCCGGACGCTTCGCTCCGGATGCCAACGATCACCGCGCCGTGCTACGCAACGTGCTCGGCATCGACGCCGCTGAAGCCCGCCACCGCCGCCTGCAATCGCGGCTCGGCGTGCCCTTGGGCTTTAACCCGCTGCCGCGCCAGGACGCCGAGGCGATTCTGCTCGCCGCGCGCGCCACCCGGGCCCGTGAAATCGTCCCGCAATTGCGTTTTCTCGATGCCGGCGATATCCCGTTGTATGGCCTGAGTACGATTATCGAAGGCGGCGAAGACGAACGTGCCGCCCGCGATCTGGCCGGCATCCATTTTCCGCTCGCCCCGTGGCTGGCCGGGGCCGGCGGCCCCACCCCGGTTCGGGAGGAAGCCGCGTCCTGGTACCGCGAAGTCGAAACGACCACCGGCGCGCAATTGTTCGCGCTCGGCATGGACGCCCTCGCGATCCTGCCCCGGCTGGCGCTGCTGCGCGGCGACGGGCAACTGCGTTTTAACGGTGCCAATGGCAGAATTCGGATCGACGATCGGGGCGAGGCGCACCGCGAATTGCAGCCAGCGATCTTCGGCCGGCGCGGCGTTCGTCTGCTGGAGAAGCCGCCGCCGGAGATCGAACCGCAGCGATGAGCCAACCGGCCCATCTGGTCGCCGGCCGGCGGGCCGAAGCGATCGCCGAGGCGTATCTCGTCACGCAGGGGCTCAGCCTCGTGACGCGCAATTTCCGCGGCAAAACCGGCGAGATCGATCTGGTGATGAAAGCGGGAACGACGCTGGTCTTCGTCGAGGTCCGCCACCGGCGGGGGCACGGCCAGGGCGGCGGACTGGCGTCGATCGACCGCGGCAAGCGGCGCAAGCTCATCGCCACCGCGCGTTGGTATTTGCTGTGCCGGCGTCTGGGCGACCGCACCCCGTGCCGTTTCGATGTGGTGATCGTCAGCGGGAACCTGGCCGCTCCCGAGTTGTCATGGTTAGCTAACGCCTTCGATTTGAACGATGTTTGACCGCTGCGCTCTCATTGTCAACGATTCGTGGAGGGGAATTCGATGATCCGTCTTGCTTGTCTGCTGCTTTTGCTGTTCCCTTACCTCAACCTCACCGGCTGCGTGGTCGCCGCAGTGGGCGCGGCCGGCACCACAGCGACCGCGGCGCACGACCGCCGCGGCTTCGGTTCGGTATTCGACGACCAAACGATCGAAGTCGCCGTCGGCGACCGCATCTACAGCTACAAAGAAAACGACCTGAAGGTTTTCGGCAGCGGCGACCGGATCAAGATTGTCAGCCACAATGCGATCGTTTTGTTGATCGGCACCGTCGATCGGCCGGAAAAAATTCAACTGGCCGGCGATTTGGCGGCCGAGGGCGAGAAAGTGCGCAAAGTGGTCAACGAATTGACCGTCGGCGAAAAAATCGGCATCGGGCCGAGGATCGGCGACAATTTCATGACCAGTAAAGTCAAAAATGCTCTGTTCGACGTCGATATCGACGGCTTCGATCCAACCCGCGTTAACGTCACGACCGTTGACGATACGGTTTACCTGATGGGTCTGGTGACCGAAGAAGAAGGCGCAGCGGCGGCCCTCGAAGCGAGCAAGGTCAGCGGCGTCGTGCGCGTCGTCAAGGTCTTCGAATATATCGAAAAAGATCGGCCCGCCGGCGAGGCGCAAGCCGAGTCAGAAGTGGCGTCACAAAGCTGAGCCGGCGGTCATCGGATCGCCACACCGTAGAGTTTCTCCCGGCAGCTTCTCCATTCGGGATACTGGCGATCGAGCAGAGCGTAAAAACCCCGGTCGTGCAAACGGTGATAAAGATGACATAACTCGTGCATCGCGACGTAATCGATGCACTCGATCGGCGCTTTGATCAACGACAGGTTGAGGATCATCAAACGGCGGCCGATCAGACTGCCCCAACGCCGCCGCATGCGGCGGATTTTCAGTTCCGGCAGGCGGTGATCGCCGCACGCGAAGCGCTCCCACATCAGGGCCAGGCGAGCGGTAAACACCCGCCCGGCCTCCTGCCGGCGCCAGGCCAGCAACTGCCGGGCCACGGCGCGCGCCCGCGCTTCGGGGTCTTGCGCAGCGCGCACCGTCACAAGCAAGCGCCCACCGTCGCACTGGACTCCAGCGCTGTTTCCGCTTTCGACAACGAGATCAAACCATGCGCCGAGATGGGCGTGCCGTTCGCCCGTGACATAACGGTAATCGGCCGGTTCGAGGCGGCGCTCTTGGAATTCGCGGCGCTTGCGCCTCACCCATCCGGCTTTATCGAGCAAAAAAGAAACCGCTTCGCTGCGCGCGATATGCTGCGGTGCGCGGATCACCACTTCACCGTCATGATGAACGACGATGGCCAGCGTGCGCCGCGATGAAAAATGCAAAGTGTAAGGGAGAATCTCGTCGCGATACCGGATGCTCCCGGTATCGGTCGCGCTCGCGACAGCGGTTTTATTGTTTTCCAATAGCCCTCTCCCGATGGCATGGCTGCCGTCGGGAGTTCAGTCTAACACAGATTAAACGATTATGACAAGTCTATGACGATGAAACATGGTTTGGTCATCTTACGGTTTCGGCAATGACGTTACGCGGTGCTTTCGAAAACAGCAACTGCCACAACTGGATATGTCCGGCGCGAAATGCGGCGGCACTGATTTGCAGGTAATACGACCACATGCGGCGGAACGTTTCATCGTAGATGGCACTCAGCTTCGGCCAGGCGGCGGTAAAGCGCCGGTACCAGGCGCGCAGCGTCAACGTGTAGTCGGGCCCGAAGCTGTGCAGATCATCGAGCAGCAACAGGTTCTCGGCGGCGCGCGCCAACTGCGCCAGTGACGGCAGATTTGAGTTGGGAAAGATATATTTTGCGATCCACGGATCGGTTTGCCGGACCGAAGTGTTGGAGCCGATCGTGTGCAATAAAAACAAACCGCCGGCGGCCAGTCGTTCGGCGGCGGTGTTCATGAAGGCCCGATAGTTGCGCCAGCCGACGTGTTCGACCATGCCGACCGAAACGACGCGATCGTAACTCGCCGCCGGCAACGAACGATAATCGCGAATCTCGATCGTCACCGGCAATCCGCTGTTGTGCTCGCGCGCCCATTCCGCCTGACGCCGCGAAACGGTAATGCCGTGACCGATAACGCCGTAACGCTCGGCGGCATAAAACAACAGACTGCCGAAGCCGCAGCCGATGTCGAGCAGGCGCATGCCGGGTTGGAGGCCAAGCTTGCGGCAGATCAGATCGAGTTTGGCTTCCTGCGCGGCCTCGAGATCGTCCGCGTCCCGCCAGTAGCCGCAGCTATAAACCCGGCGGCGATCGAGCATCGCGGCAAACAGCTCGTTGCCGAGATCGTAATGCCGGCGCCCGACGTGGCCGGCGCGGCGCGGCGTCTGGGCGTTGAACAAGGAGGCGCGCAACCCGCGCCACAGGGCTCCGGGGCTGAACGCGGGGCGGCGTTCGAGCCCGGCCCGCAACAGCCGGAAGAACAACTCTTCGAGGTCCGCAGCTTCCCAATCGCCGGCCATATAGCTTTCGCCGAAGGCGAGCGAACCGCCCCACAATACGCGCCGCACAAAGCGCGGGCGGTGAGTCTGGATATCCCAAGGTCGGCCACCGTCGAGCCGGACACCGGCCGCCGCCAGCCGGCGTTCGAGCAAGGATTTCGCCGCCTCATGCCATCCGCCCATCGTCCAGGTCTCCTGGTACCGTGCCCGAGCTGATCGCCGTAACTTAACCCAATAGTTGCATAAATTTTGCTCGATTTTATCAAATGCACTGTGAAATCATATATTTATGTCGCTATTAGCAGGAAAATCGAATTCACCTAAGGTGACGCGCCCGGTTTCTCGCCCAAGCTGGCGGCACATCTTGTCCGCTTCCCCTCGAACCGTAGAATTACTACGGTTTGTCGGGGAATCAGACAAGCTGCACTCGCCAGCTTGACCGAGAATTCCGGGAATCTATGCAACAATTGGGTTAATCTTACCATCCCCCCCACTGACCCGTTCCCGTTTCTCCTTCTTTCGTCATTCCCTTCTGCCTGTGCCAATACGGCAGACAGGCGCATGCCGGAATCCATTTTCGTCATGAGCGGGCGCGCGATTTCACGCCCGCTCTTAACCCAAAATCAAGCGGTGCCTCGGGATCATTACTGTTATTATTAACGGTCACCCGAGTCCGGCCCTGCAATGGACCTGTTCCGCACGTTCCAGATCGAAGCCGCGCACTTTCTGCCGGCCGTTCCCGAGGACCACAAATGCCGCCGCCTGCACGGCCATTCCTACCGCCTCGAGATCCACGTGCGCGGCGAGATCGACCCGGTGCTCGGTTGGGTGATGGATTTCGCGGCGCTGAAGACGGCCTTCCAGCCGCTCTTCGAACGTCTCGACCACCGCCTGCTGAACGACGTCGAAGGTCTCGAAAACCCGACCAGCGAAAACCTGGCCCGCTGGATCTGGCAGCGCCTCAAGCCCGACTTGCCGAGCCTGCACCGCATCGTGATTCACGAAACCTGCACCGCGGGTTGCGCCTACGAAGGCCCGGTTTCGGCATAAAATATCACCGCCACACGGCAGCCCCGTCCGAGGAGTCAATGATGGATATCGATACCCTGGTGGAAACCGCCGAAGCCCTGGTCACCGAAGGCAAAGGCATTTTGGCCATCGACGAGAGCAGCGGCACGATCGAAAAGCGTTTCGCCTCCGTCGGCGTGACCAGCACTGTGGAAAACCGCCGCGATTACCGCGCCATGCTGCTCAGCGCCGACGGCCTCGGCGAACACATCAGCGGCGCAATTTTGTATGACGAGACGCTGCGTCAAGAGGACGCCGGCGGGCGGCCGCTGGTCGAACTGGCCGGCGTCCAGGGCATTATCCCGGGCATTAAAGTGGACAAGGGGGCCAAGGGGCTCGCCGGCCACGACGGCGAAAAAGTGACCGAAGGGCTCGACGGCCTGCGCGAGCGACTCGCCGAATATCACGGCCTCGGCGCCCGCTTCGCCAAATGGCGCGCCGTGATCACGATTGGCGACAACCTGCCGTCGCGGGCCTGCATCCACGCCAACGCCCACGCTCTGGCGCGTTACGCGGCGCTCTGCCAGGAAGCGGGGCTGGTGCCGATCGTCGAGCCCGAAGTCTTGATGGACGGCGGTCACAGCCTGGACGAGTGTTACGAAGTCACCGAAATCACGCTGCGCGAAGTGTTCGGGCAACTGTTCGAGCAGAACGTGATGCTCGAGGGCTGCCTGCTGAAATCCAGCATGGTCCTGTCGGGCAGCACCGCCGCCGAACGCGCCGCCGCCGAGGATGTCGCCGAAGCGACAGTGCAATGCCTGCTCAATGCCGTGCCCGCGGCGCTGGCCGGCGTCGTGTTTCTGTCCGGCGGCCAGGGCGACGTCGAGGCCACCGAACACCTCGACGCAATGAATCGCCTGGATATCGACCTGCCATGGCCGCTCAGCTTCTCCTACGGCCGCGCGCTGCAGCACGAAGCCCTGACGATCTGGGCCCAGGATCCGCAGAAAAACAAAGAAGCCGCCCAGCGCGCGCTCCTGCACCGGGCCCGGATGAACGGTCTGGCGGCGATGGGGCAATACGAATCGCGGATGGAACTTTAATGGAGAAAATCGACGCCAAGCTTAGGGAGGAGGCACTCGACTATCATCGCCAGCCCTGCCCCGGCAAGATCCGCGTTACCCCAACCAAACCGCTGACCACGCAAAAAGACCTGGCGCTGGCCTATTCGCCCGGCGTCGCCGCGGCCTGCGACCTGATCGCCGACAACGCCGAGACGGCGGCCGAGCTAACGGCCCGCGGCAACTTGGTGGCGGTCATCACCAACGGTACGGCGGTGCTCGGCCTCGGGCCGATCGGGCCGCTCGCCGCCAAACCGGTGATGGAAGGCAAAGGCGTCTTGTTCCGCAAGTTCGCCAATATCGACGTCTTCGATATCGAGGTCAACGAAACCGACCCGCAAAAGCTGATCGACATCATCGCCGCGCTGGAGCCGAGTTTCGGCGGCATCAATCTCGAAGACATCAAAGCCCCGGAATGTTTCATCGTCGAGAAGGCGCTGAAAGAGCGACTCAACATTCCTGTGTTCCACGACGACCAGCACGGCACCGCGATCATCACCGCGGCGGCGATGCTCAACGCCGTCACCATCCTCGGCAAGAACATCGGCGAACTCAAGCTGGTCGCTTCCGGCGCCGGCGCCGCCGGCATCGCCTGCTTGGACCTGCTCGTCAAGCTCGGTCTCGATCAGCAGCACATTCTGGTTTGCGACCGCCACGGCGTGATCTACCGCGGCCGGCGCGACGACATGGATGAAAACAAAGAACGCTACGCCCGCGATACCGATCGGCGCACGCTGGCCGAAGCGATCGAAGGCGCCGACGTTTTTCTCGGACTTTCCGCCCCCGGCGTGCTGAAAGAAGAGATGGTCGCGAAGATGGCGCGCGATCCCATCATCTTCGCGCTTGCCAATCCGATACCGGAAATCATGCCCGACGTCGCGCGACGCGTCCGCCCCGACGCAATCATCGCCACCGGCCGCTCGGATTTCCCGAACCAGGTCAACAATGTCCTGTGCTTTCCTTATATCTTCCGCGGCGCGCTCGACGTCGGCGCGACGACCATCAACGACGAAATGAAGATGGCCTGCGTCACGGCGCTCGCCGCGCTGGCCCGCAAGGAAAGTTCGGATGTCAGCGCCGCGGCTTACGGCGGCGCCAGTTTATCGTTCGGCCGCGATTACCTGATCCCGCAGCCGTTCGACCCCCGCCTGCTCGTCGAACTGGCGCCGGCCGTAGCCAGGGCGGCGATGGATTCGGGGGTCGCCCGCCGGCCGCTCGCCGACCTCGAGGCGTATCGCGAAACGCTGAGCCAAAAAGTGTTCCGCACCGGCCTGTTGATGAAACCGGTGTTCGACGCCGCGCGGCGGGATCCGAAGCGGGTGATCTTCGCCGAGGGTGAGGAAGAAACCGTGTTGCGCGCCGTGCAGACGGTGGTCGACGACGGTCTGGCCAAACCGATCCTGATCGGCCGGCCAAGCGTGATCGAAATGCGGATCGAACGCTTGGGTCTGCGCCTCAAGCCGGAGGAGGATTTCGAACTGATCAACCCCGAATCCGATCCGCGTTTCAAACAATACTGGCAAACCTACCACCGCCTGATGGAACGGCGCGGCGTATCGCCCGATATGGCCAAAGGTGTGGTGCGCACGCGCTCGACGGTGATCGCCGCGCTCGCCGTCAAGCTGGGCGCCGCCGACGCGCTCATCGCCGGCGTCGTCGGCCGTTATCAACGCAAATTGCGTTACGTGCTCGACGTCCTCGGCATGAAGCCGGGTGCGCGCGCGGTCGGCGCGTTGAGCGTGATGACCGGTGAAGGCGGCACTTATTTTGTCTGCGATACCCACGTCAACAGCAATCCCAGCGCCGAGGAAATCGCCGAATTGACGATCATGGCCGCCGGCATGGTGCGCTTGTTCGGCATCACGCCGAAAATCGCGCTGCTGTCGCATTCGACTTTCGGCAGCCACCGCGACCCGAGTGCCGAAAAAATGCGCCAGGCATTGCAATTGATCGTCCAGCAGGCCCCCGACCTCGAAGTCGAAGGTGAAATGCCGGGCGATGCGGCGCTCGACGAGGGCATCCGGCAGCGCGTGTTCCCGAATTCGCGGCTGGCGGGCGCCGCCAATCTGTTGATCATGCCGAGTCTCGACGCGGCGCACATCGCCTACAGTCTGAGCCGGGTCATCAACAAAGGCATTACCGTCGGCCCCATCCTGATGGGCGTCGGAATGCCGGCCCACCTGCTCACCCCTTCGGCCACTGTCCGGCGGGTGGTCAACATGACCGCCATCGCCGTTGTCGATGCGCAATTACGGGAAACCGGGATTCCCGACAACGGGACATCATGAAAACGACCCGTCCTCGTTATTCGTAACGCAGGGCTTCGATGGGGTCGAGACGGGAGGCGCGGCGGGCGGGATAATAGCCGAAGAATACGGCGATCAGGATGGCGATAAGCACGGCGCCGGCAAGGGTGAAGGGGCTGATCGAGACCGGGAAATGGCCGAGGGCGGCGGCGAAATACGTACCCGTGATGCCAAACAACGTGCCGATGATGCCGCCGAGCACGCCGAGCACGGTGGCTTCGACCAGGAACTGGGTCAGTACGTCGCGGCGGCGGGCGCCGACGGCGCGGCGCAAGCCGATTTCGCGCGTTCTTTCGGTCACCGAAACCAGCATGATGTTCATGATGCCGATGCCGCCGACGATCAGCGAAGTGGCCGAGAAGGCGGCGAGCAAAAAGCCGAGCAGGCTTTCGGTTTCGTTGCGGGCGCGGATGAATTCGGCGAAGTTGACGACAGCGAAATCATCCTCGGCGCCGGGCGCGAGCTTGCGCCTCGTGCGCATGAGTTGTTCGATTTGGGCCTGCGCTTCGAGTACGTCGCGATCGTCGAAAATTTTGATGTGGATGCGCCCGGCGTCGTCGGCGACGGTGGTCGCGGTGCGCGTAAGACGGCTGCGCACGGTGTGCAGCGGCAGCCAAATCACGTCGTCCTGATCCTGCCCGAACGACGATGCCCCTTGCGCTTCGAGCACGCCGATCACGGTGACCGGCAGGCGGTTAACCCGGATCGTGGCGCCGAGCGGATCGTTGCCGGCGAACAGTTTGTCGATCAACGTTCGGCCGATGATTGCCACCTTGCCGCCGGCGGCGGTTTCACGTTCGGTGAAATTGCGCCCCGCGACAATCGCCAGATCTTCGACTTCGGCATAAGCCGCTTCGACACCGAGCACCGTCGTGCTCCAGTTGGCGCCGGCGGCAACAACTGTTACTCCCGCTTGAATTCGCCCCGAGGCGGCCTGCACGTCATCGCTGAGATCTTTGATGGCTTCGACGTCGCGGTCGGTCAGCGGCCGCGCTGTATCGCCGCCGCGCGAGCGGCCGCCGAAGAAGCTGGCGCCGGGGCGCAGTTGCAAAACGTGGGTACCGAAACTTTCAATCTGCTTTTTCAGTTGTTCGCCGGCCCCCTGCGATATCGACACGGCAACGATCGCCGCCGCGATGCCGATAATGATGCCGAGCATGGTCAGGAAGCTGCGCACCGAGTTGGTGTGGATCGCCTTGATGGCGATCGTCGCCGTGGCTTGCCAATCGAGCGCCCCGTTCATTTCGCCTCCCGCGACGTGTCGCTCAGCAGCCGGCCGTCGCGGAAACGCAGAATACGCCGGGCGTGCGCCGCAATATCTTCTTCGTGGGTGACGACAACGACCGTGACACCTTCCCGGTTCAAACTTTCGAATAAGGCCATGATTTCTTCAGCGGTGACGCTGTCCAGCGCCCCGGTCGGTTCGTCGGCCAGGATCAGGCGCGGGCCGTTGACCAGGGCGCGGGCGATGGCGACGCGCTGCTGCTGGCCACCCGACAGTTGCGTCGGCGTGTGGTCGAAGCGTTCGGCCAGCCCGACGCGGGCCAAGGCGCGCCGGGCGCGTTGTTCTTTCTCGGCGGGCTCGACGCGGCTGTAAAGCAGCGGCAATTTGACATTGTCGAGGGCGCTGGTTCTGGGCAATAGCATGAACTGCTGAAAGACAAAACCGATTTCCCGATTGCGCAGCGCCGCCAATTCATCGTTGCTCATCGCCGCGACCTCGCGCCCGGCGATCGTCAATGCGCCGCGGCTCGGCGTATCGAGCGCCCCGAGTAGATTCATGAAGGTCGATTTGCCCGAACCGGACGGCCCCATAATGGCGACGAATTCGCCGTCGGCGATGGTGACATCGACGTCGTTCAGCGCCTGGACGCAGTTTTCGCCCATCCGGTAATCTTTGCCGAGCCCGCGGCAAGCGATCAGTGGGCCGCCGCCGGCCGCCAATGGTTGCGCCGCTGTACGGTTCATCGCGCCGTGGTGGCCCGTACCCGGGTCACCAAGCGATCGCCTTCCTTGACGTCGCCGGCGATAATCTCGGTAAAGCGCTCATCGCCGATGCCGAGCCGCACCTGGCGCGCTTCGATTTCACCGCCGGCGGTGAGGACATATAAGGTCGCCGGCCGGCTGCTTTGCATGAGATCGAGTTCGGCTTCGGCCGCGGTCCATTGC
Source organism: Pseudomonadota bacterium (assembly GCA_036832975.1). Classification (GTDB taxonomy): domain Bacteria; phylum Pseudomonadota; class Gammaproteobacteria; order Xanthomonadales; family Wenzhouxiangellaceae; genus DAITQM01. Next base: position 3,974 of record DAITQM010000028.1, on the reverse strand, counting down.
TCGGCCGTCAGACGGGCCTGCAATACGGCGCGCACCTCGTTTTGCATTTGGGCGCGCAGCGCGTCGCGATCGGCGTTCGGATCGGCAAAGCCGGCGCGCCGGGCGGCAAACAGGGCGCTGATTTCATCGGCAATCGCCCGCCGGGTCCGCGCTTCGAGGCCCAGGCGGTCGAGCACTTCGCCGTACACGCCGCCGCCTTGAAAACCGCCCGGCGGTTGGCCGCCGGCCGCCGGCGGCACGCCACTCGGTTGCGCTGTTGACGGCTTGAAGCGCAGCGCGGCATTGGCGGCGCGCAGCACGTTGGTTCTTTGCCCGGCGACGATCTCGACATTGGCGGTCATACCCGGCAGCAGCCGGCGGTCGGCGTTGCGTGCCGTGATGATGACCGTGTAGGTGACGACGTTTTGTTCTTCGACCGGCGCGAGGCGCACCTGAGCGACGCGGCCGGTGAAATCGTCTTCGGGAAAGGCATCGACGCCGAAGCGCACGGCCGCCCCGGCCCGCACATTGCCGATATCGGCTTCATCGACGTTGGCTTCGATTTGAATTTCGGTCAGATCGTTGGCGATGGTGAACAGAATCGGCGCCGCCAGGCTGGCGGCGACGGTTTGCCCGACGTCGATCGCGCGGTCAATCACCACACCGTCGATCGGCGAGCGGATTTCGGTGCGCTGCAAGTCGATGCGCGCCGCTTCGAACGAGGCTTCACGCTGCTGGACGGTCGCCTGCGCGTTTTCCTGCTGGGCGATGCCGATGGCCACATCGGCCTCGGCGATTTTGAATGCCGCTTCCGCGGCATCGAGAGCCGAGCGCGAAACGCTGCCGTCCTTGACCAGTGCCTGTTGCCTCTGATATTCGCGCTGGGTGTTGGCCAGCGAGGCGCGCGCCCGCTCGATGCCGGCTGTCTGGATCGCGACATCGGCCCGCGCCACCGCAAGATTGGCCGCCGCCTCCTGGACCCGGCGCTCGAAAGTCTGCGGGTCGATCACGGCGAGCAGGTCGCCCGCTTTGACTTCGCTGTTGAAATCGACCCGCACTTGCGAGATCTGACCGGAAAGCTGGGAACCGACTTCGACAGTGGTCAGCGCCCGGACCGAACCGACGGCCGAGACCAGGCGGGTGATGTCACCGCGCTCGGCGGGCGATGTCTCGACCTGCTGCGTGCCGTTGCCATCGGCAAAGAAGAGCCAGATCACGATCACGATGGCGGCAGCCGCTGCTGACAGGATTATTGCTCTTTTCATACACCATCACTCGCCGGTTACCGGATAAGCTGCGGAACTGTGGTGAGACCCTGCGACAGCCAACTGAGTTCCGCCCGCCGTCTGATAGAATGAAACGATGGACGAGCCGGCGAACAATGCCCCGGCGACGCGGCGGCGCCCGCGCTGGGTGCTCTGCGATGTCAACGAAACGCTGCTCGACCTGCAACCGCTCAAGGTTTCGATCAGCCGTGCCCTCGGCGGGCGGTCGGAACTCGTGTCCTTGTGGTTCACGACGCTGCTGCATTATTCGCTGGTCGCCTCGGCGCTCGGCCGGTACCGCGATTTTACGGCCCTCGCCGGCGTCGCACTCAGCGCTGTAGCCCACGGTGATGGGGTGGAAGTGTCAGCGCCGCAGATCGCCGAAGCCCTGGCGCCGCTCGCCGAGTTGCCGCCGCATCCTGACGTGATCCCGGCGCTGCGCCGTCTCAACGAAGCCGGCATCGGACTTGCCGCCTTGTCCAACTCCAGCGCGCAACTGCTCGCCGCGCAACTCGACCACGCCGCTTTGGCGCCACTGTTCGCAGCGCAGTTTTCAGTCGAGCGTGTGGGGCGCTACAAACCGCACCCCGAACCCTACCTCGCGGCGGTCCGGAGTTTGAACATCGCACCGGGCGAAGCGCTGCTCGTCGCGGCCCATGGCTGGGACATCGCCGGCGCCCGTGCCGCCGGCCTGCGGGCGATTTTCGTCGCCCGTCCAGGCAAGGAACTCTATCGCGACGGCGAACCACCCGAAGCCATCGTCCACGATTTCACCGAACTGGCGGACGTGTTAGTCAACCTGCCGGCGGCGTAAAACCAGCGCCGTCCGCCCGCCGTCGAGTCACAAGCTCCGTAAAAACGATCGCTCACCACGGCTCTGTAATGCCGATGCAATCGGCTTTGTTTCTGACACGACATCGGTGCCCTCATCGGCCAGTCGCGACACAATCTGCGTCGGCGGCCGGACCTGGTACTGCGGTTGATTGCAGAGCGCCGCGATCGGGGAAGGTCACCTGGTTGAAGATCGTCAGTTCTTCTCAGAGGTACCTCTGGGTATTGCTGGTGGCAAGAAATTTACAGTCCCGATCTGTGAAGAAAAAACGAGTGACCTGTCGAGGCAAGGCGGCAGAGTGGCCTGTTGGGGAGCGATACAACCCCAACCGCTGCAACTGGCCGCGTATCGCCGCTTCCACTTTGCGGTTCTTCGTCGCAAGACGGTAACCGAGTGTCAGGTTGACAAAGCCCAGCTCGAAGCGGACAATGGCCACAGCATTGGCGATGCCGCGCTTTTCCAGATAGGCCAAGGTCTCGGGGCTTTGCTTCAAGTAGTCGATGACCTGCGCGAGCAGCCGCGCATCCTCGGCGCTCGCTTCCAGTGTGGTCGGCAGCTTCTGTACCGTGGAGCGCTTTACAGGACAGCGGCTAAAGGCTGATACTCGGCCTGCAACAGCTCGACCGCGTGGCGGAAGCTCACGCCCTCGGCCTTCATCAGCCTGTCGATGACGCTGCCGCCCGACTGGCACGCACCCAGGCAATGCCAGAGATTATTCTAAGGAGGATTCGGCTATGGCAACACCCATGCACAATGCACAGACCTTGCTGGAGAAGATCCAGTCCCTGCCCACCGACCGGATCGCGGAGGTAGAGGATTTCGTGAATTTCCTGCTGGAACGAACAGCGACCCGGAGGACAATCGGCAAGGTACCGCTAGATTTTCCGGTGGACGATCTCGGCCCCTGGCCAGATGGCTTGAGCCTGCGCAGAGAGGATATGTATGGCGACGACGGACGATAACGCACTTTTCATCGACACCAATATCCTGATCTATGCCAACGTGGCGACCGCGCCACTGCATGAGCTGGCATTGAGGGCCATCAAGGGGGCCCACCAAGCCGGAAGGCCTTTGTGGATCAGCCGCCAGGTATTGCGCGAGTTCATCGCCGCACGCACCCGACCGCAGACCTTTGCCCAGCCCTCAGCGCCGGAAGTGGTGACCGAACGGGTGCGCTACTTGGAAGATCGCTTTCAGGTGGCAGACGACACCGCCGCCGTCACCGGGCAGCTCGTCAAGCTGATGGAGAATTCCAAGATCGGCGGGAAGCAGGTGCATGACGCCAACATCGTTGCCACTATGCAGGCCTACGGCATACCAACATTGCTCACGCACAACACGAAAGACTTCGAGCGATTCGGGGAGATAATCAGGATCGAAGGGATTTAAACGCAGGTCAACTTCCACTATTTCGTTTCGAAAGCACCAAGCCCAACGCAGTTCCTAGAATTTATAGATTCCGAAATGAAATCCATTGAGACAAAACATTACATACTGGAAATACGTCTTCGACGTGAAGACATCCCTAATCCAGGCATCTATCCTTTCTCACTCCCTGTGGTATACAATTTAGATAAACTAATCCTACATCCGAAAATTACTTTCATCATCGGCGAAAACGGAAGTGGGAAATCCACCCTGCTGGAAGCTATTGCAGTGGCTTGGGGCTTCAATCCTGAAGGAGGCACACGGAATTTCAATTTCTCGACTCGTTCAAGTCATTCTAACCTCCACAATTATCTTCGGCTTATTAAAAGCTGTTATCGCCCGAAAGATGGTTTTTTCTTCCGCGCTGAAAGCTTTTTTAATGTCGCTACAGAAATCGAAAAGCTGGATGAGGGCCCAGGCGGCCCTCCGATCATAAACTCGTATGGCGCTTTCTCTCTACATGAACAATC
>DAITQM010000027.1:0-40121 GCA_036832975.1 Pseudomonadota bacterium | reverse complement strand
CATCGATCAGCATCCGGTTCATTCGCCGGTAAAGCGCCGTCCGCTCGCCGCCTGGCGGCAGCACTGCGGCCGCTTCGTAAAGTTGGTCATACTCTGGGTTACGGTAATTGGCGTAATTGGCGCCCGGCGCACTGTTCGGGCCGTAATAGAGCTGCATGATGTTTTCGGCGTCGGGAAAATCCATATTCCAGCCGCTGAAAATCAACATCACCTGCCGCTCGCGCACGGCGCGCAGAAAATCGGCGAACCCCGGAAAGACCTGCGCCTTGATCCGCTGCCGGAGATAGCCGGCCTCTTCCATAAAAGCACGGAACTGTTCGAAAAACTGGCGGTTGACGACACTGCTGGCGTAACCGTATTCGAGATCCGGAAAATCGTGGCGCGCCATGATAACGCTCCGGGCGGCGTCCAGGTCGCGGCGGATCGATGTGTCATCGAGCGCCGGATCGTATTCGGGCAAAAACGGCGGGATCACGCCCGGATACACTTGACCGATATTGAAATAAAGCGCCTCGTTGCGGGCCGGCCAATCGAACGCCTGGCGTATCGCGCACCGCAACTCGCGGTTCTGCCGGGCGATGTGTGGATCGTCGTGGTCGCCGATCCGCGGGTCGTCCATATTGAAATCGAGCCGCGCAAAACCCGCTTCGGCTTGCGCCCGCACCCGGTAAGCATCACGCCAGCGCGCCTTGAGCACGAGCGGCTCACCCGGCGCGCCGGGTGCTTCCAGAACCTCGGCGAAATGCACCGCCGGCACCCGGGCGTAGTCCAACTCGCCGCTGCGCAACGCCTGCCAGCGGGCGCTGTCTTCGAGGATGAACTCGAGTTCGATCCGATCGGTAAACGGCGGCGGGCGACCGGCCAGTGCTGCGATCGCCGGATCGTGCAGCGCCGGGTCGTAGCCCTCGGCGGCCGGCGCGAAGGGTTCGGACCTGAATTCCGGATTACGTTCCAGTACGGCGCGCGTCAAATCGAAATGCGCCAGCCGGTACGGCCCCGAACCGACCGGATGCAAGGCGAAATCGGCGCCGTAATATTCGACCGCCCGGCGCGGGATAATGGCGCTGAAACCGGTCGCCAGCGTGTTGACCAACTGCGGATAAGGCCGCAGCAAGCGGATTTCCACGGTATAGCGGTCGATGGCGCGCAGACCTTCGATTTCCGCATCGGCATCGCCACCCTCCGCTCCCCAGGCATCGAGTCCGACGATCCGGTTGTGCCACAACCAGGCGCCGCGCGAGCGCGCGGCGGGCTCGAAATGCCGGCTTAAGGAATAAACAACATCATCGGCGGTCAGTTCGCGATCGCCGCCGGCGAACGCCGGGTCGTCCTGGAACAACACGCCTTGTTTAAGCGAAATACGATAAACCAACCCGTCGGCGGAAATCTCCGGCAGCGCCGCCGCCAGATTCGGTTCGAGGACATAGGGGCGGGCCAGATAACGGTAAGCGTAAAGCGTATCGTAAAGGTTGACGACAACGAAATTGGCGTACTGGCTCGCAGCGTGCACCGGATCCAGCGAATCGGGCGCGCCGTCGAGAGCATGACGGTAAGCGCCTTCCCCGGGCCCTCCACCGGGGGCGGGTGGCGGCCGGTCACAGGCGGCCGGCACCATCAGCAGCGCCATCGCGAGCACATTGAAAAAAGGATTACGCATCGTGCCGATCCGTCCACAAGACTGTCGCATCTTACCAGTGCCGCCCCACCGCTTCAGCCTGCTGCCTGATCGGCTACCATCGCGCCATGAACCGCAATTCGAAGCGGCGCGACGCCGCCGCCTGGCGCGTCGTACAACTCACCGACTGCCACCTCGGTCTGGCACCGGGCACGCTGTACCGCGGCGCCGATCCCGACCACTCCCTGGAACGCATCGTTCATCGCCTGACCCGCCGGCCGCCGGACCTGCTGGTTGCCAGCGGCGACCTGGCCGAGGCGCCGGCGGCTACCGTCTATCACCGGTTGCGTCGGCTATTGCTCAAAAGCGGCGCGCCGCTTTTGGTGCTGCCCGGCAACCACGATCACCGCGGTCTGCTGCGCGCTGCGTTCGCGCCGGTCGCAGCGCTGCCCGGCGACCTGATCTCCCTCGGCCCGTGGGTGATTCTCGGGCTCGACAGCACGCAGCCCGGACGGCCGGACGGGTATCTGGCCCCCTCCCAACTCGACCACGTCGACCGCCTGCCCGCAGGCCGCCCGGCGTTGATTTTCGTGCACCACCATCCCCTGCCCGTCCAGGCGCCGTGGATCGACCGTTATCCCCTGCACAACGGCGCCGCTCTGCTCACCGCCGCCGACCACCAGCCGGCCGTGCGCGCCATCGCCTTCGGTCATATCCATTTTGCCTTTATCGCCCGGCGGCGGCATTACCGCCTGTACGGCACGCCGGCGACATCGGTTAACAGCTTGCGGGACGAGCCGCGTTTCACCCCCGACGGCCGCGGCCCGAGCTGGCGCGAATTTCGCCTGACCGCCGACGGCCGGCTCACCAGCCGCTGCCACCGCCTGGTACCGCAACCCCTTCCCTCCCCTTGACGCCCGAAAGGCGTTTGTAAGCCGCCGGCTTGAACCGGGACAGTCATGAAATAGGATGGGTGATTCGGAGCTGCGGCCTGCGAGGACGGGATGAGTGCCACCGAAGGAGGTTAGGAGTGGCTCCGGATCAGCGGCGCAGGGATTGAAAAATTCGCTCCGCCAGTGGCCGGCTGAGGCCGGGGACGGCGGCAAGCTGGTCGATACTGGCCTGGCGGACGCCGTCGAGACCGCCGAAATGCGTCAACAGCTCGCGCCGGCGGCGCGGGCCGATGCCGGGGATCTCTTCGAGTTGCGAACGGTTGCGGCTTTTGTGGCGGCTGATACGCTGGCCGGTGATGGCGAAACGGTGCGCCTCGTCGCGCAGGCGGCGGATCAGCCGTGTGCCGGGATCCGTGGCCCCTTCGGCGGCATCGGGCCGCCAGATACCGCGACCGGCGATCCACCAGGCTTCGTCCACCGTCCGGCGGCTCGGGCCTTTGGCCAGACCGAGCAGTGGAATATCACCCAGTCCACAGCCGGCGAGCACCTCACCGGCGGCGGCGAGCTGCCCCTTGCCGCCATCGATGACAATCAGATCGGGACGGTTTTCGCCGCCGCCGCGGTAACGGCGGCCGAGCACTTCGGCGAGCGCCCCGTAATCATCCCCCGGTTGGGTCTGCCGGAGGTGAAACCGCCGGTATTCCGCCCGTGCCAGATCGCCATCGAGTGCCACGGTACAGGCCGCCACCATCTCGGTGCCGCCCAGGTGGCTGGTATCGAAACATTCGATCCGCCGCGGCGGCACCGGCAGGGCCAATCGTTTCTGCACCGCGTCCAAAGCCTGCTCGCCGCCGGCGAGCCGCGAAAAATGTTCAGTCAGCGTCTGCTCGGCGGCACTCGCGGCAAGCGCGACCAGCCGGGCGCGCTCGGCCCGCGGCCGCCAGACGAGACGGACTTGATGTCCGGCCCGGCGCGCCAGCGCCTCACTCCACAAGGCCGGCTCGGCCGGCCGCCGGTCGAGCAGTATGTCGCGCGGCGGCACCCGGTCCACATAATACTGGCCGACGATCGCCGCCAACACTTCAGCCGCGGTGTAATCGGCGGTGTGCTGGAGCAGCCACGAAGCGATACCTTGATTGCGGCCGTCGCGCACCGACTGCACGGCGGCGGCATACATTCCCCGTTCGCCGGCCAGGGCGATCACATCCATATCGCCGCGCTGGCCGGCGATCGCGGTTTTCTCCTGCATCGCCGCCAGGGTCCGGATCCGGTCGCGCCACAGCGCGGCCTGTTCATAATCGTGCTGCGCCGCCGCCGCGGCCATCAGGCCGTTCAATTCTTCGTGCACCGGGGCGCTCTGCCCGGCGAGCCAGCGTTCGGCCTGTTCGAGATCGCGACGGTACGCCGCCGCGTCGATCAATCCGACACAGGGCGCCGAGCAACGGCCGATTTGATATTGCAGGCAGGGCCGGGTGCGGTGCGCGAAAACCGAATCCGGGCACTGCCTTAGACGAAAAACGCGAAACAGAGTGTCGAGCGTCTGCCGCACCGCCTGGGCGTTGACGTAAGGCCCGAAATAAACATCGGGCGGGCGGCGCGCGCCGCGGTGGAACGACAGGCGCGGAAAAGCCCCGGTGCCGTCGACGCGGATGAAAGGATAACTTTTGTCGTCGCGCAGCCGGATGTTATAGCGCGGCCGGTGGGTCTTGATCCATTCGTTTTCGAGGAGCAGCGCCTCGGCGGCACTGGCGGTGCGCTGGTAGTCGATAAATTGCGTCTGTTCGCGCAGGCGGGCGAGCCGCGGCTGTTTGTCGCGCCGGTCGAAATAACTCGCCACCCGGCGCCGGAGATTGGCCGCTTTGCCGACATAAAGGAGACGGCCCTGAGCATCGCGAAACAGATAAACGCCGGGCATCTCCGGCAGCGCCGCGGCCGCCGCGGCGCCGTCGAACGCCCCTCCGGGCGCCGCCTGGCGCCTGGCCGCGGCCGGCGGCGGATCCGGCATCGCCTTCTTGCGCTGCATCGTTCGAGACATGAATTCATTGTATGTCTTAGGCAAAACAGTCGGGCGGCAAAGCCCGCAGGCGAGCGAGATCGCGCGCCGTGTCGACGCCGGCCGGCACCGGGGCCGCGGCGGCGGCAAGGCAAAGCGGCCGGCCGTGGGCGATCAGGCGCAACTGTTCCAGTGCTTCGATACGCTCGCAAGCCACCGGCGGCAAGGCGGCGAAATCGAGCAGTTGCCGGACCCGGTAAGCGTACAGGCCGACGTGGCGGCGCCAGTGCCCACCCTCCAGCGCCGCCGGGCCGGCGGCCGGATGCGGGATGGCGGCGCGGGAGAAATACAGCGCCCGGCCGTCTTCGCCGAGCACGACCTTGACCACCGCCGGATTGTCTAACTCATCCCGTGCGGAGAGGATCGTATACAGGCTCCATACCGCACCGGAATGCCCGCTCGCCAACTGGACGATCTGACGGAGACAGGCCGCCGGCATCAACGGTTCATCCCCTTGGAGATTGACCACCAGATCATCGGCCGGCCACCTTGCGCGGCGCGCCAGCGCCGCAAGGCGTTCGGTGCCGCTGGCAAAATCGCCGGCGACCAGCACCGACCGGGCGCCGAACGCGCCAGCCGCGGCGAGGATGTCATCGTCGGCGGCAGCGATCAGCACTTCGCCGGCGTCGCTCGCCACGGCCCGCCGCCAGGTCCATTCGAGCACCGGCCGGCCGTGGACGTCGGCCAGTAACTTGCCCGGCAAGCGGGTTGAGGCCGACCGGGCGGGTATGACCAGTCGCACCGTCATACCGGCCACTCCGCTTGCGGCCGGCGGTGGGCTGCAGGGCGAAATCCGTGCCGAATTCTGCTCCAGTTCATGACTGTCCCGAGTCAAGCAGGCGGTGTACGGCGTCGTTCAGCCAGTCCTCGAAGGCTGGCGGCAAGACGGTTTCCAGCGGCACCTGCCAGGCGTCGAAGGCCGTGCCGCGCGGCCACTTGACGGCGTCCTTGGCGGTCATCAAGACCGGCATTTCAGGATCGAGTCCGGCGAGATCGGCGGTGGTAAAAAAATGATGATCGGGAAACGCCTGGCGGTGGACGATCAGGCCGAGGGCCAACAAGCGGTGGAAAAAAGATTCGGGATCGGCGATCGCGGCGAGCGCCTGGACCGGCATCCCCTGCCAGTCGCAAAGTGGCCGGGTCGCGCCATCGGCGAGACGGATCGCCGGGCCCAGTCCCAGTTTCATCACGGCGCCGAGCGGCAAACCCGGCGCCTGGCAGCCTTTGTACACAACCCGGTCGCACTCGGCGAGCCTCTCCGGCGGGTCGCGCAGCGGTCCGGCGGGCAGCAGGCGGCCGTTGCCAAGGCCGCGCTCGCCGTCGATCAGGCAGATTTCGAGATCCCGCGGCAAGGCGCGGTGCTGCAAGCCGTCGTCGGCGAGCACGACCTGAACGGCGGCGGCGGCGGTCAGCGCGCGCAGCGCGGCGCGCCGGTCGCGGCCGGCCCACACCGGGCCGCGACACTGTTGCGCCAGCAGCACGCTCTCATCGCCCTCGAACCGCGGGTCGGCGCCGGGATCGACCCGCCGCGGCCGGCGGCGCCGGCCGCCATAACCGCGGGTGATCACTCCGGTGACCAGGCCGCGGGCTGCAAAAAAATGCGCCAGGTGTATCACCAGCGGCGTCTTGCCGCTTCCCCCCGCAGTGAGGTTGCCGATGACGACCACCACGGGGCCCGATCGCCGCGGCGGGCGGCGGCGGCGGCCGGGAAACCACCGGCGCCACAGGCGGTGGAACCATTCCAGCACCGCCAGACCAGCCGGCACCGCTGCGCCCTGATACCAGATCCCGTGCAGCCAGTGCGTCAGGCGCCGCCGCATTCGGCCGCCTCGCGTGCCGCGCCGCCCGCCCGGTCGGCGGTGACGATGCCGTCATACAACGTCCGGTAAAGCCCATGACGGGCCAGCAGGCTGACATGGGTGCCGCTTTCGACGAGGCGGCCACGATCGAGCACGACAATTTGATCGGCATGCTCGATCGTCGCCAGGCGATGGGCGATGACCAGCGTCGTGCGCCCGGCGAGCAGGCGCTCCAACGCCTCTTGGATCCAGATTTCAGATTCGCGGTCGAGGGCCGAAGTCGCTTCGTCGAGGATCAGAATCGGCGCGTCCTTGAGCAGGGCGCGGGCCAGTGCCAGACGCTGCCTTTCGCCGCCGGACAGCAGATGCCCGCGGTCGCCGACCACGGTGTCGAGTCCGGCGGGCAGACGGCCGGCGAATTCGAGGACGTGGGCGGCGCGCGCCGCGGCCTCGACCGCCGCCGGTGAAGCGCCGGCCAGCGCCCCATAAGCGATATTGCGGGCGATCGTATCGTTGAACAGCACCACGTCCTGGCCAACATAGGCGATCCGGGCGCGCAGGGCGGCGAGATCCCAGTCTCTGAGATCGCGGCCGTCGAGCAGGATACGCCCGGCGGAGGGGTCGTAAAAACGCGGTAGCAAAGAAGCGAGCGTCGTTTTGCCGCTGCCGGAACGACCGACCAGGGCGGTCACGCGGCCGGCGGCCAAGGTCAGGTCGATCTCGTTGAGCACCACGCCGCGCGCCCCCGGATAAGAGAACGTGACCTGTTCGAAAACCACTTCGCCGCGGCACTCGGCCGGGCGATATCCGCCGCCGATCGATTCAGGTTCGACAGCTAAAATTTGATAGACGCTCTCCGCCGCGGCGATGCCTTTTTGTATCGTGGCGTGGATCGTCGCCAGACGTTTCAGCGGCGGGATCACCGCAATCATCGCCGCGAGCACGGAAACGAACGCCCCGGGGCTGACCCGCCCGGCCCACGGCGAAGCCGTAGCGAGCCACAAGATCAACACCAGCGCCGCCCCGGCGCACCACTGGATCACGGTCGAACTGATCAATTGATTGACGATCAAGCGCAAGTGCAACCGCCGGGCGCCGCTGTTGGCCAAGGCAAAACGCGCCTGCTCGTCGCTCTCGCCGGCGTGAATCTTGACCACCTGCCAGCCGTTGACCGCTTCCTCGGTGACCTGCGTCACGTCGCCCATCGTCTGCTGTATGCGGTGGCTGAGGCGGCGGAAACGGTGGCTGACGGCGAGTACGACAACAGCGACCACCGGCGCAACAAGCAGCACAGCGGTCGCTAAAAGTGGGCTGTGCAACAGCATGACCGCGATCAACCCGGTGGCGGTCAGGCTGTCGCGGACCAGCGTAATCAAACCCTGGGTCGCCGCCTGTGCGACCTGGTCGGTGTTATAGGTGATTCGGGAAATCAACTCACCGGCGCTGTGCCGGTCATAAAAAGCCGCCGGCAGAACAAGGTAATGACCGAAAAGCCGGGCGCGCAGATCGGTAACGACCTGCCGCCCGACCCGCTCGACGCCGTAGACGCCGGCGAAATAACCGGCGCTGCGCATCACCACCAACAGCAAGATCGCCGCCGGCAGCCAGGCCGCTGGCAACCAAGGCGCCGACGGGGCCGGCGCGGCGGCGGCGAAACCCTGATCGATCAAGGGCTTGAGCAGCCAGATAAATCCGGATTGCGCTCCGGCGTCGAGCAGCATGCCGGCGACCGCGAAAAGCAACATGCCAAAGTGGCGGCGGGCATCGGCCAGCAGGCGGCGGTACGCGGCGGCACCGCCGGTGGTCATTCTTCTTCCTCTTCCACCTGGTCGGTGGCGAAACTGATCCGCGCCAGACCGATCTCGCCGGCCACGTCCATCGCCCGGATGACGTTCTGGTGCGCGGTGCGCGCCGCGGCGCGGATGACGAGCGGCAGATCGCGCCGCTCCCCGGCCTCCTGCAGCAACGCGGCGCGTAACGTCACACGCCGCGAATTGGCGAGCGGGACGCCGTTGAGATACATCGCGCCGCGCTCGTCGATGACCAGTTCCAGTTCACGGTTCTGCTCCTCGTCGAGACGCGCCGCATGCGTCGATTTAGGCAACTGGATTTCGACCGCCGCCTGACGTTCGAAGGTCGTCGTGACCATGAAAAAAATCAACAATAGAAAAACGACATCGATCAACGGTGTCAGATTGACATCGGGATCCTCGCCTTCGGGCGGCCTGAACTGCATGCTTCAGCCCCAGCGCAAATTGTCGTTGGCGCCGCCGCGCGACTCCAGAGTTTGCATCAGTGCCAGCGCCTGGGCTTCCATCAGCACGATGTACGACGTCACGCGCCCGCGAAAGTAACGATAGAAAAAATAGGCCGGGATGGCGACGGTCAAACCTGCGGCGGTCGTGATCATCGCTTCCGATATACCGCCGGCCAGTTCGTTGGCCTTCCCGACACCGTGGATAGTGATCGCCGAAAACACCTTGATCATGCCGATCACGGTGCCGAGCAGGCCGAGCAGCGGCGAAACCCCGGCCAGCGTACCGAGCGTGATCAGGTGGCGATCGAGTTCGTGCGCCACGTGCCGGCCGGTGTCCTCGACGGCCTCCTTGACCACTTCACGGGCGCGGTGGCGATTATCGAGCGCCGCGGCCAGGACGCAGCCGAGCGGCGAACCGCGGCGCAGGTGGTTGACGTGCTGGTCGTCGAGTTCATGCTGGTGCGCCCAGCGCTGAACGGTTTCGAAAACCCCGCGCGGCAGCACCCGCCGGCGGCGCAACACAATGGCCCGTTCCACGACGATCGCCATGGTCAGCGCCGAACAAAGAATGATCGGCAACATCAACCAGCCGCCGGCGACGACGATATTGAGCATACTTTGCCACACGTTCAGCACTCCGTCGAAACAACGCTCGGAAAGAGCGCATCATAACGGGCGGCGCGGAGAAGAGCAAAATACTAGTAAATACCGCAAGCGCCAGCCCATGCGGCCTGGGGGGCGCTCGTCCGGAGAGGGCGGGGGGCGTTCCCCGCCGGTCAGGTGTCCGGCGGGGAGGGGATGGGCAACGGGCCGATGCCGCGCTCAGGCGCTGTTGGCGAATGCCTGGGCCTGTTCCCGTTCGCGCTGAATGCGCTCGTAGATCTCCTCGCGGTGAACCTCGACATTTTTCGGGGCTTCGATCCCGATCCGTACCTGGGCTCCTTTGACCGCCAATACAGAGACCACAATTTCCTCGTTGATGATCAGCTTCTCGCCTACTCTTCTGGTCAATATCAACATTACAATTACTCCTGTGCATCCTCGCGTTTGTTGTTGCATGAGGCGGTTGGCTCACATGACCTTCCTGAATTCCTTGCAGCCCGCATTGAAAACCGGAAAGCGATGTTCTCTACTGATTATAAGGGAATTTCCACCCGACAAAATGTAAACAATTGTCTCGTCGCGTTGTAGGCCGATCCCGCATTGCCGTGTCAGCCGCGGCCTACAAGGCGGCTTTCAACCCATGGCACAACAGCGGCCAGCGCGTCGTCCAGCCGCCCGGTCGCGGTGCCGCCGGCCTGCGCCAGATCGTCGCGCCCACCGCCGCGCCCGTCCACCAAGACTGCCAGTTCCGCTGCGAGTTCCCCGGCCTTGAGGCGGGCGGCCAGCGGCCGGGTGACGCCGACCACCAGTCTCACCTTGTCCTGTTCACCGGCACCGAGTACGATCACCGCCTCGCCGAGCATCGGCTTCAAGCGATCGATGGCTTGCCGCATGGCCGCCGGTTCGGCGCTGGCGAAACGGCTGCTGAGCACCGCCACGTCGCCGATGCGCCGCGCCCCGGCGGCCAGCGATTCGACGGCCCGGCCGGTCTGTTCGCGGCGCAAGCGTTCGACTTCTTGCTGCAACTCGGCATTCTGCTTGACCAATTGGCCAACCCGCTCGGACAAAGCGGCCGGCGTTGTTTTCAGCAAGCCGGCCAGCGTCGCGAGGCGCGCTTCGAGCCCGGCGATCCAGTCCTCGGCACGGCGCCCGGCGACCGCTTCGAGGCGCCGGATACCAGCCGCGACGCCGCTTTCCGCCACGATTTTGAACTGCCCGATGTCACCGACCCGGCGGACGTGGGTGCCGCCGCACAATTCGGCGGAAAAGTCCCCGAAACGCATCACCCGCACCGTCTCGCCATATTTTTCTCCGAAAAGCGCTAACGCCCCTGAAGCGACCGCTTCGTCGAAGCTCGAATAACGGACCTCGGCCTTGGCGTTGGCTCGGATCTCGGCGTTGACCAGGCTTTCGATGTCGCGCAATTCGCCAACGGTCACCGGCCTGGGGTGGGAAAAATCGAAACGCAGGCGATCGGCCGCGACCAGCGAGCCTTTCTGCTCGACATGCGGCCCGAGGACGCGGCGCAGCGCCGCGTGCAACAAGTGGGTCGCCGAATGGTGGCGGACAATATCGGTCCGGCGCTCGCGGTCGACGGCGGCGGTGAGCATCATGCCCGGTTCGAGCCGGCCGTTGCGCAGCGTCCCGAGGTGGCCGTAAAACTGACCGCCGATCTTGATGGTGTCGTGGACCTCGAACACCGTATCGCCGGCAGCGAGCGTACCGCTGTCGCCCACCTGACCGCCGGACTCGGCATAAAACGGCGTCCGGTCAAGCACCACGGCCGCCGCCTGCCCCGCTTCGAGCGCCGTGGCCGGTTCACCATCGACGAGCACGGCGAGCAGGCGTGCGTCGTCGCTTTTCAACTGTTCGTAGCCGAGAAACTCCGTCGGCGGCAGATCCTTGGCCGCCGCGGCGCTGATCGTTGCTCCCAGTCCGAACTGGCTGGCGGCGCGGCCGCGGGCGCGCTGCCGCTCCATCTCGGCGGCAAAGCTGTCGAGGTCGGCGTGCAGGCCGCGCTCGCGCGCCAGATCGGCGGTCAGGTCGGGGGGGAAGCCGTAGGTATCGTAGAGCCGGAAAATCAACTCGCCGGGTACCGTCTGGGCGGTCAACCCGGCCAGGGCCTGTTCGAATAACACCATCCCCTGCGCCAAGGTTTCGCTGAACCGCTCCTCCTCGGTGCGCAACGTCGTCTCGATCCGCTCGCCGGCGGCGATCAGTTCCGGGTAGGCTTCGCCCATCTCGCCGGCCAGCGGTTCGGCCATGCGCCAGAAGAACGGTTGGCGCACGCCCAGTTGGTAACCGTGCCGCGCCGCGCGCCGGATGATCCGACGCAACACGTAACCGCGGCCGTCATTGGCCGGCAGCACACCGTCGGCCAATAGAAAGGCGGCCGAGCGAATATGGTCGGCGATGACCTTGAGCGACGGCGCCGCAGCGTCGGCGGCACCGGTCAGGCGCCGGGCCGCGGCGATCAGCGCCCGGAACAAGTCGATGTCGTAATTGCTGTGCACACCCTGGGCCACGGCGGCGAGGCGTTCGAGGCCCATGCCCGTATCGACGCAAGGCTTGGGCAGCGGCCGCATCTCGCCTTGTGCGGCGCGGTCGAACTGCATGAACACCAGATTCCAGATTTCGACGTAACGATCGCCATCCGCCTCGGGCGTGCCTGGAGGGCCACCGGGGATTTTCGCTCCGTGGTCATAAAAAATCTCGGTACACGGCCCGCACGGGCCGCTATCGCCCATCGCCCAGAAATTGTCGCTTCGATATTTCTCCCCGCCGGCGACATCGCCGATGCGGGTTACCCGTCCGGCCGGCACACCGATGTCCTTGACCCACAGCTCGTAGGCCTCGTCGTCGTCGTGATAGACCGTGATCCACAAGCGCTCCGCCGGCAGGTGCATGGTGCCGATCAGAAAATCCCAAGCGTAGCGGATGGCTTCGGCCTTGAAGTAATCGCCGAAACTGAAATTGCCGAGCATTTCAAAAAACGTGTGGTGGCGCGCCGTGTAACCCACCTGGTCGAGGTCGTTGTGTTTGCCGCCGGCGCGCACGCAACGCTGGGCGCTGACCGCGCGGCTGTATGGCCGGCGTTCGGCGCCGAGAAAAACGTCCTTGAACTGCACCATCCCGGCGTTGGTGAACAACAGCGTCGGGTCATGCGCCGGCACCAGGGAACTCGACGGCACGACCTGGTGGTCGCGCGCCGCGAAATAATCGATGAAGCGGCGGCGGATTTCGGCGCTCGTAAGTAAATTCTTTTTCATGGTACGGTGATTGCTAATCTGCATTCGGCGGCGGTAAAGCCGCGGCGTTCGAGCCAGCCGCGGCGGGCGGCCGGCTCTGTGTGCCGGCAGCGGGCCAATGCGGCACGGGCCGCCGCGCCCCAGTCCGGCGCCAGTTCGGCGAGCGCCGCGGCGATATCCGCCGCCGCCACGCCGCGCTGGCGCAATTCGCCCTTGATTTTCAGTGGGCCGTAGCCGCGGGCCAATCGTTCGGCGATATAGGCCACGGCGTACCGGAGGTCAGATTGCCAGCCGCGCGCCGCGAATTCATCGAGCGCCGCCTCGCACGCCGGCGTTTCGAAACCGCGGGCGGCGAGCTTGGCCAAAAGCTCGCTGCGACTGTGCTCGCGACGCGCCAGCAGCCGGGCGATGACTTCGTCCGGGGTACGCCGCTCGCCACCCATGCCGGATCAATCGTCGCCGCCGGCCGCTTCGTCATCCTCGGTGCTGTTGCGCGGCGGACCGGCGATCAGCTTCTCGCGCAGCCGGGTCTCGACTTCGGCGGCGATTTCCGGGTGCTCTTTCAAGAATTGCCGGGCGTTTTCCTTGCCCTGACCGATGCGGTCAGCGCCGTAACTGTACCAGGCGCCCGATTTGCCGATCAGACCCTGTTCGACGCCGAGGTCGATGACTTCACCGAGCCGTGAAATCCCTTCGCCATACAGGATCTCGAACGTCGCCTGGCGGAACGGCGGTGCCATTTTGTTCTTGACGACCTTGACGCGGGTTTCGTTGCCGATCACCTCGTCGCCTTTCTTGATCGAGCCGATACGGCGGATGTCGAGCCGGACCGAAGCGTAGAACTTGAGGGCGTTGCCGCCGGTGGTGGTTTCCGGGCTGCCGAACATCACGCCGATTTTCATCCGGATCTGGTTGATGAAGATCACCAGGCAATTGGAACGTTTGATATTGGCCGTCAGTTTGCGCAACGCCTGCGACATCAGGCGCGCTTGCAGACCGACGTGCGAATCGCCCATTTCGCCTTCGATTTCGGCTTTCGGCGTCAAAGCGGCGACGGAATCGACGACGACGATATCGACCGCTCCGGAGCGCACCAACATGTCGGTGATCTCCAGCGCCTGCTCGCCGGTGTCGGGCTGCGAGACGAGTAAGTCATCGACCTTGACGCCGAGCTTGCCGGCGTAACCGGGGTCGAGCGCGTGTTCGGCATCGACGAACGCCGCCGTTCCACCAACGCGCTGCGCTTCGGCCACGGCCTGCAGAGCGATCGTGGTCTTGCCGCTCGATTCCGGGCCGTAGATTTCCACCACCCGGCCGCGCGGCAGGCCGCCGATGCCGAGCGCGACATCGAGACCGAGCGAGCCGGTCGAAATGACCTCGATATTGCGTACCGAGGTGCCATCGCCCATGCGCATCACCGCGCCCTTGCCGAATTGCTTCTCGATCTGCCCAAGGGCGGCGCTCAGCGCCCGCCTGCGATTGTCATCCACAATATTGACTCCGAATGGAAAGCTGCGACCCGCCTATTATCCCACAGGCGCCGGAGCGCTCCTGTCAGGAAAAGCCGCGCTCGCTTGTCAGGAAATGCCGCGCCGACCTGTCAGCCAGGCAGCCGGGCGGATGAGCGGAGTGGGAAGGAGGGTCAATAACGCAGGCGCCACAGGAACTCGATTTCCAGGGATTTGTCGAGTTCGCTGCTGATGACGCCGAGTACGTTGCCGCCGAAAGCATATTCGGTCGGGGCGTAGGCAGTGTTCACCATCCATTCGCCGAAACGGCCGGCGTCGCCGGTCACGGCCAGCGTGAAGCTGTTGCGGGCGAGACTGTCGCGCAGCGCCTCGGCGAGCAGCGCCGACGACGGCAATGGTTGGGCCCGCGTGGCGTAGGTAAAGTCGAAGGTCAGGGCCGAAACCGGCTGCCAGACCCAACCGAAGCGGTAAATGCTGCGGTCGCTCCAGGCGAAGTCCGGGCTGTTGGAATCGCCAAGCAGCGAGAGGAACGAAGGCGGCAGCAGGCGGCTGGGGAACGCGCTGATTTCACTGTACATCACGCGCTGAACGTCGGCTTTCAGTTGAAAGTGCGCGGCCAGCGGGAAATTCATACCGACCGTCATGCGGGCCGGGATATCGAGATCGGAAGGAGCGGCGTAAACGCCGTTGAAGCTGGCGAAGCCCTCCATATCGATCCGCGACTGGAATTCGGCGTTCAACCCGATCCCCCGGAACAAGCGCGTCGCAAAACCGAAGCGCAGGCCGGTGCCGTGCGACACCTCGTTGTATGGCGTGTGGATCTGGCCGTTATAGATGCGGTCGCGGCTCAGCATATCGGTGGTCTCGAAGCCGAGGCTGGAACTGCCGTACTGCTGGCGGGCCAGGACGACGGCGACGCTCACCGAACTCGTCTCGTCGAAGCGGTGGGAAAGGCCCGAGGTGAACCATTGGCGCTGCAGCGAGCGCTCGTTCAAAAACAGCCCGCCATCCGCTACCGGAGCACCATCGAACAGCGTGCCGTTGTCGCGCAGATAGTTGAATTCGAGAGTAGTGGCCTGCCCGGCACCGGCCAAGCGCAGCAATTCCGCGGCAAAATCGGGGAGAATGGCGGTTTCGGCGGCCTGCCAGAGGGCCCGCGGCGCGGTCTTGACACGGGCCCATTCGTACTGCCCCGGAGTCAGTTCCTGGGCGAGAAAATCACGCCATTGGCCCCATTCCGCAGCCGGAGCGGCGGAACTCAGGCACAACCAAACGCCGCCGGCTGCAGCGAGCGCTGCGTGGCGTAGCGGGCTGGACCATGAACCTCTGTTCATAAACCCCCGAAGACCCCATCCATTCAATATCCGTTAAGTTGGATACTATGACCACGAAACACAGCCAAGTCAAGCCCCCGGCGCCGGCCGCCGCCTCGGCCCGGCACGCCCCGGGCGCGGCGCTGACCATCGCCGGCATGGACAGTTCGGGCGGTGCCGGCATCGCCGCCGACCTCAGAACCTTCCAGGCCCACGGCCTGCACGGCGCAGCGGCGGTCACGGCGCTCACCGCCCAGAATGCGGCCGGTGTCCAATCCTGCCGGCTGGTGCCGGCCACGCTGGTCGGCGAGCAGATCCGTTCCGCCGTCACCGGGGTCACGCCGGCCGCGGTCAAAACCGGTATGCTGGGCAACCGGGCGATCGTCGCCGCCGTCGCCGCCGAACTCACAACCGCAGCATTACCGCTGGTCGTCGATCCGGTCATCGTCGCCACCAGCGGCGCCCGCCTGCTCGCCCCCTCCGCTGTGACGACGTTGTGCCGGCGGTTGTTGCCGCTCGCCACCGTCGTCACCCCGAATCTGCCCGAACTCGAGGCGCTGAGCGGGCACCCGGTCTCCACCCCGGCGGCACAGCGTACCGCTGCCCGCATCCTGCTCGATTTCGGGTGCAGCGCGGTGCTGGTCAAAGGCGGGCACGGCCGCGGCCGGCTGATCTACGATCGCCTGATCACGGCAGACGGAGTAGAGAACGTCTTCCCGCACCCGCGCCTGGCGGGCCAGTATCACGGCACCGGATGCACGCTTTCGGCCCATCTGTGCGCCGCGCTGGCGCGCGGCGCCGGACTCGAAGCGGCAACCGCGGCGGCGATCACCGCCCTGACCAACTTACTGGCCGGCGCCTGGCCGGCACCGGTCGGGAAGTTGTACTACCTGCCCCCGTGGCCGGCGGAGTGAGAATACCCCTGCTCCGTCATTCGCACCTGTCGGGGCGCGGAAGCGAACGAAAACGGTTATAGCCGGGAAAGCAACGCGGCGGTGAATTCAGCCGTGCCGGCCGTGCCGCCCAGGTCGCGGGTCAAGCGGTCACCGGCGGCCAGGGTGCCGCGGATCGCCTCGCGGATGCGCCGCGCGCCGGTTTCGCGGCCGAGGTGTTCGAGCATCATCGCCGCGGCGAGCAGCAGGGCCGAGGGATTGGCGACCCCCCGCCCGGCGATATCGGGCGCCGAACCGTGAACCGCCTCGAAAATCGCCACCTCCTCGCCGATATTGGCCCCCGGCGCCAGCCCCAAGCCACCAACCAGCCCGGCGCACAAGTCGGAGAGGATGTCGCCGAACAGGTTGGTCGTGACGATGACGTCGAACTGCCAGGGGTTCATCACCAACTGCATGCAGCAGTTGTCGACGATCATTTCGCCGAATTCGATTTCCGGATATTCGGCGGCCACCTCGCGAGCCATGTCGAGGAACAACCCGGAGACCGCCTTCAGGATGTTGGCCTTGTGCACCGCGGTCACCTTGCGGCGCCCGGCGCGGCGCGCCAACTCGAACGCGTAGCGGCAGACCCGCCGGCTGCCGGTGCGGGTGTTGACCATCAGCGATTCGGCGCGCTCGCCGCCGGCGATGATTTTCGAACCCTCGGCCAGATAGGCGCCTTCGGTGTTTTCACGCACGGTGATCAGGTCGATATCGTCATAACGCGCCCGCGTACCGGGAAAACTCAACGCCGGCCGGACATTGGCATAAAGATCGAAATGCTTGCGCAAGGCGACGTTCAACGAACTGAAGCCGCCGCCGACCGGGGTGGTCAACGGGCTTTTCAGCGCCACCTTACAGCGGGCGATGGCCTCGAGCGTGGCGGCCGGCAAGAGTTCGCCGTGCGTTTTTTGCGCTTCGAGCCCGGCGCTGACGAATTCATAGCGCAAGCCGAGGTCGAGGGCGTCGAGCACACTGAGCGCCGCGTCCATGATCTCCGGGCCGATTCCATCGCCGCGCAGTACCGCAATCGTCGTCATCGCTACCCCCGTCAGCCGGCGAGCTGACGGTCGAGGTCGCCGCTGCGCTCGGCGGCGACCAGGTCGTCATGACCGCCGACGTGCTGACCATTGATGAAAATCTGCGGCACCGTACGGCGGCCCGAGCGTTCGATCATCTCTTTTTCCAAGGCGCGGTCGTGATCGACCGCGATTTCCTCGAAGGCGAGGCCGCGGCGCGCCAACAGAGCCTTGGCGGCGTGGCAGTAGGGACAATAGCCTTTCGTATAAATGGTAATGACAGGGGTGCTCACGGCGGGGCTCTCGGCAGTCATCCGGGGGGTGGCCCCGGGGGTGGATGAAGTCATCTTGGTCTACGGCTCTCAGTGGTTGGAATAGGCGTCGATGTGCGGCAATTCAGATGCAACTGCGCGGTTTCGGCAATCCGGCATAACGGCAGATCCGGCGCATCGGGGTCTCGCCGAACCAGCGGTAAAGCCGCCGGCTGTCGATTTCGATCCCGCCGTCCGGCCTGGTGCGGCGGGCGGCCAGCGCGATGATCAGGCGCATGCCGGGCGCGACATGATACTCGTTGTAATAGTCGCGTGCCAGTTCGACGATCGCCCACTGTTCCGAACCCAGTTCCACCCCCTCGCGGCAGGCCAGCGCCCGGCCGACCGCCGGGCTCCAGTCGGCCGGCCGCTTCAGGTGGCCGTCGGCATCGAGCGGGATCGGCCGGCCGCCGACGACCAGCGGCTCGGGCGCGGCTTGCGGCACGGTAGCGGCGGACATGATTCTTACGCTCTTAAAATGTCATCAGCAGACGGCAGCCGGCGAGCAGTTCGTCGAGGCCGGCGGCATCGCGCCACTCGACCGCCGCGGGGCGTGGCGCGAGCGAGAAATGTTCGGCCTCGGCCACCGCGCCGTACAGCCGGGCGGCGGTCAGATCGACCAGCGTCCGCCAGCGGCCGGCGGCCTCACCGTCGCCCCGGAGCAGATGAAACAAACCGCGGCCGCGAAAGATCACGGCCAGCGGCAGATCGAGCAAGGCGAAAGCGAGGGCGAGATCGACCACTTCATCGTACGGATCATAAACCGGGTCGCTCGCGACCAAAAGCCCGAACGGTCCGTTCTCCCGGCCGGCGGCGACCGTCGATGTCGAACCTGGGCCGTCGCCGCTGCACTCGAGCGCCACCGCCTGCTCTGCGGCGAGCGCCAGATCGGTCAGGCTGGCCAGCGCGAACGGCGGCGACGGCGGGACGCTTCGCCGTCTCTCCCAAGCCGAACGGCAGAGCTTCAGGAGCGCGCCGGCAGCGGCCCAATCGTCCCACCAGCAAGACGTTGCGGGGCGGCAGGCCGGATCGGCGGCGAGGACGCCGTCCATATAGAAAAAAAGCAGCGTCCCGCCGGCCTGCCCACCGCACCCGGTCGCGGCGGGGCGGGTTGCGGCGCGCCGCGGATCGGCCGTCACCAAACGAATGTACTGGCTGGCAGCCATGCCCTTCACCTGTGAAAAATCGTTTTGCCCGTTCCGGAACGGCCTGTAGCCCCCCGCATCAATCATACAAGGGTTTGGGAGGGGGCAGATTTCCGCGCTGCGCATCGTTCATGAAATATGCAGGCCTCAATAAACCGGTCTTTGCCCGTCTTCGAATCCGGATTCGATCCCGGAAAAAGCATTCTGGTTAATATACCCAATAGTTGCATAAATTTTGCTCGATTTCATCAAATTCACTATAAAAACATATAGTTATGACGCTATTAGCCAGAAAAACGAATTCACCTAAGGGGACGCGCCCGGTTTCTCGCCCAAGCTGGCGGCACATCTTGTCCGCTTCCCCTCGAACCGTAGAATTACTACGGTTTTTCGGGGAATCGGACAAGCTGCACTCGCCAGCTTGACCGAGAATTCCGGGAATCTATGCAACAATTGGGTATAGTATAGATACCACACAACCCCGCGCGGCCGGTGCATGAAACCAGTGGCGCTCTTGACGGGTCCAACATCGCAACTATGGGATGATCTGCGCTTAACGCGATGCAGTTTTCGATGTTCATTTTTTCGCCGCAACGGGCGACCCGGGCCTTGGCCCTGGTGCTGGCGTTGCTGCTGCCGCTGACGGTTGCCGCCCAAGAAGAACGCATTCGACTGCCCGACCTCGGGGCGAGCGCCGGCAACATCATCCCGCTCGCGGTCGAGAAAGCCTATGCCCGGGCCTTGATCCAACAGATGCGCGAATACGGTGTGCTGCTCGAGGATCCGCAGATCGCCGGCTATTTCAGCGATATGGGATACCGCCTCGTGGCGCGCAGCGACGAACCTGACCGCGACTTCACCTTCGTCGTAATCAAGGACAATTCGATCAATGCGTTTGCCGCCCCGGGTGGGGTCGTCGCTTTGCACACCGGCCTGATCATGCTCGCCGAACAGGAAAGCGAAGTGGCCGGCGTCCTCGGCCACGAAATCGCCCATATCACCCAACAACACACGGCGCGCGCCATCGAGCAGGCGCAGTCGATGTCGATTCCGATGATGTTGGCGATGCTCGGCCTGATCTTCGCCGGCGGCGGCAGCGGCGAGGCGGTGCAGGCGGCGGTCATCGGCACCCAGGCGGCGGCCGTGCAGGCACAGATCAATTACACGCGATCCAACGAATTCGAGGCCGACCGGATCGGCATCCGGACGCTTGCCGCCGCCGGCTACGACCCGCTCGGCATGGCCTCGATGTTCGAGAAAATGAACAACGCCTCGCGCGGCCTCGGCCGTATGGTCCCGGAATATCTCCGCACCCATCCGGTGACCACGACGCGTATCGCCGAAGCCAAGAATCGTGCGGCGTTGATGAACGAAACGTCTTTCCGGACCACTGCTGATTTTTACGTCATCCGCGCCCGCTTGCGGGCCCTGACCGAACCGCGGCCCGAGGACGCGGTGCGCTATTTCGAGCACGCCCTGGAACGCGGCCTCGAACCCTACCCCGAGGCGTTGCGCTACGGCCAGAGCGTCGCCTTGCTCCGGCAGAGGAAAAACGACGCAGCGCTGGAACTGGCCGAAGCGCTCGTCGCCGCGGCGCCGCGCACCCTGGCATACCGCATCCAACTCGCCGAAGCGCAATTGGCTGCCGGCCGCCAGGACGCAGCGCTCGCCGAACTCGCCCGGCTGCACTACCAGTTCCCCGGCAACGTCGCGGTCACATTTCATTACAGTGACGCGCTGCTCTCCACCGGCGACGTTGGACACGCCGCCGAGGCCGGCGGCCTGCTGCGCCAGTACCTCGTGACCCAGGGGGGGCACTCGCAACTCTACGAACTCTACGCCCGCGCCGCGAACCTGGCCGGCGACAACGTGCGGGCCAGCGAGGCGATGGCCGAATCGTTCTACCTGCGGGGCCAGCTCGGCGACGCCATCTACCAACTCGAACAACTCGCCCGCCGCGACGACCTCGATTATTACCAGCGGGCACGCATCTCGTCGCGGCTGTCACAAATGAAAGTCGAATTCGCCCAATACCTGGCCCGGCACGGCTGAAGCGCCCGCCCCGCCGGCGCTGTCATCGAACGGTCATCTTATTTGCCTATTTTTGACAGCACCAACCGCCGGCTTGCGCGGCCCTGCCCACCCGGGAGTTCAGTAACCACCATGAACATCGGGCTCAACCCACCCCTGCCGAAACACGCACCGGCGATTCTCGTCGTCGACGACGAACCGGCGATCCGTGAGTTGTTGGTTTTTGCTCTGCACCGCGCCCAGATGGAAACGATGACCGCCGGCGGCGCCGAGGAGGCGCTGAATGCTCTGGCCGAGCGCCGCCCGGATCTGATTTTGCTCGACTGGATGATGCCGGGAACCAGCGGTCTCGAGCTGGCCCGCCGCCTGCGCCGCGAAGAGTACACGCGCGATATCCCGATCATCATGCTGACCGCCCGAATTGCCGAGGACGATCGGGTTTTCGGCCTCGAATCGGGCGCCGACGACTACATCGTCAAACCGTTTTCGCCGCGCGAACTCGTCGCCCGCGTCCGTGCCGTGCTGCGCCGGACCAACCCGCACGACGAAGAAGGTAAAATCAGCAGCGACGGCCTGACCATCGACCACGCCAGCCATCGCGTCCTGGCCGGCGACCGCGCCGTCAAAATCGGGCCGACCGAGTACCGCCTGCTGCATTTTTTCATGACCCACTACGGCAAGGCGTACAGCCGCGGCCAGTTGCTCGATCACGTCTGGGGGACCAACGTTTATGTCGAGGAACGCACCGTCGATGTCCATATCCGCCGCCTGCGCAAGGCCCTCGAACCGCATGGGATGGCGCACCTGGTGCAGACCATTCGCGGTCATGGTTACCGCTTCGGCGCCAGTGCCTGAACCCAGCCGGACGGACGCTGCGCGCCTCCGGCAGGAGGGCGGATGATGAATCGCCACTGGCCGGCGCCGCTCCTCGTGCTCGCCGCGGCGGGGCTGGCCGGGCAGATGACCGGCAGCCTGGTACCGGTCACCGTTGTCCTGGCCGCCTGGTTGTTCTGGGAACTGGTGCAATCGATCCGTCTCGCCCGTTGGCTGGAGAACCCGGCGACCAATCCGCCGCGCGCCGCCGGCCGCTGGCGGCATCTGTTCAACCGGCTGTTCCAGCGCCTGCACCACCTTGAAAAGGAACTGCGCGCCCGCGAAATGCTTCTGGAGGCCTTTCAAACCGCGACGGCGGCCTTTCCCGAACCGGTACTGCTGCTCGACGACAAGGAGGTGATCCAGTGGTACAACCAGGCGGCCGCGGTGCAACTCGGGCTGCGCGAGAGCGGTGACCGCGGCCAGTTCATCCGCCATCTGATCCGCCAACCGGCGTTTATCGAATGGCTCGACAGCGGGCAGGAAAACCTGGTCGAGATCGAATCGCCGCTCGATCCGGTCATCACTTTTCGGGTCAGTTGCGCCGTGCTCGACCGCCGCCGCCGCCTGCTGCTCTTTCGCGACATCAGCGAAATGCAGCAGGCCGAAGCGATGCGCCGCGATTTCGTCGCCAATGTCTCGCACGAATTGCGCACGCCGCTGACCGTGCTCGCCGGTTATCTCGAAACCTTAGGCGAAGACGCCTCCCCGGAAATCGCCCTGATCATCCAGCGCATGCGCGATCAGGCTGGGCTGATGCAGCACCTGATCGACGATCTGATCGAACTGTCCCGCCTGCAGACCCAGGGGATCGTCGGCCGCGAACGGCAGGTGGCGATGGCGCCCCTTTTGGCCCAACTGCTCGAACGGGCCGAGGATCTGAGCGGCGGACGGCATAAGATCACCTGTGCCGCCGACAACCGTTACGATCTATACGCCGCGCCCGGCGATCTGGAAAGCGCCTTCGGCAACCTGCTCTCCAATGCCGTGCGCTACACCCCGGCTGGCGGTGAAATCGCCCTGTCCTGGAACACCGATCATCGCGGCGGCGCCTTCAGCGTCAAGGACACCGGCATCGGCATTCCGGAAAAAGACATTCCCCGGTTGACCGAGCGCTTCTACCGCGTCGCCAAGGACCGCTCGCGAGCGAGCGGCGGTTCCGGCCTCGGTCTGTCGATCGTCAAACACGCTCTGAACGCCCACCAGGCAACGCTCGAAATCACCAGCCGGCCCGGCCAGGGCAGTACGTTCACGGCCCGTTTTCCCGCCGCCCGCCTGCGTCTGGCCGACCGGCGGCAAAGCGCCTGAGCGCGGGATGGCACCGCCGGGTGGACGCCACGCGGGCGGGGTCGGGCAAGCCGATCCCGCCTGGTTTTTGAACCGCGAACTCAGTCTGCTCGCTTTCCACCAGCGGGTGGTCGAACAAGCCTGCGACCGCCGCTTGCCGCTACTCGAGCGGCTCCGTTTTTTGTGCATCTCGTGCAGCAACCTGGACGAGTTTTTCGAAGTCCGGGTGGCGGCCAACCGCCAGCGCTTGCTGCACGGCGCCACGGCGCCCGGCGCCGACGGCCGCACAATCGAGCAAACGTTGCAAGAGATTCGCCGCGACGCTGTCTCTCTGGTCGATCGGCAGTATGCCGTTTTTAACCGCGAACTCGTTCCAGCGCTGGCCGCCGCCGGTGTGCTCGTGTCGAGCGGCCACGATCACTGGCGGCCGGCCCAGCGCCGCTGGCTGCAACAGTATTTCCACCGCCAGGTGACACCGATTCTGAGCCCGCTCGGCCTCGACCCGGTGCATCCGTTCCCGCGGATCTTGAACAAGAGCCTGAATTTCGCCGTCGATGTGACCGGCCGCGACGCCTTCGGCCGGCCATTGGAGATGGCGCTGGTCCGCGCTCCGCGCTCGCTGCCGCGCCTGATCCGCCTACCGGCCCGCTATGCACGCGCCGAATACGAGTTCGTGCTGCTCGCCGACCTGCTGCATGCCTTCGTTGATGAATTGTTTCCCGGCCTCGAAGTCGAAGGTTGCTACCAGTTCCGCGTCACGCGCAACAGCGAGTTGTTCGTCGACGAAGAAGAAGCCGGTGACCTGGCGCGCGCCCTGCAGGGCGAACTGAAACAACGCGGCTTCGCCGCCCCGGTGCGGCTCGAGATCGGCAGCGACTGCCCGGCCGAAGTCGAACGGCTGCTGTGCAGCCAGTTCGGGCTCGACGGCGACGATGTGTATCGCTGCGCCGGCCCGGTCAACCTCAACCGGCTGGCTGCGATCCACGACCAGGTGGACCGGCCCGATCTGAAATATCCGCCTTTCCGGCCGCGCCTCGTTACCCCGCTCCGGCCGGGGCGCGACCTATTCGCCGCGCTGCGCCGCGCCGACCATGCGCTGCACCATCCCTACGACAGCTTTCTGCCGGTCGTCGAACTGCTGCGCCAGGCGGCGGCAGATCCGCGGGTGCTGGCCATCAAACAGACGCTGTATCGCACCGGTATCGATTCGGAAATCGTCAATCTTTTGATCGACGCGGCGCGCAACGGCAAGGATGTCACCGCCGTCGTCGAACTGCGCGCACGTTTCGACGAGGAGGCCAACATCCAACTCGCCAACCGCCTGCAGGAAGCCGGAGTGCAGGTGGTGTACGGCATCGTCGGCCACAAAACCCATGCCAAGATGATCCTGATCGTACGTCGTGAAGGCCGCGGCCTGCGCCGTTACGTCCACCTCGGCACTGGCAATTACCACCAAGGCAACACCCGCGCCTACACCGACTGGGGGCTGCTCACCGCCCACCCCGGGATCGCCGAGGACGTACACCGCGAATTCCAGATGCTCTCCGGGCTTGGCAAGGCGCTCGAACTACGTTATCTGCTGCACTCGCCGTTTACGTTGCACGCCGGTCTTTTGGCCCGTATCGAACGCGAAATCGCCCACGCCACGGCCGGGCGTGAAGCGTCGATCGAGGCCAAGATGAACGGTCTGACCGAAAGCGAACTGATCGTCGCGCTGTACCGCGCCGCGCAGGCGGGCGTCAAAATCCGCCTCGTGGTCCGCGGCATCTGCTGCCTGCGGCCCGGAGTGCCGGGGTTGTCCGAGGGCATCGAGGTCGTTTCCATCGTCGGCCGTTTCCTCGAACACAGCCGGGTGTTTTACTTCCATAATGATGGGGCGGGCGAACTGTTCATCGCCAGCGCCGATTGGATGGAGCGCAATTTGTTTCACCGCGTCGAAACCTGTGTCCCGATACTCGATCCGGCACTCGCCGCGCGGATCCGTTGCGAATCGCTGACCCTTGGCTTCGCCGACCGCGCCCAGGCCTGGCGGCTCGACGGCGAAGGCCATTACCACCGGCTCGACGACGACCCGGCGAGCGCCAGCCAGACCCGCCTCACCGCCGGCCGGACCGCCCGCGATGCCTGAACGGCCGGTGCTCGCCGCCGTCGATCTCGGCAGCAACAGTTTTCACCTGCTGATCGCCCGCCTCGAAGACGGCGAACCGCGGATCATCGACCGGGTCCGCGAAACGATCCGCTTGGGCGCCGGAGTGGACGAGGCGGGGCGTCTCGACCCCGAGGCGGCGGCCCGTGCCCTCGACTGTCTCGGCCGTTTCGCCCAGCGCCTCGCCCCGGTCCGGCGCGGTAACGTCCGGGCGGTCGGCACCCATGCTTTGCGCCGGCTGGCCCAGCCCGGCGATTTTTTGCGGCGCGCCGAAGCCGCCCTCGGCCGGCCGATCGAAATCATTTCGGGGCGCGAGGAAGCACGCCTGGTTTATGCCGGTGTCAGCGCCGCGCTACCCGCCGGCAGCGGGCGCCGCCTGGTGATCGACATCGGCGGCGGCAGCAGCGAGCTGATTATCGGCACGGACCGCCGGCCGGAGTTATTCGAAAGCATCCAGTACGGTACCGTCACGGTCACCCAGCACCACTTCCGCGACGGCGTGCTGAACCGTAAACGCTGGCTTAAGGCACGAGACGAACTGCTCGCCGACTTCCAGGAATACGCCGGGCGTTTTCGCGAGCGCGGCTGGCACACCGTTTACGGCGCCTCAGGCGCGATGCGCTCGATCCAGGCCGTGCTCGCCGCCGGCGGGGCCGGTGATGCTGGGCTGCTTGAGACGCCGGCACTCAAACAGTTGCGCCGGGCGGTCCTGTCCGCCGGCGACGTATCGAACCTCAAACTCCCCGGGCTGTCGGAGCGCCGCCGGCCGATCTTCCCCGCCGGCCTGTTGATCCTCGAGACGCTGTGCGAAGCGCTCGGCATCGAACACGTCAGCGTCTCGACCGCAACGCTGCGCGAAGGGCTGCTCGACGATTTGATCGGCCGCCGCCGCCATCGCGATCCGCGCCATAAAACCATCACCAGCCTCGCCGCCCGCTACGCGATCGACCGGGGACAGGCGCAACGGGTCAAAACCACGGCACTGGCCCTGTTCGACGGCATGGCCGGCACCTGGCAACCGGAACCCCAAGTTCGGGACTGGCTTGCCTGGGCCGCCGAGGTGCACGAGGCGGGCCTGGCGATCGGTCACAGCCGTTACCAGGCGCACAGCGGTTACCTGTTGCGCGAAAGCGACCTACCCGGATTCAGCCGGCTCGACCAAAACTTCATGGCCACGCTCGCCGCTTATCACCGCCGCGCGCTCCCGGCCGATTGGGCGAACGCGCTACCCGAACGTCTACACCGCAGCGCGGTGCTGGCCCTTGTGTGTCTGCGCCTGGCGGTGATCCTGCACCGGGCGCGCCAGGAAGCCGGGCCCGCAGCGACCTTGTTTGCCAGCGAAAACGGCGTCGAGTTGATCCTGCCGCCGGGCTGGCTCGAGACGCACCCACTGACCCGGCACGATCTCGATAACGAGCGGCGGCAACTGGCCACGCTCGGCTTGTCTCTCGCAGTCAGCGAGCCGCAAGACCCGGCGTCACACGAATCGCTTGCTGCACGGCGGGCGGTGCCGTGAACGAGCGGGCTTCCTGGCAGCCCACCGCCAGCCCCGCCCGGCTGGCGGAACGGGCCGCGGCGGGGGGCGCGGTGCGCGCCTTTTTCGCTGCCCGCGGCGTACACGAAGTCTCGACGCCGGTGTTGTGCGCCGCGCCGGTCAGCGACCCGCACATTGCCAGCATGGCCGTGACCGAAACGACGCCAACCGGCCCGCGACACTGGACCCTGCGCACCTCACCCGAGTATTTCCACAAACGGCTCATCGCCGCCGGCCACGGCGATCTTTTCGAACTCGGCCCGGTGTTCCGGGCCGGCGACCGGGGACGCTGGCACGAAGGAGAATTCACGCTGCTCGAATGGTACCGCCTGGGGTTTTCCTGGCGGCAACTGGCCGCTGAAGCGGTCGAACTGATCCGCCGCGTGGCCGAAGCCGTGGCTCAAGGCGGCCCGCAAGCCGCGGTCCACCGCCCGGCCGCAGGCTGGATCTCCTGCGCCGTCCACTGGATCGCCTTTCGCGACCTGCTCGGCACCGCGCTCGGCCTCGATGTACTGACCGCGAACGACCACGAACTGATCAGCGCTGCACAAGATCGCGGCCTGATGGCCGGTGAAGTGGATCGCACTGGCGCCCTCGATTATCTCTACGGCGTCATCGCGCGCGACGCGCTGGCCGAAGAGGCGATCACCATCGTGCACGATTTTCCGCCCGAGCACGCGGCGCTGGCGCGGCTGGTCGCCGGCGAACACGGACCGCTCGCCGAGCGCTTCGAGATCTACCTCGGCCGGCTGGAAATCGTCAACGGCTACCGCGAACTGACTTCGGCTATCGAACAACGCCACCGCTTCGCCGCCGACACGGCGCGCCGCCGCCGACTCGGACTGCCAGAGGTCGCCGGCGACCAGGCCCTCCTCGCCGCACTCGACCACGGTCTGCCGGAATGCGCCGGCGCGGCGCTCGGCTTCGACCGCTTGCTCGCCGCCCTGACCGGCGCGAAGTCCCTGGCCGAAGTGATCGCCTTTCCCGCTCCCGGCCCTCCCGCCGGCGGCGCATGATGCATGCGAACCCAACGGCAGCGGGTCTTACCGTCGTAGAATAATCATCTCCCGTATCCCGCCGATCACACGGTCTGCCTCGACCCTGCATCCGGAGTCTTTCCATGAGTGTTTTTTCCAATGTCCAGACCACGATCGAAGTCGCCGATCGTTCGTATCGAATTTTCAGCCTCGGCGAGCTTCCACACCAGGACAAAATCCGCCGCCTACCCTACACCATCCGCATTCTGCTCGAAAACCTGCTGCGCCACCACGGCAAAGGCGCCGTCGGCGACGACGATATCCAGGCCGTCATCGACTGGGATCCCAAGGCCGAGCCCGTGACCGAAATCGCCTTCACGCCGGCGCGCGTCGTGTTGCAGGATTTCACCGGCGTGCCGGCCATCGTCGATCTCGCCGCGATGCGCGACGCGATGCGCCGCCTCGGCGGCGATCCGGCGCTGATCAACCCGTTGTCGCCGGCGGAATTGGTCATCGATCATTCGGTGCAGGTCGATAAATACGGCCGCCACGACGCCCTCGACCTCAACACCCGGATCGAATTTCAGCGCAACCGTGAGCGCTACGCCTTCCTGCGCTGGGGACAGAACGCCTTCCACAACTTCAAAGTGGTCCCGCCGAACACCGGCATCGTGCACCAGGTGAACCTCGAATATCTGGCGCGCGTCACCTTCGGCGAACAAATCGACAGCGCGTGGCACGCCTGGCCCGACACCGTGGTCGGCACCGATTCGCACACCACGATGATCAACGGCATCGGCGTTCTCGGTTGGGGCGTCGGCGGCATCGAAGCCGAAGCGGCGATGCTCGGTCAGCCGGTCAGCATGCTGCTGCCGCAAGTCGTCGGCTTCAAACTCGACGGCCGTCTGCCCGAAGGGGCGACCGCCACCGACCTGGTATTGACCGTCACCGAAATGCTGCGCCGCCACGGCGTGGTCGGCAAATTCGTCGAATTTTTCGGCGCCGGCCTCGACCACTTGCCGCTCGCCGACCGCGCGACGATCGCCAATATGGCGCCGGAATACGGTGCGACCTGCGGCTTTTTCCCGGTCGATGAAGAAAGCCTGAACTATCTCAGACTCTCCGGGCGCGATGAGGCGCAGATCGCGCTGGTCCGCGAGTATCACCGCCGACAGGGCTTGTGGCGTGATTCCAGCACTGAGCCTGCGGCCTACAGCGCGGTACTCGAACTCGACATGGGCGAAGTCCAACCGTCGCTCGCCGGCCCCAAGCGGCCACAGGATCGGATTCCGCTAAGCAAAGCCAAAACGGCGTTCATCGCCGACTGCCAGAAACTCACCGCGGGCCGCAACGGCAGCCGGGCCGAAGCGCGCTTCGCCGACGAAGGCGGCGGCACCGCGGTCGGCAACACCGATTGCGCCGGCAACGGCAGCGCCGCGGTCGAGATGAACGGTGCGACCTTCGACCTCAAAGACGGCGCGGTGGTCATTGCCGCGATCACCAGTTGCACCAACACCTCGAACCCGGCGGTGATGATCGGCGCCGGCCTGCTCGCCCGCAACGCCGCGGCCCGCGGTCTGAAAGTCAAACCGTGGGTCAAGACCAGCCTGGCGCCGGGTTCCCGCGTGGTCACCGATTACCTCAAAAAAGCCGAACTGCTCGACGATCTCGAAGCCCTGGGTTTTTACGTCGTCGGCTACGGCTGCACAACCTGCATCGGCAACTCCGGACCGCTGCCCGAAGTGATCGGCGATGCGGTCCGGCACCACGAACTGGTCGTCTGCTCGGTGCTCTCCGGCAACCGCAACTTCGAAGGCCGGGTGCACGCCGAGGTCAAAATGAACTACCTCGCTTCGCCGCCGCTGGTCGTCGCCTATGCGCTGGCCGGGCGTATGGACATCGATCTTTACAACGAACCTCTCGCCACCGACCCGGACGGCGAGCCGGTGTTCCTCAAAGACATCTGGCCCGCCAGCCGCGAGATCGGCGATTTCATCCGCCGCACGATCGACGCCGGCATGTTCCGCGGCAGTTATCACAGCGTTTTCGACGGCGACGAACGCTGGCACAGCATCAAAGTCCCCGCCGGCAGCAACTATGCCTGGGACGACGATTCGACCTACATCCAGAACCCGCCCTATTTCACGGCGATGACCCTTGAAGTACCGGCCATCGAACCGGTGAGCGGCGCCCGTTGCCTGGCGCTGCTCGGCGATTCGATCACCACCGACCACATCTCGCCGGCCGGCTCGATCAAAGCCGATTCGCCTGCCGGCCGGTACTTACAGGACAAAGGCGTTGCGCCCGCCGATTTCAATTCCTACGGTTCGCGGCGCGGCAATCACCAGGTGATGATGCGCGGCACGTTCGCCAACATCCGGCTGCGCAACAGGCTGGCGCCAGGCACCGAAGGCGGCTTCACGACCCACCAGCCGAGCGGCGAAGTCATGAGCATTTTCGACGCCGCACAGCGCTACCGGCAGGAAAACACCCCGCTAGTCATCCTCGCCGGCAAGGAATACGGCACCGGCTCGTCGCGCGACTGGGCGGCGAAAGGCACGCTATTGCTCGGCGTCAAAGCGGTGATCAGCGAAAGCTTCGAGCGCATCCACCGCTCCAACCTCGTCGGCATGGGTGTGCTGCCGCTCAACTTCATGCCCGGCGAGAACGCCGAAAGCCTCGGCCTGAGCGGCCAGGAACGCTATACGATCGAAGGGCTCGGTGACGGCACTGCCAAGGAAGTCACCGTCATCGCCGGCACCGAGGGCGGCGGCGAAAAACGCTTCACCGCCCGCGTCCGGCTCGACACCCCGCAGGAAATCGAGTACTACCGGCACGGCGGCATCCTGAACTACGTGCTGCGCCAACTGGCCGCGCCGCAGGCCGCCTGATGCCGAGCAGTTAGCTCATACCGGCTGATGAACGGCGAGGGCCTCAACGCGGCGGTCGGCGATTGGCTCAACGGGGCCGGCGCCGTCGTGCGCGCCGTGCTCGATTGGCGGCTATTCAGTTTCGGCGGTACCCCGATCACCCCGGGCGGTCTTCTCTGGCTGGTCCTCATCGTCGCCGCCGGCTGGTACGCCTCGCGGCTGATCCGCCGCCTCATCGCCCGCCTGATCGAGAAACGCCAGCAATATCCCGGCGAACTTGCCGCGCTATACACCGTCAGCCGCATTGCCCATTACACGATCTTGAGCATCGCACTGCTCGTCGGCTTCAGCGCCATGGGACTCGATTTCAGCAAACTGGCGCTGATCGCCGGCGGCCTCGGCGTCGGTATCGGCTTCGGCCTGCAGAACGTTGTCGGCAATTTCGTCTCCGGCCTGATCCTGCTCTTCGACCGCAGTATCAAAGTCGGCGATTACCTCGAACTGGAAACCGGCCTGCGCGGCGCAGTGCAGGCCATCAATACCCGTTTCACGCACATCAGGACCAACGACAACATCGACGTGCTGGTCCCCAACAGCCAATTGATCAGCAATCGCCTGATCAATTGGACCATGCACGAAACCCTGACCCGCCTGCACGTCCCGTTCGGCGTGGCCTACGGCAGCGACAAGGAGACCGTCAAAAAAGCGGCCCTCGAAGCCGCCGAACAAGTCCGCTTCACGCTGCGCGGCATCCCCGGCCGCGAACCCGAAGTCTGGCTCGTCAACTTCGGCGACAGCAGCCTCGATTTCGAACTGCTCGTCTGGCTCACCCCCGACGGCGTCCACCGCCCGGCACGCGTCAAAGCCAGCTACCTGTGGGAACTCGAAACCGCCCTGGCCAAATACCACATCGAAATCCCCTTCCCGCAACGCGACCTGCACATCCGCACACCCCAGCCGCCACCCGTTTGAACCCGACGAACAACGATTCACCGTCCGCGAAAGTATAGGCTGCGGTCAATGCCGATGCTGTAACCACCCGTGACGGGCAGCCGGTGATACTCACCTTGTTTTGTCCCGTACGTGATATTTTTACGATATAGGCAGCTTGTATCACGTACGGTAACTTTTCCTTGCCATCGGCTGATCGAGCGGTTATCTTTTACCGTACGGTATCTTTTTTCGAGGTCCGGCCATGACAGAGGAAGCCAACATTTACGGCGCGGTCCAGACCGCCGAGGAACTCGGCCGCTTGGCGCGCGCCCATCGCAAGCACCGGCGCCTGACGCTGGAGACGGTCTCCGGGCTCGGTAACCTGAGCACGCGCTTCCTGTCGGAGTTTGAACGGGGCAAGGAGACAGCCGAGATCGGCAAGGTCCTGAAGGCGCTGCGCACCTTAGGCCTGGAGGTCATCATCGAACCCCGCGGGCGGGCGACGCCGGCTCATCGTACCGGCAAGACCCATGAGGAGAAGACCCCATGAGCGCCCCCGACACCCTCAACGTCTGGCACGAGCTGCGCCTGGTCGGTCAGCTCTGGCGCAATACGACCGGGGCCATCGGATTTCGCTACTCTCCAGAGTGGATCACCGGCGGCTTCGCCGTGTCCCGCTCGCTGCCGCTGGCGGTCCAGGGAGAGCGCAGCGCGGGGTCCGCCCCGGAGGAAGGCACCGCCCAGCGCTGGTTCGCCAATCTGTTGCCCGAGGGGGCGGCGCGCGAACACATCGTCCGCGACCTCAAACTGCCGAATACGGATTTCGACCTGCTACGCGCCATCGGCGGTGAGTGTGCCGGCGCGCTGTCGATTCTGCCCGTGGACCGGCAACCATCGGGCCAGCGGCAGTACCGTCCACTGACGGTGAAGGACTTGGCCGACTTGGCGGCGCGCCGGGGACAGATCTACGCCGTCTGGCCAGTGGACGAGCGCCCGCGATTGTCGCTCGCCGGCGCCCAGGACAAGTGCCCGGTACTGGTGCGCGACGATCAGTATTTTCTGCCGCAGGGCGAAGCGCCTTCCAGCCACATCATGAAGTTCGAACTGGCCGACTACCGTCATCTGCCCGCCTACGAGACCTTCACCACACAACTGGCAGCGGCCATCGACTTGCCGGTGGTAGATATCACTTTACGGTCCATTGGAAAAACCCGGTACGCACAGATTGCGCGCTATGATCGGCTTTGGGATGAAAGCGGCATGGTGCGGCGGCTGCACCAGGAGGATTTCTGCCAAGCCCTTGGTTATGGGCACGAGAAAAAATACCAAGAACACGGTGGACCGTCCTTCGCGCAGTGTTACCGCCTGGTGCAGGAGGCCTCCAGCGAGCCGGCCATCGATGTGCAACACCTGTTGCGCTGGCAGATTTTCAATGTGCTCGCGGGCAACTCAGACGGTCACGCCAAGAACCTCTCCCTGTTGCATTTGCCTAATGATGCAACCCGTCTGGCACCGTTCTATGACCTGGTGTGTACGCGCGCCATCGAACGCATCGACTACCATCTCGCCTTCGATGTCGGCGGAGAGCGCAATCCCAGTGTAATCACTTCAGCCCACTGGGAGGCACTTGCCAAGGCGTGCGACGTGCGACCGCAATTTCTCGGCAATCTGGTGCGTGAAACCGCGGCCGCTTTGCTGGAAAGTCTCGGGCCGGCACGGGAAACCTTCGAGGCACACTATGGTGCCTATCCGGCGCTGCAACGCATCGAGCAGGTCGTCACCACACAGTGCCGACGTAGCGAGAAACGGTAGCCGGATCATGGCGATGAAGGGGCGCGACAAACGCTCATTTACCCAATTGTTGCATAGATTCCCGGAATGCTCGCCCAAGCTGGCGAGTGCAGCTTGTCCGATTCCCTGACGAACCGAGCAAAATTTATGCAACTATTGGGTTTATGCAGATCTCAATAAGACCCTCTCCCCAAAGGGGGAGAGGGTGGCCGAAGGCCGGTAGAAGGGTTACTGCTTGTCATCTACTGGCGGCTTGCCGGTCGATTTCGCGATGTCCTGCGAAGCAGGCCGCGTTTGCGATTCCTGCTCCGCGGTTGAACCAGACATGGCCGCGTCAAATTCCTCACGGTTCAAAACCCCGTCGCGATTGAGGTCAGCGCGAATGAGATTCTGCACCAGGGTTTTATCTTTGCTTGCTTCGGCGGAGGTGATGGCGCCGTCCTTGTCAGCATCGAAGTCGTCGAAAGACAGGCCGTTTTGATCCTGTTTGCACGCGCCGAGCGCCGCTATACCCACGGTGAGGCTGATGATTAACGGGACCGTTCTTGTCTTCATGGCACTTGCCTCCATCAATTTTGTAGTAAATAGGAGGGTTGCATGGGAGCAACCCTCCTTACGGTCTGCTGGAAATTCATCCAGCTCATTCACGAGCCCACATGAAAGAAGGTGAGTGAATTGCATTGGATCCAAAAATCAGGCTTCACCCGATTTTGGTCACAAGCTCGTCAAACTCCTCCTGGTTGAGATACCCATCCATGTCGGCGTCAGCGGCCGCGAAGTTGGATGCCACAGCCTCGGAAATATTGGCTTCCTCCTGGGAAACCAGACCGTCCTGATCAGCATCCAGTTCGCTGAATGCCGGTACCTCTTCTTGCGCGAACGCGATACCGGTTCCGAGCACCAGTGCGGTAAGAAAGATGAATGCCTGTTTCATGATTGCCTCCTCGGTATTGGGTTGAGATGTTTGCCCCTATTGGGGCGATAATGGTCGTTCAAATACCGTGCCAGTTTGATCCGGACCCTTGGAAAGCCGCGCGGCATAAGCGTTTGCTCGATTCAATGAAATGCGGAACGCGCACCGGCTTGTCTCAGCGGGGCGACATAGTGTCTCTGTTTAGAGACAGTGCGGAACGGCCGAGGAATAAGGAAATCGACGTAGAACCGACCGGTCCCTGTCTCCGGATCGCGACAGTTGTTGGTGTCTTCCCACCTTTAGCAACACATATTCTCCACGCCGCCCCTCCGGCATAAAGAAACTAATTTGTTCTGAGATTGTGCAACGCGGGAATGGTTTTCCCCTATTTTATGCATGTAGGTGATTGATTTCGTGGAAGAAATTGGAAATCGCATTTTCGATTTTCGTATCCTGATTCATTCAGAATGAATTAATCAGGGTGTCGTCGATTCCGAAGCTTTTCGGCGACTGGCACGGCACCTGCCTGCCTGTAGTGCGGTTCCCCCCGGGAACCGTTTCATTCCCCCTAAGTACTGAAGGTATGTGATTATGAGAAAGTCAACTGAATACGGAGCCAGTAAGACCATCATTCCGCTGGCGCTTGCCTACGCGATCACTTTGATACTTGTCGGTATCAGTTCCGCCCAGGAGACGGATCCGCAAATTGGACCTCCGTTCCCGATTCCGCCAGGTCAGGCGGACAAGATCGTAGCGTCCAGTTCCAGCCTGGAGGTCCTGGAGGGCCGGCTCACGGAAGAGGGTACGGACAGCGTGCCTGTGGAACTCCTCCGCACGTCTTTTGACCGGAGGGCGAGGAACGCCACCGACCTGATCATCCGGGTCGATGGCGAATGCGCGGCGGTGGTCAACGAGGCCGAAGAGGAGGGCGAAGAGCCACCTCCGGAAGAACCGACGCAAGACATCTCGGTGGCCGACACCACAACGCAGGCGAAATCGGTTGCGGTAACCGCCTGGCTTGAACTCGACGGCGCGCCAGTCTCCGTGAGCGGTATTACCGAAGGCGATATCGAAGTCGCCGACGATGGAACAGTGGTGTTTTGCAACTCCTCTGAGAAAAGCGATTTCTCGGATATGGAGGCGGACGACGCTATCGAAACGTTTGCTGAACTCCGTAAGACGGGTGGGTTTACATGGACGGTGCCCGACGTCGATAGCGGCTTCCACGAACTGGTGTTATTGGCTAGTCTCGACCTGAGCGCCGAGGAAGGCGAAGACGACGGTGGTGAAGAACCTCCCATCGAGCCCGCCCAGGACGAGGATGAAGGCGATGACGTCGACGCACTCGGCTTCGTCGGCAAGCGGATTCTGATCGTAGACTTCGCGAAAGCCTCTTTCGAGGAATCCGGCGAGATTTAAGGAAGCCCCCTGTCATCTCAGAGGTTGTATACGGTACTGGGACGTACTGTAAAACCTGACTTCGCGTCAGGTTGAACGGGCCGGCTATCGTCCTGCCCGTTCTTTCCATATCAGTCCTTGAACTGCTCCGGTTCGATGCCGTAGCGATTGAGAAGCTTGTAGAAGTTAGTGCGGTTGCGTTTCGCCAGACGTGCCGCGTAGCTGACGTTGCCCTCAGTGATCTTTAAAAGCTGCGTCAAATAATTGCGGGTGAATTCCTCCCTCGCTTCCTGCAATGACGTCAACCGCCGGGCCCGGTCGCCGAGCGCGTGTTTGATTTGGATGGCGCTGATGACCGGGCCGGATGACAGGGTGTAAGCCTGTTCGATGGTGTTGAATAATTGTCTGATGTTACCGGGCCATGTCGCGGCGATCAATAATTCCATCGCTTTCGGAGCCAATACTTTTCGCTTGCCGCTGTTGCCGGCGATCAGTTCTTCCAGTTTATGGTTGACCAGTAAAGGAATATCTTCGACCCTCTCTTCCAGGGACGGTACGTTGATTTCGATGACGTTCAAGCGGTAGTAAAGATCTTCCCGGAATGCCCCTTTTGCAAACGCCGAACGCAGATCGTGATTGGTGGCGGAGATGACGCGGATATCCACCGGCTTGTCTTCCAGGCCGCCCAGGG
The DNA here is from genome assembly GCA_036832975.1 of Pseudomonadota bacterium. Lineage (GTDB taxonomy): Bacteria > Pseudomonadota > Gammaproteobacteria > Xanthomonadales > Wenzhouxiangellaceae > DAITQM01. The sequence continues at coordinate 4,020 of DAITQM010000027.1, read as the reverse complement.
GGCGCACTTTACGTTCCTCCAGAATGCGCAATAATTTCACTTGCAGATGCAACGGCATGTCCCCGATTTCGTCGAGAAACAGCGTGCCTCCGCCGGCCGTCATGAGCAGGCCCGGGTGGCTGCGCAAGGCGCCGGTGAACGCCCCTTGTTTGTACCCGAACAACTCTGCTTCGATGAGATCGGCCGGGATGGCGCCGCAATTGACCGCCACGAATTTCCCGTTGCGGCGGCGGCTCAAACCGTGTATGCACTGGGCGATGAGTTCTTTGCCCGTGCCGCTGGCGCCCGTGATCAAAACGCTGGCGTCCGTTTCGGCTACGCGGCGTATTTGCGCCAGAACCTCCAGCATCTTCGGACTGGCGCCAACGATTTCATCCTTCCAGGCATCGTCACCGGCGGGCGCGCCACCGGTCTTGAGTGCCTGTTCAACGTTATTGAGGAGTTCTTGTTTGTCGATCGGCTTGGTGATGAACGCAAACGCGCCGCTCTGAGTTGCCTCCACCGCGTCTGGAATGGTGCCGTGGGCGGTGATGATCAGCACTGGCATCCCCGTCCGGCGCCGGTGGATTTCCTGCAGCAGACCCATGCCGTCCATCCCCGCCATACGCAGATCGGTGATGACCAGATTGGGCGTGCTCCGCTGCAATACGGACAATGCGCTCGCGGCATCTTCGGCGGTGAGCACCTTGTAGCCACTGGTTTCCAACCGCAGGCGCAACAATTTCAGCAGCCCCGGGTCGTCATCCACCAACAATATGGCGGGGTGAGAACCCATCTCAATATCCCCCGCGAGATGCGTTACGCGCTTTACGGCACTCCGCATCGGCTTCTTGCGCTTTCGCGCAAACCGCCGAGGCTCCTTCGCCTACGCTGCCCCAAAAGCCCGTGGGCAAGGAGCGAAGGGCAGGCGGGAAGACCGGTGCGGTTTTCGCGTAGCGAAAGAAGCGCCGGTCTGAAGCCGTTGCCCGTGCAGGCGATAGTGGTTCTATCGGCCAGCCGATGGACGCCGCCAGCGGGCTTTTGGGGCGCAACCCTTCGGGATGGAGCGCTTTTGGCGCATGGCCGCGTTGCTCGTCGCTCATATGGAACGACCAAACTTCTCTCCTCGCGCCTTGCCCTGCGCCACAAGCGCCGCCGTCGCGGCCGCGCGGGATATTGAGATGGGTTCTAATTTCCGTCATCTTCGTGGTCGCCATCCTGATTCGCTCCAGTGGCCGGCTCCACGGTCGTTTCAATGGAAGTCAACGCCTTGATTTTCTCGCGGGCATCAAAGAGGGCGCTTTCGAGTGCTTGGATGCGTTGGGCTGACGATTTCTGGCGTTCCACGATCGCCAGGTAGATCCAGGCGAGATTGACGGCGCCGGCCGGCAGGTCGTCCGCGTGGTCGAGTGCTTCCCGGATCAGTTGACCGGCTTTATCCGAGTTGGTTCCGGAGTGGCCCGGCCAGGCGGAGAAAAGGCCTAACCGCAGGCTGTTGGCGGGGGATGGTTGGGATTCGTAGTCGGCGGCGGCGCGAAGGAAAAGCCGGGTTCGCTCCTCCGAAGCGGCGGCGTTGAACCGGTACAGCATTTCCAGATATTTCTCGGCAGGGGTGTCCGCCGGGATTTCCTGCACCACCTCACGCTGCGTTTCCATGGTGCAGGCGACCGTCATGCAAACCGCCACCAGCAGGGCTAAAACGCCCGCTCCTTTGGATTTGACCATAACCCTTTTACCCTCAAGCGAGTATGTCTTTGACTCGAAAGCGCAGTTGGAAGTTTGCGCCGCGCGTTCTGCCGTTACAGATTTCGATGCTGCCGCCCAGGATGCGCACGGATTCGCGCACGACGGACAGGCCGATGCCGGTTCCGCGCACGTGGCCGTGATGGACCGCAGAACCCTGATAAAACGCGTCGAACACGCGCTCGCGTTCGGACTCGGGAATACCAGGACCCTCATCCGCCACGAGAAGTTCAACGTGACTGTTATCCAGACCGGCCCGGATCATGACTGTTCCGCCCGGAGGCGAAAACTTGACCGCGTTAGACACCAGATTATCGAATATCACGTGGAATTTTTCCAGGTCCGAGTTGATCCGCAAGTCAGGCAATTCGGTGCGTATCCTGAGCTTACCGTTGGCGATGGCCAAGCGGTGGCGGGAAAGCACGCTTGCCACCAGTTCGCGCAAGCCGAAAACGGTTTTTTCCGGGCTCGCCCGGGTCTTCTGCCAGGCGCTGAAATGGAGCAGATTCTCAATGCTTTTCTGAAGGGCCAGGCTGTTTTCCCGGACCACGGTCATTACTTCACGCTGCCGCTCCCCAAGCGGGCCGGCACTGCCGTCGGTGAGCAGTTCGGCGCCTTCCCGGATGTTGGCGAGCGGCGTTTTCAATTCGTGCGAAACGTGCCTGAGAAACGTCGATTTTTCCCGTTCCAGGTCCGCCAGCCGCGTCCGGAGCCAGTCCAGGCGGTCGCCCAAATCCCTGAGATCGAGAGGTCCGCCCACCTTGATCCGGCGTTCGAGATCGCCTTCTCCCAGTTGGTGGATGGCGCCGCCGAGTTGGCGGACCGAGCGGGCGATCAGCGCGGTGAACAACACGCCCAGGGCGACCGCCAGCGGGATGAGGCCGGCGGCCAGCCAATAAATCGAGCGCGTGACATCGGCCGTGTGGGTCCGGAGAGCAGCGAGGTCATCGTCGATCAATGATTTGACCTGAGTGAAAATCCCCCGCCCTTCCGCGCGCAACTGCTCGAAGCCGCGCACCGCGACGGCGACTTCTTCCGAATCGTGGGGGTGATCGCGGATGCCTTCCAAGATCCAGAGTGCGGTGCCCTCCAGCGCCGCCGTTTCGTTACGGGTCTCAGGCAGAATGTGCCGCAAATCGCCGAGCGTCGCCAGCAGACTCCCATGCCTTTCCCGGTACAGGGCGAACAGTTCCTCGTCGCCCACCACCTGGAATTGGCGGGCGCCGCGCTCCAGGTCCGTGATCACTTCCAGAATGTACTGGGTGTCACGGGTGGCCGCGACGCTGTCCGTGACCATTTTCGTACTTTGCCGAGCGAGCTCGTCCACGTACGTCGTGGCGATGACAATGACGAAAATCAGCGGCAGAAACGCAACCGCGAAACCCGCAAATGCCAGAACGCTCAGCGAATTCAGACGGGACAACATCCCTGGATATTACCTTATCCGGTTCACCACCGATAGAGCCTAGATTCTGCCCTCATCGGCCTGTCGAGGCTCAATCTGCGTCGGCGCGGGCCTGGTACGGCGGTTGATTGCAGAGCGCCGCGATCGGGAATGAACACCGGGTCGAAAAGCGCCGACACTTAGTCGAGGCACCTCTGGGCGGTGCCGGTCCGGGGGCGAGGGCAGGATTGCCCGGAACTGCCTTACGAGAAGACACCTACGGCGAACTCGGCCCATACAAGCAGCAACAGAAAGATGACGACGGTGACAATGATCGCCTTGTTGCGACCGGTTGTGGCGCGGCGAACGCCAAGAACTATGGCTGTGCCGGCGGCCAGAAGAAGTGCTGCGGCAGTCATGAAATCGCCAATAGACCAGTTCACTTCGGGTGTGAACCTCATTGCGATGAGCGGGATGCACAGGAGCAACGCTGTGATAGCGACTACGAGAGCAAGCTGCCGAATCAATGAATGAGCTGGCATATGCGGCCTAACGATTGAATTCAGCCGCCGCTTTCAGCGGTCGGCTGGAGTTCGTTGGATTTCCATTCTTCTGTGAATCCATTTATTATCATTAAATCTTCTTTTATAAAAAACTTTACACTGCCAGGAAAATCTTGTTCTTCTGAAATATATTTCTCAGGGGTTTCAGTCACTTTTTTCCATTTCATCTCTAACCACATTAAATTAACCCCTGCCTTTATCCAATTATTTGTTTCTTCGTCAGTTGAAAAAAATGCAGAATCTCTCATGCACTCTCTGAATCCTTTATCTTTTTCTTTTACATATTCGTAATTTTCACTTGCAAATTTTAAATATGCATCGAGCGTATTTATAGAATTAAGCTTTGGAAGG
>DAITQM010000026.1:0-41470 GCA_036832975.1 Pseudomonadota bacterium | reverse complement strand
AAGCTGCACTCGCCAGCTTGACCGAGAATTCCGGGAATCTATGCAACTATTGGGTTAATCCATGATCCGCCGTTCTAAAAAACCGTTTGTCCTATTGCTGGCCTGGCTGCTGGCCGGTGCGGCACAGGCCGGGATGGCCGCCGCGCCTTTCTGGCCGGCGGCCGAACAATATTCGCCTGCGATTCCAACCTTCGAACAGGTCCTCGGCTATGCCCCGGGCGCGAAGATCAGCGCGACGCGCGACATCCGCGATTATTTCGCGGCCCTCCAGGCCGCGGCGCCGCAGCGGCTCGTGTTGCGCGACTACGGCACCAGTTGGGAAGGACGCCCGCTGTTTTATGCCATCATCGGCAGCTCTGAAAACATCGCCCGGCTGGACGATATCCAGCGCCGGATGCAGGCTCTGGCTAATCCGGCGGTGACCGATGCCGCCGCGGCGGCACCGGCGATTGCCGACCTGCCGGCCACGGTGTGGCTGGCTTACGGCGTGCACGGCAACGAGATCTCGTCGCCCGACGCCGCCATGCTGCTCGCTTATCACCTGCTCGCCGCCGACGGCGACGCGGTGGTCGATGGCATCCTCGCCTCGACGCTGGTGTTGATCGTACCGTCGCAAAACCCCGACGGCCGCGACCGCTTTGTCCACCATTACGAAATGTCGCGCGGCCTCAAGCCCGACCCCGACCGTTACAGCGCCGAACACGACGAACCGTGGCCCGGCGGGCGGACCAACCACTACCAGTTCGATCTCAACCGCGACTGGCTGGCACTCAGCCAACCTGAAATCGCCGCGCAGGTCGCCGCGCTGCGTCAATGGTATCCGCTGATCTTCGTCGATCTGCACGAAATGGGCTCGGACAGCACGTATTACTTCACCCCCGAGGCCGTACCCTATAACCCGCTGATCACGGCCCGCCAGCGCGAGAACCTGGTGTTGATCGGCCGCAACAATGCCCGTTGGTTCGACCGGATCGGCATCGATTACTTCACGCGTGAAGTGTTCGATGCGTTCTATCCCGGCTACGGCGCGAGCTGGCCGCTGTATTACGGGGCGCTGGCCATGACGTACGAACAAGCCTCGGCGCGCGGCCTGGTCGTGCGCCGCGCCGACGGCCGCGAGATGACCTACGCCGAAACGGTACGCAACCATTTCACCAGTTCGCTGGCCACCGCTGAAACTGCTGCTCGCGAGCGCCAGCGGCTGTTGCAGGATTTTTACGATTACCGCAATAAGAACACCGGCGGCGGCGACGAAGCGTATCTGCTCGACGCCGCGCCCGACCCGACCATCACCGGCCGGCTCGCGGCCCTGCTCGGCCGCCACGGCATCCCGCTCAGCCGCGCCGGCGAGCCGTACACTGCCTGCGGCCGTACGTTCGCCGCCGGCAGTTACCGGGCGGCGCTGGCCCAACCGGAACGCCGGTTGATCGAAACTCTGCTGGCGCCGAACATCGAAATGGAGCCCGAATTCATCGCCGAACAGGAGCGGCGCCGCGCCAAACGCCTGGAGCATGAAATTTACGACGTGACGGCGTGGTCGCTGCCGCAGCTTTACGGTGTCGATGCGGTGCGCTGCGGGCGCATCCCGCGCGCCGCCTGGAGCCCGGCGGCGATCGTCACCGCGCCGCCCACCGGCCGTCTGCAAAACGAGGCGGCCGAATTGGCTTGGCTCGTGCCTTGGAACCACGCCGCCGCCCACCTGCTGAGCCGGGCGTTGGCCGCCGGCATCGTCGTCGACGGCAGCGACAAGGCGTTCACGCACGACGGCCGGAACTACCCGGCCGGCACGTTGATCGTCAAACGCGCCGCCAACGGCCCCGCTATCGCCTCCGAACTGGCGGCCCTGGCCGCCGAAACCGGGGCCGAAGCGCTCGGCGTCGATCACGGCTGGGTCGACCCAGGGCCGAATTTCGGCAGCGAACACGTTCACCGTTTCACGGCGCCGCGCGTCGCGCTGGCTTACGACGAACCGACCGCCGCGCCGGGCCACACCCGGTTTATCCTGGAGCGCGAATTCGGCTACCCGGTCAGCGCCATCCGCACCGCGACGCTGAAACGCGCCGACCTCGACCGTTACCAGGTGCTGATCCTGCCGGCGACGAGCTTTTTCCGCGGCGATTACGGCACGATCCTCGGCAAGGATGGCGCGGCGCTGCTCAAAGCCTGGACCGGGCGCGGCGGCACGTTGATTTTTCTCGGCAATGCGACGAACTTCGCAGCCGATCCCAATTACGGGCTGATGGCGCTGCGCCGCGAAAAAGCTTATCGCGAAAAAAGCGAGGACGAGAAAAAATCCGGGCCGGCGGCCGGGCAAAGTGGCGATAAAACCGGCGCTCCGGCCACTGAACCGGTCCAGGATCCGCTGGTCGATGGCACGCTGATCGCCGACCGCGACGCTTATCTCAAGACCACCCTCGCCCGTGACGTCCCGCCCGACGAAATGCCCGGCGCCATCGTCCGCGCCGTGCCCGATACCGACCATTGGCTGGCCGCCGGCGCCCGCAATCCATTACATGTCCTGGTCCGCGGCGATGCGATTTTCCAACCGCTCCGCCTCGATCAGGGGGTCAATGCCGCCGTCTTCACCGCCGCCGACGAGCTGCTCGCCGGCGGCTACCTGTGGCCGGAAAACCGCCGGCAACTGGCCTATAAACCCCTGCTGGCGATCCAGCCCGAAGGGCGCGGTTTTTATATCGCCTTCACCGCCGATCCGAACGACCGCGCTTATCTCAAAGGTTTGAATGTTTTGTTGATCAACGCCGTCTTCCGCGCCCCGGCGCACGCCGCGGTCGTAAGATAGCGCTGGAACAGCCATGCACAACGATCAACCCCAGCAGCCGCCAGGCGATCGGCCAAGCGGCGAGGCCGGCGCCCGGGCCGGGCTGAACCGCGAACAATATCACGCGCTGCGCCGGCGGGCCGCGCGGGATCCGGAAGGATTCTGGCGCACCGTCGGCGAGCGGCTCGATTGGATCCGGCCGTTCACGAAAATCAGCGATGTATCGTTCGACCCCGACGATCTGCACATCCGCTGGTACGAAGACGGCGTCCTGAACGCTTCGGTCAACTGCCTCGACCGGCATCTGGCAACGCGCGGTGAGCAGGCGGCGATCATCTGGGAAGGCGACGAGCCTGGTGTGTCGCGGATGCTGACTTACCGCGAGTTGCACGCCGAAGTCTGCCGAATGGCCAATGTACTGAAAGCACTGGGTGTTCGGCGCGGCGACCGGGTGACGATCTATCTGCCGATGATTCCCGAAGCGGCGGTGGCGATGTTGGCCTGCGCCCGGCTCGGCGCGATTCACTCGGTGGTCTTCGGCGGTTTTTCGCCGGCCTCGATCGCCGGGCGCATCATCGACTGCGCTTCGCGGCTGGTGATCACCGCCGACGGCGGCCGGCGCGGCGGCCGGCCGCTGGCTTTGAAAAACAACGTCGATCAGGCGCTCGATACCACCACTGCCGGCGAATTGATCGACACCGTGCTGGTCATCCGCCACAGCGGCGATGACGTCGCGTGGCACGATCGCGACGTCTGGTATCACGAACGGGCCTCGGCAGTCGATGCAGTGTGCCCCGCTGCGGCGCTGGGCGCCGAAGAGCCGTTATTCATTCTCTACACCTCGGGATCGACCGGCAAACCCAAAGGCGTGCTGCACACCACCGGCGGCTATCTCGCCTGGGCAAGCTTTACGCACCAGCTTGTTTTCGATTATCACGAAGGCGACATCTTCTGGTGCACCGCCGACGTCGGCTGGATCACCGGCCACACCTACACGGTGTACGGCGCGCTGGCCAACGGCGCGACGACGTTAATGTTCGAAGGCGTTCCGCATTACCCCGATCATTCGCGCTTCTGGCAGGTCTGCGACCGGCACGGCGTCAACATCTTCTACACCGCACCGACCGCCATCCGCGCCCTGATGCGGGCCGGTGACGCGGCGGTGCAAACGACATCACGCGCCAGCCTGCGGCTGCTCGGCACGGTCGGCGAACCGATCAATCCCGAAGCCTGGGAGTGGTACCACCGGATCGTCGGCGATGGGCGCTGCCCGATTGTCGATACCTGGTGGCAGACCGAGACCGGCGGCATTCTGATCGCCCCACTGCCCGGCGCCGTCGATCTCAAACCCGGTTCGGCGACATTGCCGCTGCCGGGCATCGAAGTTGCGCTGCTCGACACCGATAGCCGGCCGGTTACCGGCCCGGGCTCCGGCAACCTAGTCCTGACCGCGAGTTGGCCGGGGCAGATGCGCACCGTGTACGGCGATCACGCGCGTTTCGCCGCGACCTATTTCATGACCTACCCCGGCTGTTATTTCACCGGCGACGGAGCGCGGCGCGACGAAGACGGATATTACTGGATCACCGGCCGGGTCGATGACGTGATCAACGTCTCCGGTCACCGCCTCGGCACCGCCGAGATCGAAAGCGCACTCGTCGCCCACCCCAAGGTCGCCGAAGCGGCGGTTGTCCCCATCACCCACGAGATCAAAGGCCAAGGCATCTACGCTTACGTCACCTTGATGGCCGGCTGCGCGGCTGACGATGCGTTGCACCGGGAGTTGATCGCCTGGGTTCGCGACCAGATCGGCGCGTTGGCGACGATCGACCGGCTGCAATGGGCCCCCGCCCTGCCCAAAACCCGCTCCGGCAAGATCATGCGCCGCATCTTGCGCAAGATCGCCGGCGGCGAGATCGACCAGCTCGGCGACACTTCCACGCTGGCCGACCCGGCAGTCGTCGAACAATTGATCGACGGGCGAATCGGAACGGCCGGGTAAACCCAATAGAGATCGAGACAAATGAATCCGTCCGTTCTCATGCTCTTGATGATGTTGACCCAATTGTTGCTGCACTCCGCGGCGGCCGGTTCCGAAGTGTTGACCATCGAGCGGATCTTCGCCAGCCCCGACCTGGCGGGCGCCGCTTTGCGTGGGCTACAGGTATCGCCGGCCGGCGATCGTGTCACCTACCTGCGCGGCAAGGAAGAAGACCGCGAGACATTCGACCTGTGGGAATACCACATCGCCGACCGGCAGTTCCGGCTGCTCGTCGATTCCCGCGAACTTGTCCCCGATGAAGGCGAGTTGTCGGCGGAAGAAAAAGCGCGGCGCGAACGCGCGCGCCTGGCCGGCCAGCGGGGCATCGTCGAATATCGCTGGTCCGCAGACGGACGGCACTTGTTGTTCCCGCTGGGCGGCGACATCTACCTCTACGCCCCGACCGCGCCTTCCGGCAAGCGGTTGACCCGGGTGACGTCCACCCCGGCGTTCGAAACCGACCCTGAGATCTCACCCGACGGCACCAAGGTGGCGTTCATCCGCGAACAGGATTTATATGTCGTCGACCTCGCCAGCGGGCACGAAATCCGCTTGACGCACGACGGCGGCGGCGCGATCAAAAACGGCATGGCCGAGTTCATCGCCCAGGAAGAAATGGGCCGCGACACCGGCTACTGGTGGTCGCCCGACAGCCGGCGCGTCGCTTTCCTGCGCGTCGATGAAAGCGCCGTGCCGCTCACCCGGCGCTTCGAAATCGAAGCCGGCGACATCACGATCACCGAGCAGCGCTACCCTTACGCCGGCGGAGCCAATGCGCACCTGACACTGGGTGTGGTGGACGCCGGTGGCGGCGCGATCCGCTGGCTCGATCCGGGACTGGAGCCTGACGGCTACCTGCCGCGCCTTGCATGGCTGCCGGACAGCGCCACGTTGAGTGTGCAAACCGAAACGCGCGACCAGCGGCGCCTCGACCTGCTCTTTTTCGACGTCGATAGCGGCCGGCGCCGCCCGGTACTGTCCGAAACGATGTCCACCTGGGTGACCCTGCACGACGATTTGCACTTTCTCGAGAAGCAGGCCGCTTTTATCTGGTCATCCGAACGCAGCGGCTTCCGCCATCTTTATCTTTACAGCCTGGACGGGGAACTGATCCGGCCACTGACCGCCGGGCCGTGGGCGGTGGATGAAGTGCATGGCATCGAGGAAGCGAACGGTTACGTTTACTTCACCGCCACCGAAGCCACCCCCGTGGAATCGCACCTCTACCGCCAATCCTTGCATCCGGACGACGCCGAACGGCCCACCCGCCTGACGCATCGAAAAGGTAGCCACGACATCACGATGGCTAAGTCAGGCCAAGTTTATCTGGACTTTTTTTCGAGCCGCGATCGGCCGCCCCAAGTGTCGTTGCACCGCGCCGCCGACGGCGAACGCCTCGCCTGGTTGAACGAAAACCGCCTGGACGCCGCCCATCCCTACGCGCCGTATCTTGCTGCCCATCGACCCACCGAATACGGCACGCTTGCCGCCGAAGACGGCCAGACCTTGTATTACCGGCTCACCAAACCCGCAAACTTTTCCGCCGACAACCGCTATCCCGTTTTTTTGTACGTTTACGGCGGACCCACGGGCCAGACTGTTGTCAACCGCTGGGACAGGCGGTTGTTGTTCGAACAATACATGGCGCAGCACGGTTTTGTCGTATTCTCCCTCGACAACCGCGGCACACCGCGGCGCGGCGTCGCGTTCCAAGCGCCGGTCGACCGCCGTCTCGGTACGGTCGAGGTACGCGATCAGCGGCGCGGCGTGGAATTTCTAAAAAAATCGCCTTTTGTCGATCCGCAACGGATCGGGGTATTCGGCTGGAGTTATGGCGGCTACATGACGCTGATGATGCTGATGCAAGATCCAGGCGTGTACGCTTTAGGCGCGGCGGTGGCGCCGGTCACAGACTGGGCGCTGTACGACACGCACTACACGGAGCGCTACCTGGGCACACCCGCCGCCGAGCCCGCTGCATACCGTAATGGCAACGTCCTCACCTACGCCTCACAACTTTCCAACCCCCTGCTCCTGATCCACGGCATGGCCGACGACAACGTCCTTTTCACGAACAGCACCAATCTGATGGCCGCATTGCAGAACGCCGGCATCCTGTTCAACCTGATGACCTACCCAGGTGCCAAGCACGGCATCAGCGGCGAAAAGACGCAAGTCCACGTCTTCCAAACCATCGCCGATTTCTTCATCGGCCGCCTGGCACCGCTGTCGCATGAACAAATGGACTGACCATTCATTGTTGAGCGGTGCAAGTCCGGGTCAGTCCATGCTGGACTGATCCGGGGTTTCCCTGACTTGCGCGCGCGATCGGTCGCGGATGGCGCGAAATTCGTTGCCTTCGTACCAGTTGGGCCAGGCGTCGCCGTCGGCCAATTCGCGGCCCAGGCGGTAATACAACGCGACGTCCTGCTGCATGCCGCGGATATCCCACCATTCGCCGTATTCGTCGGCCGGTTTGTGGTAGCGCTCGCGGGTGAAGTCGGCGGCTTGCCGGGCGCCGTATTCCTGGCCGAATTCGAAATGGTCCTGCCCGCCTTTGGCATACAACATGGGGATGCCGTATTTGGCCAGGTTGAAGTGATCGGAGCGGTAGTAAAAGCCTTTTTCGGCATTCGGATCGGGACGGATATAACGCCCCTGGGCCGCGGCGAGGCGCTCGGCGAGCGGTTCCAATTCCGAAGCGCCGTGGCCGATGACCACCAAGTCGCGCATCGGGCCGTGGACGTTCAGCGCGTCCATGTTGACCCCGGCGACGGTTTGGGCCAGTGGGTAAAGCGGGTGCTCGCCGTAATAACGCGATCCGAGCAGGCCCGATTCCTCGGCGGTGACGGCGAGGAAAATCACCGAACGCGCGGTCCGCGGCGCGGCGGCGAATGTTTCGGCGAGCGCCAGCAAGGCGCCGACGCCAGTCGCATTGTCAACCGCGCCGTTGTAGATTCCGTCGCCGGCGGCGTCCGGGTCGGTGCCGAGGTGGTCCCAGTGCGCGGTATAGATGAAATACTCGTCGGGGTGTGTCGCGCCGGGCAAGATACCGGCGATGTTGTGCGACTCGATCGTCCGGAATGTGTTACGCAGCCCGCCGGACGCTTTGAGCGGCAACGGCTTCGCCGCAAAGCCGCGCTCGGCGGCGGCGGCGGTCAACGTGGCGAGATCTTCGCCGGCGGCGGCGAACAGGCGCGCCGCCGACTCGCCGCTCAACCAGCCCTCGAGCGCGGCGCGGTCCATGTTGCGGTTGTCGCTGATGAGATCGAATTGCGGCCCGGTCCACGAGCCCTGCACGACGTCGAACGGGTAGCCGGCGGCGCCTTCTTCGTGCACAATCAGCGCCAGCGCCGCGCCCTGACGCGCCGCTTCTTCATATTTGTAAGTCCAGCGGCCGTAATAGGTCATCGCCTTGCCGGTGAACAGCGCCGGATCGCCGGTCGCGTAACCCGGATCGTTGACCAGGATGATGACTGTCTTGCCGCGCACGTCGAGTCCGGCGTAATCGTTCCAGTCGTATTCCGGCGCATTGATACCGTAGCCGACGAAGACGACGTCACTGTCATCAACCGCCGAGGCTTCGGTGACCCGTTTGGTCCAGACCACTGCCTCGGCGGGCGCGGCAAACGTGATTTGTTCGCCGTCAGCGGCGGTAAAACGCAGCGGATCGATACCGGTCGCGGTGATCTCGACCAGCGGTACGGCTTGCAGGTAACTGTCGCCGTTCGCCGGCTCAAGGCCGATCGCACGGAACCGTGACGTAACGTAGTCGATCGTCCGTTGTTCGCCGTCGCTGCCCGGCTGCCTCCCCCCGAATTCGTCGCTGCTCAGGGTTTTGATATCGTCGAGCAGAGTAGAGCTGAAGTCGCTGTCGATCAGCGCCGGCGCAGCGGCCTGTTCCGCGCCCTCGACCACGTTAGCATCAGGCGCCGGCGGCGCCTCGCGGTCGCAGGCGCCGAGCCCGATGAGGGCCGGTAGAAGGACGAGTATAAGAGTACGGGTAGAGATCGAATGACGCAACATTTTTGACTCCTCTATGGTTTGGCCTCTATGTTTGGCCTCTATTGTTCGGCGGTCGGTGAATCGGGTGACGCTTTCCCGGTGCCGCTGTTGTGCAACACCAGGCGATCGCCCGTTTTGATTCCGAGCCGCGCCGCTTCGCCGGCGTTCAACTCCAGCACGTACATCGCGGGTGCAGCGCTCGGGTAATTGCGGCACGGTGTGCTCAGGCACGGCCGGGCGTTGGCGCTGACGCTGACCAGGCGCAACTCGCGATCGAAATAAATGATGTCGAGTGGGATCTTGGTGTTCTTCATCCAGAAGGCGCGCGGCGCCTGCTCGGGAAAGATGAACAACATGCCGTGCCGTTTCGGCAGCGTGTCGCGGAACATCAGCCCCACCGTCCGGCTCGCCTCGTCGTCGGCGATTTCCACGGTGTAGCGCTCGCCGCCAAGCGTCACCGCCGGCTCGGCGGCCCGGCAGCCGCCGAGCGCCAAAAGGAGGGGCGACAGCACCAAAGCGCACCCGCCGGCGAGCAGGCCGGTCACGGCGCGCGGGATGCGGCGGCGCTCGTCAGGCTGGTTCATCGCGCAGCGCCTTGACCAGCATTTCCCGCGCCACCGCGCCGTCGCCGCGCGTCGGAAATTTGAACGGCAGGCGCACGCCGCCGCTCATCCTGAGGTTGAACTGCCAACCTTCCTGGCCCTTGGCTTCGAACAACGGCGAGACGAATTGCACGTGATCGAGCGACAGGGAGAAACCCTGCAATTCGTAGACTTTGCGACGCAACGACATTCACCTAGTTAGACATAAGCCCTCCCCCGCGTGCGGGGGAGGGTTGGGGAGGGGGCATTCGCATTGCCGCCGAAGGGTTCACGAAACAAACAAGCTAGTTCCGGCAAATTATTTCTTCGCCGTCTTTTTACGCGGCGCGCTGCGCGGCGCCGCCGCGCCAGCATCGGCACCGGCACCGGCCGGCGGTTTTTCGGGAAACTCGTTGAACGGGAAAGGCCGGTGCTCGCTCTGGAACATCAAAAAATCGATGATCTCGGTGACGTAGCCCGAAAGCCCGGCGGCAAAGCGGTGCAACGGCGCGCTACGCTCGCCGGCCAGTGCGGAGAAACCGAATTGGATCAGCGCCGTCAGGCCGACGGCAAACTGCGCGATCCAATACACCGCACCGAACAGCAGCATCAACAGGAAGCGGAGCCAAAGATTGCGGTCGCGCCACGGCTCATCGACGTGCTCTGCCCCGGGGTCATTGTCAGGAAGGGCCTCTGGGCTATGGACTGGGTCGTTCATCATCGCTCTCCGCAAATGGCGTGAGTTCATGATGGTAACGCGGAATCCGGCACCGTGCCACCCGGGTGCCCGCCTCGCCCCGCCCATTTCGCGGTTCCGTTCCGGGCCCTCGCGTATAATTCATTGAATGCGTTTCAATTATCCGGACCAGTTCGACGTCATCGTGATCGGCGGCGGGCACGCCGGCGTCGAGGCGGCGCTGGCCGCCGCCCGCACCGGCGCGCGGACGCTGCTGCTTACGCACAATATCGAAACGATCGGCCAGATGAGCTGCAACCCGGCGATCGGCGGCATCGGCAAGGGACACCTGGTCAAGGAAATCGACGCGCTGGGCGGCATCATGGCCCGCGCCGCGGATCGGGCCGGTATCCATTTCCGCCGCCTCAACCAGAGCAAAGGGGCGGCGGTGCGCGCCACCCGCGCGCAGTGCGACCGCAACCTTTACCGCCAGGCGGTCCGCCACGCCGTCGAGACCCAGCCGCACCTGACCTTGTTCCAGCAGGCAGTCGATGACCTGGTGGTCGAACAGGGCCGGGTCACGGGCTGCGTCACCGCCGGCGGACTGGTCTTCAGCGCCCAGTGCACCGTTTTGACCACCGGTACGTTTCTCGGCGGCAAGATCCATTTGGGGCAGGCCCAGTACGAAGGCGGCCGCGCCGGCGATCCGCCGGCCAACCGACTGGCGGCCCGATTGCGCGAACGGCCACTCGGCGCCGGCCGTCTGAAGACCGGCACCCCTCCGAGGATCGACGGCCGCAGTATCGATTACGCCGTTCTCGAAGCGCAGCCCGGCGACGAACCGCGGCCGGTGTTTTCGTTTCTCGGCAGACGCGCCGATCACCCCGAACAGCGCCCGTGCCACATCGCCTATACCAACCCACGGACCCACGATCTGATCCGCGCCGCCCTACCCCGCTCGCCGCTTTACAGCGGCGCGATCGAAGGCGTCGGGCCGCGCTACTGCCCGTCGATCGAAGACAAAGTGGTGCGTTTCGCCGAGCGCGAACGGCACCAGGTGTTCATCGAACCCGAAGGGCTTTACACCGCCGAAATCTACCCCAACGGCATCTCGACCAGTCTGCCGTTCGACGTTCAGTTGGCGCTGGTGCGGAGTATCCGCGGCTTTGAGCGGGCGCGGATCACCCGCCCGGGGTACGCCATCGAATACGATTTTTTCGATCCCCGCGGCCTGCATCCCAGCCTCGAAACCCAGGCCCTCAGCGGGCTCTATTTCGCCGGCCAGATCAACGGCACGACCGGCTACGAGGAAGCGGCGGCCCAGGGCCTGATCGCCGGCCTCAATGCGGCGCGCGCGGCGCGCGATGAAGCGCCATGGACGCCGCGCCGCGACCAGGCTTACATCGGCGTGCTGATCGACGACCTCGTGACGCAGGGCACGATCGAGCCGTACCGGATGTTCACCAGCCGCGCCGAATACCGGCTGAGCTTGCGCGAGGACAATGCCGACCTGCGCCTGACGCCGCTCGGCCGCGAATTGGGGTTGGTCGCGGACGCCCGTTGGGCGGCGTTCGAAGCGCACCGCGAAGCGGTCGAGCGCGGCCTCGAACGGCTCACCGCGGCCCGGGTTCGCCCCGCCACGCGCCCCGCCGATGCCCTGACCGCCGAATGCGGCATCGAACTCAAACGGGAACAACGGGCGGTAGAACTGCTCGGCCGGCCGGAGGTGTCTATTGCGGCGCTGGCCGCGGCGCTCGACGAACCCGAACTGGCGGCGCTTCCCGAACGCGCCGCCGAGCAAATCGAAATCCAGGCGCGCTACGGCGGCTATCTGAAACGCCAGGCCGACGAAGTGGCGCGGCGCGCAGCGCAGGAGACCCGGGCCATTCCTCAGGCGCTCGACTACACCCGGGTGCGCGGCCTGTCGACCGAACTTCAGGAAAAACTGCAACGGATCCGGCCGGCGACGATCGGCCAGGCCGGCCGCATCCCCGGCATGACACCGGCCGCCATCGCGCTGCTGTTGGTCCATCTCAAGCGCGGCGCGGATCTCGCCGCCACGCCGCCGACCGCCGCCACCGCCGCGCATTGAATTCATCACCAGGAACCACCGCCAATGAAACCACGCACCCTGCTGGCCATCGCCGCCCTGATCTGTTTCGCCTTGCCTGCCGCCGCCGACAGCGCTGTTCACTGCGGCCGGCTGCTCGATATCGCCGCCGGCAAAATACAAGCCGACCAGATCGTCGAAATCTCGGACGGCCGGATTCAAGCCGTACACCGCCGGCGCCCCAGCGACGCGGCGGCACTCGACCTCGGTACCCTGACCTGCCTTCCCGGTTTCATCGACCTGCACGTCCACCTCGACGGTCAACTCGGGCCGATGTCGTATCTGGCGCGCTTCCAGGACAGCGAGGCCGATCTGGCATACAAGGCGGCGGCCAACGCCCGCAAGACATTGGCCGCCGGCTTCACGACGGTGCGCAACCTCGGCGACAGTTACAACGTGACGATCGCCCTGCGCGACGCGATCGCCGCCGGCCTGGTGCCCGGCCCGCGGATCTATTCGGCCGGCAAATCGCTGGCCACGACCGGCGGCCACGCCGACCCGACCAACGGCTTCCGGCCCGACCTGATGGGCGACCCCGGCCCGGCCGAAGGCGTTGTCAACAGCGTCGAAGACGCACGTAAGGCGGTGCGCCAGCGCTACAAGGACGGTGCCGACGTGATCAAAATCACCGCCACCGGCGGCGTTCTGAGTCTCGCCAAAAACGGCCAGAACGCGCAGTTCATGCCCGACGAACTCGCCGCCGTGGTCGACACCGCGCGCCAATACGGCATGCACGTCGCGGCCCACGCCCACGGCAGCGAAGGGATGAAACGCGCCGTCCTCGCCGGGGTCAGAACCATCGAACACGGCACCTACATGACCGATGAAATCATGCGTCTGATGATCGAGCGCGGCACCTGGTACGTGCCGACCATCTCCGCCGGCCGCTTCGTCGCCGCCAAGGCCGCCGAATCCGGCTTTCTGCCCGAAGTGGTGCGCCCGAAAGCGGCGGCGATCGGGCCGCTCATCGACGAGACCTTCGGCAAAGCCTACAAAGCGGGCGTCAAGATCGCCTTCGGCACCGATACCGGCGTCTCGGCGCACGGCGACAACGCCCGCGAGTTCCGCTACATGGTCGAAGACGGCATGCCGCCGCTCGAAGCGCTGCGCAGCGCGACGCTCAGCGCCGCTGAAGTACTCGATGCCAGCGGTGAACTCGGACAAATCGCGCCGGGTTTCCACGCCGATATCATCGCCATCGACGGCGATCCGCTGGCCGACATCACCACAACCGAGCGGGTGATCTTCGTGATGAAAGGCGGCGAAGTATTCAGAGGAGCAAAACAATGATCACCCTTTATACCGCGCCGACACCGAACGGCTACAAAATCTCGATCGCCCTCGAGGAACTCGGCCTGCCCTATACCGTCAAGGTGCTCGACCTGGGCGAGGGCGAACAGAAAACGCCGGCGTACCTGGCGATCAACCCCAACGGCCGGATTCCGGCGATCGTCGATCACGAAGCCGGCGATTTCGCGGTCTTCGAATCGGGCGCGATCTTGATCTATCTGGCCGAAAAAACCGGCCGCCTGCTGCCCCAAGATCCGCGCCGCCGTTCGGTCGCCCTGCAATGGCTGATGTTCCAGATGGGCGGCTTAGGCCCGATGCAAGGTCAGGCGCACGTTTTCTTGCGTTATTTCCCGGAGCATCTGCCGGCGGCGATCGCCCGTTACCAGAAAGAAACCCGCCGCCTGTACGAAGTGCTCGACGGCCGCCTCAACGGGCGCGATTACCTGGCCGACGAGTATTCGATCGCCGACATCGCGACCTGGCCGTGGGTGCGCATCCATGAGTGGGCCGAAGTGCCGGTCGACGGTCTCGACCACCTGCAAGCGTGGATGGCGCGGCTGGCGGAACGCCCGGCGTGCCAAAAGGGCGTGACGATCCCGCCACGTAGCGAGGATGACGAAGCCGTCGCCGCGGCCAAACGCATCATCAACCGCTGACCGCTCAACGCCGCCGAACCGATGGCCGACATCCCGCTGCGCCAACATCTTTACCTGATGCGTCACGCGCACGCCCTGGGGCAAGGCACAGCACGCAGCGATTTCGAACGGTCGCTGTCACCGCGCGGCCAGCACGAAGCCGCCGAGGCCGCCGTCTGGATCGCCGCGCAGCAGCCCAAGCCGGAAAAAATCGTCGCCTCGACAGCGGCGCGAACCGGCGAGACGGCAGCCATCGTCATGGCCGCCGTCGGCCTGACCGGGATCCAGTGGCTGCCGGCGTTGTACCACGCCGAACTCGACGCCTGGATCCGGCTTGTCGAGCGCCACCTCGACGGCCGGCCGCTACTGTTGATCGGCCACAATCCGGTGATGGAACAAGGGACGCGCCACCTGTTGGCGCCCGACACCTCCGAACAGCGGCCCGGTTATTTCGCCACCGCCGCGGTCGTCCACCTCACCGTGCCAGCAGGCGAGGGGTTGATCGCCGGTGCCGGCGGCCTGGTCGCCGCTTTCCAACCGCCGGCCGGCAGCGCATAAGCCTCCCCGCCGCTGGACAGCAGTAAGGGGGGTTTTTTTATCAAATCCTCATAAACCGAGTGGCAGCAGGTAGATCGTCGCCAACAGGCCGGCGATGGACATCGTGATGGTGTAAGGAAAAGCCAAAATCACCATGCGCATATAAGACAAGCGGATCAACGGCGCCAGCGCCGAAGTCAAAAGAAATAAGAACGCCGCCTGGCCGTTGGGCGTCGCGACGCTCGGAATGTTGGTGCCGGTATTGACCGCCACCGCCAGATGCTCGTAATGTTCGAGCCCGATGCGGCCCGCCTCGAAGGCTGCCTTGATTTCGTTGATATAGACCGTAGCCACGAAAACATTGTCACTGATCATCGACAAAACGCCATTGGCCAGATAGAACACCGGCGCTTGCGAACTCTGCGGCAACGTGAAGACATATTCGATCACCGGCTTGAACAGGTGCTGGTCGTGGATCACCGCGACGATCGCGAAAAACACGACAAGCAGCGCCGTGAACGGCAGCGCCTCGTGGAACGCCGGCCCGAGCCGGTGTTCCTCGACGATACCGGTGAACGCCGTGGCCAGCACGATGACCGTCAAACCGATGACCCCGACATGGGCGAGGTGAAAACCGAGGGCCAGCACTAAAAACACCGCAACCGCCCCCTGGACCACAATTTTCATCCGCTCCTCGGGCGTGCGTTTCTGTTCCTGCGCCAATTGATATTCGAGCAGCACTTCACGCACGGTTCCGGGCAACTGGGCGCCATAACCGAACAACGAAAAGCGCTCGACGGCGACGGTGGTCGACAAACCAACGACCAGCACCGGCAGCGTGATCGGCGCCATGCGCAGGAAGAACTCGACGAACTCCCATTGCATCACGCTGGCAATCAGCAGATTCTGCGGTTCGCCGACCAGCGTCGTCACACCACCGAGCGCTGTGCCGACCGCGGCGTGCATCATCAGGTTGCGCAAGAAGGCACGGAAATCGTCGAGATCGGCGCGCCGCTCATCGCCGACGCCGCTGTCGTCGCCGTGGTCGTGTTCGTGGTCAAAACCTTTGCCCGAGGCGACGCGGTGATAGACCCCGTAAAACCCGGCGGCCACCGTGATCACCACCGCGGTCACCGTCAGCGCATCGAGAAACGCCGAGAGAAACGCCGCAGTGCCGACGAACATCAACGACAGCGCAATCTTCGAGCGGATGTTGAGCAGAATCTTCGAAAAGACGTAAAGCAGCATATCCTTCAGGAAATAAATGCCGGCGACCATGAAGATCAGCAGCAAAATCACCTCGAAATTGACCACCGCTTCGTTGTAGACCATCTCCGGGGAGGTCATGCCGATGATCACGGCCTCGAGCGCCAGCAGGCCGCCGGGCTGCAGCGGGTAGCACTTCAGGGCCAGCGCCAGACAAAAGATGAATTCGAGCACCAGCACCCAGCCGGCGACAAAGCCGCTGAACTGCCAGAGGATGGGATTGACAATCAGAAAAGCGATGATCGTCAGTTTATACCAGGTGGCGGTATGACCGAGAAAATTGGCCGCCAGCGGGGCGAGCAGGCGATGCGGCATCGCATAGACCTCCACGGTAAACAGGCATCGGGTCGGTTATTGTATCCCGGATCATCGCCCCCACCGGCAGCGGCCCGGCCGGCGCCGAACCCCGCCTGCCGGGCGGGTCTCCGACAGACCGGCTGCAACCCCTTATGCCGCTCCGGGACTGCCGCTCCGGGACTATCGTCATCCACTCGATCCGACAACTGATCCGGGACCACCTGATTCTGGATCGCCAGATTCGGGACGGTCACCAAACGCCCCCCATCAGTCATCAAACAGGTCATCCGACGGCGGTCCAGATCCCAGGACTGTCCTTATTCCGTGGTCCTCATGCCGGCGGTCCCCGCTCAGGCGATTCATGGCTGCCCCGGATTCGTTCCGTGGCCATGGATCGTGCAGTGGGACTTGGGCTGCGGTACAATACCCGGCCTATATCTTTCTATCCTGATCAAGAGATAATTCGATGTCCGGATACCTGTTTACCTCCGAATCCGTTTCCGAAGGCCATCCCGACAAGCTTGCCGACCAGATTTCCGATGCCGTGCTCGACGCAATGCTCGAACAGGACACCTTGGCCCGGGTGGCCTGCGAAACGATGGTCAAGACCGGAGTGGCGATCATCGGCGGCGAGATCACGACTTCGGCCTGGGTCGATCTCGAAAAGCTGGTGCGCGAGGTGATCGTCGGCGTGGGCTACGATTCATCGGAGATCGGCTACGACGGCCACACCTGCGGTGTCGTCAATATCATCGGCAAGCAGTCGAGCGACATCCGCCAAGGGGTGGACCGCGGCGCGCCGGAGGAACAAGGCGCGGGCGATCAAGGCCTGATGTTCGGCTACGCCAGCGACGAAACGGCGGTGCTGATGCCGGCGCCAATCCACTACGCGCACGAGTTGGTCAAACGCCAGTCCGAGATCCGCCGCGCGACCGACGATGGCCGCCGTTACCTCCGGCCCGACGCCAAAAGCCAGATCACTTTCCGCTACCAGGACGGCCGTCCGGTGGGCATCGACGCCGTCGTGCTCTCGACCCAGCACACCCCCGAC
Source organism: Pseudomonadota bacterium (assembly GCA_036832975.1). Classification (GTDB taxonomy): domain Bacteria; phylum Pseudomonadota; class Gammaproteobacteria; order Xanthomonadales; family Wenzhouxiangellaceae; genus DAITQM01. The sequence goes on along the minus strand of DAITQM010000026.1, from coordinate 24,202 downwards.
ATTGGCGTGGCGGCGCTCAACGAGATGGTGATGGAAACCATCATCAAGCCGGTGCTGCCCGCCGCCTGGCTCGACCGCACGACCCGCTACCACATCAACCCGACCGGCCGTTTCGTCACCGGCGGCCCGGTGGGCGACGCCGGCCTGACCGGCCGCAAAATCATCGTCGATACCTACGGCGGTATGGCGCGCCACGGCGGCGGCGCTTTTTCCGGCAAGGATCCATCGAAAGTCGACCGCTCCGCGGCGTATGCCTGCCGTTATGTCGCCAAGAACATTATCGCCGCCGGTCTGGCCGAACGTTGCGAAATCCAAGTGTCGTACGCGATCGGGGTCGCCGAGCCGACGTCGATCAGCGTCGAGACATTCGGCACCGGCAAGATTCCGGCGAGCGAGATCACCGCCCTGATCCGCCGCCATTTCGACCTCCGCCCCTACGGCATCATCCAGGCGCTCGATTTGATCCGGCCCATCTACCGGGCGACCGCGACCTATGGCCACATGGGACGCGAGGATCTCGACGTGCCTTGGGAAAAGACCGACCGCGCCGCCGAGCTGCGCGACGCCGCCGGTCTCGGTGCCACCGAGGCCCAACAGGCTGCCATCTGAACTCACCCCCGCTTCCGGATACCCGATATGAATGCCCGACTCGAATCCTTCCCGGCTGCCGATTTCCACGTTGCCGATCCGGCGCTCGCCGCCTGGGGGCGCAAGGAAATCGCCATTGCCGAATCCGAAATGCCCGGCCTGATGGCGCTGCGCGCCGAATACGGCGACAGCCGGCCGCTCGCCGGGGCGCGCATCGCCGGCTCGCTGCACATGACGATCCAAACCGCGGTGCTGATCGAAACCTTGACCGCGCTCGGCGCCGAAGTGCGTTGGGCGTCGTGCAACATCTTCTCGACCCAGGACCACGCCGCGGCGGCAATCGCCGCCGCCGGGGTGCCGGTTTTCGCCTACAAAGGCGAAACGCTCGACGAATACTGGGAATTCACGCACCGCATCTTCCAGTGGCCGGACGGCGACACCGCCAACATGATCTTAGACGACGGCGGCGACGCGACCTTGCTGGTGATGCTCGGGGCGCGCGCCGAAAAAGAACCTGCCGTCCTCGATCGGCCGCAAAGCGACGAAGAAAAAGCGCTGTACGCGGCGATCGCCAAACGGCTCGACACGCAGCCCGGCTGGTATAGCCGGGCACTCGCCGCCATCCGCGGCGTCACCGAGGAAACGACGACCGGTGTCAAGCGGCTTTATCAGTTGCAAAAAGAAGGCCGCCTGCCGTTCGCGGCGATCAACGTCAACGATTCGGTGACCAAAAGCAAGTTCGACAATCTATACGGCTGCCGCGAATCGCTGGTGGACGGCATCAAACGTGCCACCGACGTGATGGTCGCCGGCAAAATCGCCGTGGTCTGCGGCTTCGGCGACGTCGGCAAAGGCTGCGCCCAATCGCTGCGCGGCCTCGGCGCCACGGTGTGGATCACCGAAATCGATCCGATCTGCGCCCTGCAGGCGGCGATGGAAGGCTACCGCGTCGTGACTCTGGACGAGGCGGCAGGCAAGGCCGACATCTTCGTCACCGCCACCGGCAATTACCACGTCATCACGCACGACCACATGGCCCGGATGCGCGACCAGGCCATTGTTTGCAACATCGGCCATTTCGACAACGAAATCGACGTCGCCGGTCTGCGCCGCTACCACTGGGAAAACATCAAGCCGCAGGTCGATCACATCGTCTTCCCCGACGGCAAGCGCCTGATCCTGCTCGCCGAAGGCCGGCTGGTCAATCTCGGCTGTGCCACCGGCCACCCGAGCTTCGTGATGTCCAACTCGTTCACCAACCAGGTACTGGCGCAGATCGAGTTGTGGCGCCGGCGCGAACAGTACGAGAACCAGGTGTATGTGCTGCCCAAACACCTCGACGAGAAAGTGGCCCGCCTGCACCTCGAACGCATCGGCGCCCAACTTACCCAACTGACGCCCGAGCAGGCGGCGTACATCAACGTGTCGGTCGATGGTCCGTACAAAGCGGAACACTACCGCTACTGACGACACGATTGCGCCGCAACCCGGCCGCCGCCTGCGGCCGGTGGCCCATCTGCGGGCGCGCGCTGCGCAGCGGTACAGCTTCGAGTTGTTCCCGCCGCGCGACGAAGCGCAGCAACTGGCCCTCGAATCGTCGCTGGAAAAACTGCTGCCCCTCGATCCCGAATATTTCTCGGTGACTTTCGGCGCCGGCGGCTCGACGTTCGGCCCGACGCTGGAGACCGTCAGGACACTCCTCACCGCTTACCGCACGCCGTGCGCGCCGCACCTGTCATGCGGCGCCCGGATCGCCGAGATCGACGCCCTGCTCGACACCTACCGCGATCTCGGTGTCCGCAGAATCGTCGCCCTGCGCGGCGACCACCCCGAACGGCGCGGTCACCGGGAACTCCGGCAGGCGGCCGACCTGGTCGGTCACATCCGCCGCCGTTTGGGCGACAAAATCGCGATCGAGGTCGCCTGCTACCCGGAATTTCATCCCGAGTCGCTCGACCCGGGAAACGAACTTCGTTACTTCAAAATCAAGGTCGATGCCGGAGCGAGCGGCGCGCTGACCCAATATTTTTTCAACGCCGACGCCTATTTCCGCTTCGTCGACGACGCCGCGGCGCTGGGCATCGCCATCCCGATCGTCCCCGGCATCATGCCGGTCACCAATTTCGCCCGTCTGGCGCGTTTCTCGGCGCTGTGCGGCGCCGAGATCCCACGCTGGATGTTGAAACGGCTGGAATCCTACGGCAACGACGGCGCCGCGGTCCGCGCCTTCGGCGAAGAGGTCGTCACCCGATTGTGCGAACGCCTGCTCGCCGGCGGCGCCCCCGGCCTGCACTTCTACACCCTCAATCGCGCCAACGCCACCCTCAAACTATGGCGCAACCTCGGTCTGCCGATGGCGCGCAAAAGACAAAGCGCCCATTGAAAAAGCGCTTTCCGGAAAGTTCCAGAACCAACATCCTGTTCATCCCGCCCATCCGTATGAACTCCGCATGCTGTGGAGAAAATGTCCAGTTCTTCTCACTCCCCCGCACCCGGGTGGGGGTTCGATCGTCAGAACAACGCTTGACTGCGATTTCATAAATTGAGCTTTTTATATATCCGGCGCGGGATGACTTTGATCGCCCACATGACGATCGACTAATAAGCCGGAACGTAGCAGACGCCTTTTCCGCGCTCTATCGCTTTTATGATTCTTCAACCAGTGGTGCAGCCGGATCGCCCTCACCCAGGCGGCGATCGTATGCGATATCGGTGGGCAATTCAACGGCGCAGCCGTTCGCGGACCAAAGGTTCGAGTTTGGTGAGGCCGGCCAGGCGGCCGGCGGCGAGGGCTTCTTCCGGGTCGAGGCCGGCGATGTGGAAGGCGCGCAGGGCGAGCAGCGCGGCGCCGCGATTGCCGGTCGTGCAGTGGACCAGGGTTGGTCCGACTTCGAGGATTGCATCGAGCAGCCGGGCGTTGTCCTCGTTGACGCTGTCCGGTACTTTGACCGGGATATTGACGTAATTCATACCGAGATGGCGCACCGTCTCGGCCTCGTCATAGGCGCACTCGCCGGCGGTGCACAGGCTGACGATGGTGCGAATGCCGCCGTCGCGCGCGGCAGCCAGATCCGCGGCGCTCGGCAGGCCGCAGATCAAAAGGTCATCGCCGATGGCACGTGCCGCGGGCAGGTGCAGCAAGGTTTCGAGATCGGTCTTTTGCGTCATTTCACGCTCCGCTCGGATGATCGCAGCCTAGGCGGTGACATGATACCCCGACCGCCGGCTCCGGCCTTGACCTGGATCATGGCGATACGCTCCGTGGCATCGGCCCGACAAGCATAGCGACCCGGCACAGGCACTGGCCGAATGGCGCCGCTTGCGCTATGCTTAGCAACCCGAAAGCGCCGCCCCGGTCCGCCTGGCCATGAAGCCCACCGACACCTCCGACCCCGATTTTTTTCACCGCGTCGTCGATTGTCAATGGGCCTGCCCGGCGCACACCGACGTGCCCGAATACATCCGGCTGATCGCCCAGGGCCGGTTTACCGACGCTTACCTGGTCAACCACCGATCCAACGTTTTCCCCGGCATTCTCGGCCGGGTCTGCGACCGGCCGTGCGAGCCGGCCTGCCGGCGCGGCCGGCTCGACGACAAGCCGGTTGCCATCTGCCGGCTCAAGCGCGTTGCCGCCGACCACAAAGACAACATCCGCGACCGCTTACCGGCGGCGCCCAAGCGCAAAAATGGCAAGCGTATCGCACTGGTCGGCGCCGGCTGCGCCTCGCTGACCGTGTGCAACGACCTTGTGCCGCTCGGCTATGAATGTACACTGTTCGAGGCGTTGCCGGTGCCCGGTGGCTTGATGCGCTCGAATATCCCGTCGTTCCGGCTGCCGGCCCGGGTGCTCGACGAGGAAATCGGCTATATCGTCGAAAGAGGTGTCGATCTGCGCCTGAACACGCCGATCGACAGTCTGAAATCGCTCCTCGCCCAGGGCTTCGACGCGATTTTCATCGGCTCCGGGGCGCCACGCGGCAAGGAACTGAAACTGCCCGGCCGCGACGAGGGCGCGGCGAACATCCACATCGGCATCGCCTGGCTCGAATCGGTGGCTTTCGGCCATCTCGACAACATCGGCGAGCGCGTGCTGATCATCGGCGTCGGCAATACGGCGATGGACTGCTGCCGCACCAGTCTCAGACTCGGGGCGCGCGACGTCAAGGTCATGGCCCGCAAGCCGCGCGGCTTCTTCAAAGCCTCGGACTGGGAACTGGAGGACGCCGAGGAGGAAAACGTCGAAATCATCGTCAATCACGCGCCGCAGGCATTCGTCATCGAAGACGGCCGGCTGACCGGTATGCGCTTCGAGGTGATGGAATACGAGGTCGATCACGGCCGCATCGTCTCGTCCCGCGTCACCGGTGAAGTGACGATTCCGTGCGACGACGTGATCCTGGCGATCGGCCAGGAAAACGCCTTCCCGTGGATCGAACGCGATCTCGGCATCGAATTCAACCAATGGGAAGAACCCAAGGTCGATCCGCTGACGTTCGAATCGACGCTGCCCGGCGTCTTCTTCGGCGGCGACGCGGCGTTCGGCCCGAAAAACATCATCTGGGCCGTTGAACACGGCCACCAGGCGGCGATCTCGATCCACAACCATTGCCACGGCGTGCCCCTGGCCGAACGCCTGCCGCCGACACTGAACCTGATCACGCAGAAAATGGGCATGCACGAGTGGAGTTATTCGAATGCCTTCGACCCGGCGGCGCGGCGCAAGATGCAGCACGTCCCGCTGGCCGAACGCTTCCGCCAATTGACCACCGAGGTCGAACTCGGTTTCGATGCCGAGCAGACGGCATGCGAAGTCGAACGTTGCCTGAACTGCGATATCCAGACGGTATTCAGCGCCCCACTGTGCATCGAGTGCGACGCCTGCCTCGATATCTGCCCAACGCAATGCCTGACGATCACCGCCAACGGCGACGAGGCCGAGCTGCGCGAGCGCCTGCGCACGCCGGCGCGCAATCTCGACCAGCCGCTGTATGTCTCGGCCGACCTGCCGCAGACCTCGCGTGTCATGGTCAAAGACGAGAACGCCTGCGTCCATTGCGGGCTGTGCGCCGAGCGCTGCCCGACCGCCGCTTGGGACATGCAGAAATCCCTGATCGGCCTGCCTTACGCCGCCGACCATCCTGTTGGAACCACGCCATGCCAAATCCGCCAGGCCGGGTGACTCCGGCGCCGCCCGCCGGGCAAAAAAAAACCGGGCAACACAAACCTGGGCAAAGTCCCGCCGGGCAAAACCCCGCGGCGATCGAGGCGAAAATCAACGATTTTGTAATCAAAATCGCCACCGTCAACGGCACCGGTTCGGCGAGCGCCAACCAGCTTTTGATGAAGGCGCTGTTTCGGATGGGCATCCCGGTCAGCGGCAAGAACCTGTTCCCATCGAACATCCAGGGGCTGCCGACGTGGTACGAGATCCGCGCCAGCGCCGCCGGCCACACCGCGCGCACACCGGAAGTCGATCTGCTGGTGGCGATGAACGCCCAGACCTACACCCAGGATCTGGCCGAAGTCAAAAGCGGCGGCGTTCTGCTTTACGACGCGACCTGGCCCCGCGCCCGGCAGCTCAAACGCGACGACATCACGATTATCGGCCTGCCGCTCGCCCGCCTGGTCAACGAGCATTTCACCTCGGCGCGCGTTCGCATCCTGATGAAAAACATCGCCTACGTCGGAGCGTTGGCGACGCTGCTCGATCTCGACCTCAAGGTACTCGAGACGCTGCTCGACGAGAGTTTCGCCAGCAAACCGAAACTGGCCGCCTCCAACCTCGAAGCCATCATGCTCGGTGTCCACGCGGCGCGTGAAGCGTACGACTGCCCGCTGCCGCTACGCGCCGCGCCGCTGGAGGCGACCGCCGGCAAGGTCTTGATCGACGGCAACAGTGCCGCGGCGCTCGGCTGCCTGTACGCCGGCGCGACGGTCGGTGCCTGGTATCCGATCACGCCATCGACCTCGCTGATGGATGCGTTCAAAGCATATTGCGAGCGCTACCGCCGGGATCCCGAAAGCGGCGAGCGGCGATACTGCATCGTCCAGGCCGAAGACGAACTGGCCGCCGCCGGCATGGTGATCGGCGCCGGCTGGGCCGGGGCCCGGGCCTTCACGCCGACTTCCGGTCCCGGCATTTCGCTGATGAACGAATTGATCGGCTTTGCCTATTACGCCGAAATTCCGGCGGTCTTTTTCGACATCCAGCGTGTCGGTCCATCGACCGGCATGCCGACCCGGACGCAGCAATGCGACGTTTTGCCCTGTGCTTTCGCATCCCACGGCGACACCCGCCACCCGCTGCTCTTTCCCGCCGATCCCGGCGAGTGTTTCACGTTCGCCACTGTGGCGTTCGACCTGGCCGAGCGTCTGCAAACGCCGGTGTTCGTTCTTTCCGACCTCGATATCGGCATGAACGACTGGATGATCGATGAATTGCGCTGGGACGACGCCTACCGCCCGGACCGCGGCAAAGTGCTCGGCGCCGAACAACTGCAAGCGATGGGCCGGTTCCACCGCTATCTCGACGTCGACGGCGACGGCATCCCCTGGCGCACGCTGCCCGGCGTCGACCGCCGCGGGGCGTATTTCGTCCGCGGTTCGGGGCACAACCGGTACGGCACCTACACCGAAGATGCGGCCGAATACCAGGATGTCGTCGATCGCCTGCTCGGCAAATGGCAAACCGCCCGCCGACTGGTTCCGGCCGCCGAACTGCAGCGCGCCCAACACCGCACGGCGCTCGGCCTGATCGCCTACGGTTCGTCCGACGCCGCAGTGCATGAAGCCCTCGACATCCTGGCCCGGCGCGGCATCCATCTCGACTACCTGCGTCTCAAAGCGTTTCCCTTCGGCGACGAGGTCGAGGCGTTCCTCGCCGCGCACCAGGCGATCTATGTCGTCGAGCAGAACCGCGACGCCCAGATGAAATCGCTGCTCACCCTCGAAACCGCCGTGGATAAACACAAACTGCACTCGATCCTGCACTACAACGGGCTGCCCCTGCCGGCGGCGGCGATCGTCGCCGGTGTCGAACAGGCATTGAACAAGGAGGCCGTGGCATGACCTTCATTCCCAAGCCCAAGGTCAGCTATCCGGGCCAGCCGCGCAATGCCCTCGGCCTGACCAAGGAAGACTACGAAGGCAGTCTGTCGACGTTGTGCGCCGGCTGCGGCCACGATTCGATCACCGCGGCGATCGTTCAGGCGTTTTTCGAGATGGCCATCGATCCGACCCAGGTGGTCAAGATGTCGGGCATCGGCTGTTCGTCGAAGACCCCGGCCTATTTCCTCTCCGGAGCACACGGTTTCAACTCGGTGCACGGCCGAATGCCCGCCGTGGCGACCGGCGCGCTGGCCGCCAACCGCGACCTGGTGTGCATCGGCGTCTCGGGCGACGGCGATTCGCTGTCGATCGGCTTCGGGCAGTTCGCGCACGCCGTCCGCCGCAACCTCGATATGCTTTATCTGATCGAAAACAACGGAGTATACGGCCTGACCAAGGGGCAGTTCTCGGCCTCGGCCGACCCCGGCAGCAAAGCCAAGCGCGGCGAAGTCAACCGCCAGCAGGCGATCGACCCGGTGGCGGTGGCGATCACGCTCGGCTGTGGTTTCGTCGCCCGCGGCTTCTCCGGCGACAAAGCGCAGCTCGTGCCGCTGATCAAAGCCGGTATCGCCCACCGCGGTTGCGCCGTCATCGACGTCATCTCGCCGTGTGTCACGTTCAACGACCACGAAGGCTCGACCAAGAGCTACGCCCATACTCGCAGCCATTACCGGCCGGCGATCTTCGCCGATTTCGTACCGCCGGCCAGCGAGATCGTCGTCGAGCAGCACCCCGGCGAAGGCCGGCGCGTCACGCTGCACGACGGCTCGTCAGTGATTCTGCGGCGCTTGGACGACAGCTTCGCGGCGACCGACCGGGCCGGGGTCATCGCCCAACTGGCCGCCAGCCGGGCGGCGGGCGAAGTGCTGACCGGACTTTTCTATCTCGAAGAGAGCCTGCCGGAGATGCACGATACCGCCGGCACGTGCCAAAAACCTCTGGCGACACTCGATTTCGCAGCGCTCAACCCCGGCAGCGCAGCGCTCGCCGAGATCCAGCGGAATATGCGTTAATAAGGGAGGTCCGAAAGGGAGCGGCCGGGCGGCGATTGCCCCTTATTGCACCGCCGCGGTGTCGCGTTCGGCGACCCAGCCGGTGCGGCCCTGGTCGTCACGGATCTGGACCCAGCCGGGAATGCCGAGAACACGGTCGACCATCGCCCCGGCGGCGAGCGTGTACTGCACCGGGCTTTGCGCGTTCGGCCCTTGGTGAGCGTTGACGCTGTTGCCGGTGATCACCAACCGCGAGCCGAGATCGGCGGCACGGGTGACCGGCTGGTGACCGGCCGGGGCGGCGGGTGCCTGGCCATCGTGGTAATACACCGCCGGCGTGCGATGGATGATTTCTTCGGCGGCACGTTCGATCACGACGCGCAGCGCTTTTTCGCGTGGCGTGTTTTTCCAGGTCGCCAGGCCGCCACCCACCCCGAAACCGCTACCGAAACCGCCGAGCAGACCACCGGCCTTGTAATCTTTCGCTTCGCCCTCGACGCTGGTCGCCATCAACACGCGGCTGGTCTTGGCGTCGATCAGGCGCAGGTCGATCGCCATGTGCGCCTTGTTCTGGCTGCCGGCGATCGCCCCGAACACGCCGCCGCCGAAGCCACCGGCGCCGCCGGCGGTGCCCGAGGCATGATCCTCGAATTCAGTGACCGCCGCGACGACCAGCAATTCGGCGCCTTCGATCTCGCCGATCGGCGCCGCGGTGTCCTGCCGGACACGGCCCGAGGCCCCGAGATCCTGCTCGCCAAGAACGTCTTCGAGCGCCTGGCGTTCGAGAACGATAAAGCGGCCGGAATTGACCAGCGCCGTGGTCAGCATATCGGCCATGCCGTCGCCAATTTCCGGTGAATACCAGCGATAAGCGTCCTTGGATTTATTGGTAAACCGCGAGACGGCGATCCGCGCCTGCGGTCCATCGTAGGCCGCGGCCTGCGCCTCGGCGATACTCGGCCCGCCGCTGTCACGGACTCGGGTTTTGACCTGCTGGCCGAATGCCGGACCGGCGAGGAGTACCGCCAGCAGGGTCGAGAAAAGAGTCCAGCGCGGAGAAACAACGGACATGTTCATTCTTTCACCCTCCAGACGGCCCGGGATTGCTACACGCGGCCTGATACTCGGTTCAATTGACTTTAGCCGTAAACTGCTCGGCAACCCAGCCGGTGCGGCCTTGGTCGTCGCGGATCTGAACCCAGCCGCTCGACCGCGACATGACATCGACGATCGCCCCCGAGGTCAGCCCGAACTGCACCGGGTTGCCGGCGCCCGGGCCGTTGCGGACGTTGAGCGAAGTGGCCGTGATCACGATCCGCTCGCCGGTTCCGGCCGGGAGCGCGGCACTGGCCCGGCCGCTGCCGTAATGATAGTACGAGGCCGGCGTCTTGGTGATGATGTAATCGACCGCGGAGCCGATCACCTGGCGCAGCGCTTTTTCACGCGGCGTGTTTTTCCAGGTGGAGAGCGCCCCGCCGAGGCCGACACTGCCGGTGTAGCCGGCCAGCGCGCCGCCGACGTTGAAGTCCTTGGCTTCGCCCTCGACGCTGGTCGCCGCCAGCACGCGGCTGGTCCGCGCGTCGATGATGCGCAGGTCGATCGCCATGTGGGCGCTGCGCACGCCGCCGAAAACCGCGCCGAGTACGCCACCGCCGAACCCGCCGGCCCCACCCTGGGTGCCGCCGGCGTTACCCTCGAATTCCGTGACCGCGGCGACAACGAGCAATTCGGCGCCCTCGATCTGCCCGATGGCCGCCGCCGTCTGCTGGCTGACGCGACCCGAGGCGCCCAGATCCTGTTCGGCGAGCACGTCTTCGAGCGCCTGGCGTTCGAGCACGATGAAGCGCCCGGAATTGAACAGCGCCGTGGTCAGCATGTCGGCCATACCGTCGCCGATTTCCGGCGAATACCAGTTGTAAGCGTCTTGCGATTTATTGGTGAAACGGGCGACGGCGATTCTGGCCTGCGGCCCGTCATAGGCCGCGGCCTGGGCCTCGGCGATACTCGGTCCGCCTTCGTCGCGGACGTTGGTCGTGGTGCCGGCGGTCGGACAGCCGGCGAGCAGCACAAGCACAGCGAGTGCCGCGGCCAGTCGGAGCAGAATATTCATTTAGATAACCCCTACGGTAATAAGAGCAGACGCGACATCCCGGGGCTCGTCCGCTACGACCCCTCCCCTGGATCGTCGCCGCCCGGCGCTGTCGCCACCCGCTGAAGAATACCCAAACCGCCGGTAAAAAACAATGGCAAAGATCAAACCGCCGGGGCGCCGGCGGCCGGCGGCCGGCGAAATGCCGGCTCAGCGCTTCAGTGTCTTGCGCAGCTTCTCGATGGCCCGCAGTTGCGCCACGGCCTGGGCCAACTGCGCCTGGGCTTCGGCGATTTCCATTGCTCCGGTGCGCTCGGCCAGGTGCCGTTCGGCTTCTTCCTTGGCTTTCAGGGCCGCTGCTTCGTCGAGATCCTGGGCGCGCGCCGCGGTATCGGCGAGCACCGTGACGAGGTGCGGCTGGACTTCGAGTATGCCGCCGGAAACGTAAAACGTCAGCATCTCGCCGTCGGCGAGTTCCACCCGGACCTGGCCGGGTTTCAGCCGGGTCAAAAGCGGCGCGTGGCGCGGCGCGATGCCGAGTTCGCCCATCTGGCCGGTGGCGTAAACCATCGCCGCCGGCCCGGAATAAATGCCGCCCTCAGCGCTGACGATATCGCAGTTCAAAGCAGACCCAATCGTTGTAGCCATCGACCCGTTCACCCGGTATTTCACGCCGCCTGTTTGGCGGCCAGCTTTTTACCTTTCTCTTCCGCTTCCTCGATGCCGCCGACCATGTAGAACGCCTGCTCCGGCAGGTGGTCGTAGCCGCCCTCGACAATCGCCTTGAAGCCGCGGATGGTCTCGGCCAGCGGCACGTACTTGCCGGCGCTGCCGGTGAAGGTCTCGGCGACGAAGAACGGCTGCGACAAGAAGCGCTGCACCTTGCGGGCGCGAGCGACGGTCAGTTTGTCTTCTTCGCTGAGTTCGTCCATACCCAGGATGGCGATGATGTCCTTGAGTTCCTTGTAGCGTTGCAAGGTGCTCTGCACGCGGCGCGCCACGTCGTAATGCTCCTGACCGACGACCAGCGGATCGAGCTGGCGCGAGGTCGAGTCGAGCGGATCGACCGCCGGATAAATGCCGAGTTCGGCGATCTGCCGGCTGAGCACCAGCGTCGCGTCGAGGTGCGCGAAGGTGGTCGCCGGCGACGGATCGGTCAGGTCGTCGGCCGGCACGTACACCGCCTGGAACGAAGTGATCGAGCCGGTGTGGGTCGAGGTGATCCTCTCCTGCAAGATGCCCATCTCGTCGGCCAGCGTCGGCTGGTAGCCGACGGCCGACGGCATGCGGCCGAGCAGCGCCGAGACTTCGGTACCGGCCAGCGTGTAGCGGTAGATGTTGTCGATGAACATCAAGACGTCACGCCCTTCTTCGCGGAAAAACTCAGCCATCGTCAGGCCGGTCAGCGCGACGCGCAGGCGGTTGCCCGGCGGTTCGTTCATCTGACCGAAGACCATCGCCACTTTATCGAGGACGTTCGATTCTTTCATCTCGTGATAGAAATCGTTGCCTTCGCGGGTCCGCTCGCCGACGCCGGCGAATACCGAAAGACCGGAATGCGCCTTGGCGATGTTGTTGATCAGCTCCATGATGGTCACTGTCTTGCCGACGCCGGCGCCGCCGAACAGGCCGATCTTGCCGCCTTTGGAGATGGGCATGATCAAGTCGATGACCTTGATGCCGGTTTCCAGGATCTCGACCGCCGCGGCCTGCTCGACGTAACTCGGCGGCTGGCGGTGGATCGGCCAGCGCGTTTTTTCGCCGATCTCGCCGGCGTTGTCGATCGGCTGCCCCATGACGTCCATGATGCGGCCGAGTGTGCAGGCCCCGACCGGCACCTGGATCGGCGAACCGGTGTTGCGCACCGCAAGCCCGCGTTTCAAGCCGTCGGTCGAACCGAGGGCGATGGCCCGGACCACGCCGTCGCCGAGCTGCTGCTGAACCTCGAGCATGAGATCGTGCTCGTCGACGACGAGTGCATCGTACACCTTGGGGGCGGACTCGCGGTCGAACTCGATATCGACCACGGCGCCGATGATCTGGACAATTTTTCCTGCTGACATAATCGTTACTCGCTCCGTATTGCTCCGTTGCGGCGCGCTTCAGACCGCCGCCGCGCCGCCGACGATTTCGGAAATTTCCTGGGTGATCGCCGCTTGTCGCGCCTTGTTGTAGGCCAGGTTCAGCTCGCCGATCAATTTGTGGGCGTTGTCCGAGGCGCTCTTCATCGCCACCATGCGCGCCGCGTGCTCGCTGGCCAGATTCTCCAGCACGCTTTGATAGACCAGAGATTCGATGTAGCGGGTCAACACGTCGTCGAGCAGGGCGTGCGCCTCGGGCTCGTAAATGTAATCCCACAACTTCAGCATCCGGTCGTCGGTATCGGGCGGCAGCGGTAAAAGCGGCATCAACATCGGCTGCTGGCTCATCGTATTGATGAAATCGTTGTAGGCGATGGTCAAGCGGTCGATTTGCCCGTCGCGATAAGCATCGAGCATCACCTTGACGACGCCGATCAGCGCCTCGATCTGCGGTTTTTCGCCCAACCCGCCGGCGGTGGCCGCCAGGTTGACCTTCAGGTTGCGGAAAAACTGCAAACCCTTGCGGCCGATCACCACCAAGTCGGCCTCGACGCCGCGCCGCTGCCAGTCGCGCAACTCGGCGAGCAGTTTGCGGAACAGGTTGCTGTTCAAGCCGCCGCACAGCCCGCGATCGGTGGAGATGACGATATAACCGACGCGCTTGACTTCGTCGCGGCCGACGGTGAACGGGTGGCGGTATTCGGGATTGGCCCGCGACAAGTGGCCGATGACCTGGCGCATCATCCGGGCGTAGGGCCGCGAGGCGGCCATCAGCTCCTGCGACTTACGGATCTTGCTCGCCGAGACCATCTCCAGCGCACTGGTCACCTTGCGGGTGTTCTGCACGCTGCGGATCTTGCTGCGGATTTCGCGGCCGCCTGCCATCGTCAGTCCTCCCGGCCCACCGGCTGCACCGGGCTCACCACGCGCCTTTGGCGCGGAACGCCTCGACCGCCTGTTTGAGACGGCCGGCGATCTCGTCGTGATAGTCGCCCGTGGTATTGATTTCCTTGATCAACTCCGGCTGCTCGTTTTCCACCCACGAGAGCAGGGCGCCTTCGAAAGCGGCGATCTTGCCCAGTTCGACGTCATCCATGTACCCCTCATTGATGGCGTAGAGCATGATGGCCATCGCCGCGACGGTCAGCGGCTTGTACTGCGGTTGTTTCATCAACTCGGTGACCCGCTGGCCGCGTTCGAGCTGGCGGCGGGTCGCGTCGTCGAGATCGGAGGCAAACTGCGCGAACGCCGCTAGTTCGCGGTACTGCGCCAGGGCCAGGCGGACGCCGCCGCCGAGCTTTTTGATGATTTTGGTCTGCGCCGCGCCGCCGACGCGCGACACCGACAGACCGGCGTTGATCGCCGGCCGGATGCCGGCGTTGAAGAGGTCGGTTTCGAGGTAGATCTGGCCGTCGGTAATCGAGATCACGTTGGTTGGCACGAAGGCCGAGACGTCGCCGGCCTGGGTCTCGATAATCGGCAAGGCGGTCAGCGAACCGGTGCGCCCCTTGACCTTGCCCGCGGTGACACGCTCGACGTAAGCGGCGTTGACCCGCGCCGCGCGTTCGAGCAGCCGGGAATGCAGGTAGAACACATCGCCAGGATAAGCTTCGCGGCCCGGCGGGCGGCGCAGGAGCAACGAAATCTGGCGGTAAGCCCAGGCCTGTTTGGTCAGATCGTCGTAAACGATCAGCGCGTCTTCGCCGCGATCGCGGAAGTATTCGCCCATCGAGCAACCGGAGTACGGCGCCAGATACTGCAAGGCGGCGGATTCGGCGGCCGGGGCGGCGACGATGATCGTGTGCTCCAGCGCCCCGTGCTCTTCGAGTTTGCGTACGACGTTGGCGATCGTCGATTGTTTCTGGCCGATCGCGACGTAAATACATTTGACGCCGGTGCCGCGCTGGTTGATGATCGTGTCGATCGCCACCGCGCTCTTGCCGGTCTGCCGGTCGCCGATGATCAACTCGCGCTGGCCACGGCCGATCGGCACCATCGTATCGATCGACTTCAGTCCGGTCTGCACCGGCTGCGACACCGACTGGCGGTCGATGACGCCCGGCGCGACTTTCTCGATCGGCGCAAAACCGCTGTTCTCGATCGGCCCGCGGCCGTCGAGCGGGTTGCCCAGCGCATCGACGACGCGGCCGAGCAGACCCTCGCCGACCGGCACTTCGAGGATGCGTCCCGTACATTGCACGGTATCGCCCTCGCGGATATGGCGGAAGGCGCCCATGACGACCGCCCCGACCGAGTCGCGCTCGAGGTTCAGCGCCAGGCCGTAGGTATCGCCCGGAAAGCGGATCATCTCGCCTTGCATCGCATCGGCCAGGCCGTGGATGCGGCAGATACCGTCGGCGACGCTGAGCACGATCCCCTCGTTGTGCGTTTCGGTCGCCCCGGCAAAACCTTCCAGGCGGCGGCGGATCAGCTCACTGATCTCGGATGGATTCAATTGCGTCTGCATGTCATTCAATCCTCATCGGCCATGGCGGCCATCGTGAAAGCGGGCCTCTGCGCAAATGCAAAAAAGTTAATCACGCGGCAGACTCAACCGCCCCGCATGGCGCCGGCAAGCTGGTGCAGCCGGCCTTTGAGCGAAGCGTCGATCACCGTATCGCCGGCGCGCACGACAAGCCCACCGATGAGCGCCGGATCCTGCTTTTCGTGCAGCGTCACTGCTTTACCGAAACGCCGGGTTAAAGCACTGAGCAGTTTGTCGCGGAGCGCCGCGCTCAGCGGTACCACGGTGGTCACCTCGGCCTCGATCCGGTTCTCGGCCGCGGCAACCTGCTCGCGGTATTGACGAGCGATCTCGCCGAGCAGCGGTAGGCGGCCGTTCTTGGCCAGGATGCCGAGCAACGCCTCCCCCGCTTCGACGGCATCGCCACCGGCCGCGCCGACCTCAGCTATCAGCCGCGCCAGGGCCGGTTGATCGACGCGCGGGTGGCCGATCAACGCCTTGATTTCAGGCGTTTCGACGATCGCGACATAACGGCCGAGCCTTACGGTCCAGGCGGCCAACGCATCCTGGCTGTCGGCCAAGGCGAACAAAGCCTTGGCATAGGGCCGCGCCAAAGTGATCGCTTCAGCCATCTAAAAACCCGCCACCAAGTCATCGAGCAAGGCGCGGTGTCCGCCCTCGTCGATCGCCTTGCCGAGCACTTGCCCGGCGCCGAGGACGACCATGCCGGCGATTTCGCCGCGCAACGTGGCGCGCGCTTGTTCGACGGCCTGTTGGATTTCGTTTTCGGCGGCCGTTTTGAGCCGCGCCCGCTCGCTCGCCGCGTCGCGTTTGGCTTCTTCCACCAGACGGGCGGCGCGCTGCCCCGCCTGATCGATCATCGCCGCCGCCTGCTCGCGCGCCTCGTGGCGCAGGCGCTCAGCCTCATGCCGCGCCTCGTCGAGTTCGCGCTCGGCCTGCTCGGCCGCGGCCAACCCGCTGGCGATCGTCGCCCGCCGGTTCTCGATGGCCCTGAGCAGGTGCGGCCAGATGAACTGCATGCAGAACCACACGAAGATCATCATCGCGATCGACTGCAAGACCAGCGTCAGATTGATATTCACGAGCCTACCTCCCGGTGCGCATCAATGACCCCGGGCGTTCAACCGCCGGTCGCGGTCAATAATTGACCGACGAACGGGTTGGCGAACGTGAAAAACAGAGCGATACCGACGCCGATCATCGCCACCGCATCGAGCAGGCCGATGGCCAGGAAAAACTTGCCTTGCAGCATCGGGGCCAGCTCCGGCTGGCGGGCGGTGCCTTCCAGCAGGCGGCCGCCGAGTATACCGACGCCGATGCCGACGCCCAGCGCCCCGAGGCCGATCAAAAGGCCGATCGCGATTGCCGTCATACCAATTACAGTTTCCATGATTTCTCCGGTGTTACCGAGTGAAGTGGTAGCAAAAATCTCATCGCGCGTCGCTCAATGATGTTCGTGGGCCATGCTGAGATAGACCACGGTCAACATCATGAAAATGAACGCCTGCAAAGTAATGACCAGAATGTGAAACACCGCCCACCCGAAGTGCAGCAACTGCCCTCCGGTGAAGGCCAGGCCGCCGGCCAGCAACATCTCGGCCAGCACCAAAATAAGCGTCCGGCGCGTGCTGAGCGCGCCTTTGACGTGCAAAGACAAGGTGGCGGCGACGACGGCGAAAGACAACAACAAAAACCAGCCGGGCACATGCCCGCCGAACAGCGCCTGCAGGCCCTCGGCAACGACGCCCGAACCGGCGGCGAAAACCAGGGCGATCAGGATGAAAATCAGCTCGCCGGCGTAAAGATTGCCGAACAGCCGCAGGCCCAGCGAAATCGGCTTGGCCAAAAGACCGACCGTCTCCAGCAGAAAATTGAAGACCATGACCAACGGCCAGAACACCACGGGCATGCCCATGGCCTTGGGATTGATCGGATTCATCGTCAACTCGCCGATAAACCCGCCGACCCCTTTCATGCGCAGACTGTAATAGATAATCAACGCAAAGACCGCGATCGCCATGCCCATCGTGGCGTTGACGTCCGTCGTCGGCACGACTTTCTGGTATTGGACGCCGGCGCCGTGCGCCAGCCACGGCAGCCAATCGACCGGCACAAGATCCATCAGATTCATGAAGAAAATCCAGACGAACAGCGTCAGCGCCAGAGGCGCGACCAGCCGGCTTTGCCCGTGGAACGTCTCGCGCACCGCGCCGTCGACGAACTCGACAAGGCTCTCGACCGCGGCCTGGAGACGGCCCGGAACGCCCGCCGTGGCGCGCCGCGCGATCAGGTAAAACAGCGTGACGAACAGCACGCCGAGCACCACCGACCAGGCCATCGTATCGACGTGGACCGCCCAGAAACCCATGGCCTGCGCCTCGGCCGCATTGTGCGCGAAACCCCACTCGCCGCTCGGCTGGCGCCCGAACGTCAAATTCTGCAGATGGTGTTTGATGTATTCGGAGGCCGTGCTGTTGTCGCCTGCCATGCCTATCCGTCCGTCTGTCTCACTACTCGCAATCAATACCCGGCACGATCAATGTTCGATGCCGGCCGTTTTTAGGAAGCACTGATTAAATTACCGCTTCCCGCGACACAGGGAAGTGTCGCCTCTGAGAAATCCAGGATGGATTTATTCAGAGTTTCCTTTAATCATCGGGCCCCGGGCCAACGCGATCAACCCGCCGGCCAATCCGGCCTGCCCGAGGATGAACCCGGCGAACAACCAGGGGGCCGGAAGCGGCGGCGTCAGCCAAACAAAAACCGCCGTGAACAGCGCGGCGGTCATAAGCCACTTGGCCGACTCCCAAAACAGCATGCGACCCAGACCGGGCGCCTGCCCGGCGGCCAGCCGGCGGGCAATCGGCCACATCGCTGCAAAACCCGGCAGCACGGCGATCAGGCCGCCGGCGGCCAGCCCGTAAAATTTCATTGTCCCGGCCAACAACGCGGCCGTAACAAGCCCGGCGCCGAGCACCGCCAGCGGCACGGCCAACCAGCGGCGAGGATTGAACATCAGCCCGATGACACCCTGTCCAGGAACGTGCGCCGTACACTGCCCCGTCGCAGCCGTCAGGCCGCCGCCTGCTCAGCCGGCAAAAGGGCCCTACAAAGCCTGAGAATTATACCACGAATGAACGATTCATCCACCCCCCACTCACACCGTAGCGCGCAGGAGATCGACCAGTTCCTGAGCGCTCCGCCAGTCCCGGCCATGAACGTAACGGGGAATGGACCAGCGCGATGTCTGCTTCGTAACCGGCGCGGCGCCGGTGGTGAAGGCGCCGGCAAGCCCTATCGCCGGCCCGTGACGCGGCAGGTATTCCCCCTCGAGGTAGTCATTGGATTCGCCGTATGGATAGGCGAACAAGCACGGCGTCGTACCGCATTGCTGCCCGATCAGCATCTGAGCCCGGCGGATTTCATGATCCGCGAGCCTTTCCGTGTCGATACAGCGGAACGTGCCGCGCGGCACGCCCGGCGCCTCGCTGGCCGCCTCATGGTTGTGGTCCCAACTGTGGTTGCCGATCTCGAGCAAGCCGCCCGCCGCGGCCGCCGCCCACCCATTCGAAGCGAGCCAACCTGCGCCATATAAACAGGCGCGGTCCATCTCCTCGCGGGCCAGCGGCGAGGCAATCACAAAGCAGGTGGCGTTGAGGTCCGGTTGTTCACCGCCGCGGCACGCGCGGAACGCTTCGAGGATCGGTAGAAAACCGGGCAGGCGGCCGTACAGCGGGTGATCGACGGCCTGAAAATCCAATATCGTACCGTCGTCGAAGCTGAGCCCGACCGCCCCTTGCAGATCCCCATCGCCCCTTTCGCCCAGCAACCACTCGACAATCCAGCGCAGCGGCACCACCCGCCGCCCGGCAGCGGCGATGGTTTCCAGGTCGGCGGCGAGGGCGATATGACCATTGCCGGCGTAGTCGCGGCCGGAAAAAATATGGGCGTGATAGACGAGGATAGGGATGCGGATCGGCGGGCAGGCATTCACGATTCGGATATCATAACCGTATCGTGAAGACACATCATAATTATATGATTTCCCGGTGAATTTGATGAAGTCGAGCAAAATTTATGCAACTATTGGGTCTATCGAGTCCGGTTCAACCCAATGAATCTCGTTAAATCTACGTGGCGCAGAGCACGGCAAGAGTTAGGGGATTTTGTCAGCTATTTTCTTTTACCGTTACCCGGGCTATTGTTGCCCTGGCATCTGGCCTGGCCGCTGTACCACAAACTCGCCGCGCGGCGCTGGATTTTCAGGAGCAGAGTCGAAGCGGCGGGCAATGAGGCCGGCCGCACACTTGGAATCGCTGCGCCGGACGTCTGGCGGCACCGCTACCGCCTCGTGCTGATCGTCGACATGCTGGATTTTTGGATATCGCTGCTCCAACCCTGGCGCTGGCAGCGGCTATTGCAACAAAACGGAGGCTGGCCCAAACAGCGGCCTTTGGTCGTTATCGGCACTCATTGGGGGCCGGCTTTCTTAACACTGCGCTCGCTGCATCGTGCCGGCCTCGCACCGCATTATGTTATTCGCAAGGCACCTTTCGGTGAATTCCGCGGCCGGCGGGTGTGGCAATTTTACATCCTGCTGCGCCGCATGCATCTTGAACGGCTGTTTCCCGGCAAGCGATACGAACCCGGTGGTTTCCCTCGCCGGCTCATACATGCTCTACGCTCAGGCGAATGCATTCTCGCCCTTATCGACGTTCCCGCCGAACGCCCTGCTGATGGCCGTCGGATCCAGGTCTTTGGCCGGCATGTTTTCGTGCAACCGGGTATTATCGGGCCCGCCATACGACACAACGCGGCATTGGTCACTTACAAACTGGGGCTCGATTTCAGCACCGGCCGGCGACTACTGGAAATTCATCCGGTTGTAGAACATCTGAACGCCGAACAGGCTTGGCAGCATCTAGCTGATTTCATGGCCCGTACATTGGAACAAGACCCGGCGCAATGGCAGCTCTGGCAGGTGGCAGATTTTTTCCAGTAGAGAACACAAAACCCATGCAGGCGGTTGCGGGTTAAACCCAATAGTTGCATAAATTTTGCTCGATTTACCCAATTGTTGCATAAGTTCCCGGAATTCTCTTTAATTCATCCGATTTAATGTTTGGAAAGTACTTCTCGATTAGGTCCTTTGCCCTCGATTCTGAAATATTCTTAGAATGGTCCAAGTTGATAAACATTCTCAGTAATTTTACATTTATCTATATCAGATATATATTTGTGAAAAAACGCTAATAGATTAGGATATTTTGTATGTCTGAATCCCGCTTGAAGATCCACTTCCTCAGCTCGACGATCACCGCAATAGCCAAAAAATGCCTGATAATCTTCAGCCATTGTAAGGAAGACGTATCTCAGCATACAGAACAGAACGCCGCCACTTGCTCGTATCTCCATGCAATGCTCAGGTGAAACGTTCTGAAATGACTTGCCGTACACACAGCCACCACCGACCAAAGCTATGCCCTCATGTTCTAGGATATTCAGATAGCCCAAAGGCACCAGAGTCATGCCGTTCTTGTATAAGGCTACGATGTGGCGACCGTAATCTGGTAATACACCGCCAAATTTGACTTTGAAAATCTCCCCGGCAAAAAAGCGGCCGTCGGAGACTTCGCAAACTCGAAAGTAATCCTTTTGCAACGGGTTCGTCGTCTGCATGTTTTGTTCCTGGCAGTTAAAGCTGATCATTCAATAGCGACAGAAGTTGTTCAGAATTACTCCAGTCGCGGCGAAAAACATAGCGTGGCAGCCGCCAGCGGTTGCTGGTTGGCGTAACCCAGGTAGCTTCCGTGGTAGCTGCGGCCAGCAAACCCATGTCCGGGCCATATCTTGGCAAATATTCCTCTGCGATCGCATCAGGCACCTGACCGTATGGGTAGGCAAATACCGATGCAGGTGCCGTGCCCAGTGTCTCATACAGGTAAAGAAACTCTTATTCATTCAGAGTTTCCGCCTGGCAGCGAAGTTAAAAAGAAAATGTACATTGTTTTTATGGTAGTAAATAATTCTCACATGGTGTACCCAATACCGCGGAACGCCAATTCGTTTTCCAAATCGCCGGATCGGGATCAGGCTCGATATTGAGGGCGATCAGGCCGGCGCTGCGGGGATCCGCACAAAAATAATACTTCGGCCAAAAGACATCCTCGCCATTTTTTCCGCGAATTTCGTACATAATGCCATTGAGAATTTTTGTTTGCCATTCTTCGAGATCCGGACCGATAAATGGCACCAGTCGATCAAGCAGGCTTTCCGGCTGGAACGGCGGGTTCACCAGCGCCCCTTGGCCGTGGCGTCCTACAAGCGCCACGCCAATATGTTCGGGTACCAGAACCAGGGCCCAATTTTCATGCTCGATATGAGCCGACTCGGCGTAAAGCGCTCTTTGCAGGCGCGGGACATAGTGAACAGCATAGGTCCAGTCGCGCTGCGCTGGATATTGCGCGACGGCCATGAACCCCAGCGTCAACCCGGTTATCGCCAACCCGGCGCGACGTATCCACGATTTTCTGCCTTTGAGCATTCCGGCAAGCGGCGGGGCGAATGACAAGGCGAAATATGCGCTGCCGGCGTATAACAATCGAATCCCCTGGCCTACAGGGGAAGCTTGATGCAGGTGGGGTAACAGTGCTCCGACTGTCAGCAACAGCCAGGAAGAAGACAAAATAAAACGATTACGTTGATTTTTCGAGACGATGGCGGTATAGAACATGAGTACCGACAAGGCGACGATCAGGCTCCAAAATGCAGTGTACAACACTGGCTGCACGCGCCAGGCAGGAAGGAGAATCTTCCCGAGAATCGGGATCTTCGACAGCCACACAGTAGGCGGCCAACTGATCCCTCGCTGATAGATGCTAAATAGCGTGTCATAAAGCAACCAGCGTACTACAAGATATAAGATAAAAATCAAAAGAATGGGCCACCAATACCGGAGCGCTCGCAGCAAATGATTGATCACGGGATTGATCCTGGACATCTGCGAATCGCGTTGACCTGCAGCCCACCACGCGGCGAGGAGAAGCAGGCCCGGCGTTACCATTGCCGACTCCTTGCTCAGCAAGGCGAAGGCAAACAGCAAGGCGGCACCGGCGGGTTGCAATGAGAGCATTCGATCTATGGCCAGCAGACTGAAGAGCAAAGCCAGGCCGTCGTAACGCCCCGCTATCCAGATACTTACTTCGGGTGCCGCGGGACTCAACCAGAACATCAAGGCGGCGAGTGGGGCTGCAATCGAATCGTTTTTCCCGAACGAAAACAGGCGTCTCGTCAGCCGATAGACCATGATGCCGTTCAATAAATGAATCACCAACTGTGTCAACCGCCAGCCGCCGGCCATCGGCCCGTAAAGCAAGTAATCCGAGCACAGGGATAAATTTCCAAGCGGTCTATAAAAGTGGCTGACAACCTGATTACCCTGGACGAATTGCCGGCCGATCCATGACCACCACTCTCCAAAGCTGCCCAGCTTGGAACAGCCGCTCACGATGCTCAGTGAGTCGCTCGTAAAGCCGCCGGTCAGGCTTGGTGCATGTAGCAGCGTTACAAGAACGAGGCCCAATACAAGTAAAAGGCGATCCCAATTGAACCCCACTCTTAATGCGCTACAAAGCGGACTTCTCATGCGCATTTACCCAATTGCCCGTTTGCTCACCCAGTTGCCGGCCACGTGCGCCAAGCGTGAAATGCGCGATGATCCCAAAAATAGCGGCGGACGAGTTCGGCAAAATGCGCTGTATCGGCCTCCAGTCTTTTCTTGACCAGACCCAGTTCGTCGGCAGCCACAAGACGAATATAGGTTTTGCCGTCTCGCACCATCGTCGGGACGGGACGACGCACCATATCGACCGATTCGATGCCCGATTGTCCCACCTCCACCCAAATGCCATCGTCGAGACTCAGGCGCCTCAACCCAGGAAAAACGTATTGCTCAACGCCTGAAGAATCGAGCAGAGGCTCGATTCCCAGAAATGCACATACGGTGTCGATCACCTCGCGGGCCGTTGCGCTGCCTACGGCCGGCAATACCAAAAACCGATCCGCAGAGTAATAATGCAGCCAATTCTCAAGGTGCCGTCCGTAGCGGCTCATAGCGATCAAACCGAGCCTGTCGGGTGCTTCTGTGATGGATATATTGCAGTCCAAACTGCGGTGCGTGACGTGGTGCAAATACGCCGATACCGCTCGTTCGACAGGATCTTTTACCAGCACGATCAATTTGATCCTGCCCCCCAGCGACTGCTGTACGGTACGCGGGATTTCAGGGTTGAAACCGACCGGCGCAGGATCTTCGGCGCCAGTCCAGAAATAGCTGGCGCAGGCGTCACCAATCAATACCTCCGCCGGCGCAGCGGTAAAGCGCCGGGCATAATCAACAAGCGGCTTATGCGGCAAACAACTGAAAAACTCATCATCCTTGTCCTCGGGCAGGTATACGCGCCGATGACTCCGGAGCATCCGGTGCAGCCATGAGGTACCGCATTTCTGTGCGCCAATGATGAGAAAATCGGGCAATCGCATGCGCTTTTTTTTCGCTCGGGGCATGGCTATGATAAACTATTTTGCTATTGATTCCGGGTTCGAATCAGCCAGTGGAAAACGTGCCGGCCGTTAAAAATGTCCGTAGTGACTATCGCCTGATCCGTTCGGTTTATCGTTCTTCGGAAAGAAGAATTTTAACAGGCTGTTGAAAAACAGACTGTTAAGGCGGAACAGGGATGTTCCGCACGCGGATCAAGCGCGTCAGTGCTTGATCCGGCGAGAGCGAGTCCGGGCATGTACCGGACTCGCGACTTGAAAAAGGGCAGGAGAGCCCTTTTTCAACAACCTGTTAATCCGA
>DAITQM010000025.1:16407-42281 GCA_036832975.1 Pseudomonadota bacterium | reverse complement strand
TAGGTGCGGCCTCATTACCAATCGAATCCAGCTTGACAACATACATACACAATTGTATGCTATTCTGCTGCAGTGCACAAGAGCGACGTGACGACGTGATCAGAGGCGATGAACAATGCGCTCGTGCTCTGGGGTCAGAGACTGCCCCTGCATGTCGGGTACCGAAATGACAGGTCGAAGTAAACGAAGAAGGAAGAGATTGATGGCGCGAATATTCGGGATTTGCATCTTGCCAGTTTGGATGGCCGCATTGTTTTTGCTGACTGCCTGCGACGATGCGTCCAATCAGGCAAACGCCGCGCGTTCTGCGCCACCGCCCCCTGAAGTGGGAGTTGTTGAGTTGCAGCCCCAGCGCGTGAACCTATCGACGGAATTGCCGGCGCGAACGGCGGCTTACCGCATCGCCGAAGTGAGGCCGCAGGTAACGGGCATTTTACAGGAACGACACTTCAAGCAGGGTGCTTCGGTAAAGGCGGGTGACGTCCTGTACCAGATTGACCCGAACCGCTACCGGGCCGCGTACCAAAGGGCCGGGGCCGAGCTGGAGCGCGCGCAGGCCGAGTTGCGTCAGGCGCAGCGGGAATGGAAGCGCGTCTCCAAACTGTTCGAGAAAGCCGCGGTAAGCGAGCGTCAGCGTGATGAGGCTCTGTCGGCGTTGGAGGGTGCTCAGGCCGACGTCACCAGCGCCGAGGCGGCCGTCCGGACAGCACGAATTGAGTTGGATTACACCGAGGTCGAGGCCCCCATCAGCGGACGCACCGGGCCGACCCTCTACACAGAAGGTGCATTGGTCACCGCCAATCAGGCCCAACCGCTTTCACGGGTGGTCCAACTCGACCCGATCTATGTCGATGTTCAGCTACCAGTCGAAAAGCTAAGATACATACGCGATGCGCTGAAAGGTGGAAGTTTGGCCAAAGCCAGCCCCGATGAGGCCGAGGTCGTTTTGTTGCGCGAAGACGGCGCAGTATACCCTCACCGAGGGCGCGTCGACGTAACAGATGTGACCGTCAACCAAAGCACAAGCTCCGTCACCCTCAGGGCTGTCTTTCCCAATCCGGATGAGGACCTCTTGCCCGGGATGTATGTACGCGTCCAACTGAGCGAGGAGGTTCGGGAGGGCGCGATCCTGGCGCCCCAGCAAGGCATAAGCCGCAATGCGCAGGGAGAGGCCACGGCGCTGTTGGTGAACGCCGAAGGTGAAGTTATGGAACGCCAACTGGAGATAGTACGAGCGATCGGCAGTTTCTGGCTGGTTGATAAGGGTCTGGAGCCGGGTGACCGTCTGATTGTCTCCGGTCTGCAAAAGGTCCGTCCCGGCGCCAAGGTCACCCCGGTCACGGCGGATATTCCTTTGCACCCCACCAGCAACTGGCAGCCTAGCGGGTCGGACAGCCCGAAGACGGGATCCTCGGAAGAAAAGGCCGCCGTCCAATGATCAATTTCTTTATTTCCCGGCCCGTTTTCGCGTGGGTGCTGGCTATTGTGACCATGCTAGCCGGTGTGATGGCGATCTTCGTTTTGCCGATCCAGCGGTATCCCACGGTGGCACCGCCCGCCGTGGAGATCCAGGCGGACTACCCTGGCGCGTCGGCGGACATCGTTTCCAACACGGTGGTTCAGGTCATCGAGCAAGAGATGACCGGTCTCGACAACTTACTCTATATGAGTTCGACGGCCGATTCCTCGGGTCACGCCACGATAACCCTCACATTTGCAGCAGGCACCGACCCGGACATCGCCCAGGTCCAAGTGCAGAACAAGCTCAAGCTGGCCGAGCCGCGGCTCCCCGAAGTGGTGCGCCAGCAAGGGATCAGTGTCGAGAAAGCCAGCAGCAGCTTCCTGATGGTGATGGCGTTCGTCTCCACCGACGGTCGTCTCAGCAAGCTGGATCTCTCCGATTTCGCCAGTTCCGAGTTGGCCGAACCCATCGGGCGGGTGACCGGTGTTGGCAGCGTACAGGTTTTCGGCTCTGAATATGCGATGCGGATTTGGCTTAACCCTTCTGCTTTGACCAACTACGGCCTGACCGTCGACGATGTCAGTGCCGCCATCGAGGCGCAGAACGCCCAGGTCACTGCCGGCCAACTCGGCGGACTGCCTGCGATCGTGGGCCAGCAACTCAATGCCACGGTCACCGCCCAGAGCTTGCTCACCTCGACCGAAGAGTTTCGCAATATCCTGCTCAAGAGTATGCCCGACGGCTCCCGGGTGCGCCTGGGGGATGTCGCCCGCATCGAGTTGGGCGGTGGTGCGGTTCAGATCGATACTTTTTATGACGGCGAGCCGGCGTCAGGGTTGGGCATCACTCTGGCTCCGGGCGCCAATGCGCTGGCCGTCTCGCAAGCTGTCAAGACGCTCGTCGATGATTTCCAGCCGTATTTTCCCGAGGGTGTCGAGGTTCGGTATCCCTACCAGACTGCGCCCTTCGTGGAAGCCTCCATGGAGGCGGTGGTCGAAACGATTATCGAGGCAATTGCCCTGGTGGTTCTGGTCATGCTGGTGTTTCTCCAGAGTTGGCGGGCCACCCTGATACCGGCGATCGCGATCCCGGTGGTGCTGCTCGGCACCTTTGCGATCATGGCGGCCTTCGGCTTTTCCATCAACATGCTCACCCTATTCGGTCTCGTATTGGCGATCGGCCTTCTGGTGGATGACGCCATCGTGGTGGTGGAGAATGTCGAGAGGGTGATGCACGAGGATCGCCTGAGCCCGATGGAGGCGACGCGCAAGTCCATGGGGCAGATCGCCAGCGCGCTGGTCGGCATCGGTGTCGTGCTTTCGGCCGTCTTTATTCCCATGGCCTTCTTTCCGGGCTCCACGGGGGCGATTTACCGGCAGTTCTCCTTGAGTATTGCCGGCGCTATGGTCCTCTCGGTGCTGGTTGCCCTGATCCTGAGCCCCATGTTGTGTGGCCGGGTGCTGAAATCCGCCCACGATAGAACCTTACTGCAAAGGTTGTTCGGCTGGTTCGAAGCGGGGCTGGGGCGTCTGACTCGGGGCTATGTTCAACTGGTTGACCATACGGCGCGCCACGCCTGGCTCTACACATTTGCGTTCCTGGGCATTGTCGGCCTGGTGGCCGTTCTCTTCGTGCGTTTGCCCGGCGGATTTCTGCCGGCGGAGGACCAGGGATTCGTTGTGGTGCAATATCAGTTGCCCGCCGGTGCGACCCAGCAGCGCACGATCGATACGATAAAGACAATCGAGGATTACTTTCTGGAGCAGGACTCGGTGCAGGGGCTGTTTACGATTGCCGGTTTCAGTTTTGCCGGCCGGGCGCAGAACGCCGGGCTGGCGTTCGTCAATCTCAAGCCCTGGAGCGAACGTGATCCCGAGACACAAAGCGCCGGCGCTATTATTCAGCGGGCGAATCAAGCGCTTTTCGGTCTGGTGCGCGACGGGAGTGTTTTCGCGTTCAACCTGCCGCCGATTCCGGAATTGGGGCAGGCGTTGGGCTTCGAGTTGCGCCTACAGGATCGCGGCGCCATCGGGCATGAAGCGCTCATGGGGTCGCAGGGCCAACTGTTGCAAATGGCGGCTCAGAGCCCAGTTCTCACCAGTGTGCGTCCCAACGGCTTAGCTGACAATCCGCGCTACAAAGTCGACATCGACCAAGAAAAAGCGCAAGCCCTCGGCATATCTCTTGTCGAGATCAGCCGGTTGTTGTCCGTGACCTGGGGTTCGCAATACGTCAACGATTTCCTTCATGAGGGGCGCGTTAAGCGCGTCTACCTGCAGGGGGACGCGCCATACCGGATGCTGCCGGAAGATTTCGATGAGTGGTATCTGCGAGCCGCAGATGGCGACATGACGCCGTTGAGCGAGGTGACGAGTGGGCGCTGGGGGTATGGCTCGCCGCGTCTTGAACGCTTCAACGGCGTGCCGTCGCGCCAGATTCAGGGCGAGCCGGCGCCGGGCTATAGCACCGGCGAAGCCATGGCCGAGATCGAACGTTTGATTGCGCAACTCCCGGAGGGTGTGGCCGGAGCCTGGAGCGGCATGTCCTATCAGGAACGCCAGGCCGGCGCCCAGGCGCCACTGCTATACGCGCTTTCGGCATTGGTGGTGTTTCTGGCGCTCGCCGCGCTCTATGAAAGCTGGACGATTCCGATTTCCGTCATGCTTGCAGTTCCGCTGGGCGTGCTTGGGGCGGTGCTTGCGGCCATGGTTCGGGGCATGCCCAACGATGTGTTCTTTCAAGTCGGAATCCTGACCACTGTCGGCGTGACCGCGCGCAACGCCATTCTTCTGGTGGAGTTCGCTCGCGCACTTGAGAGCCAGGGTATGGGACTGATCGAGGCGACCAAGGAAGCCGCGCGCGTACGCCTGCGACCCATCCTGATGACATCGGTCGCCTTTGGCATGGGTGTGGTGCCGCTTGCTTTCGCCAGTGGCGCCGGTGCCACCACACGTATCGCCATCGGCACGGCGGTTCTCGGCGGCATGATCTCGGCAACGATTCTGGCCACGTTCTTCATTCCGTTGTTCTATGTAGTCGTCCGCCGTATCACCGAATTTCTGCGCCGCGGCATGTCCGGCGACGGGCGTCTGGCGACCGCGACTCCTGAACGTTCAGACGGGGGTCTGGCTGATGATTAGGAAGGTCTTGTTTGGAAGCGTGATTGCGCTTTCGCTTGGCGGGTGCTCACTCGCACCGGATTTTGTGAAGCCCGAAATGGAGATACCGGAAAATTGGACTTCGGCGCGGCTCGCGTCCGCCGAGGAAATTCCCGCCAACTGGTGGCGCAGCTTCAACGATCCGGCGCTCATAGCCCTTGTCGAAGAGGCGCTCGGCGCCAACAACGACCTGCAACTTGCTGCCGCACGCGTGGCCGCGGCACGGGCGCTTCTTACCGGGCAACAAGCGGAACGGTACCCCCTTCTGGAGGTCGAGGGCGCCGCCGTGCGCCAGGAGCTGAGCGAGGAAACCGTCACCGCCGGGGCCCGCGGCGGCCAGCCTTTCAACGATCTGCAAGTTAGCGGCGTGCTGTCCTACGAGTTGGATCTCTGGGGGCGACTGGCGAACGCAAGCGAAGCGGCGAGGGCCCGGCTTTTGGCCAGTGCGGCCAATCGCGAAGCTGTTCGTCTTGCGGTCATTGGGGAGGTGGCCAATGGCTACTTTAACCTACGCACACTCGACCGTCAGCTCGAGATCGCAGAGCGCACCGTGGCGTCGCGCCGCGAATCGGTGGCGTTGCAGCGTGCCCGGTTCGAAGGTGGCGACGTTGACGAATTGGCCCTGCGGCAGGCCGAGTCCGAGCTCGCTGCCGCTGAGTCCGAGCTTCCGAGGCTTCGCCATCAGCGAACCCGCCAACGCAACGCCCTGGCGGTCCTGCTGGGTCGAAATCCACGCCAGATCGTGCAGGACGACATTGCCGTGGCGGATGCGATCGATGGGATCGATGCCCCGGACAGCGTCCCCGCCGGGCGACCCGCCGATCTTATCGTTCGGCGCCCTGACATCGCAGCCGCCGAACAGGAATTACTGGCCACCAACGCCGAGATCGGTGTCGCCCGTACGGCGTTCCTTCCCAGAGTTTCGTTTGTCGGCCTGCTCGGCCTGCAAAGTGCGTCCGGCGGCGATCTGCTCCAGGGCTCCGCGTCCGCTTGGCAGTTGGGCGGGTCGCTGACCGGGCCTTTGTTGGACTTTGGCCGCGCCGACGCGTTAGTGGATCAGGCGGAGGCACGTCAGCGCCAGGCTCTGATCACGTATCGCCAGACCATTCAGACAGCTTTTCAGGAGGTGCTCGACGCCCTGTCAGGGATGCATCGCGCCAAGGAGCGTCTGCAAGCGCAGGC
Source organism: Pseudomonadota bacterium (assembly GCA_036832975.1). Lineage (GTDB taxonomy): Bacteria > Pseudomonadota > Gammaproteobacteria > Xanthomonadales > Wenzhouxiangellaceae > DAITQM01. The sequence goes on along the minus strand of DAITQM010000025.1, from coordinate 36,479 downwards.
TCGTCAGGTGGCGGCGTTGCAAAGTACTACCGAACTTGCCCGGCAGCGGTTTCAAGGCGGGTTTTCCAGCTACCTGGAAGTACTGGACGCCGAGCGAAGCCTTTTCGCAATCGAACTCGACCTTGTAGAAACGCAGCGCGACCGTTTGCGGTCAGCCGTCAATTTATACCGCGCCCTGGGCGGCGGTTGGCAGGGGTCTTAGTTGCGGTAGGAATGCCCCTCACGAGGCACCCCCGCGCAGATCCGTGCGTGCGGCATTACCGCATACGGCTCCCGCCTTGGCAAGGGCGGAGAAACCGCTCGTTGGGCCAGCGGTTCAGGATGCGCGGCGGAAGCCACTTTCTGGCACCATAGATCAACATTCTTCAGCAACAGGACGTATTCAGTGCGCCCCGAAGGCGCGGTTTACCAGTGGAGGAAGGTTCCACCCAGATAGATGTCGATTGATCTGGTAGCTGACGAGCGGTTTCGCCGGGTAACTGGCGGGGCTGAAGCCTCGTGACAAAGGCCGCCCTGGGCGGTTGAGCGATCCAGCGGGCCGTAACGCGAGTGAAAAGTGCTGATGCGGATGCCGACCCGCCTGAATAACGGGGAAGGAATCGATGGATGCACCCGTTTGATCCGCCGGGGTAGTGGGCACGGCACGCTGGAAGGGCAGACCGGGTAACGGGGGAGACCCGCATCCGGCGAGGGGTCGCGACCCTCGCCGCCGCGCCTGGCGCGGTGGCCGGAAGCGGGAGTCCGACAGGGCCATAGTACTGTTTGAACTGTACCGACTGACGCCCGGAATTGGGTCAAAATTTATTCAAATGCTTCGGGAAAACGTGGGCTGATGAATAAGCTTGGTTTAACGGTATATTAGACCTTATGACGCACCTAGAAATACCTACCAGGTAATTGGCTTCACACGGCAGGGGTCACTGGTTCAATCCCAGTACAGCCCACCAATCCTTCCGATCAATCCCGCCTTATTCACCACCGGTTCGTCACGAGGCGCTGTCAGGCCGCGCAGATGGGGCGTTTCGCGACCGAGCGCACCGGAAGCGTACTTGCCTGTACGTTGAGGATGCGCGACCGAGTGAAACGCCCCAGGTGCGTGGTCTGGCGGAACCGCAGTAGGAGGGGTGGCGAATAAGGCGGGTTAATTGCACTTCGAATATCCGCAGGCCAGGCAGGTGGCGCAGTTGTCCATGTTGACCACCGCCTGGGTGTTGCACTTATGGCACAACACGGCGCCGGCGGGATAGCCGTTCTCCTGGAGCGCGCCGCAGGCGCCTTCGCCCGGCTGTCGTTTTTTTCCATTGCGCGCTTCGAACTCGGCGCGTTTCTCTTCGAGGTGCAGCGTCTGCTGCTCGCTGAGTTCGTCCGGGGCGAGAAGGCCGATGCGTTTTAGATGGTGTTCCAGCACGGCGCCGATCTCGGCGACCAGCGACGGCATGAACTTGCCGCCCGGTTTGAAATAGCCGCCTTTCGGATCGAACACCGCTTGCAGTTCCTCGGCAAGGAACGTCACGTCGCCGCCTTTGCGGAACACTGCCGACATGACCCGCGTCAAGGCCACGATCCACTGAAAGTGATCCATGTTTTTCGAGTTGATGAAAATCTCGAACGGCCGGCGCTGTTCGTGCTCGGTGCCCGGGTTGAGGACGATATCGTTGATCGTCACGTACAAAGCATGGTCGTCGAGCGGCGTGCGCACCTTGTAGGTTGCGCCTTCGAGGCAATGCATGCCCTCCGGGCGCTGCACGCTCTCGTGCATGCGGATGATCTGCGCCCCGCCGGACGGCGGCGCTTCTTTCTTCTCTGCCGGCTCAGCAGCGGGTTTGCACACGGCGTATTCGACGATTTTCTGATTGATCTTGATCATGTTCAAAACTTCCCGTAATAACCTTCTTTCAATGCATCGAACAGATTGGCGGCGGTATGAGTTTCGCCGTCGTATTTGATTTGTTCGTTGCCGCGCGCCTCGACCGTACTACCGTCGGCGAGCGTAAACCGGTACATCGTGTTTTCCAGATCGCGCTCCTTGACCAGCACACCTTGAAAAGCCTCGGGGTTGAAGCGGAAGGTCGTGCAACCTTTAAGGCCCTGCTCGTAGGCATAGCGATAGATATCCTTGAACTCGGTATAAGGAAAATCCTGCGGCACGTTGGCGGTTTTCGAGATCGAAGAATCGATCCAGCGCTGCGCCGCGGCCTGGATATCGACGTGTTGGCGCGGCGTGATATCGTCGGCGGCGACAAAATACTCCGGCAGGTTGCCGGCCCGGCCGTCGCCCGGCACCGCGTCCGGATCGACCAGCGCCCGCCAAGCGAGTAACTCGAAGGAATAGACCTCGATTTTCTCCTTGGTTTTACGGCCTTCGCGGATCACGTTGCGCGAATAGTGGTGCGCAAAACTCGGCTCGATTCCGTTGCTGGCGTTGTTGGCCAACGACAGCGAAATCGTCCCGGTCGGCGCGATCGAAGTGTGATGCGTGAAACGCGCGCCGCGTGCCGCGAGGCGTTCGACCAGGTCCGGATCGACTCCGGCGATCTTTTGCATGTAACGGCTGTAGCGGGCGTGCAGCACGCGACCTTTGATGGTATCGCCGGGCCGGATACCGTCTTTTGCCATTGCGGGGCGCTGGCGCAACATCTCGGCTGTGACCGTGAAATCGTCGTCCATGATCGGCGCCGGGCCTTTCTCTTCAGCCAATTCGAGCGCCGCCCGCCAGCCGGTCAGCGCCATCTCGCGCGCCACTTGCTCGGTGAATTCCAGCGATTCGGGCGAACCGTAGCGCAGGCCGAGCAAGGTCAGCGTCGAGCCGAGGCCGAGAAAGCCCATGCCGTGGCGCCGCTTGTAAGCGATCTCGCGGCGCTGCTCGGCGAGCGGCAGACCGCTGATCTCGACGACATTGTCGAGCATCCGGGTGAAGACGGCGACCACTTCGCGGTATTGGTCCCAATCGAACGAGGCCGAATGGCTGAATGGTTTTTCGACAAAGCGCGTCAGGTTGACGGAGCCCAATAAGCAAGCGCCATAAGGAGGCAATGGCTGCTCGCCGCACGGGTTGGTGGCGCGGATGTTTTCGCACCACCAGTTGTTGTTCATCTCGTTGATGCGATCGATCAACACGAAGCCCGGCTCGGCGTAGTCGTAAGTCGAAGACATGATCAGATCCCACAGCCGGCGCGCCGGGATCGTGCGATAGATTTTGCACGCCACCAGGCCGTCGGCGCGCGTGACGTAGCCGTCCTTGATCGGCCATTCGCGCCAGATCGCCTGCCGCGGATCGTTGACATCGGTTTCGTCCGCTTCGCTGTCGAGCAGCGGGAAAACCAGCGGCCAGGGTTGGTCGGCGGCCACCGCCTGCATAAATTCATCGGTGATCAACAGCGAACAATTGAACTGCCGCAACCGCCCGTCTTCGCGCTTGGCGCGGATGAATTCCAGCACGTCGGGATGGGAAATGTCGAAGGTCGCCATCTGCGCCCCGCGCCGCCCGCCGGCCGACGACACGGTGAAACACATCTTGTCGTAGATGTCCATGAACGACAGCGGCCCGGAGGTATAAGATCCGGCGCCTGCAACGTAGGCACCGCGCGGGCGCAACGTAGAAAATTCATACCCAATGCCGCAGCCGGCTTTCAACGTCAATCCCGCTTCGTGGACTTTCTGCAGGATGTCATCCATCGAATCGTGGATCGCGCCCGAGACCGTGCAGTTGATCGTCGAGGTCGCCGGTTTGTGCTCGCCGGCGCCGGCGTTGGACGTAATGCGACCGGCCGGAATCGCACCATGACGCAGCGCCCACAAGAAGCGCTCATACCAGTGGCGGCGCAGTTCGGGTGTCGCCTCGACCTCGGCCAGCGCGCGGGCCACCCGCTGCCAGGTTTCGTCCACCGTTTGGTCGAGAATCGCACCGGCTTTGGATTTCAGCCGGTACTTCTTGTCCCAGATATCGGCGGATGCGGCTTGCAGCGGCAGGTCCACGTCGTATTCCAGTGTTTCGTTACGGATCGTGCTCATTATCGTTTACCCCATGTCCTCCCGCGCGCTGACGCGGACTCCGTTCTTGTTCACAGCCCCTTCGGGACGTTCTGTTTCATCCCGCCTGGGCTGCAGCGAAAAGCCGCTTAAATCAATCAGTTACAACGGCTTTTTCCCGTCGATTCAGCGATCATCGTGCGGGGAAAGAGCAACGCCGGCTCAATGAATCCCTGAGCCCTGCTCTCCCGGACAGTTTGATCGCCGGGCCCGGATCGCGTTCGGCGGTCGCCGCCCGAACCGGGCCTCACTCGCTGCCCACCGGACTGGCATGCGTCCGGGGTCGTTATCGGCGGCGCTGACGGCCGCTTCGGATGGCTGCCAGCCGCACCCTCACTTGCGGCCGCGGCCGTTCTTACGCCCGAAACGCCGCAATCCCGGCATTTCGGCACAACGGCACAAATTGTGCAGTGAGCTTACGTCAAGCACAATATGTTGCGTTCAGGTCAAACGATACACGCATTGAAAGGGCGTGTCAATCCATTCGTGACAGCCATTCGTGAGAAGATGCCGGCACCCCTCCCGCCCGCAAAAAAGACCGGCAATGCACCTGGCGACCGACCCCGAATCCGCTGTCCCCGACACCCCACTGGAATCTTGGCTTCACGTCGTGTTGTACCAGCCGGAAATCCCGCCGAACACCGGCAATGTGCTGCGCTTGTGTGCCAATACCGGTGCCTGGCTGCACCTGATCCGGCCGCTGGGTTTTGCGCTCGACGACCGCAAACTGCGCCGTGCCGGGCTGGACTACCGCGATCTCGCCCGCGTCAGCGTCCATGACAGCCTGGATGCACCGCTCGCCGACCTGCCCGGCCGCCGCCTGGCGCTAACCACCCAAGGCCACATTCGCCATACCGATTGGGCGTTTGCCGCCGGCGACGTGCTGCTGTTCGGTCCCGAGACCCGCGGACTGCCGGACACCATCCTGGCCACCGCCACCGCTCGGATCCGCCTGCCCATGACCCCCTTAAGCCGCAGCCTGAACCTGTCGAACGCCGTCGCCGTTACCGTCTACGAGGCCTGGCGGCAACTCGGATTTATCGGAGCCGGGAGCTGAATTCCAGAGCTCGTGGCTGCGGCGGTCCCGGCTCTCCGCGGCGGGGCGGTGGCGGTTTGCCGGGGTTTATACCCACTGCCTGACGCGATCCACATCCTGATCGAGGGACAATGCAATTGCATTGACATAATCAGGCTGCTGCATTACCCTGAACAGCATCCACGTTTCTGACTGGAGAGCACCATGCCTGCCACCCTCGAAGTCGAATCCACTCTGACCGACCGCTACCAGACCACGGTGCCGAAAACTGTGCGTCACGCCCTGCGGCTGGGCAAGCGCGACAAGATCCATTACACCATCCGCCCCGGCGGCGAGGTGCTGCTGACTCGCGCCGAAACCGCTGAGGGTGACGACCCGGTACTTGGTGAATTCCTGGGCTTCCTCGCCCGCGACATCGCCAGCCACCCGGAGCGTCCGCGGGCGGTCGATGCTGGCCTCGTCCAGCGCCTGCGCTCCCTGGTTGGTGACGTCGAAGTCGATCTCGATGCTGCCCTGCCAGCAGGCGATGAATGAGTGTGGGCAAGCCTGCGCCCCTGGTCATTCATGGTTGGACGGTTTTCGCTCACCCACTGTTCCTGGCGCGGCTTGAAGCGCTGGAGCGGGAGGTCGAGGCTCTCAAGCGGAAAGACCCGGTCGGGTACAAAAAGAAGAACGCCAGCAAGCGATTGGCGGCGATCACCAAACTCGCGTTCGACGTCATCCCGCAAGATCCAGCACGACCGGAGTACCGGCAAGGTGGTGCCCTTGGTGCCGAACACAAGCATTGGTTCCGGGCGAAGTTCTTCCAGCAGTACCGGTTGTTCTTTCGTTACCACGCGCCAAGCAAGGTGATCGTGTTCGCGTGGGTCAACGACGAGGACACCAAGCGCGCCTACGAGAGCAGGGACGACGCCTACCGGGTGTTCCGCAAGATGCTCGACGGCGGCCATCCGCCCGACGACTGGAACCAGTTGCTGGCCGAAGCCCGCCCCGAGGGGTGGCGCAGCACATCGTCTGTCTGACCATTGGGGGATCATGACTGTCCCCGACTTCACGCTCAGCGCCAGCGTGGTTTTACCCACCTGCCGGGGTCCCGCGATGAAGACCATCTTGCGAGCGAGATCGCGTTGGACCTGGGGTAAGCGCGTCAGCGGCAGTATCGCCGCCTACTGCACCCCAATTTTCATCCCTAGTCAAAAATCAAAGACGTGTTTTTTGACCAGAGGGGAAAAATAAAGGGTGTTCTGCCCCAAGGCAGCGGAGCGGTTGCGGTTTGCCGGGGGTGGGGCGATTGTCGAAATCAATGTCCCCCTCCCCGGCCCTGTTTCAACACCCTGTTAGCAGGCTGTTGAAAAACAGCCTACTAATCCGGGCCACGGATGGCCCGGCGAAATCAGGCGCTCCTTAGCGGCTGATTTCGGGAGCGCAGCGAAAGTCGCGCCTTTCGCAAGCGACGTTGAAAAACGCCAGGATGGCGTTTTTCAACGACCTGTCAGAGCAGCCAACGCGCGCCGCCAAAACGGACCGGTTTTTCGCCGCGGAAAAACAACGAGGCCGCCGTCACCCAACGAACATAAGCGAGTCTTGCCTCGGGTGTATCGGCGACAAAGCGCTCTGCCGGAAAAAGCGGCGGCGGCGGTGCGGCGACGAAACGGCGAAACGCCCGGCGTTCTTCTTCAGTCAATCGGGTCATAACATTTCTTCAATTCGCCCAGCCTTGTGGTCTGACCGAACAGCGCCAGATACTCGGCGATCAATTCCCAATCGAGCACGGCAGCGCGCCGGGCGGCCGCTTCGAGCAGCCAGAAAATATCCTGCCAGTCGCCGGCGGCGCGGCGCGGGTCGTTGCAGGCCGCCTGAATTTTCAGGCCAACCAGATCCTCGACGGCCACCACCGGCAACGTCAGGTGGCGACCAATCGTCAGCCGTTTGGCGCGCTGCAGCATCGCCAGCGCCGGTGCCCGAAACGCGTGCAGCATAGCGATGCGGCCGGCGCCTGGCGTGCTCGTCCGATAGTGCGAGACATTCTCGGTATGGAAAAACCGCTCGTAACCCATCTCTTGCAGAATCCGATCCACTCTTGCCAAATCTTCCAGAGCAAGAATAAAATCGAGATCGACCGTGGCCCGCTGGACGCCGTGCATCGCCAGAGCGAACCCGCCGATCAGGGCGTAGCGCACCCGGTTCCGTTCCAGGCCGGCGCACAGTTTCTCGAGGGTGTCAAGAAAATCCACGCGCCGATTGTGCGGCAACATCGACCGCTCACGCAATCGCCAGGCGGGCATCCGGACCACGGGCGCCGGGCTGTAAGATGGATCGCAAATCAATCTTTTGACTCCCGTCAAGGTAACCCCCCGCCCCAGACGGCTAGACTACCGCGCATTTCTTAATGGGCGAAGCGCCGATGACCGGGTGCAGACCGTTTCCTTTTGTCATCCTGATGGCCTTGGCGATGGCGATGCCGGCGCCGGCATCGGCGATTGGCGCGGATCATCCGTCCACCGGCGCGCCGGCCGTACCCGATGGCGCCGAGAGCCCGCTGCCACTCGACGAGATGGTCGTCGTCGCCGCTAAAACCGCGCGGCCGTTGTACAGGGTCGCCGGCCAGGTCACGGTGCTCGACCGCGATCGGCTCGACCGCGAGCTGGTCCAGGATTTCAGCGATATCGCCCGTTACGAACCGGCGCTCGAAGTCGATTTCGGCGGCGCCCGTTTCGGCAACTCGGGGCTTTCGATCCGCGGCATCGGCGAGAACCGTGTTGCCTTCGAAATCGACGGCGTGCCGTTGCCGCAGCAGTTCAACGTCGGCAATTTCGCCGATTCGAGCCGCCTGACCATCGATCCGGCAATCATCCAGCGCATCGAGATATTGCGCGGCCCGGCCTCGGCGCTGTACGGTTCGGATGCACTGGGCGGTGTCGTCATCGTCACCACCGTCGATGCCGCCGATCGGGTCCAACCCGGCCGTTCATACTCGGCCACGGGCGGCGGCGGATTCTTCGGTGCCAACGATGCGACGCTGGCCACCGCGACCGGCGCCTTTCAGGGCGAACGCAACGGTTTCGTTTTATCGCTGACCCACCGCCAAGGCGACGAGATCGACAACGAAGCGCGCAGCGCGCCGAGCGACCTGGTCGATTTCGATCAGTACCAACTGTTCGCCAAATGGACGCACAACTTCGCCCACGGCGGCGATTTGCGCGCCACCGTCGATTATTTTCACCGCGAAACCGACAGCGACCTGCGCGCCGTGCTCGGCTTCGAGCGCTTTGCCAATACCTCGCAGATTCTCGGCGACGACCGCCAGCGGCAAAGCCGGATTACGGTCGAATACCGGGCGCCGGCACTGACCTGGCTGGACGAAGGCACGGCGCTCATTTACCGTACCGCCGACGACAACGAACAACGGACGCGCGAGCGGCGGACCAGCCGCGGGACACCGCTCGCCCTGACTCGCGATTTTTTCATCCGCGAGCAAGGCACGGGCGGCGAAGTCAAGGGGCGGCGCGATTTCACCACCGGGCCTGTGGCGCATGTGCTGGTCGGCGGTTTCGAATGGGACCGCGCCGAACTGCGCGAACGGCGCGCCGGCACCGAAACCAATCTTGTAACCGGTACCGTGAGCCCGGCGATCCTCGGCGAACGTTTTCCATTGCGCGATTTCCCGCTGACCCGGACCCTGGAGACCGGGCTTTATCTGCAAGACGAGATCGCGATCGGCCGCCTGACGCTGATTCCAGCGCTGCGCTGGGACCGTTACGACCTCGCTTCCCGGCCCGATGCCCTGCTCACCGCGCCGGAAAATCTGACCAGCATCGAGCGCAACGAACTGACCTTCCGTTTCGGCCTGACCTACAAACTGGCCGCGCCGCTCACTTGGTACGCGCACTACGCCGAGGGCTTCCGCGCCCCGCCGGCCGAGGACGTGAATCTGTTGCTCGATATTCCGGCGTTCAACATCCGGGCCATCCCGAACCCGGACCTCGAACCGGAAACTTCGCAGAACCTGGAGACCGGTTTCAGGCTGCGCCACCAAGGTCTCAGCCTCGATGGCGCGTTCTATTATTCCGATTTCGACGATTTCATAGAAAGCCGCGTTAACCTCGGCCCCGATCCACAAACCGGCGTGCTGCTCTTCCAGTCACGCAATCTGGCCAAAGCGACGATCTACGGTTTCGAAGCCGATGCCCGCCAGGATCTCGGTGCCTGGTACCGGCCGCTCGCCGGCTGGCAGATCAGCGCCGGCGTGCACTACGCGCGCGGCGAAGACGATACGACGGAGCGGCCGCTGAACAGCATCAATCCGCTGAATGCCGTGTTCGCCGTTGGCTGGCAACCGGCCGGGTTGCCGGTCGAAGCAACCTTCCATGTGCGTTACCTCGGCCGCCAGGATCGCACCGATTTCAGCAGCGGCGAATTTTTCGTCCCGCCGTCGGCCACCGTGCTCGACCTCACCGCCCAGTGGTCGCCGTGGCCGTGGATGCAGTGGAATCTCGGCCTGTTCAATCTCGCCGACAAACGCTACTGGCGGTTTGCCGACACCCGCAACTTCACCACCGGCGACCCGCGCGCCGACGTGCTGAGCCGCCCCGGCCGCCACCTCGACCTGACATTGCGCCTGAGCTACTGAGACCGGCACGGTTCGGATCCCGGCCGCCGGCGAACGGCGAGTGCTTGACAAAACAGACTAGTCGGTTTAATCTTGCGTCCATGGCTCGTATTCCGGCAAAGGAAAAAATCCTCGACACGGCGCTCGGCTGCTTCCGGGCGTACGGCTATCCGGCGACCAGCGTCGATGACATCATCGCCAAGGCCGGGGTTTCCAAAGGCAGCTTCTATCACGCCTTCAAATCCAAGGAGGATCTGGGCCTGGCGGCGATCGAACGCTATATCGACCATCTCAACGCGGTGCTCGCCCAGGGCCCGCACCGCGACATACCCGATCCGGTGCCCAAAGCGCTGGCCTTTGTCGATCACGTCGCCGATCAGGCCATGGAAATATGGGGCCAGGGCTGCCTGATGGGCAGTTTCGCGGTCGATCTGGCGCACGCCCAGCCCCGGGTTCAACAAAAACTGAAAAGTGTTTTTGCCCGACTGGAGCAGGATCTGAGGACCATTTTCGACCCGTTTGCGGCCCGCCTCGGCGCCGGCGCCCCGAGCGGCGCCGAACTGGCCCGCCTGTTCATCACCCAGGTGCAAGGCGCCATCGTCCTCGGCCACGCCCACGGCGATATGGCCCTGACCCGTGAAACCCTGCGCGGTTTCCGCCGCTATCTGGCAAGCCTGGCGCGGGCTTAGCGTTCCCCAACGGATGGATGGATGGATTTGTCTCTTTATCGGCACCCAATCAGACCGACTAGTCTGTTTGATATCGAAAACTTCGACCTTTACCGCTACACTCCAGGAGGTGGAACATGTTGATCGTCAAGACGAAATTTGCCAACCGGCGGGCTCTGGCCCTGGTCGTGATCTATGCCGCCTTCGCGGCGGCGGCGTTTTTCGCGTAGTGCGCCTCGCCGCGCCGTCGGCACCCATCACCGCCCCGGCACAACCGGCCGGCACAACCGATCTGGCCACCGTGCCGGTGAACGGCGCCGGCTTGCAACGTATTTATGGCTCCAGCGGCAACGGCGCTGCCGGTGTTCCGGTGGCCGGCGGTTTCGATGCCGACGACGACGGTTTCAACGATACCGCTTTCGCCGCGATGCGCACCTCACCGCTCAGCCGGAACAACGCCGGCGAGATCTTTCTTGTTTTCGGCAACGGCCAGATCGACGGTGGCATCGATACCGCCGGCAATGATCCTCAAGTGCTGCACATCATCGGCGACCAGATCCAAGAAAACGCCGGCAGCGAATTATGGATGGACGACGTCACCGGCGACGGTCTCGCTCCCGGGACCATCGACGTCGGTAATCTGGTTCTCTTAAATGGCGCCGCTTTGGTGCAACGGTTATTTCGCGGCGGTTTTGAAGAACCCGCAGCGCTCAGGGCACCGCCGCAAGCGCGCGCCCACCACCGGTTGTGAACCCAGGCGAAGATGTTGTCTTTGCCGACCGCCGTGCTGCCGGGCGGGCACTGGCGGCGGCGCTGCATGAAAAATATCGCGCCGTGCCCGACCTGCTGGTGCTGGCGCTGCCGCGCGGCGGCGTCCCTGTCGCTTTCGAGGTGGCGCGGGAATTGCACGCCGAACTCGATATTTTGATCGTCCGCAAGCTCGGTGCGCCACAACAGCCCGAACTGGCGATCGGGGCGATCGCCACCGGCGGTGCTCAGGTGTTGAATCGCGAACTGATCGCCGACCTCGGCCTCAGCAAACGCGACGTCGCCGCGATCAGCGCCGCCGAAACCGAGGAAATGCAAAGACGGGAAATCGCCTACCGCGGCGACCGCCGACCGCCGGCGGTCGAAAACCGCACGGTCATCGTCGTCGATGACGGCCTGGCAACCGGGGCGACGATGGCAGCGGCGATCGCCGCGTTGCGCCAGCGCGGCGCGGCGCGCCTCGTCGTCGCCGTCCCGGTCGCACCGCGCGACACCGCCGCGCGCCTGGATTCACTCGCCGACGACATCGTCTGCCTCCACACGCCGCAGTGGTTTCAGGCGGTCGGCCAATGGTACCGGGACTTCCGCCAGACCGATGACCACGAAGTACGCGAACTGCTGCACCGCGCCCGATCGCAACAATCCCCGCTCCCGCCCGTCGAAAAATCCGCACGCTGATCGGTGTTTCGTCATCCGTTCCCGTTCTTCGTTTTCGTCATTTTCGCGCCGGCGGGAATGACAAGAAAGCAGGACGGGTTCCAGCGCCCCGCCTTGACCGGGGATTTCGGGAATGTATGCCACAATTGGGTTTATACAACGATGGGGTTGACCGCTATTCCGATTGTTGGGTCCATCATGAAAATCGCCCGCGTTTCAACCCCCCCCTCCCCGACCCTCCCCCACAAGTGGGGGAGGGAGAATAAAGAAGTACTCCCCCACAGGTGGGGGGGAGAAAGGTTGCACTCCCCCACAAGCGAGGGAGGGGGAGAAAGGCTGCACTCCCCCACAAGCGAGGGAGGGGGAGAAAGGCTGCGCCCCCCCACAAGCGAGGGAGGGCGAGAAAGGCTGCACTCCTCCGCTTGCTGGGGAGTGGAAAAAGGGCTGCGCTCGTCCGCTCGCGGTGGAGTGGAAAAAGAACCACCCTCCTCCGCTTACGGTGGAGTGGAAAAAGAACTGCGCTCCACCACTTGCGGCGGAGTGAAAAAAGAACTGCGCTCTCCCGCTTGCGGGGGGGTGAAAAAAGAACCGCCCTCCCCCGCTTGCGGGGGAGGGTTGGGGTGGGGGCGGGCCGTTCCATTCCTGTTCCTCCTCCTGTTTCTGCTCACGGCTTGCACCCGGCCACCGGCCACCGAGCACCAGGCGACGTATTTCGTTTTCGGAACGCTGGTCGAAGTCAAACTGCGCGGGGTGGACGATCAGGCGGCGGACGCGGCGTTCGGCCGCTTGCAGGCGTTGTTCACTGAACTGCACAGCGAGTGGCACCCATGGGAACCCGGCGCTCTGACCAACCTCAACCGGGCGCTCGCCGCCGGCGAGGATTTCCGCGCCCCGCCCCGGCTGATCGAGGTGTTGGAAAAATCGATCAAAATGGAAAAAGCGAGCTGCGGCCGTTTCAATCCGGCGATCGGCGCGTTGATCGAAGCCTGGGGTTTTCACACCTCCGATTTTCCGGTCCGCACGCCGCCGCCGGACGCGGCGACGATCGAGCGCCTGGTCGCTGCCCGGCCATCGACGGCCGATCTGCGCCTCGACGGCCGGCGAATCACTAGCAACAACCGCGCCGTCCAGCTCGACCTCAGCGGCATCGCCAAAGGCGCGGCGGTCGATCTGGCGCTGGCCGCACTGCGCCGCCTGAATGTCCCCGCCGCACTGGTCAATGCTGGTGGCGATCTGGCCGCTTACCGGCCGGCCGGCGAAGCGGCGGGTGATGAACCGTGGCGGGCGGCGATCCGCGACCCGTCAGGTGGCCTGGTCGCCGGCGTCGAACTCGAACCTGACGAGGCGCTGTTCACTTCAGGCAATTACGAACGCTACCGCGAAGACGAGGCCGAACGCCGGCCGCATATCATCGACCCGGCCACCGGCAAACCAGTGGCCCATATCGCCTCGGCCAGTGTGCTGGCCAAAGCCGGTTGGCACGCCGACGCCGCGGCCACAGCGCTGATGGTCGCCGGCCCGGACGGCGCCTGGCTGCCGATCGCCCGCCGTATGGGTATCGCGGCGGCGCTGATCGTCCGCGAGGACGGCCGCCTCGAACTGACCGCCGCAATGCACCAGCGGTTGATCGGCGATGCCTGGCAACACCGCTTGGCCGCGCTCTATCCGGACAGCGACGGCCCAGTGCCGCCCTGCCCGCCGAAGTAACCCGCGACTACAACATCCCGGTTTCGAGCCGCGCCGCTTCGCTCATCATCGAGTAATTCCACGGCGGATCGAATACCAGGTTGACCTGGGCCTGCTCGACGGTCGGCACGGCCTCGACCCGCTGGCGCACGTCCTCGGCGATGATCTCGCCCATGCCGCACCCCGGCGCGGTCAGCGTCATGTCGATTTCGACCCGCCGCCCGCCCGTACCGTGCGGTGTGACCGCGCAGCGATAGACCAGGCCGAGATCGACGATATTGACGGGAATTTCCGGGTCGTAACAGGACTTCAACTGCTGCCAGATCAGCGCCTCGACATCTTCGTCGCCGGCACCGGCGGGCAAGTCGATCTGTGGCGGCGGCGTTTTGCCGATCGCATCGGCATCGGCCCCGGCCAGGCGGAAAAGATTGCCTTCGATGTAGATCGTGTAACTGCCGCCCAGCGACTGCGTGAGATAGCCGACCGTGCCGGACGGAATCGCAACGCGCTCGCCACCGGGGACCAATACCACCTCGGCGTCGCGCGCGAAGCGCACCGGTTGTCCGCCATAGCCGTGCATCGTGCCGCCGTGCATCGTATTGCGGTCAGCCGGATGACATCTGCTTTTGCAGATAATTTTCGAGTCCGACTTCGTCTATCAGACTCAGTTGCGTCTCCAGCCAATCGACATGTTCTTCCTCGCCTTCGAGTATCTCCTCGAACAATTCGCGGCTGACGAAATCCTTGACGCTTTCGCAGTGCACGATCGCCTCGCGCAGCACGGGCAGGGCTTCCATTTCAAGTCGAAGATCGCACTCGATCATCTCGCGCGGCTTCTCGCCAATATAAAGCTTGCCAAGATCTTGCAAGTTGGGCACGCCGTCGAGAAACAGGATGCGCTGGATCAGTTTATCGGCGTGCTTCATCTCGTCGACTGATTCGCTGTGCACCTTGTCGCCGAGGGCTTTATAGCCGGCGTCGTGAAACATTCGAGAGTGCAGAAAATACTGATTGATCGCGGTCAACTCGTTGCGCAGCACCCGATTGAGGTCGTCGATGACTTTGTTCTCGCCTTTCATTGGTCGCTCCGTGGCCGGTCAAATGATACCGAATCGGTACTATAAGAAAATCACCGGAACGAAGGCGAAATGAGAAGTAATCCGATATGGTAAAAGGGACGAGGCCGGGCGGCTGCGGACGATGCGGCGATGGACGGGTGGCGGCTCAGGCGCCCTGCGCCGTCGCCGTCGCCGACCACGGCGAAGCGGCCGGCTCGGCTCCAGCGGAACTTAAATGACGTTCGAGAAACTCGCTGATCAGCGGCAAGCACCGCCCGCACTGACCGCCGCAACCGGTCGCCTGATGGAGGTCGCGCAGGGTCGTGCAACCCTCGGCGAGGGCCTGGACCAGTTCGCGATCGGTCACGGCGTTGCACAGGCAGAGGTACATGCGGACAGCTTAATGCAAATGCGAATAGTTGTCAACAAGACGCCGGCAAGCCGTTTCCTACCCTCCGCCCAAGCCCGGCAACGACAGCGACCCGTGTCCGTTTTTGCCGGCGCATGAAAAAGGCGGCCTCAGCCGCCTTTTTCGTCAGAGCTTTCCGGAAACGCTCAGGCGCGACGCCGCAGCACCAGGAAAGTGCCGAGCATCAGCAGCAACGAGAGGGCCGCCAAGCCCAGCGTATTCAACGCCGGAACGGAGGGTGGGGGCGGCAAAGCCGGGCCGCCGCCGCCGCCGCCAACCGCGGCGTCGCAGGCCGCCTGGTTGGTGCAGGCGATACCCAACCCGGCGACGAGCGCCACGGCGGCGGCATTGCGCCAGTTGGCATCGGCGGCGTCAGGGAAGTCGTCGAACGAATCAGAGAACTCCAGGCGCAAGATACCGTCCGCGCCAGCGGTGATATTCGGCAGCATGTTATCGCTGAAATCGAGCACCATCCCGCCGCTTGTAAAATCCATATCGCCGGGCCCATCTTCGCCCGCACCGACCGTCAACCTGATCGCGTTCGGATCGGTCAAAGCACCGGTCGAGTCCGAAAACGTCACATCGGCCTCGGACAGCCAACTCGCACCGACTGTCATGATGCCGGCATCCCAGCTTACGCCGGTCATCTGGTTGCCGGCGCCGATGTTCAGATCGACGATGATGTTGTCCGGATCGCCGATTGGATCCATGCTCAAGATCCCGGTCAGGTCAAAACCCACTCCCGGCGTGCCGCCGGCACCGGAAATGACTGCATCGGCCAGGGAGTTGACCTGCTCGCTGCCGTTGACGGCGTTGAGCAGCGGTTTGCCACCGGTTTTTCCGGTCTGTCCGAAGGCCCCGCCGGCCAGGGTCAGACCCGCAATGGCAATAAGTAAATATCTGATTTTCATTGTTTTCCCCGTAGCTGTAGGTGAAAATAAAGGCTCGGTATAACGCAAGAGATGCGATCTTGGCGCGCATCGTCTCGGCGATTCTAACGCAATTTTGACGAAATCGGGCGAGTCGGCGGAAAAAATCCTTGCTCAGTCAAAGCACGGCACCCCATGCGGGCGCGTGACATCCGCAAACGATCAGCGGGATGGGTGGCGCGTCGCGAATGGCGAAGACACCAACGCCCCCAGCGTCGCTTCCGGCCCTTCTTCCTGCGGCACATGACCGAGGCCGGGGAGAATCACCAAGCGGCTTGCCGGTATCAGGCGATGGAATGCCAGGCCGGTTTTCGGCAGAATCAGGCGGTCGGCGGCGCCCCAGAGGATCAAGGTCGGCACCTCAATCCGTTGCAGGCGCTCCGGGTCGGGGCTGAACAGATTGCGGTTTTGCAACCGTGCCAGCAGCGCCCGGCGGTTACCGGGGCGCAGCGTCAGTTCGAAATAACGATCGATCAGCGCTTCGCTGACGCGCTTTGGGTCGCCATAGACCGCGCGGACGCTGGCCGCCACGATGCGGCGTGGGGTCAGGCGCAGCAGGGCGTATTTGACGAGCGGCAGGCGCGCCAGCTTAAAGCCGAGCGGGATGTGCTCGGGCGTAAACGGGATGCCGCCGCTGTCGATCAGGATCAGACCGGCGACCCGCTCCGGCAGGGCCAGCGCGCTCTCCCAGGCAATGTGTCCGCCGAGCGAATTGCCGGCGACGACGACTTGTTCGATGCCCAAGCGGTCGAGCAGGTCACGCAACAGCGCCACGTCGACGGCCACCGAGTAATCGCCATCCGGGCGCGGTCCGGTCAGGCCGAAGCCGGGCAGGTCGTAGGCGATAACGCGGCGGGTGGCCGACAGGGTGTCGATCCACCCTTCCCAGGTATGCAGGCTGGCCGACGTGCCATGCAGCAGGACAAAGGGCATCGGATCGTCGCGCGGTCCGCGATCGACGAGATGGAGATCGAGGCCGGCGATCTTGACGAACCGCGAGTCAGGCCAGGCGTATTGGGCGATCAGTTCATCGACCGGCCGATCGGCCTGCCAACCTGCCGCGACGACCAGCCCCAGCGCGACCGCCGCCAGAGCCGCCAGCCAGCGTCCGGGACGAAATCGATTAGTTTGCGTCCGCACAGCCACTTTCGGAATTCCACTGCCCGCCGACTATTCTGAACGCCGCTGTCTGGCCGAGCACGACGGCGCCGATCAGTTCGCACCCGGCACCGCTTTCGGCGCACCATTCCCGAAAGGCACGATCTTCGTGCTCCCGCCAGCCGGGATAGCCGGTATATTCGTCGAAGACCACCACGGCGCCGGGCGCCAGATGCGGTCCGAGATGCGCCAGCACGGTGCGGGTCGAGGAATAAAGATCGCAATCGACATGCAGCACAGCGATTGGCTGCGACAAGGTAGCGGCGAACGGGGGTAGTGTCTCGGCGAACCATCCCGGGTGCAGCGTCGCATTCGGGGCGACTGCGGGAACCCGGCCGCCGGTCGAATAGCTCCCGGCGCCTTCCCGTTCGCTCCAGTCTTCGGGCAGGCCCTGGAACGAATCGAAACCGTGGACTTCGCGCCCGGACCACGCCGCCAAAAGATTCAGCGTGCGGCCGTGGAGCACACCGCATTCGACGATGGCGCCGCCGGCCGGCGCCGCGGCAAGCGCCTTTTTGAGCAGCGTGACGTTATCGCCGTACCAAACAACCGGCCCCGGACAATTCCGGAGGCAAACGAAACCCTCGCGGCGGGCATCGTATCGACCATCGCCGTTCTGGCGGCCGGCGGCCGGCAGCGGCGCTTCGCCTGCCGTCAGTTCACCGAGCGCCCACCGATAAAGCGCCATCGTTTCCGTCCCCAGCCCCGGATTGGGCTCGACCACGGACTGCCCGGCCAACCATTCGGCCGCCGCGGCCGGCGAGCGGTTCGAAATCAACCAGCTCACGTATTGCTGTTGCACCAGCCACTGGCCCGTATGGTGCGCCAGCGCCGTCTCAAGCACCTCGCCGGCTTTGGCCATCTGGTCGAGATTGACCAGTGACCGGGCATAGGTCACCGCCAACGCCAACCACTCGGGCCGCGCCTCCCACAGCGCGGAAAGCTGCACCACGGCACGGCGGTAATCGCCACCGCCCCAGGCGGCGCGGGCCATTTGGAGCACCACTTCCGGCTGCGCCGGATCGAGCGTGGCCAGCACTTTTTGTGCCCGGTCGTAAGCGCTCAATTGGATCAATGCTTGGGCGACGCGCAGCCCGGTCGTCGTCCCCGCGCCGCAGGTCGCCGCCACCTCCAAATCTTCGATCGCCTGCGCCTTGGCGCCGCGGCGCTGGTGCACGGCGGCCAGCTTGAGCCAGGCTTCGCCGTCGGTCGGATTCTGCGAGATCGCCTGCTGGCACAGCCGTTCGGCGGCATCGAACCGGCCGTCGCGCAATAAATGCTGAATGCGGACGGGGCTATTCACCGGCGGCGGCCCGCAGCGCGGCGAGCGCCGGCAAGGTCCGGCCCTCGACATATTCGAGGAACGCGCCGCCACCGGTCGAAAGGTGCGACAAGCGCCCCGACAGATGCCATTTTTCGAGTGCCGCGAGCGTATCGCCGCCGCCGGCGATCGAATACGCCGCCGCCGCGGCGACCGCCTCGGCCAGCGCCTTGGTCCCGGCCGCGAACGCGGGGATTTCGAAGATGCCGAGCGGCCCGTTCCACAAGATCGTCCCGGCCCCGGCGATCAGGGTGGTGTATGCAGCGATCGTCCGCGGCCCGATATCGACGATCTTCTCGCCGCTTCGAATCTCATCCACCGCCGCACACCGGACTTCGGCCTCGGCCGCGATTCGCTCGGCGACAGCGACATCGACCGGCAGCGGAATTTTTCCGCTGGCCAGCAACTCGCGCGCCATGGCGAGCATTTCCGGCTCGTGCAGCGAATCGCCGACCGGTTTGCCGGCGGCGGCGAGCAGCGTATTGGCGATCCCGCCGCCGGTGATCAGATGATCGACCTTGGCGAGCAAGGCGCGCAGCACGCCGAGCTTGCTCGACACCTTGGCGCCGCCGATCACCGCGACCAGCGGGCGGCGCGGCGCCGCCAGGGCGCGGTCCAGGGCTTCGACCTCGGCGGCAAGCAATGGCCCGGCACACGCCAGCGGCGCACACCGGATGGCCCCTTCGGTGCTGGCGTGGGCGCGATGCGCAGCGCCGAACGCATCCATTACAAAAATATCGCACTGGGCGGCAATCCGGCGGGCGAGCGTCTCGTCGTTGGCCTTTTCGCCGGCATTGAAGCGGACGTTCTCGCCGAGCACCAGCCGGCCCGCCGCCACCTCGACGCCATCCAGCCAATTGACGGCGAGCGGCACCTCGAAGCCCACCGCTGCACTGAGCGCGCGGGCGACCGGTGCCAGCGACAAGGCCGGGTCGAGGCGCCCTTCGGCCGGCCGCCCGAGATGCGACAGCACGATTACTTTCGCACCCTGCCCGAGCGCCAAACGGAGCGTCGGCAACGCCGCATCGAGACGGGCCGTGGAGACGATGCGGCCACCGTCGAGCGGCACATTCAAATCCTCGCGGATCATCACCCGCCGGCCGGCGAGGTCGAGATCGGTCATTAAACGCATGCGTTGCTTTCCGGAACTTCACGAAAACGGCGGCCGGCCGCCGCCGGGTCGATTTCTATTTTCGCATTTCGGCCGCCCACTTGCCGCCATTTCCATCCCCGCGCGAAGTCAGAGGCAGGCGACCGCGGGAATTTCCTCGCTTCGCGCCATTTCCGCGCCTCTATCTTCTGTACCTGTCCTCCGTCCTCCAATTCCCGGACCAATTCCTGACCAGTCATGAATAGGTGCACCGCCGTTTCCGAGGTGAAGGCCGTGTATACCGCGACGGCGCGCTATGCGTGCCGGAGTGGGGGAGAGATGCTGGAATTGGCTGGGGGACTAGGATTCGAACCTAGACTGGCGGAGTCAGAGTCCGCTGTCCTACCATTAGACGATCCCCCAGCAGGATCGGTTTCTATTCTACGATTTCGTAACGGCAAATGTTATCGCCTGCGAACCGGACAGCGCGCCTTGCTAGGTTCGCGCATCCAGCGCTCACCAAGCAAGCCGGTCCTCGGCTCCTGCCTCGGCCGCGCGGTGGGCCGATGCTCAACCCGCATCGGCTGCTTCCCCCGCGCCCTACCATTAGACGATCCCCCAGCAGGATCGGTTTCTATTCTACGATTTCGTAAC
>DAITQM010000025.1:0-16307 GCA_036832975.1 Pseudomonadota bacterium | reverse complement strand
CCTACCATTAGACGATCCCCCAGCAGGATCGGTTTCTATTCTACGATTTCGTAACGGCAAACGTCATCGCCTGCGAACCGGACAGCGTGCCTTGCTAGGTTCGCGCGTCCAGCGCTCACCAAGCAAGCCGGTCCTCGGCTCCTGCCTCGGCCGCGCGGCGGGCCGATGCTCAACCCGCATCGGCTTCTTCCCCCGCGCCCTACCATTAGACGATCCCCCAGTAGGATCGGTTTCTATTCTACGATTTCGTAACGGCAAACGTCATCGCCTGCGAACCGGACAGCGTGCCTTGCTAGGTTCGCGCGTCCAGCGCTCACCAAGCAAGCCGGTCCTCGGCTCCTGCCTCGGCCGCGCGGCGGGCCGATGCTCAACCCGCATCGGCTCTTTCCCCCGCGCCCTACCATTAGACGATCCCCCAGCAGGGGTAACCGCACCCCCTTCCTAACCTTCCCCCGCAAGCGGGGGAAGGGACAAAGTGGGTTCCCGCCCGCGGGGGAGGGCCGGGGAGGGGGCGCATTTTTTAGCTCCGCGAGCGAAGCCGGGAACGATCAGCGTTTCGAGTACTGGGTGGCGCGGCGGGCTTTGTGCAGGCCGACTTTCTTGCGCTCGACCTCGCGCGCGTCGCGCGTCAGATAACCGGCGCCGCGCAGTTTGCCGCGCAGGGCTTCGTCGTACTCGACCAACGCCCGGCTGATGCCGAGGCGGATCGCGCCGGCCTGGCCCGAAATGCCACCGCCGGTGACGGTTACGTAAATGTCGAAACGGTCGTTGTTTTCGGTGGTGGCAAGCGGCTGGCGGACGATCATGCGCGCCGTCTCGCGGCCGAAAAATTCATCCAGCGGCTTGTGGTTCACGAGAATCCGGCCGTTGCCGCCGGGCCGGAGGAAAACCCGGGCACTCGACGATTTGCGCCGACCGGTGCCGTAAAATTGTTCGGTTGCCATCGATCGTGTTCTCAAAGTTCAAGCGGAACGGGCTGTTGCGCGGCATGCGGGTGTTCGCCGCCGGCATAGATTTTGAGCTTGCGCATCATCGCCCGGCCGAGGGGGTTGCGCGGCAGCATGCCGCGGACCGCTTCGTGGATCACCAACTCCGGGCGCCGGCCGAGGCGCTTGCCGAGCGTCTCGTGCTTCATGTTGCCGATATAACCGGTGTGCCAGTGATAGACCTTATCGTCCAGCTTTTTGCCCGTCACCGCGACTTTTTCGGCATTGACAACGACAACGAAATCGCCGGTATCGACGTGCGGCGTGTATTCGGCTTTGTGCTTGCCGCGCAGGCGGCGCGCGATCTCGGTCGCCAGCCGGCCGAGCGTTTTGCCCTCGGCATTGACGAGCAGCCAGCGGTGTTCGACCTGCCCGGCTTTGGCGCTGAATGTTTTCATGAATCGGCTCGAATCGGGATTGCCAAAGAGCGGAAATGCTACCCGATACAGCGGGAAAAATCAAGCAGCTTAAGGCGCCGCTCGATCAGGCTCAGCCCTTTTCGACGGCGGCGGGCTTTTCGTTGGGGGGCGCGCCCGGCGCCGGGCCGCGGCTGGTGATCTCCAGTTCCGTGCCGCCGGCCGCGACTCCGACTTTGACGGCCCCGCCACCGGCCAGTTCGCCGAACAGCAACTGGTCGGCCAGCCGGCGCTTGATGTGCTGCTGGATCACGCGCTTCATCGGCCGGGCGCCGAGCGCCGGGTCGAAGCCGTGGCGTGCCAGCCAGGCGCGGGCCGCGGCATCGACTTCAAGGGTCACTTGGCGGTCGGCGAGCTGGTTTTCGAGTTCGAGGACGAATTTATCGACGACTTTCAGCACCGTCGCCTCGTCCAGCGGCTTGAACTGGATGATGGCGTCGAGCCGGTTGCGGAATTCCGGGCGGAACGTCCGGCGGAGGGCTTCCATGCCGTCGCTGCTCGCGTCCTGCGAGGTGAACCCGATCGCCCGTTTGCTCAGTTCTTCGGCGCCGGCGTTGGTCGTCATGATCAACACCACGTTACGAAAATCGGTCTCGCGGCCGTTGGTGTCGGTCAGCTTGCCGTGGTCCATCACCTGCAACAGCACGTTATACACGTCGGGGTGGGCTTTTTCGATTTCGTCGAACAGCAATACGGCGTGCGGCGTTTTGTTGACCGCTTCGGTCAACAGCCCGCCCTGGTCGAAACCGACGTAGCCGGGTGGCGCGCCGATCAACCGCGAAACGCTGTGCGCTTCCATGTATTCGGACATGTCGAAGCGGATCAGCTCGATGCCCAGGGTCATCGCCAACTGGCGGCTGACTTCGGTCTTGCCGACCCCGGTCGGACCGGCGAACATGAACGAGCCGATCGGCCGTTCGGCGTCGCCGAGACCGGCACGCGCCAGCTTGATCGCCGCGGCCAGGCTTTCGATCGCCTCGTCCTGGCCGAAGACGGTCATCTTGAGATCGCGCTCCAGCGCGCCGAGCGTTTCGCGGTCGCTGCGGCTGACCCGGCGCGGCGGGATACGCGCCATACGGGCCACCACCTGTTCGATCTGTTCGGCTTCCAGCATCTCGTGCCGCTGTTCCGCCGGCACCAGGCGCTCGGCCGCGCCGGCCTCGTCGATGACGTCGATCGCTTTGTCCGGCAACTGCCGGTCGTGCAGGTGGCGTACCGCGAGCTGCACCGCGGCGTCGAGCGCGGCGTCGCTGTAGCGCACCTGGTGGTGCGCTTCGAAGCGCTCCTTCAGGCCGTGCAGAATCTCCAGCGTTTCGGCCTGGCTGGGTTCGACGATATCGATTTTCTGGAAGCGGCGGGCCAGCGCCCGGTCTTTCTCGAAAATGCCGCGGTATTCCTGGTAGGTGGTCGAACCGATGCACCGCAGGCTGCCGTTGCCGAGGACCGGCTTGATCAGGTTCGAGGCGTCGAGCACGCCGCCGGACGCCGCGCCGGCTCCGATCACGGTATGGATCTCGTCGATAAACAAAATGGCGTTTTTCTGCTTGCCCAGAGCACCGAGCACGGCTTTCAGGCGCTGCTCGAAATCGCCGCGGTATTTGGTGCCGGCGAGCAGGGCGCCCATGTCGAGCGAGTAGATCGTCGCGTCCTTGAGCGCCTCCGGCGCCCGGCCTTCGACGATCAGCCGGGCCAGCCCCTCGGCGATGGCGGTCTTGCCGACCCCAGCCTCGCCGACCAGCAGCGGGTTGTTCTTGCGCCGCCGGCATAGCACCTGCACCGCGCGCTCGACTTCCCGGGCGCGGCCGATCAGCGGGTCGATCCGGTCGTCGCGGGCCAACTGGTTGAGGTTGGCGGTGAACTGCTTGAGCGGGTCTTCTTCCTTACCCGGCGTGCCGTCCGGCAGCTTCGGCGTCTCGGCGAGGCGCTGCGGCGCCTCGGGCCTGACGCCGTGGGCCAGATAATTGACCACGTCGAGCCGCGTGATGCGCTGCCGGCCGAGCAGCCAGACCGCGTGCGAATCCTTCTCGCCGAAAATCGCGACCAGCACATTGGCACCCTGCACTTCATGCTTGCCGGAAGATTGGACGTGGTACAGGGCGCGCTGCAATACCCGCTGGAAACCGATCGTCGGCTGCGTTTCGCGGCCGTCGTCGCCGGCCAACTCCATCACCGTTTCGCTGATCACGTCGCGCAGGTCGATCGCCAGTTGTTCGAGATCGGCGTTCAGGGCGCGCAGCACCTCGGCCGCCGACTCGTTGCCGAGCAAGGCGAGCAGCAGGTGCTCGACCGTCAGGAACTCGTGGCGCGCCTCCCGCGCCTGGCGGTAAGCCTGGCTGATGGTCTGTTCGAGTTCACGGTTGAACATGTTCGCACCCTGCAAGATCGGCGTCCGGACACCCGGCGGAACGGCCCGCCCGGACCGGCCGCCAGGATATGACGACTATACGCAATGCAGACCGCGCCGCCAAGTGCTTTGTTGCACACTGCCCAGCCGCCCGGCTCCGGGCTTATCCCGCCTTATTCACCACCGGTTCGTCACGAGGCGCTGTCAGGCCACGCAGATGGGGCGTTTCGCGACCGAGCGCACCGGAAGCGTACTTGCCTGTACGTTGAGGATGCGCGACCGAGTGAAACGCCCCAGGTGCGTGGCCTGGCGGCGCCGCAGTAGGAGGGGTGGTGAATGAGGCGGGCCTCATGCCTCCTCCAGCGTGCATTGCAGCGGGTGCTGGTGGTGGCGCGAGAACTCGGTCACCTGCTGCACCTTGGTTTCCGCCACTTGCAGGCTGTAAACGCCGCAAATCCCCTTGCCGCGGGTGTGGACGTGGAGCATCACCTGCGTCGCGCGGTCGAGCGACATCCCGAAAAAACGCATCAAAAGCTCGACGACAAAATCCATCGGCGTGAAATCGTCGTTGAGCAGGACGACCTTGTACAAGGCCGGTTCCATCAATTCCGGCGGGCTTTCGAGAACCTCGGTGCCGCCATCGTGCCGCTGCGCTGCCATGATGTTATTTTCCTCTCACCGGTCAGCGGATTCAACGGGCCCGGGAACGTGTCTGGGAACGGGAACACGCTTGCCCGCCGCCGGCGATCCCCCCATATTGATTCCATGGCAAACGATCTGACCATGGTGGCGATGTCGGGCGGCGTCGATTCGTCGCTCAGCGCTTTCTTGTTGCACCGCGAGGGGCGGCCGCTCGCCGGTCTGTTCATGAAAAACTGGGAAGAAGAGGATGAGGCGGCCGGCTGCCCGGCCGAACAGGACGCGGCCGACGCCCAGGCGGTGGCCGAGCGGCTCGGCATTCCATTTTATGCGCGCAATTTCGCTGCCGAATACTGGGATCGTGTGTTCACGCGCTTTATCGCCGAGTACCGTCGCGGTTGGACGCCGAATCCCGACATCCTGTGCAACCGCGAAATCAAGTTCGACGTTTTTCTGGCGCACGCCGCCGACCTCGGCGCCGGACGGATCGCCACCGGGCATTATTGCCGCAAGATCACCGAGGATGGCGTCCATTTCCTGCTCAAAGGACGCGATTCGGACAAGGACCAGAGTTATTTCCTATCCGCCCTCAGCCAGGCGCAACTGGCGCACGCCGAATTTCCGCTCGGCGAGTGGACCAAACGCCAGGTCAGGGCCGAGGCGCGAGCCGCCGGCATCCCGGTCCATGCCAAGCGCGACAGCACCGGAATCTGCTTTATCGGCGAACGGCGCCTCGGCGAGTTTCTGGCCCGCTACATCGCCGATACACCGGGGCCGATCGTCGATCCCGGCGGCCGGCAACTCGGGCGGCACCAGGGCCTGCACCGCTTCACGCTCGGCCAGCGTCAGGGGATCGGCATCGGCGGCGTCCGTGACGCGCCCGAAGCGCCGTGGTATGTGATCGCCAAGGATCCGGCGCGCAACACGATCGTCGTCGCCCAGGATCCCGAACATCCGGCGCTGCTCGCCGATCGGCTGGAAGCCGCCGAGTTGAACTGGATCGCCCGGCCGCCCGCCCCGGGGGCCAGCCTGTGGGCCAAAATCCGCTACCGTCAGATCGACCAGCCGTGCACGGTTGTCACGCTCGACCCGGCGGGAGACCGGCTCGTGCTCAGCTTTACCCGGCCGCAGCGGGCCGTGACCCCCGGCCAATCCGTCGTACTCTATGATGGCGATCTTTGCCTCGGCGGTGGAGTGATCCAATGCAGCAACGCCCCGGCGCCTTGAACCCGGAGGAGCGGATCAACCGGGCCCTGAACGATCAGGCCCTGGCCCTCGGTGCCCTGTTCCAGTGTACGGTGCTGGTCCACGATATCGCCAGCCGCGGGCGCTGCGCGACCGAACCGCTCGGCGCCTGTCTCGGCGCCGTGCTCGATCTCGACCCGGTATCGGTCGCCGCGGTCTACCCCGAACCAGGCCAACTTGCCGGCGGCTTGCGCTACCTCGCCGAACTGTTGCGCGGCCGGGCCAGCCGTCCCGAACCGCTGCGCCTCGGTATCGCCGTGATGCGCCTGGAACGGCAGTTCCTCCGCCGCACCGAGGCGCAGCAGGCGCTCGGTCGCGAATTGCGCTTGATCGGCGGCACCGGCGGGGCGCACGACAACCCGGCCGGCGCCGAAACCGTCAGCCAACTCGCCGACGCCTGGGTCCAGCATATCGGCGGCACCGAGCCGCGCATCATGGTCAGCGGCCTGCCGCAATACCTGCAAGATCGCGACAACCAGAGCTTGATCCGCGCCCTGCTGCTCGGCGCGTTGCGCGCCGTGTTCCTCTGGCGCCAGGTCGGCGGCAACCGCTGGCAACTGCTGTTCCGCCGCCGCGCCTACAGCGCCGCCGTCGGCGCGTTGCTGGCGGCTTAATCGAAGCTGTCGGCAAAAATCGTTTCTGCCGGCGGCCAGACGCGGTAATAGTAGCGGCCAGCCACCCGCTCGCCGAGGTCGTCCAGCGTCCCGTCGGGCCAGCGGATCTGCACCGTGGCGCGATCGTCAGTCCCGAGACCGAAATGAAGGCGCCGATCGTGCGACGAGCCGCGCGAAGCGCCGCTGGCGCTTTCGCGGAGCTGAATCGCCCCATCCGGCGTGGTCAATATCACCCGCGCCCCGAGCGCGTCGCGGTTGACCCGCCCGCCGTCCGCCGCGCTGCCGCCTTCGAGCACCAGGCCCAGCCATTGGTTCGCGCCGCCGGTGATATTGCGATACAAGCCGTAGTGCTGATTGAAATGGCCGAGCACGAGATCGGGCCGGCCGTCGAGATCGTAATCGAGCCGGGCCGCCGCCTCGGTCGGCAGGGGGACATCGAGGCCCGAGGCAACCGAGACATCGGTGAAAAAGCCGCCCGCGGTCCAGGTGCCGAGATTGTGGAACAACCGATTGCGCGCCACCGGAGTACCTTGTGCGCCGCCGCTGACCGCCAAAGCGAGATCCTCGAAGCCGTCGAGGTCGGCGTCGAGAAAAACCGCACCCCAACCGATCGCCGGGTAGGTGGTCCCGGCCTCGGCGGTGATATCGAGAAAACCGCCGGCGCCGCCGGCGACCTGGCTTTCCAACATGACCTGCTCGCCGATGCTCGAGTAATAAAAATCGAAGTCGCCGTCGCGGTCGAAATCGCCGGCCGCGATGCCCATGCTGTAGGCCGGGCGGTCGGCGCCGGTGGCAAACGAAACGTCGGTCAAGCAAACACCGCCGCAACCGGGACCGTCGTTGCGCCACAACACGTTGCCGAATAATTTATCACTTAAAACATAAAGATCGACATCGCCGTCATTGTCGTAGTCGATCCACTGCGCGGCCAGTGTTAAACGATCGAGCGCCCGGGGATCGAGGCCGGACGTGATGTCGGTAAAACCGCCGGTCCCGTCGCCGAGCAGGATCAGATCGCAGCCCCGCGCGGCGAGCGGGATGGCCGCGGCGTCGGGGTTATGACAATAATCGGGCGGCGGGGCCGGTGGCGGTGAGGCGATGGGATGGGCGCCGACGAACAGGTCGAGCCGGCCGTCGCCGTTCAAATCGCCCCAGGCGACCGCCTCGCTGCGTCCAGGGTGGTCGATGACCGGGGTTGTGGCATCGGCAAAGCCCTGGCCGGCGAGGTTACGCAACAGATAATTACGGCCGTTGCACGCCAGATAGAGATCGGGCCAACCGTCATCGTCGAAATCGGCTGCCGCCGTGCCACTGCAGGCCGCGCCGGTCAGCGCGACCTCCGCCGCCACCGTGGCGCTTTCGTTGAAACTGCCGTCGCCCTGGTTGAAATACAGCCGGTTGGGTTCGAAATAACCGGTCACAAAGATATCGGGCCAGCCGTTGCGATCGAAATCGGCGATCGCAATCCCGGTTGAAGGTTGATCGGCCGCGTGTGGCGCGACGATACCGGCGGCCGACGTGACCTCGGTAAACCACGGTGTCCCGGCGCCCTCCACCGCACCGGCGAAGAACAACACGAAGCCGTTAAAAACGATGCAAGCCGGTCGATCCCTGACGCGCCGATCGTCGCTCATCGTCACGTCTCTTAATCCGTATTGACCGCCGATTCTGAACTCGGCAAATGTCACCGTCAAGCATCCACGGAAAGTCTCCCCATTCTGGTGCTTGACACAGTCGCGGGAATCCAGACCTCGGCGTCATTCGGTGCCGTGGTCACCCCGGAGGCGGGGCGCGGCATCGACCAGCACGTCGAAGATCCGGTTCTGTTCCAGCACGCCGTGCACCGCTTCGGCACCGGGGCCGATGGCGTACACCGCGACGTCCTCGCCACCGTGGGTTTCAGCCGCCAACGGTACGCCGCCGAGGGGGCGGTAGTCGGGATCGGCGGTGTCGATGGCGCTCAGGTCGGGCCGTTCGCCGCCGGCGGTGTAGCCGGGGCCGTTGGCGTAAGCCAGTGTCGTGTATGGCTTGCCGTCGGCGGCCGGGGCCGGCGCCGCTTGTCTTGCGCCGCGCCCGTCGATGCCGACGACCTTGCCGAGGATCGGATTGCCACGCGCCGGATAGCCGGCGATCGCCAGGACGTGACTGTGATCGGCGGTGACGACGATCAAGGTATCGTCGCGCGAGGTCATGGCCAGGGCCACCTCGACGGCGCGGGAAAACTCGATCGTCTCGGTCAAAGCGCGATAAGCGTTGCCGTCGTGGTGGGCGTGGTCGATCCGGCCGCCTTCGACCATCAGGAAAAAGCCGTCCGGGTCGGCGGTCAGGTGCGCGATCGCGGCGCGGGTCATCTCGCTGAGCGACGGTTCGCCGGCCCGGTCGCCGCCGCGGTCATGTTCGTAGTGGAGGTGCGACGGCTCGAACAGGCCGAGGATCGGCCCCGGCGCCGTCAGATCGAGTTGCTCGAAATTCGCCCGGTTCCAGACATAGCGGCTGCCCGGGCGGCGTTTTTGCCATTCGTGGATCAGATCGCGACCGTCGAGCCGGCGGCCGTTGTACTCGGGGTATTCGGGATCGGCGACGATTTTCGACTGGAATTGCGCGCGGCCGCCACCGAAGACCACGTCCGGCCCATCACCGGCCGGAAACTCGACCCATTGCCGGGCGATATCGGCACAGCCGGCATCGCGCGCCGCGGCCGGCAGCGCCGCGTCGTCCTCCCAGTTGCGGTCGGCGGCGTGGGCATAGAGCGCCGCCGGCGTGGCGTGCGTGATCCGCGTCGTGGTGACGAGACCAGTCGCCATGCCGGCCTGCTCGGCCGCTTCGAGGATGGTGGTCATCGGCTGCGCCATCCGGCAATCGCCGCGCGGCGTTTCGGGCGCCACCGACAGCACCCCGGCCCGGGTCTTGCGGCCGGTGACCATCGCCGACATCGTGCCGGCCGAATCGGGCACCTGCATGTCGGTGTTGTAGGTCTTGGCCAGCGCGACGTGCGGGAAACGCTCGAACGACAGCAAGTTCTCCTCGCCGCTGCCGCCGGCAAGCTGCCCGGCCAGAATCCTCGCCGCCGTCACCGTCGAGACCCCCATCCCATCGCCGATCAACAAGATCACGTTGCGCGCCCCGCCCGTCGCGGCCGGTGTTTCGTCCCGCACTTCGCCGCCGCCGCAACCGGCGAGCAACACCGTCAACCCCGCCGGCCCGATTACCCGGCGCCAAACCACCTCGAACCTCATCGCCATCTCCCCACAGTCAAACGATCGCTGATTGTAACCAGGGCCTTGTGACAAACCCGCACAATGTGACGGGTTACGGCAAGCCGGGCGGTCAGCGTCACTTCCCGGCGCTCGCCGGAGCGGATGGCGATCCCTCTTTGTTAAATAAAAACAATAGGTTAGAGAACGATCCAACGAAATGGCATAAAACATTCATCTCTCACACTGAAGCACAACGGCGGGCAACGGCAAGGAGTGATCGGGATGAACGCTCGGATGAGTGACCACAGGTGGACGATGAAACACAGGGACAACCGGCTTTGGATTCGGGTTGGCTTGACCGCGGTGCTGATCGCCTATGCGGCGCTTTGGCACATCACGCACGGCGGCGGCACGCCGGCGGTGGCCGCCGCCCCGCCCGCCGCGGCGGTGCAGAGCGCAGTGCCGGCCGGCCGTTGAACCGCCGGCGCTACTGCGTTCGAAATGAAGGTATTCGATACGGGACTGGCGAGGATACTCCATCCCGGACGGGGCACGTCACAGGCCGGGCCGCCCCGGGACCATCGTTTCGGCCTGAACCCCGGCCCGCTTGGCGGGTCGGGGAACCCTCTCCGCCAGGGATATCTCCCGGCCGGAGAACACTCCGGCGGGTACGGACAGCGGCATAAACTGACAAAAAGGGTCAGCGCTGCCCGTCGCTTGAAGCCCGCAGCAACCCCATCGATCCGATGCGCTCAGGATCGCTTATCTTGTTGATTTTATTCGGAATATCGGTCGTGAAATGACTGATTTTGCGGGCCGGACCGGCTGCTTGGCGCGGAATCTGTATGTCCTTTTCCGACTGCAACCAGGAACGGAAGCCGTCGCCGGGCTGCTATATCGTCTGAACGAGGCCCGGGGTTCAACGATTGATCAATCGACTTAGGAGTGATTCAAGATGAATACGATTCGCAAACAACACGGCTTCACGCTCATCGAACTGATGATCGTGATCGCCATTATCGCCATCCTGCTGGCCATCGCCATTCCGGCGTATCAGGATTACACCATTCGCACTAAGGTTGCAGAATGCATCAACCTGAGCGCGTCGGCCAAACTGGCGGTCTCGGAAACGGCGCAGTCGCTTGGTAGCCTTACTGCCGTTACTGCGGCTAACAGCGGCTACGTGTTGTCCGGGGTGCCCGATTACGTGGCCAGCATCGCGATCGGTGCTAATGGCGTGATTACCTGTACCACACAAAACACAGGTGGCAGTCCTGACCCGATTCTGGTCTTTACACCGACACAGGCTAATGCAAATGACGTGGTCGAATGGGATTGCTTGAAGGACGCTGCGACGCTTGCCAAACACGTTCCGGCAGAGTGCCGTCCGACGACGACTCCGTAAGCGCTGCCGCGCCCGCCACGAACATCAGCGGGTAACCGACAGTGCGTGACGTTCAACTGATCAGTTGCTCTCCGGAGAAAGACGTCACTGACCAGCTTGCGGCAACGCAAGCGCCCTTATCGCCCCTGGCTCGTCCGAGCCAGGGGCGATCGTTAACGATCAGGCAGAACCGGTGTTAGTCAGAACCCGCCCAACCGAATGCCAGCGTGGTTTTACGCTGATCGAGTTGATGATCGTGATCGCCATCATCGCGATATTGCTTGCCTGGGCGATGCCCGCCTATCAAAACTATACCATTCGCACGAAAGTCAGTGAGGCGCTGTATCTTTCCGGCCCCGTCAAGCTGGCGATCACGGATACTTTTCAAACCGCGGCGAGTTTGAACCCCCCCGATTTTTCGTTCAACGGCTCGACGTACGTCGAGTCTATCGCGATTGCCCCGGCCACGGGGGTGATTACTGTGACGACTCGCAATACCGGCGCGGATACCGACCCGGTACTGCTGCTGACGCCGGGTGACGGTGCCGGCGGTGCCCCGATACCGGGACAGCCGATTGTCTGGGCCTGTACTCTCCAAGACGGTGACGTCCGCTACGTTCCGGCAAGCTGCCGGGGGTGAGCGCCGAGGCGCATCACCCGCTGCGTGCACACCCGTTGCTTCGACATTTCACCGATTTTCCGGTTAAACTCAAGCGGTAGGGGCGCTTCGGCCATGCGGTTTCGCGGCCGCGCCCTGCCGAGGAGGCTCGCGTGATGCTGAACGAAGTCGTATCGATCACCCGTCTGACCGGGCTGGCGCGCCGGCTGGTCGAGGAGGGGCTTTTGACCGCCGAGGCGGCGCAGGCGGCGTGCGACGAGGCCAATACCAAGGGCCGGTCGCTGATCTCGCACCTGAGTTCCGCCGGGCTTTTGCCCTCCGGGGCGCTGGCTCGCGTTGCGGCCTCTGAATTCGGTTATCCGCTGGTCGATCTGGCGGCCCTCGACCTCGCCGCCGCGCCGCTCGGCGACGTCAAGGAAGAGCTGATTCGCCGCCACCAGGCGCTGCCGGTGTTCAAGCGCGGCAATCTCCTCTATCTCGCCCTGGCCGACCCGACGAGCCACGCGGCGCTCGACGAAATCGCCTTCAATTCCACCCTCCAGATCGCGCCGCTGGTCGCGCCGGCCGATCAGCTCGGCCAGTTCGTCGAGCGGGCGCTCGAAGGCGGGCTCGGCGGCACGATCGAAGTGGACGACGAGGAGGACGAAGGCCTCGAGGATCTGGGCTTCGAAAGCGGCGAGGAACCGGATGCGGCCGACGATTTAAGCGGCATCGACGACAAACCCATCGTCCGTTTCGTCAACCAGGTGCTGGTCGACGCGATCCGCCGCGGCGCTTCGGACATCCATTTCGAGCCTTACGAAACCGAATACCGCATCCGGCTGCGCCTCGACGGGGTGTTGCGGACCGTGAAAAAACGGCCGGTCAAGATGGGCCCGCGCCTCGCGGCGCGCCTCAAGGTGATGTCCGGACTCGATATCGCCGAGCGCCGCGTGCCGCAGGACGGGCGCATCAAGCTGACGATTTCCAAGAGCAAGTCGATGGACTTCCGCGTCAGCACCTGCCCGACGCTGTTCGGCGAAAAAGTCGTGCTCCGCATCCTCGACGCCTCACAGGCCAAGATCGGCGTCGACAGCCTGGGCTTCGAGCCGGAGCAGAAAGAAAAATTCCTCGACGCCATCGGTAAACCCTACGGCATGATCCTGGTCACCGGGCCGACCGGCAGCGGCAAGACCGTGACGCTGTATACCGGGCTCAACCTGCTCAACGACGAGGGGCGCAACATCTCGACGGCCGAAGATCCGGTCGAAATCCGCGTTCCCGGCATTAACCAGGTGCAGCAGAACACGCGCCAGGGCATGACCTTCGCCCGCGCCCTGCGCGCCTTCCTGCGCCAGGATCCGGACGTCATCATGGTCGGTGAGATCCGCGACCTGGAAACCGCCGAGATCGCGATCAAAGCGGCGCAGACCGGCCACCTGGTGCTCTCGACGCTGCACACCAACGACGCACCACAGAGCATCACCCGCCTGGTCAATATGGGCGTGCCATCGTTCAATATCACCTCGTCGGTGCACCTGGTGATCGCCCAGCGCCTGGCGCGCCGGCTGCACGACTGCAAGGAAATTGACGACCTGCCGCCGGCGGCGCTCAAGGAAGCCGGCTTCAGCGACGAAGAAATCGCCGCCGGCCTGAAGATTTACAAACCGATCGGCTGCCCGCAGTGCAACGAGGGCTACAAAGGCCGGGTTGGCATCTACCAGGTGATGCCACTCTCGGAACACATGGAACGGATCATCCTCGACGGCGGCAGCGCCTTGGATTTGCAGCAGCAGTGCACCGCGGAGGGTATCAATGACCTGCGCCGTTCGGCGCTCAACAAGGTCCGCGACGGCATCACCAGCCTGTTGGAAATCAATCGTGTGACCAAGGAGTAAGGAAACGTCATGGCAACGACACCCGAACAGATCACCTGGCTGTGGGAAGGGACCGACAAGCGCGGCGTCAAACTCAAAGGCGAGCGCGTCGCCCGCAACCAGAACCTGGTGCGCGCCGAACTGTTGCGCCAGGGCATCAACCCGAAAACGGTCAAGCGCAAACCGAAGCCGCTGTTCGGCGCCGCCGGTAAGCGCATCAAACCCAAAGATATCGCCGTATTCAGCCGCCAGATCGCGACGATGCTGCACGCCGGCGTGCCGCTCGTCCAGTCGCTGAATATCATCGCCGAGGCGGCGGAAAATCCGCGTCTGCAAAAGCTCGTCTCGACGATCAAAAACGACATCGAATCGGGCATCACGCTGCACGAGGCACTGGCCCGGCAGAGCTATTATTTCGACGAGCTGTACGTCAACCTGGTGCAGGCCGGCGAATCGGCCGGCGTGCTCGACACCGTGCTCGATACCATCGCCACCTACAAAGAACGCATCGAAAGTCTGAAAGGCAAAGTCAAAAAGGCCATGTACTACCCGGCCGCCGTCTTTACCGTGGCGATCGTGGTCATGATTCTGCTGCTCGTCAAGGTGATCCCGCAGTTCGAAGCGATTTTTTCCACTTTCGGCGCCGACCTGCCGTTTTTCACGAAGCTGATCGTCAACATGTCGCGTTCGCTGCAAAGTACCTGGTACCTTTATCTGGCCATCGCGGTCGCGGCGGTCATCGCTTTTATTCAAGCCCGCAAGCGCTCGCGCGCGTTCGCCCGCGGCTTCGACCGCTTCCTGCTTCGCCTGCCGGTGATCGGCGAGGTCCTGCGCAAGGCGGCGCTGGCCCGTTTCGCACGCACGCTGTCGATCACCTTCAAGGCCGGCGTGCCGCTCGTCGACGCGATGAAAACGGTGGCTGGCGCCACCGGCAACATCGTTTACGAGGAAGCGGTCAACGACGTGCGAGAAGCGGTCGCCGGCGGCCACCAGTTGCAACTGGCGATGCAGCAGACCCGCGTCTTTCCGCCGATGGTGATCCAGATGACGGCGATCGGCGAAGAAGCCGGTTCGCTCGACGAAATGCTGCTCAAGGTCGCCGAATTCTACGAAGAGGAAGTCAACAACACCGTCGATGCGCTGAGCAGCCTACTCGAGCCGATCATCATCGTTGTCATCGGCGCCATGGTTGGCAGCATGGTGATTGCGATGTACCTGCCGGTGTTCAAGATGGCGGCGGTGATTTGATCGCAGGTTTTCATGGATGGACACGACGCACCATGCCTTTCCCCCGCGAGGCGTCAAACGTCTCTTTGCCAATAAACTTCGATAGATTTTCTTTTTGAATACCACGCGCCGCCCGGTGAGTGCACACGGCGCAAATCGCATATGATGCGCTCAGAATAACACCCAGGTGCGCCATGGAATATCTACTCTCCACCCCCTGGCTTTACTACACCTTCGCGGCGGCGCTCGGCCTGGCGATCGGCAGTTTCATGAATGTCGTGATCGTGCGCCTGCCGGCCATGCTGCTGCACGATTGGCGGCGGCAAGCGCGGGAACTTTTGGGCTTGGCTGTCGAGGAGACACCCCCCCCGCCCGGTCTGGTGGTCGAAGCCTCGCACTGCCCGCAGTGCAAAACGCCGATCAAGGCTTACGACAATATCCCGCTGGTCAGTTATGGGTTGCTGCGCGGCCGCTGCCGGGCGTGCCGGGCGCCGATCGGTCGGCGTTACCCGGTTTATGAATTCCTGACGATGGCGGTGACGCTGGCCGTGGTCGCGGTCGTGCCCTGGGGCTATGCGTTGGCCGGAGCGCTGCTTCTCAGTTGGGCGCTGATCGCGCTCACCGGGATCGACCTCGACCACCAGATGCTGCCCGACCCGATCACGCTGCCGTTGCTGTGGCTGGGACTCCTGCTCAACACCGGCAGTCTGTACACCGACTTGCACAGCGCCGTATTCGGCGCCGCGGCGGGCTATATTGTGCTGTGGGCGGTGTTCCATCTGTTCCGGCTGCTGACCGGCAAGGAGGGCATGGGCTACGGCGATTTCAAGCTGCTCGCCGCGCTCGGCGCCTGGCTCGGCTGGACGATGCTGCCACTGGTGATCCTGCTCTCGTCGTTGTCGGGCGCCCTGGTCGGCCTAGCACTGTTGCTCACCGGCCGTATGCACCGCGACAAACCGCTGCCGTTCGGGCCGTACCTGGCCTTCGCCGGTTGGATCGCGTTGCTGTACGGCGAGCAGATCGTCGCCTGGTATCTGGGCGCCTCGCGATTGGCTTAACCCTGCAATAACCCATGGCCGGCCCGTCAACGGATCCGCCGCTGATCGTTGTCATCACCGGCGGGATTGCCGCCGGCAAATCGGCGGTGTGCGACGCCTTCGCCCGGCGCGGCGTGCCGGTGATCGATACCGACGACCTGGCGCGCCGGGTGGTCGAGCCGGGAACACCCGGGCTTGCGGCCTTGCGCGCGGCGTTCGGCGAAGCGATCCGGCGCCCGGACGGCACGCTCGACCGGGCTTTTCTCAAGGCGCGGATTTTCTCCGATCACGCCGCCCGGCGCCGGGTCGAAGCGATATTGCACCCGTTGATCGAGGCGCTGGCCAGGCAGGAAGTCGCCGCTCTCACGGCACCCTATTGTCTGATCGCCGTGCCGCTTTACGCCGAAACCAAAACCTTCCGGTGGGCCGACCGGGTGCTGGTCGTCGATGTGCCGGCCGATGTGCAGATCGAGCGGCTCTGCCGCCGCGACCGGATCGACCGCCCGGCGGCCGAACGCATGCTTGCCGCGCAAGCCGACCGCGAGGACCGGCTTGCACTGGCCGACGAGGTCATCGACAATCGAGGCACGCCGCAGGCGCTCGAACCGCAAGTCGCAGCCCTGCACGAACAGTACCTGGCGCTCGCCGCGACGCGGCGCCGGCCGAACGACAACCGCGATGGAAAGTCAACCCAATAGTTGCATAAATTTTGCTCGATTTACTCGGGCAATCCTGCCCTCGCC